>CAWJZG010000016.1:0-154072 GCA_963847295.1 uncultured Verrucomicrobiae bacterium
GACTGAGGCGATGAAACACATGCCAGGCGAGAAGCAGTTTTACCAGCTCTATTTCCAAGAACCAGGCAAGGCAGAGCATGAGCTCGAAGCCGACGTGCGCAAGACGATGCTCATGTGGCTCTACTCAGCATCGGGCGATACAACGCCGGATAAGCGCTGGCGTTTTCTGTTCGACAAATCGGAGACGCTTCTTGACATCGGCACAGTGCCGGAAACGCTCCCTGCGTGGTTGACTGAAGCGGATCTGGACTTCTACACAGAAGAGTTCAAGCGCACCGGCTTCCGGGGCGGAATCAATTGGTATAGAAACATAGACAGGCTTTGGGAACTGACACCATTTCTCAGCGGAGCCAAGATTCGTCAGCCCTCGCTCTTCATAGCAGGGGAGTTCGACGGGGTAATCACGATGTATAGGCAAGCTTTCGACAGCCTGGAGGAAACTATGCCGGGCTTGAGAAAGAAGATTCTGGTGCCGGGCGCCGGACATTGGATCCAGCAGGAGCGCCCAAACGAGGTGAACGACCTGCTCATCGAGTTCCTAGCAAGCCTGTAAAGACTGAACCTGGGACTAAATGGCTAATGGCAGATATCATTGCCCTCTCGAAGCGAGGGCTATTAGTCGATATATGTTTAATCCAACGGAGTCGTCAGTAATTTTATCCGGGGTTCCGGATTCATCCCCTCATACCTTAGATACGCGCAGGGGACCCGAATGTTCCTTTGGACACTTCGAGAGGGGGGGCCGGGGTTTTGCCCCGGGGCGCCCTTCTCCCATATAGATCAATCGGGTTGTTCGAGAAAAATTTGCAGAAATTCTGGCAATTTTGGAATTACGGACATTGGACGTCAGCGGCGACTTCAGCTTTGGACGTCCTCAAAAGGACACGACCGAGATCAACTGTGGTCATTTCAGAGCGGCGCATGGCGGAGTTTGCAATAGCGGCTGCGCCAAACTTAATTCAGTTCGAGAGACGCCCCGCGATGTTAAGCTCGTCGAGGAGTTTGTCGCTGCTTGACCTGCGTGTTTTGGGCAAATTGACGGCGGTCATGCTCTCGGATAAAGTGACAGCTACAGAACCGTTCACAAGAGCGATCTGCCTGCCGCAACGCAGAAGAACTGAGCGCACAGAATATCACGGTATTAGTGTAAAGCTTCAGACGGAATTGGAAAAAGCGGGCCGAGGCGCTAATGAGTGGGAAATCCGAAAGGATCCCTCATGGAAAGCACCCGCAGACAGTTTCTCCGCAACAGAAAGTGGCCATTTTGCGCGAACACCTCATCGAACACGTGCCGGTTTCGGATCTGTGCGACAAGCACAAGCTGCACCCGACGCTCTTTTACCAGTGGCAGAAAGCCTTTTTTGAGAACGGAGCCGCAGCCTTTGAGAGTCGGCGGCCCCGCTCCCAATCTTTGTCCAAAGAAGAGGATAAGATTGCGGCGCTAGAAGCCAAGCTCAGAAACAAGACCGAAGTGCTCGCCGAGGTTGTCGAGGAACTGGTGCGCACAAAAAAAGAGCTTGGGGAGAGCTAAGCGGACGCTGGGTTGCTCATGACACCGGTGATATGGTCATCGACTTCATCAAGCGGCTCTCTGCCCGCAGCGAGATCAGCCCGCTGTGCTTGGTGGACTGGATGGAACTCTCCCGTTCCAAGTATTACCAGTGGAAGGATCGCTACGGCAAAGTCAACGAACACAATGCCCTCGTTCCCCGCGATCACTGGCTCGAGCAGTGGGAAAAGGATGCAATCCTCGACTTCCAGCATCAGTTCCCTCTGGAGGGCTACCGCAGGCTTACCTTCATGATGCATGATCGCGACATCGTGGCGGTGAGCCCCGCGAGCACCTCCCGAGTACTCAAGAGCGCCGGCCTGCTCGATTTCTGGAAGCCGAAGCCCTCACTTAAAGGCACCGGCTTTGTGCAGCCACTCACGCCCCATGAGCACTGGCACGTCGATATCTCCTCCATCAACATCTCGGGCACCTTCTTCTATCTCTGCTCGCTGCTCGACGGCTGCTCGCGCTCCATCGTTCACTGGGAGCTGCGCGAGGCCATGACCGAGGCCGACCTGGAGATCATCCTCCAACGTGGCTTGGAAAAAAATCCCTGCGCCAAACCTCGAATCATCTCCGACAACGGCCCGCAGTTCGTTGCCCGCGATTTTAAGGAGTTCATCCGCATTGCCGGTCTGACCCATGTGCGCACCTCGCCCTATTACCCGCAGAGCAACGGGAAGATCGAGCGCTGGCACAAGTCGCTTAAAACCGATTGCATCCGTCCAGGTGTCCCCTTGAGTCTCCACGACGCCCGTCGCCTGATCACCCCTTGCTCTCAAGTGTCCAGCTCAGGGAGATCGAAGAACGCGTTCGGGTCGTTGCGGTCCGCCGATGTGTTTGCGTCGAGACGCTTCTTGCAGTGCGACGGATGGGCCCGTCCGTCACGAAGTTGCTGGGCTGCAAAAGTTGATCCGCCGCTGGGTCGACGAAATTCGACAGGGTGATCCCGTTCTCCTTCGGGAACAGTGGCAGCGCGTACCTGAGCAACTGCAACAACTCGGATGCGTTGCTGGGCGTCCCAGGCGAGGAGGGGGAGGAACAGGAGGGCGCGCGGGATGGTCATGCGAGAGGTGATGTAGGAGGAGAGTGATGGGTCAATGCGAGGGGCTTTCGGTAGCGGTCTAATTGTTATTAGTCGGCCCAGGAATGAGGGTTCTACTTTCACGCGGAAACCGGGATGCAGAATATTGCTATTGCTAGCAGAACTGTGCGCTTCGACGCGTGCGCATATTGCGAGGTTTTGTGCGCAAATTAGCGCTATTCATCGAAGATTCAAGCTGCATATAACTGCGCGCAACAAGCTCCCTCCAAAACGAATCTTCCGCCGTGCCCAACGGCCAAGAACGTCTTACCAAGCAACCACTTACCGAAGAACAGTATACGAGCGCAAAAAGATTTTGTCAGAGTGCCAGCCTGAACTTCTACGAATTTCTACGTGACCTAACCCGCGAAATCCCATCTAAAATGCGGATACCCTTACTAGAGCCCACTTTGACGCTCGCGGCCGAAGCGCGGGCTTCTCGTGTTCGAGCGCTCCACTGACCCCAAGGCCATGGACAAGGACCTCGTGTTCATCTACGAGCCGGATGCCGTATGAAGTGCGCCAGGCGTAACCTCTCCCGCTTATGAACACCGAATTCTACACTTTTGGCGAAATTCTCTGGGACTGTCTGCCCTCCGGGCGGCATGCTGGCGGAGCGCCATTCAACGTCGCCGCTCACCTCGTCCAGCTGGGTGTCTCCGCGTCGCTGATCTCAGCGATCGGCCAGGATCCGCTCGGCGACGAGATTCTGAAGGTGGCCGAAGACAAAGGAGTCAACACGCAGTTCGTGACTCGTGCGCGCATCGGTCTTGCCACCGGAACTGTGCTGGTAACTGTGGATGCCAACGGGAATGCGACCTACGAACTCGTTCAACCGGTGGCTTGGGACGAGATTAGAGTTCTACCGGAAGCCGTGGAAGCTGTTGCGCAGGCCCGCGGGCTCATCTTCGGCTCGCTCGCAGGCCGATCACCATACAACCTCGATCAGTTGAATCGCCTGCTGGCAATCGAAGGCCCCATGAAATTCTTCGACGTCAATCTGCGTCCTCCCTTCGGCCGACCGGAGCTGGTCATGGACCTCGCGCAAGCGTGCCGATGTCATCAAACTCAACGATGACGAAGTTGGCAAGCTCGCTTCCTGGGTGAGTACCGGCGAAGCGACGCTGAACACGCCGCGAAGTCCGTGATGCTCTTGCCGAAGCCTGCGCAGCCTTGGCGAAAGCAACCAATACCTCACGGATCTGCGTCACGAGGGCAGCCGAGGGCGCGGCGCTGTGGGAGAGTGGCAATCTGGTCTGTGCGCCCGGCTCCTAAAGTGGCCATCAAGGACACGGTCGGCGCGGGCGACTCATTCATGGCGGGCCTGATGGTCGGACTAACACGTGGAACCGACACCCAAAAGGTTCTGGAAGATGCCTGTCGTGTGGGCGCCTTCGTTGCCTCGCACGACGGAGCGACGCCCTTGCTGCCGCCGGAGATCATTCAGGAATTCAAAGCCGCGTAGCCGCTTGCCGTCACAACGAATGCTTTACACCTCACGGCAACTTCAGCATTGGATTGAGAGAGAGGAAACGAGTTGAAACCTTTTAATTACCAGCACCCTACAGAAATCATATTTGGATGTGGACGCTTCGCCGAATTGGGATCGATCGTAACTAGGTTCGGCTTCAAATGTCTGGTCGTGAGTGAACAGAAAACCGGCCCCCTCCGCGACATTTACGACAAAGCCGAACAGTTTCTGGCGAAGGAAGGCATCGAGTTCGAGCATTTTGATGGTGTTATTCCTAATCCGACAGTCGAAATCGTTTCAGACGGGGCCAAGCTCGCGAAGGCCTTTCGGCCAGACGTCATATTGGGCATTGGGGGAGGGTCGAGCCTCGACTCTGCAAAAGCAATCGCAGTGGAGGCAACTCACGAAGGATCCTGCTGGGACTATCTCTTCTTCAAGAACAAACCGACCGACCGGACCCTTCCGATAGTCGCGGTTGGAACAACCGCAGGCACGGGCTCGCAGGTCACCCAGGTAGCGGTAGTGACGCAAACTGCTACTCGGGATAAATCGGCTCTCTACGACAATCATCTAATCCCTCGAGTTGCGTTGGTGGATCCTGAATTGACGCTATCACTTCCAGCCAAAATCACGGCTGTTACGGGATTCGATGTATTCTGCCACGCGTTTGAATCGACACTGAACCCAGGCAGTAATCCGATGTCGGAAATTGTGGCATGGGAAGCGATCCGACGAGTGATCACCGATTTGCCAACTTTAATACAGGATGGCCACAATCTTAGGGGTCGAAGCAGTTTAGCTTGGGCAGACACCTTGGCTGGTCTGTCCATTTGCGCCGCCGGAACCACTCTGCCTCATGGAATTGCTATGGCAATCGGCGGGATGTACCCGGGCGTGGCTCACGGCGCAGCGCTCGCCAGTATCTATCGGGCGTGTATGAAGTTTTCCTGGCAATCCGCGATACCCCAGTTTGCGAAGCTCGGGCGGATTCTGGACACTTCACTACATCAGGCCGATGATGAAATGGCAGCTCAGATCGAGCATAGAATTGTTTGAGAAGTTTCTGGCTCGCATCGAGCTAAACTACTCGTTGAAGCAGCTGGGTGTTTCGGAGGAGGAATTATCCGCACTCGCCAAGCAGTCGATGGTGCTTCCAGATTACACAAAAAATCCCAAAATCCCGACCGACGCTGAAATGCTCTCGATAATTAGACAATCCTTTTAGCGTTATGCAGCCCTGTCGGTCCAACGGTTCATTACGGAAGCTCGATCTATTCAGGAGACTACGTCGAACTTCATGCTGCGCTCTTGTTCGCCAGACGAAATGCACGCGGGGTCATTTTATTATGAGTGCGAAAAACGCGGAAGAAATGATTAAGGTTTCCAAACCCGGATTTCATCGCGATAGTAGCAATTGCCAACTTCGTGGATTCCAACAGCGTGCGCGCATGATTCATGCGGACCCGTTGAATTTCGGCCAAGATGCTGCGATCAAGCTCGTTTCGAAATGCCTTTTCCAAAAATCGGCGAGATAAGTTGCAGGCTTCGACGACAGAAGAAACCGACAAGTCTTTTCGAACGAAATTGGCCTGTATGTAGCGGCTGGCTTTAGCCACCTCCGGATGTTCAATGGCGAGCACATCTGTGCTCTTTCGAGTTATGACTCCTTTTGGCGCTATCCGCTTCGGCACTATAGGCGCCGCCTGACCCTCCATCAATCGATCCAATAAGGCAGCTGCCTGATAGGCCATTCCTTCAAGATCGTGTCGTACGCTGGTTAGTGGCACTTGCGCACACTCACAAAGGATTGGATCATTATCCACTCCAATGACCGCAACTTCCTGCGGAATATGGATTCCTGCCTCAATGCACGCGTCCATGATATCCGTAGCAACATAGTCATTGTAGCAGAAGATACCGACAGGATGATGTAACGAGCGAATCGCGCGGATCAACGAGCTGCGGCGCAAGGTCCAGTTTAGGTGCCTGCTGCGGGAGGCCGCTTTACGATTGCTTACTGGAATCAGTCGAAGGCACTCATATCCAGCGGCCTGTAGGGATCGTGAAAAACCGAGATAGCGCTCTTCGTTCACTTGATCGTCCCAGAATGGAGCCCAGGCAAAGCTCTTGAAATTACGCTCAAGAAGATGCTCAGAAGCCAGACGGCCTATCGCCTCGTTATCTTCACCCACATAAGGCAAGCCTAAATCCTGGCGAACGGACGAAATTTCAACCGCGGGCACGTCGGCCGACTTTACGTAATTGGCGAGCTCTTCCCAATATCCCACAAAAGAGAGGATGCCATCGCCTTTCCACCCTATCGGGACCATCGACGCGTAGATTGTATCGGCCACCACATGCCAGTGATGCTGTACCGCGTACCGCGATGCGCCCCGGTAGAAACCGTGGTGGGTCGCGGAAGTTATTGCTAGCAGAACTGTGCGCTTACGACGCGTGCGCATATTGCGATACTTTTTGCGCAAATTAGCGCTATTCACTGAAGATTCAAGCTGGATATAATTTGAGCGCAACAAATCCTTCTTCGTTGTGCCCCACGGCGAAGAACGTCTTACCAAGCAACCCCTCAACTCTGCCGAGAACAAGAAGAGAACCATGAAAAGAGCATCTCGTATTCCTGTCAGCCATTCTGTTCACTAGTACCATGGGGCGCGAGATTAGAATCGAAATCCGGGATTCGTCGGAACCCGCGACGCGCTCAACAATTCGAATATCGAATCGGCGGACGTCGTCATCCTCACCTGCGATGTGCGGATCAGCGGGAGGCCCGTTTCCCGACAAACCGATTTACGAAACCCGCATCAGCGAAGCGATTCGGCTCGAGAATGTCAGTTCGATTCGGCGCTGGCGCTGACATCCACCTCCGCTCAGGAGCCTGAAGAAGCGATTTCCCAGATCATAAAATCAATCAAACATCAACAAATCCAATGAAAAAACAATATATCAAGAACCTATTAGGTGTGCTGCTGGTCATGATGGTAGGCCTGACAACGGCTAGCTCAGAAGACAAGAGGCGTCAAAGTCGGGATGGCCGTACAGGATCTAAGCAATCCGACATGGGCAGGCTATTGTCAGGCTATTAAAAAGGAGGTCGACTCCAAGGGTGGAAGTTTGAATTTTGTTTCCTGTGAAAGCAATGTTAACAAGCAGATCACTCAAATCGAAAACTTCGTCGCAAGCGGCGTCGATGTTTTGATTGTTCATCCAGCTGACCCCGCGGGGGTTGAAGACGCTTTAAAACAAGCAAGGGAAAAAGGGGTAAAGGTCCTCGCCTGGGACGACAACCTTGAGAACGCCGATATGGCTTGGCTGATCGACAATCGTAAATTGGGGAATGTAATCGGCGAACAGGCTGCCAAGTGGATCAATGAAAAACTGGGCGGCAAAGCAGAGGTCGCCATCCTTAATTACCCGCAGTTGCCGATCTTGCTTGAACGAGGAAATGGTATTAAGGAGGCCATTACCAAGGGGGCGCCAAATGCGAAAATCGTCGCAGAGACAAGTGCCATCAATCCTGCTGAAGGCATTACCAAGATGGAAACGATCTTCCAGTCCAACCCTAATGTAAAAGTTGTTGGATGCATCGGCGGCGGTGGCTCGGTGGGTGCCAATGAAGCGGCCAAGGCAGGAAACAAAATCACAGACGACTTCGGCATCTTCGCAGCTGATGCAACCCAACCGGAACTTCTCGCTATCAAGAACAATGAGGGCGTCAGAATGAGTGTAACGATCACTGGCACCAATAAAGTCATCGCCGAAAAAGTTGCGGCCATGGTTGAGCAATTGGCTTCTGGAAAACCGATAGAGAAAGAAGGAGGTCTATCGCGAAATGATTCCCGTAACTAAAGAGAATGTTGATGAATACCTCAACAAGTGAGCCGTTAACCGTATGAATTCACCTTGCGTGTATGGCCTGGAATGTCCGCATCGGGTATCGCCAGGCCATACATTCAAGTGACGGGGTATAGCATCGCGATGCATAAATAGATTATGTATATTTTGCAGTTACAAAATATAACGAAGAAATATCCAGGCGTCGTGGCGCTGAACGACGTCAGCATTGACGTTGTCAAAGGCGAAGCGCATGCCTTGGTCGGGGAGAACGGCGCAGGCAAATCGACCTTGATCAAGAGTTGCACGGGCGCAGTCGTGCCGGATCATGGCAAGATAATTGTCCAAGGCAAGGAGTTTTCGTCTCTCACCCCCGCGTCTTCTGAAGAAAACGGAATTGGGGTAATTTATCAGGAATTCAATCTGGTGGGGGAACTTTCTGTAGCGGAGAATATCTTCCTGGGAAGAGCCATTAGAAAAGGGATCATTATCGATAAGAAGGCTATGGTCAGGGAGTCTGAAGCCATCTTCAAGCAGTTCAATATCGATATCGATCCGAACGAGTTGGTTAGTAATCTGACTGTCGGTTATCAACAGCTCGTCGAAATCGCCAAAGCCATCTCGCAAAAGGCAAGTATTTTGATCATGGACGAGCCGTCCGCGCCCTTAACCAAGGCCGAGGCGGAACGGCTTTATGAAATGGTGGAGAAACTGAAGGCCTCAGGGGTCACGATCATCTACATTTCGCACCGGATGGAGGAAATTTTCAGGCTGACAGAGCGGATCACCGTGTTGAGGGATGGTCAGAAAATCGCCACGCTCAACACGAAGGACACGAACCTGGACGCCCTTGTCAAACTCATGGTTGGTCGGGAGCTAAAAGAAACCTACCCTAGGCGAAAGGAATGCATTTCGGATGAGGTTTTGCTGGATGTCCAGAAGTTAACCGGCAACGGGGTGCACGATGTCACCTTTCAAATCCGAAAAGGCGAAGTGTTGGGATTTGCGGGACTGATTGGCGCAGGTCGAACGGAGTTGGCCGAAGTCCTTTTTGGAGCGAAGCGGAAAACCGGCGGAAGCGTCGTCCTGAATGGCAAGCAGAGTGATCCGAAATCGCCTCGAGAAGCCATTGACACCGGGATTGCGCTGGTGCCGGAAGACAGGAAAAAGCAGGGCGCGCTGCTTGAAGTAGACATCAGGGGCAATATCAGCATGGCGATCATTGAAAGAATATCCAAATTCTTCGTGGTCGATACGAAAGAAGAAAAGCGTATCGCCAATTACTATAAAGACGCCATGAGGATCAAAACCCCGACGATCGAGCAGAAGATCAAGAACCTGAGCGGCGGCAACCAGCAAAAGGCAATTATTGCCAGATGGCTGGCGTCCGAACCGACGCTCGTCATTTTCGATGAACCGACGCGGGGAATCGATGTTGGTGCGAAATCTGAGATTTACGCATTGGTGAATGAACTGGTCGAATCGGGTAAGGCTGTGCTGATGATTTCTTCAGAAATGGAGGAGGTCATGGGAATGTCGGACAGAATTATCGTTCTGCGGGAAGGACGAATTTCCGGAATGTTGAATAGAGCAGAATTTAATCAAGAAACCATCATGGCCTTTGCGTCCCGATCCTGAGAAAGCATAGGAATATTCCAAATGAAATACTTCGAAAAACTTAAAGTCGCGGCTGGCGCTGTAGAGTTCTTAAAAAGATACGGAATATATGTCGTGCTTCTGGTGCTGATTATATTCTTCTCGATAGCCACAGAGAATTTTTTTCGTTCCAGCAATCTGCTTAATGTTGCCAGGCAGGTCTCTATGCTCGGCATTGCGGCGGTCGGCTTCGCGTTTGTTCTGCTGTTGGGGGGCATAGACCTGTCGATTGGGTCGGTGGTTACCTTGGTGAACATTGTCGCAGCGTGGTTGATGGTCAACGCCGCGATGAATCCTATTTTGGCAAGCATTTTGGCTTTAATAATGAGCGCAGCGATCGGATTCGCTAATGGATGGATTATTGCCAATATTAGAATGCCGCCCCTGATCGTGACCCTGGCGATGATGATTATCATCGAAGGTTTAGCGTATATGATTTGTAAGGGGCTGCCGATTTACGGGTTTCCCAAATCCTTCACGATCATCGGGCAGGGATATATCGGACCCATTCCAATTCCGGTGATCATCATGGCGATCATTTTGGCGATTGGGTCGTTCATCCTCAACAAGACGTATTTTGGCAGATATTTTTACGCGGTTGGCGGCAATGAACAGGCTGCCAATCTATCCGGAATAAAAGTTAATAATGTAAAGTATCTGGTCTATACGCTGTCGGGATTTTTCGCGGGCATAGCGGGTATCGTTATTTTGTCCCGGACGAACTCGGCCCAGGTTTTGTCTGGAAAAGGACTGGAATTCGACGTGTTGACAGCATGTGTTCTCGGTGGTGTTAGTGTGACGGGTGGATTCGGCAAGATTTCCAATGTGGTTGCCGGGGTCTTGATCCTGGGTGTTCTTAGCAACGGCCTGGTCTTGCTTGACGTGAGCCAGTTTGCGCAAATGGTTATTAAGGGTGCGGTTTTGATGCTGGCCGTAGCATTCGATTGCTTGCAGCGTCGCAAGGCGAGTTGAAAACACCGATGAAAACGATTGCAATTTCCAGATTGATTGGCAGCGAAGCGGCCAAAATCGCCCGGCGAGTGTCCGAGGCTCTAGGGTATACTTTGGTGAATAAAAGCGTTCTGGAGGGGATATTCCGCCAATATGGGCTGGAAAAATTTGGCGAATTATATACGTCTCCACCGAATGTTTGGGATCTGGCAAACGCGAGGAATCTGCTCATCGTTTCGATGTTAAATGACACAATGGAAGCGCTGGCCCATCGAGGGGATATGTTGATACTGGGGCGGGGTGGTTATGCCTCTCTGAGCAAGTATGCAGATGTCCTCAACGTGCGCCTCCAGGCCCCGTTCTCAGTCAGAGTGGAACGAGTGATGGCCCGGGAAAACTTACCCAACCGCTTGCGAGCTGAGCAACGAGTCAAAGAAGACGACACGGCCCGGCAAAAGTTCGTCTCGAGGTTCTACAACCAGGCATGGGATAACGGATCACAGTTCGACCTGGCTATTGATACCGATACCATATCGACCGAGATGGCTGCGGACTGGATCATCGAAGCAGCCAAGGCACTTTCGCAAAAAGAATTCGGACGAGATGCAGTCACAGCCGAACGGGCCAAAGTAGACCCTGCCTTATTGGATGCGATAGATATTGCCCTAGCACGCCAGGTTCCTTCTGTGAATGAGGACTCTAACCAGAAAGGAACTGAGTCAGAAACTCCGGCATAGCCGGAGGCTTGAAAAGGCATTAACGGCTCGTGGAGGGTATCAGAGAGTTTCTGTTTGGTTCATCACACCCCGGCGAGAAACTGACCGTTCAGCTCAACATGACAAGATTCTTTGATGAAGATCCTTTACTCAATATGGCGAGAAATTGTTCTGGCTCGAGCTCCCCCAGATTTTTTCATTTTAAAGTGAGTATTTAATCCTGATATGAATGTTTGTTCACTTTCAGGTCATGACAACCCCACACTAAGAGGAGAGAAAAGATGGCAAAGGAATTAGAAGGTAAGGTCGCCGCTGTCACCGGCGGGGCGTCGGGCATCGGACTGGCCAGCACCGAGGCGATGCTTGCGGCTGGCGCGCGCGTGGTGCTGGTCGACCGCGATGAGGCGGCGCTAACGGCACTCCGCGAAAAGCACGGCGACGCGGTGATTCCGCTGGTCATCGATCTGCTTGACGCGAAGAGCTGCGCGACGCTGATGCCGCAGATCCTGGAGAAGGCAGGCCAGCTCGACATCCTGCACGCCAATGCCGGTATTTATGTCGGCGGCGACTTGGTCGATGCCAACACGGACGCGATCGACAGGATGCTGAACCTTAACGTCAACGTGGTGATGAAAAACGTCCACGATGTCCTGCCGCATATGATCGAGCGTGGTACGGGCGACATCGTGGTGACGAGTTCGTTAGCGGCCCACTTTCCCACGCCCTGGGAGCCGGTCTATGCGTCGTCCAAATGGGCTATAAACTGCTTCGTCCAGACTGTACGCCGCCAGGTCTTCAAGCACGGCATCCGCGTTGGCTCGATCTCGCCCGGTCCCGTCATCAGCGCGCTTCTCGCCGACTGGCCGGAGGAGAAATTGAAGGAGGCAAAGGAATCAGGCAGCCTGATCGAAGCAAGCGAGGTGGCCAATGTGGTGATGTTCATGCTGACACGGCCACGCGGGATGACCATTCGCGACGTGGTCATGCTGCCCACCAATTTTGACCTCTGACTGTCTTTAAGGCCCGAAATCGCAAAGAACGAGGCAAGTTTTTAGGCGGCTTTTGCAAGCAGGCGAGCGTTTTCGAGCATGTGCTGGATTTCTTGATCGACGCGGTGGAGGGCGGCACGCAACGGGTGAGAGGAGGGGTTTTCGGGTTCCAAGACGGCAAAGCCCGGGCGTAGCAGCCGGGCGTGGAGGCGGGTCAGAAAAAGGCTGACCTTCAATCCGTAGGGGGTGAGGTAACACCGGGTGCTGCCGGCGACTCTGCGCAGGTATTCGTCGGAGAAAATGGGCAGACAGGGATGGTGAAGGCGGAGGTCGCGACGTGACCGAGGATTAACAATGTCTATCGAAAAACTTGAGGCAACCTGTGGCAGATCGCGTCGGATGAGCTGCGAAGTTCACGTCCGGTTCTGCGAGGGCGTGGGGGTGCAACTCCCCCGCGCTACTACTTGTCGAAGCGAAAGGGCGCTTTTCCGTGCCGTGTTTCACCGCGATTGCACGGATAAGACCTCGAGGGCATTGCTATCTGCGTGCCGCGCCATCTCGTCGTCAATAATTTAGAGCATCTGATTCACGAAAATTTCCCTGTCGAAAACTGCGAAATCTTCGAGCTTTTCCCCGGTTCCGATGAAGCGAGTGGGGATTTCGAGTTCGTGCTGAATAGCCACGGCCACGCCACCCTTGCCGCTTCCGTCGAGCTTGGTGAGAACGATCCCGGTAAGTCCGATCGCTTGATGGAACTCCTTTGCCTGGACGAGGGCGTTCGAACCTGTTGTAGCATCGACGACGAGCAAGCGTTCGTGGGGCGCGTCGGAGTCGTGCTTCGAGAGCGTTCGTTTCACTTTGGCAAGCTCTTGCATGAGGTTGCCTTTCGTATGCAGACGTCCCGCTGTGTCGCAAATGAGGAACTCGATATTACGGCGATAGGCGCTTGACCATGCGTCGTAGCAAAGAGCCGCGGAGTCGCCTCCATACTGACCGCTGATGACTTCCACGCCGAGGCGCTCGCCCCATATTTCCAATTGTTCGATCGCCGCAGCTCGAAAGGTGTCCGCGGCCACGAGAAGGCTGGTGTAGCGGTTCGTTTTGAACCAGTGGGCCATTTTTGCGGCGGACGTTGTCTTCCCGGTGCCATTGACTCCCACGACGAGGATTGCTTTCGGTTTCGCGGGAAGGGGTCCGATTAGCGACGCAGCGGAGGGCAGGACTTCCAGGATTTCCCTTCGGCAAACTTCAGCGGCGGTTTCGGCGTCAACTTCGCTTCCGCGCTCACGCAGCGCATCAAGGATGCGCAGGGTCATCGGCACGCCGAGGTCGGCGCGCACGAGCGTTTCCTCCAGTTCGTCCCAGTCCACTGGTTGCGCGGTGAACTTTGCGACAAGATTTCTCAGGAACCCGAGCGGCATAGGCTCCAGCGGCGACCAGTGAAAGGTGAGGAGTGAAATGGCATGGAAGCTTGCATTAAGTTGGAGGGGCAGCCCTCATCATCACTGATCATCGATCGATTCTTTCACCGTTCGTGCCGGCCGGTTCAGGGCGCCGCGAATCTGGTCGAGGACCCCGTTCACAAAGCGGCCGGATTCCTCGGTGCTGTATTTCTTTGCGATCTCAATGGCCTCGTTGATGGACACGACTGGCGGAATTTCGCCACAGTGGAGCATCTCGTAGATCGCGACTCGCAGCACATTGCGATCGACCACAGATATCCGGGCGAGTTCGTAGTTTTGAGTGTTCCTGCGGATGGTATCGTCGATGGTTTGCTGGTGTTCGACGGTGCCCTGGACGAGTGTGTCGCAGAATCGACGCGCGCTCGGGCTGAGGCCGCGAAATTTGTAGTAGGCGGGCAGATCGCTGTCTCCGTTTAGATCGCGAAGATACAGGTATTGAACAGCCGCTTCGCGGCCCTCTCGTCGGACACCCATGATTCTAATTCGCCTTTGAAGACAACTGCTTAACCGTCCGGGCCATGGACACGGCTGCGCGGGCCGCCTCTATACCGCGGTTGAGTTCCACTCCAAGGCATCGCGCCTTCGCCTGTTCCTCGTTCTTGAGAAGCAAAACTTCGTGAATGACGGGAACGCTGAATTCCAGGGCTAGACTCATGAGGGCACCGGTCACACACCGCGCGATAAGTTCAGCGTGCGCCGTTTCACCCTGCAAAACAACGCCAAGCGCGAGAATGACATCGGATTTGCCCCGCATGGCGACCAGCTTTACAGCCAGGGGAATTTCGAAAGAACCGGGAACTCTGACGACGGAAACGCGCGCCCCTGGCTCAAGTTCGTTGATTTCCCTAGTGGCGGAATCCACTAAGGGCTGAACGTAGGTGTTATTGTATTGGCTGGCTACTATGGCGAAAGAAAGGCTCGCCCTTGTTGTTGTTCGCGGACGGATGAACGGAGTCTTCGACATCTGAAGAGATGTTGGCGCAAAAGTGCCCACTCTCAAGTTCAATGTCCAATCGGCGGGTCCGTGTTTTCGTTGGCGCATCTCGATCTTTCGCGGCACGCGAGAGATGCGCTTGGATCAGAGGAGGTGGCCCAGCTTTGCCTTCTTCGTGGCAAGATATCTTGCATTGTGGGGATTGGCCGTTGAGCGGATGGGAATTTGCTCCACGATCTCCAGTTCATAACCTTCGAGACCGACGACCTTGCGTGGGTTGTTCGTGAGCAGGCGAATCTTTCGCACCCCGAGGTCCACGAGGATCTGCGCCCCAAGACCGTAGTCACGGAGGTCTACGGGAAATCCGAGCTTTTCGTTGGCTTGCACGGTATCCAGTCCCTCTTCCTGAAGCTTGTAAGCATGAATTTTGGGCGCGAGGCCGATGCCGCGGCCTTCCTGACGCATGTATACGAGAACTCCTGCTCCGGCTTGTTCGATCTGGGTGAGGGCTTGGTGCAATTGCGAACCGCAATCGCATCGCTTCGAGGCGAAGACGTCTCCTGTCAGACACTCGCTATGGACGCGAACCAGGGTCGGTTTGTTCGGATCGATATTGCCCTTGACGAGCGCAAGGTGGTGCCGTTCGTCCACGGTAGAACGGTAGAGGTGCAGTTCGAATTTTCCATAGTCGGTCGGCAAGGAGACCGTTTGCTCGCGCTCGACGAGCTTTTCCTGTTTGCGGCGATAGGCGATCAGGTCCTGAATGCAGCAAATTTTCAGTCCGTGCTTTTTCTTGAACTTGAGCAGCTGGGGCAGCCGGGCCATTGACCCGTCGTCATTGAGGATTTCGCAGACTACGGCGGAGGGATCCAGGCCAGCCAGGCGGGCGAGGTCGATGGATGCCTCCGTGTGACCTGCGCGTCTCAGTACGCCACCCGGTTTGCCTTGCAGCGGGAAGACGTGGCCGGGCTGTACAAGATCTGTCGAGAGCGAGTCTGAGGCAGCAAGCACCTTGATCGTCGATGCGCGGTCCTTGGCGCTAATGCCTGTCGTGATGCCCCTTGCGGCGTCGACGGATACTGTGAAATCCGTCTTATGCATTTCGCGGTTGTGGGCGACCATTCGTTGCAACCCCAGCTGCCGGGCACGCTCCTCGGTGATCGGCGCGCAAATTAGTCCCCGGCCATGCTTCGCCATGAAATTGACACTAGCATTCGTCACTTTCGAAGCTGCCATGACGAGATCGCCCTCGTTTTCACGGTCGGCGTCATCAGTAACGATGACTATGCGCCCCTTTCTGATGTCTGCGATGGCCTCGGAAATGGGATCAAAATGCATACTCATTTGAGCGATAGAGAAAACTAAGCAGGAATTATCAGGAACAGGAGGACTTTCTCGCGTCGCGTGAAGCGGATCCCGGCTTCGTGTCTTGAGAAGGTAGCGATGTGAATAGAACGACGGAAGGGACTAAAACGACATAAACGATTTTACCGGCATTGCGATGCTCGGTATCTTTGTGCCGCCCTTTGGTCGCTTCTCAAAGGAAACCATGCCCGAACACTTATCCCACCTCATGGCGGTTACGAGAACCTCCTCTCATTTCAGAAAGCCCGCATCGTCTATGACGGCACGGAAAACTGCGCGAGCTCTGCCGTCGCGAAGGCCGCTACCTGCTGCGCCAACCTCTGCGCAGATGCCCGGCCCAGTCTGGCAACTCTACATGTTGCTACAGCTTCTGCGAACGCTTCCTGCAAAAGCGCGACCGCACTTTCGACCAAATGGTGCAAGCGGCCCGCTCTGGAAAGCAGAACATCCTCGAAGGCAGCCGGGCCTCCGGCACATCCAAGGAAACCGAGATCAAACTGACCAACGTCGCCCGCGCAAGTCTGGAGGAGTTGCTCGAAGACTACCGCGACTTCATCCGGCTGCGCGGAATCGAGGAATGGCCGAAAAACCACTCCCACACGCGGCGTCTACGGCAACTAAACCGCCAGCCCAACGCCGGCTACGAGACCTTCAAGAAAGGCATCGAGCATGCCGACCCGGCGATCGCCGCCAAGGGATGATTGGCCTGCTCAAAGGCGACTCTGCCTAGCGTCCGATCTTCCACCGTGACGAGGACCGCATCGAAGATATCTTCGATCGCCTATCCAGCGTCTCCACGCTACTACTGCGACAAAAAGCTCGCGGAACTGATGAATGGCCCAAGGGCCACTCCGCGCTCGAGTCTTCGGCAACTACAGCGCATGCAAATTGCTCGAGACATCAAGCATTGACCATACTACCTCCTTGATCAGCAGCTCCGCCAATTGGAGGAGGCCTTTGTGAAGGACGGCGGCCTGCGCGAACGCATGACCCGCGCCCGCCTCGCCGAACGCTCGAAACGCCACCGTCCCTAACCAAACCTCTCCTGCCAGAAACTCATCTCCTCGCCCAGCTCGGCCTCGAACTCCCCCGCAGCCCCCGCCCAGAATCAGCTCCAACCGCCAAATCGGCTTGCGGAACGCATGACCCGAGCCCGCCTCGCCGAACGCGCGAGGAATAGCCGCACTGAAATGTCGTTACGCTGCATACGCCTCCGTAGTGAACCATTCTCACCTCGATCTTGTGTTTCGTCACCGCGTCAATTCTGTCCGAGTTTCGTCGCGATGGGCTAGTCATTTCTACTGGCAAGCCTCGCATTCGGCTCCGTTGCGCATGGCCTCTATCGAACAGGCGAGCTGCTCCTCGGCGGTAAATTCCCGCTTGCCACCGGCAATGCCGCTCACTTCCTTTTTCACCGAGACTGTGGACTTTTCGATGTTCGAGGCCTGGAGCGTCCGGAGATAATAGGTTGTCTTGAGGCCGACATGCCATGCGCGGCGATACATATGGCTGAGCGTTTTCATTTCAGGCTGCGCGAGGAAGAGATTCACCGATTGGGATTGGTCGATCCACTTCTGGCGGCGCGCAGCAGCGTCGATGATGGCGTTGTAACCGACAGAGAATACTGTCGCGTGCTTTTGCTTAAGACGCTCTGGGATGGCGTCAATATCCTTCAACTCGCCGTCGAAGTATTTGAGCTGATCGACCATTTCCTCGTTCCAGAGTCCTTCCTTCTTGAGGTCAAGGACCAATTCTCGGTTGAGCACGATGAAATCGCCGGAGAGATTCGACTTCACGTAGAGGTTCTTGTAATTCGGCTCGATGCAGGGCGTGGTGCCCGTGATGTTCGAAATTGTCGCAGTGGGCGCGATGGCAAGGACGTTGGAGTTGCGCATGCCATGTTTTTTGATTTTGTCGCGGACGGGATTCCAGTCCATGCGGCCCCCGCGGGGCACGTCAATCTTGATGCCGCGTTCTTTCTCGAGAATCTCGATGGTATCCTGCGGAAGCAGACCGCGATCCCATTTCGAGCCGCGATAGCTTGAATAGGTGCCGCGTTCGGCGGCGAGATCACTGGAGGCGCTGTAGGCGAAGTAAGCGACGGCCTCCATGAACTCGTCGTTGAATTCAATGGCCTCCTGGCTGGCGAAACCGACACCTCTTTTGAAGAGGGCATTCTGCAAGCCCATGACGCCGAGACCGACGGGTCTGTGGCGCATGTTTGCCCGTCTGGCCGCTTCGGTTGGGTAGAAGTTGATGTCGATGACGTTGTCGAGCGCGCGAACGGCTACGGTAATGGTCTCGCGAAGTGTTTCTAAATCGAGCGAGCCGTCGTCGCGGGCGTGTGTGTCCAGGATGAGCGAGCCCAGATTGCAGACCGCGGTTTCCTCCTCGCTGCTATTAAGGGTAATTTCCGTGCAGAGATTCGAAGAGTGGATGACACCCGCATGGTCTTGCGGCGAGCGCAGGTTGCACGGATCCTTGAAAGTGAGCCATGGGTGGCCCGTCTCGAAAAGCGCTTTGAGCATTTCCTTCCAAAGATCGATCGCCGGGATTGCGCGTCCGTAGATTTTTCCTTCCTTGGCTAGCCGTTCGTAGTGGGTGTAGCGCTCCTCGAATTTGCGTCCATAGGCGTCGTGGAGATCCGGGACTTCGTTCGAGCGAAAAAGCGTCCAGTTCTCGCGCGCTTCCATGCGCTTCATGAACAGGTCGGGCACCCAGTTTGCGGTGTTGAGATCGTGGGTGCGACGTCGTTCGTCGCCCGTGTTGATGCGAAGCTTGAGGAAGTCTTCGATGTCGTTATGCCAGGTCTCCACGTAAGCGCAGCCAGAGCCCCGGCGTTTGCCGCCCTGGTTGACGGCGACAAGCTGGTCGTTGTGGAGCTTGAGAAACGGAATAACACCCTGGCTTTCTCCGTTTGTGCCCTTGATGTAGCTCCCGGTTCCGCGCACGGCGGTCCACGAGCCGCCGAGTCCGCCGGCCCATTTGGAGAGGAAGGCATTTTCGGCGATTCCGCGAAGCATGATACTCTCGATATTGTCATCCACCTTGTAGAGGTAGCAGCTCGAGAGCTGGCTGTGCGGGGTGCCCGAGTTGAAGAGGGTTGGCGTGCTCGAGCAGAATCGGCGGGATTTGTAGAGATTGTAAAGGCGGATGACCCACTCTTCCCGGTCCCTTGCCTCCTGCACAAACAGGCCCATGGCCACTCGCAACCAGAAAAACTGTGGTGTCTCGATGCGGCGGGCGGGCTGGCGGGTTTTGTCGACGATGAGATAGCGATCGTAGAGGGTTTGGATGCCGAGGTATTCGAAGTCGAGGTCGGCGGAAGGGTCGAGGGCATCAGCCAGCTTCTCAATATCGTATTGGAGGAGCTTCGGGCTGAGTCGCTCGATAGCGACGCCGTGCCGGAGGTAACTCTTGAACGCCTTGCGGTGGGCTTCCTTCAGGCCCTCGATGCCGTCGCGCATGATGCTCCAGTCGAGGACCTCCTCATAGATGTAGGAGAGGAGGATGCGTCCGGCGAATTTGGCAAAGTCGGCATCCTTTTCGATCATCGACCTGGCATTCAAGATGATCGTGCTGCGCAGTCCCTCCTCGCTGATTTCGGCGCCGACGGAGCGCCGAAGCTCTCGTTCGATGCGGTGCTCATCCAGGCAGAGATCGAGGCCAATTACGGCGAATTGGATGCGGCGCTTGAGTTCGCTGCCGTCCCAAAACACGCTCTGTCCGTCCTTGCCGCGGACGACCACAAGGGAGTCCTGCTCGGCATCCGGCGCAGGTTGGGCGGCTTCTTCGCGCATGCGAGTGCGCTGGGCCCGGTAGAGGATGTAGCTTTCGGCGACCTTGTAGAATCCCTGCCGCATCAATTCCTCCTGGACCATGTCCTGCACATCCTCGATGTGTACGAAGGCCCGATCGCCGCGGCGGATGCGGGCGGTTACCGCGCGAGCGATCTTTATGGCGCTTTCGGCGTCTTCCTTGGTGGTGAGAAACGCCTTGCGGCACGCAATTTCAATCTTGCTTTCGTTCCAAGGCACTACGGTGCCGTTGCGGCGGATCAGGCGCACGGTGATAGGCGCCGAGGCCGCTGGATCGCTCGCAATCTCGCCAGCATGTCTGGAGCCTTTGGCGGACCGCTTAAAAACTAGGCTCTTGGCAACATCATGCGCGTCGTTTTCGATAAGAGCCTTTTCAATGAGCAGGGAAAGGTCGTATTCCGAAAGCTTGAGGCCATGGCCCTCCCGGATGTGGTCGAGGAGCCGTGTGGCGACAGAATGGGCGACGTTTGCGACGAACGCGCGATTTTCCTCGTTAAAGATATTTTTTTCCTCACGCGAGAGGAGAAGGTCTGTGAGGGCGGCACCGATTTCATCGGCAACATCGGCGAGGTTGAACTGCCTTTCGTCTCCGGTGCCGCGCATTACGATGACCTCGGGAAGCGCGGTCTCGAACGAAGCGTCGCCCAGCGCTTCGCGCCAGGCGTAGCCGGGCTTTTGGTCAAGCGGCGTTGTTGCCAAGCGCTTCAGCGCGAGGTCTTCTGCAAGAGAGATATGGCGGAGCATGGGGAGTTTTCAGATTTGAGATTTGCAAGCCTTCGCGGACGGTCGCATATGTGGAAGAGTATCTTTTGCTCAAAACTTCACATATGCGCTAGAGTTCGTCATCTGACACAGGGGCGAGGGAGGATTTTTTTTGGTACTCGGTAACTTTCGATTCGAAAAAATTCGCTTCCTTTTTCATATCCATCAATTCGGCGAGCCACGGGAGAGGGTTTGCGCTGGGGCCATTGAGAGGCTGCAAGCCGACACCTTCGAGGCGGCGGTCGCCGATGTAGTCGATATAGGCAAGAAACTCATCGGTCGTCAGGCCTACGGCATGAACCGGCAGGCAATCCTGGATGAACCGCTTCTCGAGACGCACAGCTTCAGCCATGGTGGCGCGCAGATCTTCGCGGAAGTTGTCTGTCCAAACGTCCGGATTCTCGTCAACCAACTCGATGAAGAGTTTGCGAAAGAGTTCGATGTGGTTTGACTCGTCGCGCAGGGTGTAGCGAAACATTTGGCCGATGCCCGGGAACTTATTTTGCCTGTAAAGGGCCAGTACCATTCCAAAGAGACCATAGAACTGCGTTCCTTCCATACATTGACCAAAGAGAAAGACGTTCTTGGCTAGGGCCTGCTTGTTTTCGGTCCGCGTGAGATCGATGTCGCGGCGCAGTTTACGGCTGTTGTTTACCACGAAATCGGTCTTTTCCTTTATTGTTGCGATGTCCTCGAACATCGCCTCGCACTCGTGCGGATTGATTCCCAGCGAACTGATCATATACACGAGGCTGTCGGCGTGGATGTTTTCCTCATGAGCATGGCGGCCCAGGACAAGCTTGAGCTCAGGCGCGGTCACGACCTCGCGCACAACATGAAGGATATTGTCTCCGACGATGCCTTCCGCGGCTGAAAAGTAGCCTATTCCCATTTTGATGATCCAGCGCTCGATGTCCGCGATACCCGTGAGGTCGCGCCATTGCTCGCAATCCTTCTGCATCTGGATGTCCTCGGGCTCCCAGTGGTTCGCCTTCATCGTCTTGTAAAGCCCGTAGGCCCATTGATATTTCAAGGGCAGTATGTTGAAGAACATCGTTTGCCGGCCATTGATTACGCGCTTCGCTGCGTATGCCGCTTCGGCCTTGTTGCGATCGAGGTCGAATTGACGGTCTCCGAGCGTAATCGTGGTGGTAGTCATGTGTCGGTGTCTCTCTCTTGTGGGGGCGTTCCGCCGGTGCCCAATCCCGTGTTCCTTCCCCCTGTCTTCCAACGGTGCCTGAGACAGTGCAAGACTAGGGAGATCGAGTCAATAGAAATCTATATATGGTGGATTTAATTTTCAACGGCCACAATATATTGTGGTTTATTGTTTCATTTGGCTTCCCGCTGTAAAGTGATTTCGTTACGATACTTAGGTCGGCGAGCCGCGCGATTTCTCCTTTGCGGCATTCGCTAGAGCGACCTCAATGGATCGATCCGTGCCAAGGACAATCGTGTGAAATGCGGACTTTGCAGCAGAATTTTTTCCGCGAAGATTTGCCTTCATGCGTGATACTTCATTCGATTTTCTCAAGCAGCTTTTGGAGACTCCTTCACCTTCGGGCTTCGAAGTTCGTGGGCAGCGTGTCTGGACTGCCTACGCCGAGCAATTCGCGAACAAGATCGAGAGCGACGCTTACGGAAATGTCTTCGCGACGCTCAATCCGCAAGGATCACCCAAGATCCTTCTGGCCGGCCACTCGGACGAACTTGGCTTGATGATTTCGCATATTAGCGAGGATGGTTTTTTGTATTTCAAGGGCATTGGGGGTGTCGACCGGGCTATGCTTCGCGGTCGCAGGGTGTTCGTGCACGGCTTCGCCGGCCCGGTTCCGGGTGTGACCGGTCACCTCGCGATTCACATGCAAGAGCCGGACGATCGCAAGAAGGTCCCAGAATTTCATGAAGTTTTCATCGACATCGGCGTCGGATCGAAGGCGGAGGCGGAGAAACTGGTGCATGTCGGCGACGCAGTGACGATGGATGGCAACCTCCTCAGACTGGCCGGGGATCGGATTGCTGCAAGGGCCTGCGACAACCGGATCGGCACATGGTCCGCGGCGGAGGCGCTCCGGCATCTTTCCGCTGAGGGTGAGAAGTTGAGTGCGAGCGTCGTGGCGGTCTCAACGATTCAGGAGGAAAACGGCCTTTACGGCGCGACAATGGCCGGCTATCGCGTGCGCCCCGACGTTGCGCTGGTCGTGGACGTGACGCACGCCGCAGACATTCCCATCTGCTCAAAGCCCAAGCATGGCGACGTGAAACTCGGGGGCGGTCCGGTCGTCAGCTTCGGCAGCGCGAACCATCCCGTGCTCGTGGAACGCCTGCGCAAGATTGCCGAGGAGAAAAAGATTCCGATTCAGTTCGAGGTGAATCCGCGCTTCACGGGGACGGATGCCGATGCGATCTTCGTGCAGCGGGGCGGCATCCCGACAGTCTGCATCGGTTTGCCAAACCGCTACATGCACTCGCCGGTTGAAGTCATTGATCTCGCGGACCTCGAGGCCCTTGCCCGCCTTCTCGCCGAGTTTTGCCTGGATGTCAGGGCCGATGATGTCTTTGCGGTTAAGGTATGAGTCCTTAGGTTGGGGAATCGAGGACGAACAATCCGACGAACGACGAAAGGCGAATTTGCGGGTCAATTCCCAGCGCTTGGCTCGTATTGGAAGGTTCGCATTCTTTCGAACCAACCTGCCAGATTCAGTAGTGAAGCGGGAAGGGAGTTGTATTCGCGATACGTTAGATTTCCGAGAACTCCGAAGAGCGCGAAATCGCTAAAAATTGGCTGATTGCCAAAAAGAAATGGCGTGTGTGCCAGGGTCTGGTCGAATGGGGAGAGCAGCCGCTCAGCTTCAATCTGCAGAGCGGGCCGTTCCTGTCTCCCAGCGCTCCTCACAGCCGGGGCCGAATTTTCGTTCCTTGTGGCGTCGCACCATGGCGCGTTCGACGGGATCTCCAATTGCGCGGAGATAATGTGGGTCCACGAGCTTAAAAGTTACGCTTTCGACGTTCTCCTCGATATAAGGGATCACGATGCGCTGGAGACCTTCCCATGCCGGAGGGAACAGGCGCCCGCAGGCGAACGATCGGTCCACGTAGCGCGCCACGTCAATGGAGGAGGGCGAAGATTCGAAAATGACTTTACCGTCATGGCAGAGGACCGGCACCTGATAGTACGCTCCGTTGGTAACCTCGATAATTTCCCGCCGGTCGGCGTTCGAAACGTTTCGCGTTTCGAACGGCAGGCGAAGGGCTCCGAGCGCGCGTGTGATTGGAATGCAATAGGGGCTGTGTTCCAGTTGATAGACGGTGATAAGCATAACGAAAAGAATGCACCAATCGGCTTAGGGGTGAAGTTTCTATGCGGCACGCCAGGGCTTCTCAGCACCTTCCTAAAAACCGCGCAGGCCCGTCAGGAGAAGCTCGGCGTTCGATTTGGTATTCTGAAGGTTGGTTGCGAGCACTTCCATGGCTTCAGCCGCGGGAAGCTCGGAGAGTTGGCGTCGCAGCACGACGATTCGCTCATATTCGTCGGGATGGTATAGCAATTCCTCGCGGCGGGTGCCCGATTTGACGATATGAATCGCCGGGTAAATACGCTGCTCGGCAATGGAGCGATCAAGGTGCACCTCCATGTTGCCTGTGCCTTTAAATTCCTCGAAGATCAAGTCATCCATCCTGCTCTGAGTCTCGATGAGGGCCGTGGCGAGAATCGTGAGGCTCCCTCCTTCCTCGACGTTTCGAGCAGATCCGAAGAACTTGCGGGGCCGGGCGAGGGCTTTGGAGTCCACACCTCCGCTCATGATGCGGCCCTTGTTAGGCTGCAGGTTATTGTAGCCTCGAGCCATGCGCGTGATCGAATCAAGAAGAATGACGACATCCTTTCCTAATTCCACCAGACGCTTGGCCCGCTCTGACACGGCTTCGCAAACCTGCACATGACGGGTTACCGATTCGTCAAAAGTGGAGCTGTAGATTTCACAATCCAGATCGCTGCGCAGATCGGTCACCTCTTCCGGACGTTCATCCACCAGCAGCAGCATCAGAACGATCTCGGGATGGTTCGCGCGAATCGCCCTGGCAAGCGCTTTGAGCATCAGGGTTTTTCCGGCGCGCGGCGGCGCCACGATTAGCCCGCGCTGACCCATCCCCAGCGGCGCAATGAGATCGACAGCTCGAGCACTGATCGATGGGCTCTGCGCCGCCTCCAGGAAGATTCGCCGGTCCGGGAAAAGCGGGGTAAGCTTTTCGAATTCCGGAGGCGTTTGCCATTGGGCGGCGGGAATGCCTTCAATTTCGAGGATGGATTCAACCACCAGGCCGCGCTCACGATCTTGAGGAAGCCGCAAGAGGCATCGGAGGATCACTCCCGGGCGGAGTTCGAGCGCACGAAACAGGGATGCGGGGATGCTGGCGTCGTCGGGCCCCGGTTTCAAATTGAAAGCCGGCCAGCGAAGAATGCCGTGGTCGGCCGTGAGCTCAAGAAAGCCCGTGGCGAACACCGCACCTCCCTGGGCGAGATGAAAGCGCGCCTGATCGAGCACCATGTGATGGCGGGAGGTCTCGGCACGCAACCGCATGCCAAGCTCGATGCCCCGGCTCGCAAGCTTTTCCAGGCTCAATTGCTGAAGATCGTTCAGCGACAAAGGCTGCGGGACAGCGCTCGCCTGAGGTGGATTTTCAACCGTATCGGTCATGCAAGTAGCGGGAAAAGAGCTCGGTTTGCGCGGTGAGCGCGTCAAGTGTCCCATCATTCCAGATGACGTGATGGGACCGGGAGACTTTGACGCCGATAGGCATCTGTGAGGCAATAATTTTTTTGGAGATTTCGCGCGTCATGCCCGGGCGCGAACTGAGCCGGGCAAGCTGCGTTTCCGTCGCGCAG
The DNA here is from genome assembly GCA_963847295.1 of uncultured Verrucomicrobiae bacterium. GTDB lineage: Bacteria > Verrucomicrobiota > Verrucomicrobiia > Chthoniobacterales > Terrimicrobiaceae > DASTFP01. The sequence continues at coordinate 25,496 of CAWJZG010000016.1, forward strand.
CCGACGGTAATAATTCGATCGAAGAGTAATTCGGCGCGTGTTTCAAAGAGAAGGGGGATATCCACCACGAATTTTCTTTGGGCAGCCGCGGCTTCCTGGGCCTTTTGCAACCAGCGTTCGCGGACGATCGGGTGCAGGATCGCCTCGAGAGTCCGTTTCTTGCCGGCATCCTGGTAAATGAGCTCCCGCAGCAGCGCGCGATTCGGTTTCCCTTCCGCTCCATAGGCGGCAGGATGGATTTTCTCCAGGACTTGTTTCCGCACGGATTCATCCTCGTCGAGCAGTTCGCTCACGCAGGCATCGGCGTCGAAGAATTCCGCTTGGACACGTTGCGAGAGCAGATTTCGAAAGGTCGATTTTCCGGAAGCGATTCCCCCTGTTATTCCGAGAATGGGCATACGAAGCAGTTTGCAGAATCTTGGGCCGGATAGATCCGCCCAACCCGGCGATGCCCGGAAGGGAGGATCTGCGGCGCGCGCCGTTTCAGTCTAGCTCTCTCAGAGAAAGTCTATTTTCCAAAACTCGGGCTCTCGAAAGTCGGGGGCGGAAGCTCCTGAGGCAGGCCCAAAGGTTCAACAATTTCCTCCGCGTCTTCATCCAGACGAACGGGCCGGCCTTCCGCATCCATTAAGCGCGCCGTGACAAAGATGATGAGGTTGCGCTTGATTTTCTGATCGACGTTGGAACGAAAGAGACGCCCCGCCAGCGGTATGTCACCCAAAATCGGCACCTTGTCCTGAATCTTTTGCACATCCTCACGAACCAATCCTCCCAACGCCACGGTTTGACCATCCCAAATGCTTACACTCGTGGTGACTTTGCGCGTGGAGAATATTGGCTGATTGATTACGTTATCCGTGAGCACCTGGGAGACGATAGCTGGGAAGGGAACTGCAACGAACTGACGGTCCCGAAGATTGGTGAACCATAGTTGATAAAACCATCAAATTCGACGACCTCGGGCGAGAGGTTAAGATCGATGGTATATCCGTCGGGACCAATGATTGGCTCGACTTCAAGCGTCACGCCGATGTTTCTCGTCTCAAACGCGGTGGGCGTCGAGGGGGTGACGACGCCCAAGGCTGGTGAATGTGCCCGGTGTGAGAATGGTAGTTCCGGTAGTGCCCGGTACTGCGGCGGCGGAGGCTCGGGGGCATTAAACTCGGTCGGATATGGAAACTCCCTGGCCACGCGCACTATCGCCTTGCGTCCGCTCTTCGTCGTGACCTTCGGAGCCGACAGCAAATCCACACCCTTCTTCTGGTTTAGAGCACGGATGACGACCTGGAATTGAGGATTGGTGAAAATGCCGGCGATGCCGAAGATGCCCGGCGCAACGCCGAATGCTGGGGGTATCAGCAAGGCGTCGATGCTATTTGCGGTAATGGCCGCGTTAGGACCCGATCCGAAGCCCGATCTCAATCCCCCGGTGACCGGATTCTGACCAATTGGTGTGCCGCCAGGTGCGAAGGGAAAATTTGCCGCGTTGGGAGAAGTCGGATTTAGATTTGTTCCAAAACCCTGCGTTCCACCGGCAGCGAAAGTTCCCGGCTTGATCTGGAGTGGCCCAAGAAGCCAGTCGAAGCCCAGTTCCTTGAGGTTGTTTTGGGTGATCTCCAGAAATTTCGATTCAATCTCTACCTGTGTAGGCTGAACGCCGACAGCGGCGTCTACCAGTGAGTCGATCAGATCGATCGCATCCGGCGTATTGCGAACGATTAGCTCGCTACTGGCCGGAACGTATTGAGCGAAGGCACCGCTTGGAAAACTGACACCTTGGGACTGCAAGTAATCGAGCGCATTCGTGCGGCTTCCGATGCGGGTCTCCGTGACCTCGCTGCGTGTTGTTCCGGGTGCCGGGATGATATCGGTGCCTGTGGACGCCGAGGTCGGGATAAATCCGGGTGGAACGCGATACTTCTTGGTCAGCAAATCCGTCGTATTCTCGGTGATGGGAACGATTGAGACCGCGTAGGGTTCGATCTTGTATTTGAGACCAGCCAGTTCTGTCAGATAACGCAGGGCCTCAATCAAGGGAACATTGGTCAAGGAAAGTGTGACCTTGGTATCGGCACCTCCGCTGACCGGAGGAAGTGCGGTTGCACCTTCAATTGGCGGGGCAGCAGACATGTCTGGGACAGGCATCACCGCGGGTCCAGCCAGCTTGAGAAAGATATTGACTCCCCGTTTTTCCTGCGGGTCGTCCGTCGAGGAGTCGAGTTCCCGGCTGCGCTGTTTGAGAAATTCCACAGCCTCTCGCACGGTCGCGTCGCGAAGATCGATTCTTGGAATAATGATGCGATTGAGCTTAGCCATCGTGGCCTCGGTGCCCCGAACTCCTATGCGCGCTTGGGCTTCCGTCGTTGTGGAACGTCCTCCTTGGAAACGCTGAACGGGGCGTTCCCAGGATTCATCGACCATCCAAAGCAGCCGGCTGCGAGTCTCGTTGTAAGCACTGCCGTAGTATCTGGACTTCTCGACGTTCACCTGCTCCATCCCCTTCCGGGCGGCGATATTGTATCGATCGATGTTGAGAACCTGTTCATACCGCTTGATCGCCAAATCGAAACGGCCGGCTTGGAAGAATCCATCGGCTTCGTAAAGCAACTTGGTTACCTCTTCGCGGTCTGCAGCGAATTGCGGAGTGACCGTCTTGTTGTAATAGTCCGGCTGTTCGAGGTTGGAAAGGAGCTGGACAGCAGCCTTGTTTGACGGATCGTAATCTGGCAGCAGAACGGTCTTGGCGACACGCTCAGCGTCGCTGTAGCGGCCGTCAGCAATCAGTTTTTCCGCATAGCGAAGAGCAGTCCTTGTGAATTTCGAAAGGGTTTTTTTGCGTAGCGCGCTCATTGCGGGGCTCGCGGGTATCGCGTTCAACGCGTCCAGGTAATTGGTGTACGCGGTTTCGTAATCCTTTTCCGCCGCGGCTTTGTCTCCCGCCGCGATGAGTTTTTCCCCGACGAGCAGGTTTTCCTGCCGACGAACGATTTCCCTATCGGAAATTGTTTCGAGATTCTGGGCCGTTACGGGGGCTTGGGGTCCGAGGCAGGCCAATACAAGGGCCATGAAGAGGGACTTGCGCGGAACAATGGTTACGAAAAATTTCATAGGCAGGGAAGACGGCTATTGAGGCGGCGGTATCGAGGTTGGCATCCCCCGGAATGATTTCCTCTTCGATCTCTGCGGCACTCGGCTCAGGCACGATCTCCTTTTCTTCATCAATCTTGATCAGCGGCTGGCCGGCTGGGTCCAGCAAGCTCGCGGTGACAAACATAATGAGATTTCGCTTGATGTGCTGGTCGGCCGTCGTGCGAAAGAGCCTGCCTGCAAGAGGGATATCCCCCAGGATGGGTACTTTGTCCTCGGTCTTTTGAATGTCCTCACGCATCAGGCCGCCGATGACGACTGTCTGGCCGTCGTACACCGTGACTTCAGTGGTAACTTCCCGAGTCGAAAAGACCGGCTTATTGATCACGTTCTCCGTGACCACAAAGGTAGCGCTGAGTGTGGGAACCGTAATTCCGCCAAATGTTCCGGGAACGGTTGTCACTACGGTGTTGATCGGGCTTCCATAGTTGATAAATCCGTCAAATTCGACCACACGGGGTGAGAGAATGAGATCGATAGTGTAGCCATCGGGTCCAACCGTTGGTTCCACCTCAAGCGTGATGCCGACGGGTTTTGTTTCAAACGAAGTTGGCGTTGTGGGAGTTGCCGGGGTGTAAATTGATCCTGGCGTCTGCGTAACCTGAGGCAGATCATATTCGGTCGGATAGCGGAATTCCCGGACAATTTGGATCGTCGCTCGCTGGCCGCTCTTGGTGGTGACCTTCGGGGCGCTCACGAGATCAACACCTTTTTGCTGATTCAAGGCGCGCAGAACGACTTGAAACTGGGGATTGGTAAAGATCCCGGCGACAGAAAGGAGCGCAGGAGCAGGGCCGAGGGGTGTGCCGAAAAGCAAGGCGTCGACCGCATTCACGCTAATGGCTGTGGTACCGGAACGATTGCCTGCTGTCAGAGGACCGGATGTTGTGCCTGTGGCGCCAATGGGGACGCCTGTTGCCCCAGGATTCAGAAACGGGAACGAATTGGCGTTGATGTTTTGTGCCGCGCCTTGGGTTCCCCCGCCACCGTAAACGCCGCTGCCAAACGGCATGGAAAATTGGCCAAGCAACCAATCGAAACCCATTTCCTTGAGATTGGTCTGAGTCACCTCGAGGAACTTTGACTCGATCTCCACCTGGCTGGGCGGAGCCGTCATTTGCGTTTCCACCAGCGTGTCGATCAGGTCGAGATTCGCCTGAGTGTTCTTGATGATCAGCTTGCTCGTGCTCGCTATGAAGTTCGCGCTGGCACCTTGAGGGAACGTGACGCCTTGAGCTTCCAGGAATTCTCTCGCGCCCGAGCGGGCTTGAATGGCGGGTTGCGATCCGGGTGCGACGGTCTGGCTTCCCGGGCCCGGCAGGTTGGTGGGCTGGCCGGCCGGCAAGGAGGTGATGAAGCCGGGAGGAACTTTGTACTCCTTTGTGATCAGGATATCGGTAGGTTCCGACTGAGGAACAACGGCGACCGCGTAGGGCTCGATCTTCAGTTTGAGATTCGCGGCTTTCGCGACATAGTCGATGGCGGCACGGAGTGGAATATCATTCAGTGAAAGGGTGATCCGGGAATTGGCTTCCGGCGAATCAGCAGGAGCCTTAAGCACAATATTGATGCCCCTGCGCGAAGGGTCCTGCTCGGTGGTGTCGAGGGCGACGGCTCGCTGCTTGATGAAATCCAAAGCCTCGCGAATTGTGGCATCCCGAAAGTCAATGCGGGGGATGATGATCTCATCGAGCTTGCGATTGATCAATGAGGTGCCCCGTGTGTCAATCTGCGGCTGTTCAATGATAGTCGACGCGCCGACTTCAAAGCGGCGAACTGGCAGCTCCCAGCCCTTGTCGACTTGACGCAGCATATCGCCGCGAGCCTCGTTGTAGGCAGAGGTTGCGTATTTTTGGCGGGCGACATTCACGCGTTCCATGCCGCGCCGCGCGGCGATGTTATATTTATCGATGTTGAGAACCTGCTCGTACCGCTTGAAGGCGAGATCAAAGCGACCCGAAGCGTAGAAGCCGTCGGCCTCGAGCAAGAGTTGCTTCACCTCCTCGATATTGGCGATGAATCCGGGAGTGAGCGCCCTATTGAATCGCGTGGGATCCTTTAGTTTGCGTTCCAGGGCGAGCGCCGGGCCGTAGTTGGGTGCATAGCGTTCCTCAAGCACCACCGTCACGGTCGTTGCGGCGTCCTGGTAACGCCCTTCGGAAATGCGTTGCTCAGAGAGCTTGACGGCAGCGCGGCAGAAGCCATCCAGCGCCGTCTCGCGAACCGATTGTGTTGCCGGTCCGCTGCTGGGCAGGACATCGACAGCGCTCTTAAAGTAGGCAAAGGCGCTTTCGTAATCCTGATTCATCATGGCTTCGGTCCCGTTGTTCACCGCCTTTTGAGCGTAATCGACCATGGCCTCCTGCCTGCGAATCTCGCGTTCGGCAGCGCCTTGGATGCCGGCCTCTTGAGCGGGGCTCGAGGCTATGCTAAGGGCCAAGGAAGCGGCGGTCATTGCGGCGAGGACTTTCGACTTCATTGTTAGGTCAGATTTGGAGTGAAGAAGGGGTAATTCGGGGGATTCTTGAGGGACGAGAAGATCCTCCCAATTTGCTCGCGGATGCGACTGGTTAAGACACGCATCGTCAGACGTTAGGCAGCGGCTCTCACTCTCATTGTGCGGGAGGAATCTCGTGTTGCTCCCGGGTTTGCTGGTCCTGTATTACGGCTTCCTTTTCAGAAATGTCAATGAGTTTGTACTTTCTGTCTGTCTCGGGAGGCAATGCGAACTCGTCGTCTTTTTTTACCGTGAATTTTGAGTTGTCGTAGAGAGAAATAAACTCTCCGTAGGATGTGGGGTCATTGGCTTCCCTGTTGGCAACAAGCACGATTCGCTGGCCGGTCTGAGTGTTCTCGATCTGGAGGGTGGAAACATCGATTTCAATTTCGTTCTTCACCTCCGTTTTCTTTTCGTATGAAATGACTTTGTAAGGAGTTCCTTCGATGATCTGGCCTTTTTCCAGGAATCGGGTTCGGCCGCCGCGATCCCTCGCGTTGATCGTGAACGTCTGGCCATCATCTGGGGTTCCTGTGAAAATGAGGCGGAATGGCTTCGAGATGAATCGCGAGAGCCGGAGCTTCGTGTAATAGGGGGGAACGGAATCCTTCTCGCGCGGATCGGTGCCTGCAAGGTATTCTTCAAGATTGCTGAAGCGGTCTCCGTCAGGATCCTGTTCCTTGATGGTGCTTTCCCAATAGGGCAGATCGTGCTTGATGAGCCAGGAGTTTTTTATGGGTTCGTGAAGATTCCTGTTGCCTTCGAGAGGATCAATGAGCGAGCCATCCACCAGGACGTATGGACGCGAGACGAGAAGCGAGCCATCATGCCCAAGCCAGTTCTGAGGCGACGTTACCTTTTCCGACGCCGCCGTTAGAGCGCCTGTCGGGAGGGGTTTGATGGCATTGTCCGGGGGCTTGGGACTGTTTCGCCCGGTAAAATGATCAGGAAAGGATAGGGTGCTGCTAATGATCAACCCGCAGCAGGCCAGGAGGACAATACCGGCAATCATCAGGATGGCCTTGTCAAAGTTCTTTCTCAGCCAGTCCATTGCAAATTACTTTCCGGGCTCCGATGGCGTGGGAAAGTCGATGATTTCGATGCGCATCGCGGCCTTGACCAGTTCGCGTCCAAGAATCACGTTTAACTCGCTGGGGGCGGTAGGGCGTCCTTGCGAGCTGCTCATGCCGCCTGGAGATTGTCCCGCCTGCACAACTGCCCCCGCGCTGCTTTGGCGGGAGACCGGCGGACCCACGCGCGCTGTATTTTGAAAGGTAAGATTGCGAACGATAAGGAACTGATCGGAATCGAGCAGGGAATTGAAGGCGACGCGCAACTTGCCGTGTTCGGCGGTGAAGGCCAGATCAAAGGGCTGGCGTCTAAAACCCGTTGCCTTTGCTTCGGACTGACGGCCGCGCTGCTGAGGGTCTTCGGTCTTTTGGATGACGGGGGCAGATTCTTCGGGCAGGGGGAGCCGATTCAGGCCGTCAATTGACTGGACCTTGAAGCCGATCAGGTCCGCGACGATCTTCTCTATGATGCCGAGTTGTCGCGCCAGAGCAGGCGCGGCATGCTCGTTGGGAAGGCTATTGGCATATTGGCTGAATCCGAGATAGAAGCCTTTCGGCAACTCGACACCTGCCGCACCCGCTTTTTCCGCGATCCGGTTGACAGCGGTGCGAAGATCATCCTGGAATTTCTGGGGCTGGACGTCTGGATTGACCGGCTCCTGCATTTTTGCCAGCCGGGCGCGCAAGGAATCCAGTTCCGACTTGTATTGCTCTTCGAGCGCGCGACTTTTTTCAAAGTTCTCAGCATTCGGAAATGGAGATCGATTCTGGAGGGCGTGGAGCTTGCGGACGGCCTGCGTGTAGGCCTCTCGAGTCCCTTGATACTGCGTCATTGATCGCATCATGAGGAAAACCAAAGCACCACCGGCAATAATGGTCGTTGCCGCAAGCCCTGCGAGGAACGAGTTTTCTTTGAACCACCTCATGGGAGTGAAATTGGATTCCGCAGGGGCAGGACGATCGTGTAGCTATATGCCCAGCTTTGTCCGTCGGGCGTTGTGCGCTGAATGACCACCTTGGATTTATTCTTTTCCTCGATTTTGAAGAGCTCCGATTTTTGGAGTTGATCGACGAATTCATCGATGATTCGCGCCTCCTTTTCATTCGGAGGGTTGGCAAGATAAAGTCCACTGACCTCAAGGCCATCGATTTTCGACTGCCCTTCGGTTGATTGCGGGCCGGGCTTCTGGGCGGAACCGGCTTGCTTCGGCGCGTCCGATTTCTGAGTCGGCGTCTTCTGAGTCGGCGTCAAAGGAGGAGGGCCTGCACTCTGCACGTAGGGCTTGCCATCGGAAAGAGCCTTGATGTCCGTCACCCAGATGAAACGTGGAGGCAGTTTGGCGCCGAGTTCTTCAAGAATTTCGGCCCAGGAAGCACGCTCCGTGATGGCAACGATTAGCGGTTCCGCTGTCTCCTGAAGCATCTTGGTCTCTGCTTCCAGGCTGTCGAAGCGTTTGGCGGCCGCTTCCAACTTTCCAGCATCGGCGTTCACGCTGTCGAGCATCTTCTGGGTGATGGAAGTGCCGCGGCTAAAGTACAACCACCATGCGGCCGGTGCGAGTATCAGGCAGCCGGCCGCCAGGATGAGAAAGGGTCTGCGTTTGGCGAGATTCTGTTCACGAACGAGGCCATGCGGGCGGAGATTGATTTCAATCGGCGCGTTCCCCAGAAATCGCAATGCGCAACCGACCACCTCGCCCAGCATGTGTGCCTTGCCGCCAATTTGAGCGGCAACTTCCTGCCGTGCCACGGTGACGTTCCGCAGCGGGTTGAAATGTTCGATAGGCATTTGCAGCTTCTCGCTGAAAAACTCCACCATGTAAGGCAGGCTGATCGTCCCGCCGCAAAGAAAGGCGCGAACGGGAGCGCCGCCCGACTGGTTCTGACGGTAAAATGAGATCGATCGGGCGACCTCAGCGTGCAGGCGGGTCATCGTGCTGCGGACAATCTTGGAAATCCTGGCTTCGATGGGATCCTCAGGCTCGGCATAGTTTCCACCCAGACCCACGAGTCCCTTCTCAATTTTTAACTTTTCACCGAGTGAAATCTCCCGTTTGAATTCCTTTGAGATGGCGCCGCTGATGGTGCTGCCGCCCACGGGAATGCTGCGACTGAAAACGCGCTTGTCCTCGATGAAGACGAGGTTCGTCGTGCGAGCGCCGATGTCAATGAGAAGTGAACATCCGTTGAGATCGCTGTAGTTGTAACGAAAGGCATTGGAGAGCGCCATCGGCGCGAGGTCTATGACGAGACTCCTGAGACCGCCCTTGTTGACCGAAGCGTTGATCTCTTCGAGTTGGTCCGCCTTGATGGCGACAAGGGCGACATCCCATATCTTATCCCTCGACTCGCCCATGATCTGATAGTCCCAAATGACCTCGTCAATTGGAAAGGGAACATTCTGCTGGGCCTCGAAGCCGATGATGGAGTCCACCTCGCTCGGAGTTGAGCCTGGCAATTTTACGAAGCGGGCGAACACTGACTGCGAAGGCAGACTGACGTTCGCACGCTCCTTGGCGGCGACGCGCATTGCCTTGCGAAGTTCAGAGACGGCCGCTTCAATTTGCGCAGGCCGGGTGGCATCCGCGGCGGGATCGACGATGAGCTCCTCCTGCCGAAACGCATCGAGCGTGAGGGCGCCGCGCGAGTTGGCGCGAAATTCGGCAAGCGTGATGGTCTGCATGCCGAGATTAAGGGCAAAGATACGTGACTGTGCGGCCATCGGGCTGGACTCAAGGACAGGAACTCTGCCTCACTGACCCATGGTATTGGGCTTGATCGCCTCGTAGTAGTCCCACGCGAGCGATGCAAAGGGCGTCTCATTCTTGTTGAGCACAAATCCGGGAGTCTGTTGAAACTGCGGCCACCAATCTCCCGATTTGCTCTTCCAGCTGGTTGAGGCAACTTGCTGGCCCTGTTTCGTGATGGTCACACCCACATCCACCAGGGCCTGCTCGGCATTGGCAGGGACCTTGCCTTCAAAGAAGCGTTCTAAGGTTCGCGGGCTGATGTAAACAACCGAATGCATATCTTTTTCTTGAGGAATGCTTGTATGGGTGACCGAACCAACCAGAAGGGTTCCCTGCGGATACTGCGGGGATCTGTTCTTGAGCAAGATGTAATAGTTGAAAGTCAGCTCATCTGTGTATTTCGGATCCCTTAGCCGCGGTTGCCATTCAAAGCTCACTTCGATTTCTAGCCACGACTTGGCTCTCGCGCCGCGCTTGTCATAGCGCGGACCCGAATAGATAGGGGAATCCAGAAAGCTCGGCTCGACCTTTAGAATTTTGTAGTAAGTGTTTGGTGTCTGGCCGAAGGCGGAAATATCTGCGGCGACCAGGGCAGCTGCGATGATCTGAAAAGTAAACTTAAGGGAGAGCATGTCTCTTTATGCTAATATGAATCGCTAATTGGAGTAAAGAACTAAAAGGTGCGGCATAACAGGCAGTTCGGTTCATGTGGCGATACAGTTTATGTTTGCCGGCCACTCGTTTCGTTCCGGCCGGCCATACCGGAGTGTGCTGGTTTTCTCGCGCCGGTGTGTGTCGCGCGCGCAACTTGACCTTCGTGAAAGGTCTTCCATGAAAGCCAGCCCTTCGTTGCCCGACGATGCGGGGCGCCGCGAAGTCGCTTTCCCGGGGAGCCCTCGACGCTCTCAAACTCGCAGGCCCCGAAAGCTCGCCGGACCTTGTCCAGTTTGATGAGGCTGAACGTCAGCATCACCCGGCTGACGCTTCGAGGGAACTCTGGCGGCTTGTGCGCTCTGCCCGCCAGAATGAAGCACTCACCTGATTCTCCGCGCCTGAGACGCATTGCAGCGTGCGCGATGTCGATGCGTTCCTTTCGAAGCAGTGCGGCAGGTGCGCCTGGCAAGGCGTCGATAGACTGGTTAAGTTGAAGGCTGATTTCCTGTTTTCGCGCGATCATTTCCGGGCTCGCGTCTTGCGGAGCGACCGGATCTCTATGTTAGCATCCCAACGCTGCGTCAAATGGAAAAGCGAATTCATCTCCAACGTTCGAATCTGGTCGGCGTCATTCATACTGAGGCCGGCTTCGCCGAGGCCGGGAATCCGGGGCTTGATGCGGTCGAGGTGAGAGTGGACGCGCTGCCGCATCTGCCTTCCTTGCAACAAGTCGCGGCCCTTTCGGTTCCAGCCATCCTCACCGTGCGGCGTTTGGACGAAGGCGGTGTGAAGCCGATCAGCGAGGAAGAGCGGATTGCCCACTATCTTGCGCTCCTCCCGGCGGCTTCGGCCATCGATATTGAAGCGCGTTCCACGAGACGCCTGCGCAGTGTGCTCGAGGCCGCCCGGCGCAGGAAGAAAGCCCTGATTTTCTCCTTCCATGACTTCGAGGCTACGCCCTCTCTTTCCAAGCTGCGCAGAATTAGCGCGAGGGCGCGACGGGCAGGTGCGACGATTGTGAAGATTGCTGCAAAGACCGAGACTCCCGCGGATGTTGCCCGATTGCTTGTGCTTTTGGAGGAGACATCCGAACCGCTGGCGGTCATGGGCATGGGTGCACTGGGCCGTGCTTCGCGCTTGCTCTTTGCCAAAGCCGGCTCGGTGCTCAACTACGGTTGGTTGGACAAACCCCAGGTGGCCGGTCAGTGGAGCGCAAAGGAATTTCTCGAATTTCTCGCTCGCGCGTGACAGCCTGCTCTTTGGTGATCGCATGCCTGGAGCAGCACGGCGCGACGATCGTTCGGACGCTCTTGCTCTTTGGCGCGATCGTTCCCATTGTGATCTAGAAACGTGCTTGCCACTCTCACCAACAGAATGCGTATGGGCGGTGATCTCACCGGGGATGATATCGCGGTGGCGTGCGATCATCTTTTTGACGAGGACGTAGCGCTCTCAGTGCGGGCGGACTTTCTTCGGGCCCTTCATTCCAAAGGCGAGACGCCTGCCGAAATTGCCGCGTTCGTCGACGTGCTCTTAGCCCGTGGCATTCGTTTGGAGTTGGGCAAAGGTTTGCTCGATGTATGCGGCACCGGTGGGGATAGGGCGGGGCTTTTCAATATCTCGACCGCCGTCATGTTTGTGGCCGCGGCCTGCGGCGCGCGGGTCGTCAAGCATGGAAACCGGGGGATCACTTCGAAATGCGGCGGCGCCGACGTCCTCGAAGCCCTTGGCATTCGAATCGATTTGCCGCCTGAAGCCGCATTGCACGCCGCGGGATGCTGTTTTCTTTTTGCACCGCAGTACCATCCGACATTCAAAGCCGTGGCGCCTGTTAGGAAAGCGCTGGCGGAAGAGGAAAGCGCGACAATCTTTAACCTGCTCGGTCCGCTGCTCAACCCGGCCCGTCCGGAGTTCCAGCTCGCTGGCGTTTTCGACCGGAAGTTGCTTGCGGTCTATGCGGAAACTTTTGGCCTGCTCGGCCGCAAGCGCGCGTGGGCCGTTCACGGAAGCGGAGGCCTGGACGAGGTCTCCACACTTGGCCCATCGGAGGTTCATGCTCTCGAACCCGGAGGCATAAGACGCTTCTCCATCCGGCCCGAGACTTTAGGATTTGCTCCGGCGGTCATCGAGGACCTTCGCGGTAGCGACGCAAAGCGGAACGCTGAGTCTCTTGAGGACCTCTTGCGTGGAAGCGAGCGCGGCCCGAAGCGCGACATCGTCGTTCTCAACGCTGCCTGTGCGATCGTTGTCGCCGGAATCTCAGCCGATCTCGTTGCCGCTGTTGGAAAGTCCAGGATGGCGCTCGAAGACGGATCTGCCCATGCCGCGCTCAGGCGCCTTCGCGAAGTCCGGTAGGGCAGCGCCGCCAGAGACGGGCGCTGCCAGGATTTTCAGCCCGGAATGTTCTTCAGCAATTCCGCGTTGGTCGGGTATTTGCGAATAAAAAAGAGCAAACGCTCGATGGCCTCGATGGGCTTGTGACCTGCAAGGCCGCGGCGAATGACGCTGATTTTGTGCAAATCTTCGGCAGAGAGCAGGAGTTCTTCGCGCCGTGTTCCGGACAGGAAGATATCGACCGCGGGGTAGATGCGCTGATCACTGATCTTGCGATCGAGGACGAGCTCCATATTGCCGGTGCCCTTGAACTCCTGGAAAATAAGCTCGTCCATACGGCTGTTGGTTTCGATGAGCGCGGTGGCCATGATCGTGAGCGATCCGGCTTCCTCGGTGTTTCGCGCAGCGGCGAAGATTTTGCGCGGGATCTCGAGCGCGCGCGAGTCCACGCCGCCGGACATCGTGCGGCCGCCGCCGCCCTGAGCGTTGTTGAAGGCGCGACCGATACGCGTGAGCGAATCCATGAGGACGAACACATCCTGCCCCATTTCGACGAGCCGCCTGGCGCGTTCGGCGGCAAGCTGGGCGATGCGGGTGTGGGTTTTGATATCCGAATCGTTGGAGCTGGCCATGAGTTCGGCGGTCGGGACGGAGCGGCGGATCTCTGTGACTTCTTCGGGCCGCTCATCCACAAGCAGGATGATCAGCTTCATCTCTTGGTGGTTCTTCACCACGGCGTCCGCGATGTGTTGAAGAAGGGTGGTCTTGCCGGTGCGCGGAGGCGCGACGATCAGGCCACGCTGGCCCTTGCCGATGGGCGTCATCAGGTCCATCACGCGCGTGGTATAGCGATCCGGAACCGTTTCGAGACGGATGCGTTTATTTGGACTGATCGTGGTAAGTTCCTCGAAGAGGGGAAGGTTTTGATAGCTGTCGGGGTCCCGACCCTCGATTTCGACAAGCTTGAAAAGCTGTGGACCGCGACTGCCACGGCGCGTCTCGCCTTTAATCCACATGCCGTCTCGCAAAGCATGCTTGCGGACGACCTCGGGGGTGACGAAGACATCGTTGTTGGACTGCGAGAAATTGCGGCGCGGCTCGCGAAGGAAGCCGAAACCTTTGCCAGACACCTCTACGACACCCTCGGCATAGGTCGGTGGAGCGGGCGGTGGAGGCGGCTGGGATGCTGGGGGAGGAGCCACCTCTATGGGCGGCTGATCAGTTGCTGCGCTTACCGTGGGCTCGACAGCGAGGGGTGGCACCTCCACTTTCAATGCGTTTTCTTCATCGGGGGGTGCGGCGCCATTGTCGGCGGGTCTTGTCTTTCGCGCGGTCCGTTTCTGGGAGTTACTCGCCTCGCCGGTCCTGCGCACGCGGCGCTTGGCGGGCGGAGTGCCCACCGCTTCAAGATTCGTGTTTTCTTCAGTCATGGCAAATTCAGTTCTCCTGCGCCTGGGCAAGGATGTCGTCGGGGATTTCAAAGTTGGCGTGGACGTTGAGGACATCGTCGCAATCGTCGAGAGCATCACAGAGCCGGAGAACTTGGGCGGCGGTTCTTGCGTCTTCGACGGCGACGGAAGATTCAGGGATGTAGGTGAGTCTTTGGGAGTCGGGTTCGAGAGAGGCCCTCCTCAGAGCTTCGGAGACGGCATAGAGCTGATCGGGCGGAGTGATGATGATGTGGTGTTCCCCATCATTTGCGAGGTCCTCGGCGCCCGCGTCGGCGGCGAGCTCGAATAGGCGATTCTCGCTGGCGGATGAAACCGGAATTGTGATCTGACCCTTGCGATGGAACATGAAGGACACGCTTCCTGGGCCACCGAGGTTGCCGTGGTTTTTCGTGAAAATGGAACGCATGTCCGCAGCGGTCCGGTTCTTGTTGTCGGTGGCGGCTTCGACAATCAAGGCAACGCCGCCAGGGGCATAGCCTTCGTAGATGATTTCCTCAACCGTCTGCGAGCCAAGCTCACCGGTGCCTTTCTTGATGGCACGATCAACGTTATCGTTCGGCATGCTTTGCGCCCGGGCGGACTGAATTGCGGCGCGCAGCCGGGGGTTCGCGGAGGGATTCCCCCCGCCTTGTCTCGCTGCGACGGTGATTTCTTTGGAGAGTTTCGAGAAGAGCCTGCCGCGTTTGGCGTCCAAGGCTCCCTTGAAACGCTTCACTTTCGACCATTTGCTGTGGCCGGCCATGAGGGTGTATGGTAATGAGAAATCCAAGCGCCTGTATCAGGTGGCCCTTCGCGGCTCCCAATACCGGCAATCGGGTTGGTTGAGAATGGAGACTTTGTAGATTCGATGGAAAGTGCGGCACCGGACGTGCGCGCCGAATCGAATGATTGCGCAAAGGAAATGCAATGGGCGGGCGTTGTCAACGCCTTTCGCGCGAAAAAATCAATCGAGCCGGCTGTGCTGGCAGCCGAGCCAGGCAGCGAAGAGACCGAGGATGACGTGGGAGCCGAGGACCCAAAGGCATAGGGGTGCTGGGGAAAGCTGAGTTTGGATGACGGTTTGTACGATGTCGTAGTAGCGCTCGCCCCTCAGGGTTTGCAGCACGCCCGACCAGCTCCAGTATGCTGCGATGAAGGGACGGGCGAGGATGCCGGCCCATTCCGGCAGGGCGAGGACCGCACCGGAGAGTGGAAGCTGGAAGCCGACCAGATAGATCGAGACCAGCGAGGCCTGCTCGGCCGATCCCATCATGCTCGAGATAGCAAGGCAGACCGAGGTCATTGCGGCATTTGCAAGCGAGAGAAAGAGAAGTTGATCGCCGAGCTCGCCGGGGAAGCCGCAGACGAAGTGGACAAAAAGTCCCATCCATAGTGATTGGGCGACCACCAGCGCCGCGAGAAAAGCCGCTTTGCTGGCCACATAGCTCAATGGCCTGAGGCCTGAGAGTTTTTCCTTCTCGAAAACAAGGCGCTCCGCAGCGATCTCGCGCCCCGAGTTGTTTGCTCCCATGAGGGTCAGAAGGACCACTTGGAACATCACGATCCCGGAAACAAGACTTCCAATCTTGCTGGCTTGCACGAGAAAGCTCATGCTCTCTTGAAGTTGTTTAACGACGTTCAGATCCATTCCCATGGAAAGATTTTGAACGGCTGGCAAACCGTCCAAGGCGAAGATGGCGACCAGGATGGGAAAGCCGAAAACCAGGCCGAGCTGAAGAAAAAGCTGAGTCCTGTTGCGCGAGAAAATTCGGAACCTCCGCGCTGTCAGCGTTTTGAACTGGCTGAATGCGCCAGGTTGGGGAAGCGATTGGGCCCGTTCGGGCTCGGCCTGCGCCTCAAACTCGATTTCTGGTTCCTCCAGAGGGCTCTCAAAATTTAGGCTCTCAAGATGGTCCGGTACCCGCCCCGAAAGCGCCTCTTCGAAGGGGTGGCGATGTTTTTTCCAGGATTGTGCCCATTCCGCCGCGTCGCGCCGGACAAGCTGGCTGTAAAGGTCTTGCGGATCCTCGCAGCGAAAGTAGTGGGTCAGAAATTCCGGGGGCCCTTGGTAAGCGACAATCCCTTGGTAGAGCACGAGCACGGAGTCGTAGAATCCCAAATGCCTTAGACTGTGAGTGACCGAAATAACCGTACGTCCGTCGGACCGCGACAAACCATGAAGGAGCGTGACAATTTCGTCCTCGGACTGCGGATCGAGCCCGCTCGTGACTTCGTCGCAAAGAAGCATCGCCGGTTTGCTCGCGAGTTCCATTGCGAGAGCGAGCCGGCGTTTTTGCCCGCCGGAAAGCACCCGGACGAGCCGGCCGGCAAATTCCGCCATATTTACTTCGTCCAGAATGCGGATCGTGGCCTCATCAAGGGCATCGCCACTCATTCCGCGGACGCGCAGCTTGATGGAGTAGGAGACGCTCTCTCCAACGGTCAAGTCTTCGTGCGTGATACCGAATTGCGGAACGTAACCGATTTCGGACGGTGAGAAATCATGATGTATTAGGTCGCGCTGGTCCCAGTAGATCTCGCCCTCTTCTTCGCCATTGGCGATTCCGGTGATGACCTTCAGAAGTGTGCTCTTGCCGCAACCCGATGGTCCGAGGATCGCAGCGAAGTGGCCGCGGGGAAATATCGCGGAAACATCGGCGAGCAAAGGCTTGATTTCGCCGTCTTGTCGAATGGAAAGCGTGACATCCCTGAGTTCGAGCACGGTGGAAACGTCGCGAAAGCCGTGGTTTCTGACAACGCAAATTCGCATTTGAATTTTGCAGGGGACGGGACGTTTCCTTCTTGTTTCACGAGCTGGCAGGAAGTAGATTGGTCGGGATCAAATGATAGCAAACCGGAACTTTGAGCAGTGCGAGCCGCTCACTTGGGTTGGCAGGGTTCCGGTTTATCTTTCCACGGCGATTGCGTTTGCGCATGGCGTGATGATGGTCTTGACGGCCGTGGCGCTGGCTTCCGGCGCGGAGTGGTTTTTCCAAGTCCTCGCATTTTCGCCTCAAACGGCCATTGGAAAGCTTCATCTCTGGCAATTTGTCACATATGCCTTCGTCAACAGGCCGGAGATTTTCACGCTCATTCAACTTGTATTGCTGGCTTTGTTTGGCCGCGATGTGGAGAAGTTCATCGGCCGGAGAGCCTTTGCCTGGCTGTATGCGGTCTTGATTCTGGCGATTCCGGTCTTGCTTTCGATCCTGAGCTTTATCGGAGTTGAGAGCGGCAGCTATTTTGGCTCCGATGCGGTGCACTTTGCGATCTTTCTGGCGTTCGCAATGACTTATCCTGGAGCGGAGATTTTCTTCGGGATCCAGGCGCGCTGGATAGCGATCGCTCTTCTTGGCATCTATTCGCTTCAAATGCTGGCTTATCGGCAATGGATCAGCCTCTCGATTCTCTGGTGGGAATGCGGTGTTGCCGCGGCGTGGATGATGCGCGAGGGGGTCCGTACTTTTTCCCTGCCTTCCGTCTCCACGATCCCGCTGAAGCGTCCGGAGCGCCGCACCAAGCCGGTACGCCGGGAACCCGAAAAGGAAGGCGAGCTCTACGATTCCATTGACCCGATCTTGGAGAAGATAGCGAGACAGGGAATCGGCAGCCTCACGCGAGGTGAGCGGGAAAAGCTGGAGCGGGTCAGGGCGGCTCTCCTGGAGAAGGAGCGGCGCAATTGACGACTGACTCGCCCAGTCAGCCGGCGGCGGACTCGCCCAGCAAGCCGGTGCCGACGGATACCTCGGGCATGCCATTGCCTAATTTGAAGGACGCGTGCTACGTCAACGCGATGATCCATTTTTATCGCGGCGAACTCGGGCGCATCATGGCCTGGCGGCAGCGTCTTGACGTGACGACGACATGGGCGATCACCAGCACGACATCGATAGTTACCGTGGCTTTTTCCTTCAAGGGCGTCCCGCATATCGTTTTCTTCTTCAATCTTGCGTATGTCTGGATGCTGCTCTGGATTGAAGCGCGGCGCTACCGCTTCTATGACGCGTTTCGCGGCCGGGTGCGGATGGTTGAGGCCCATTTTTTCGTGCCGATGATCTCGCAGAGTCCGAACCTGCTCGTTGGAGAATGGCGGCGGCTGGTTTGCGAGGATCTCATCCTGCCTTCCTTTAAGATCAGCAAGCTGGAGGCGGTCGGCCGCCGGTTGAAGCGCAATTACATATTCATCTTCGCAATTATCATCGCGGCCTGGACGCTGAAAATCTTCGTTCATGCCCAGGAGCCGATCGATTCGATCGGCGCATTTTACAATGCGCTCGCCGTTCAGTCCCTGCCTTCTTGGACTGCCTGCATCATTTTTTTCGGAACGGTTGTTGTGGTCGTTGGGCTTGTAATTTACGTCTCGCGAATTTCTTCAGAGGAAGTTGGCGAGTTTAGCACAACCCGGAGCACGCTCTGGCGCGCGTGATATGGGCGGCGTCTCCCGGTTGAGGGAAATCGTCGCCCGGCTTCGTTCGCCAGGAGGCTGCCCGTGGGATCGTGAGCAGACGCATGAGAGCCTGCGTGCGGCTCTCATCGAGGAATGCTATGAGGCCATCGAAGCCATTGAGAGGGCGGATGACGGAAATCTGCGCGAGGAGCTGGGCGACGTGCTTCTTCAAGTGGTGATGCACGCACACATGGCGGGGGAACGAAACGCGTTCAGTTTTGAGGAGGTCGTCGAGGGGATTTGCGAGAAGCTCGTCCGGCGCCATCCGCATGTTTTCGGAGATTCGAGAGCCGCGGAGACCGCGCAGGTGCTCCGGCAATGGGAGCAGATCAAACGCGAGGAAAAAGGCAGAGAATCTTCTGTGATGGATGAATTGCCGGCCGCATTTCCAGCCCTTCTTCGCGCGCAGAATGCGCAGAAAAAGGCGGCCCGAGTCGGCTTTGACTGGGATGACGCCTCGCAGGTCTTGGAGAAGGTCGAGGAGGAGATCGAGGAACTGCGCGAGGCGATATCCTGCGGGATGAAGAACAACATCGTGGAGGAACTCGGGGATCTTTTCTTCAGTGTGGTCAATCTCGCGCGCAAGCTGGGCGTGGACGCCGAGACGTCGCTTGCCGGCGCCACGCGGAAGTTTGTCGGGCGTTTTCGAGCTGTCGAGGCGGAGATTGCGGCCGGTGGAGGAAAAATCGAGCAAACATCGCCTGGCAGGATGAACGCTCTTTGGGACAGACACAAGGCAGGCAGCGCGGCCTGACGGTGGACATTGGAGCCTGGCTTCGCAGTTCTCAATCCCAGCGGGCGCGACCAGACAAGGATGTTCGCGCAGGGCGCAGGTCTGCCGTCAGACTCCGGTCATCCTCCGGTCAATTATCACGCCTATGCCGCTTGCTGCCAGGGCGGCTATTATCGGAAATCCGAGGAGGTGCCAGATGCCGTTCGCTGCGTGCTGGTGATGCTGCGAAAGGACGGCCTCAACCACGCGCTCCAAGCCGTGCGCAAACTGCACGAGCGCGGCAAACGTGTCGTAATTTCGTGGAAGGAATCCGGCTTGCATCAGGTCGCGCGCGTGCTTGCGAAGCCCGGCCTCTACCAAAGATTCCGCGCAATATGTCGCGAGGTCGATGGCTTCATTTCCAGCACAACGGAACTTGTTCCCCTTTACGAAGCATCGCGGTGCGGCCGCGGCGCGTTCGTTCCGACGCCATACCCCGTTGAGGAGCCGGCTTGGGATTTTTCCCTTCCGACGCGCCAAAGGCGGGGCATATTCATCGGCACGCGTGAGTTTGGCGTACCCTCAAGGAATCATTTTCTTGCCATCAGCAGCGTTCTGAAATTGGGGCAACCGGTCACTGTGATCAACACGGAAGGTTGGTCCGGAGCGCACTTGCTGAGCGCGATTTCTCGCGACTTGCACATCGTTTCCGGAAAGCTTCCCTACACGGCCTATCTTTGTCTCGTCGCGCGGCACAGGATTGTTTTTCAGCTCGACCGCAGCAGCGTCCCGGGCCAGGTGGCCGGAGACGCCCTATTGTGCAGGCTGCCCTGTGTGGGCGGGGATGGAGCGGTGGACAAGCTCGCGTTCCCCGGCCTGTGCGGGATGGGCTTGCCGGCCGAATCGGCTGTCAGCGCAGCGGAAAGGCTCCTTGCCGATGACATTTATTATGCGGAGACCCTCGAAAAATCACGCGAGCTTGCGCTTATGCGCCTTAGCTTCTCCAGGGTAAGAGACCAGTTGCTTTCAGAACTTGAGGTATAGAAGCGCTGCGCGTTACACACCCTCGAAGCGTGGTTCGTTGCGCAGCGCCAGCAGACGATGGATGGTTTCCTCGATTAGGTTGTTTGGACAGCTCGCGCCGGCGGTAATCCCAACACAGAGGGGGGCCTTGGACGGCAGCCAATCCGCGCTTGCGAGTTCTTCCTTCTTGTGGATGTCAAAGTGGCGGATTTCCTGCGCCGAAACCATGCAGCTGGCGTTCCGGATGAACCAGGTCGGGATCTTCTTTTCGCCGATTTCCGCGAGGTGCGTCGTGTTGGAACTATTATAACCTCCGACGACTACAAGAAGATCGAGCGATTCGTCCAAGAGTTGGAAGAGGGCATCCTGGCGTTCTTGCGTCGCTCCACAGATCGTGTCGAAAAACCGGAAGTTCGCCGCTTGGCCGTCGCGGGCTGCGATCGCAGCGCGAATGCGCCGCTGGATTTCCTCAGTCTCGCTGCGGAGCATGGTGGTTTGATTTGCGACGCCGACGCGCTGAAGATCAATGTCTGGATCGAAACCCGGCGAGTGCGCGTCCTTGAATCGGGCGAGAAGGCTGGCCCTGTCTCCGCCACGGCGGATGTAGTCGCAAACGATATCCGTCTGATCGAGGTCAAGAACGACGAGGTAGTGGCCTTTGCCGTCGCGGCCAAGCGCGCGAGACGCAGTAGCCGTCGTTTCCTCGTGGGCCGATTTCCCGTGGATAATGCTCGTAACTTGCTCGGAAGCGTTTTGGCGCACGCGTTTCCAGACGCTCATAACATCGCCGCACGTGGTGTCCACTATCTGGCATCCGCGCATCTTGATGGCGTCCACTGTGGCAACTTTTGCGCCGAATGCGGGGACGATCACGACATCCTCGGCGGTGAGTTCTTGGATTTGCGCGTCGTCTGGATGGGCTGGGAGGTATCGGATGCCCATGGCGGCGAGTTGGGCGTTTACTTCCGGGTTGTGTATGATCTCGCCGAGGAGCGAAATGCGACGATCGGGGAAGACCTTGCACGCAGCATAGGCGAGGTCAATGGCGCGCTCAACTCCGTAGCAAAATCCGAATTGCTTGGCCAGCCGGATCACCGTTCCGCCCTGTTTAACCACCCCTCCCTGGCCGCGAATGCGCTCCACGAGACTGCTTCGATAGTGGCCCTCAACCTCGGCTTGCACGCGTGACATGACGTCCGGCGTGCGCAGGTTGACACGGGGCGAATTGACGGGAGGTGTGCTATGAGTGCTCAGGGTTGTTCTCTCAGAGTTTGGGTCGGATCGTCCTTGAAGGCACGTGAGGAAATGAGGATGCTCATTGGGGGATCGGGGTCGTTGTAGTCTTGAGGGCGCGGAGGGTTCTTGCCGAGGGTGGCATCCTCGGGTTGCGTTTCCGCAATACGGACCGGAGTGCCAATGCGAGCGAGTTGGAAGAATTCGCTGGCGGCGTTTTGATGCAGGCGCAGGCAGCCGTGCGTCCGCGGGACCGGCCACACAGAACCGGCATGGAACCCGTACGCCGGCATCCATTCCACCCAGTATTGCATGGGAAAGCCGACATAACGGTATCCGGCACCCGGGGCTTTCGAGCTCTTTCCTGCGACGATCATGTCCCCTTTGACCCAGAACCCATATGTGCCGGACCGCTTGCCTGCGATTTTGTTTGTCACGCGGAAGTGACCCTTGGGCGTCGGTTTGTTCGGCAGTCCTATTGCGGTAGCAGTGACGAGAAGCGGCTTGCTGCCCTCCACGACGTACACCATGCGCCCTTGCAAAGAGACCTTTATGACGACGTTTTTCGGGTTTTTCGGCTTGTAACCGACCGGATCGTACTTTGTTTGCGAGGGAAGGGTCTGGCAGCCCGAACAAAGAAAGGCCGCGAGGAGGAGAGCGGCAAAATATCTCATCACCTGAGCTAGAAAGCAGAAAACACCCTGTTGTCAAATCCCGAGACTTCTGTTGCGCATAACAGAAGCCCCCGTATTATCTTGCAGATGATCGAGGAGCACGATTTCCACTACGCCATGGAAAACACCAGGGTCGTGATCCAGCCGCAGCGTACAATTGAAACCTTCGGCTCGACAAGCTTCCGGTTTCTTTTGGTCAGCGAACTCATGGACGAGGTGAACGCCGTGCGCATCCGCGGGGGACGGATTGAGGCGGAGCGCCCTCGTATCATGTCGCCCCATCATTTTAGCAAGCTCCTGCTCGATGGCTTTGGTGGCCTGGCACGCGAATATGCGGACTGGGTCGAGCAACATTCCAATTCCTTCCGAATTCTGCGCTACGGTTTCCAGTTTCGTAAATCTGACCTCGAACAAAGCATCGTGCGGGATTCTATGGAGGCCGTGCTTGGACAATTGAAGGAGGATTTGGACGGCAAGAGGGATCCAACGGCGGCGCTGATTGCCGGCGTCGATGAGGCCTGGGAGGTTTGCCTGTTGAAGTTCACCATGGATTTGATTCAGCGCTCATCGGGTGAGAATCTCGATGAATGGAAGCGTCGCGGTTTGATCTGACCGCATTTCATCGTTTTCAAACGCCGGGCGGGCCGCTCTAATGGCTGCCTACAGGAGTTCCTTTGGGATATGGCAATCGTGCGAACGCTCATCATCCTCGCGCTGGTCGGGTTGATTCTTGGCGGATCTGCTTTTTTTGCCTACGAGCTTTACTGGAAGGAAAGGAAGCTTGATATGGAGGATAAGGAAAACTCCTCGCAAGCGGCTGGTGTGGTGCCCGACTACACGCTGCCAGCCTTTGAAAAGGCAGCGGGCCTCCAACGGACGGGCGGCGTTGATGGCGCGCGCGCTGCATGGATGGAATTCATTGGCAACTATCCCGACTCTCCCAAAATCGCCGAAGCGAAGGCAGCGCTCGGAGCCATCAATACCAGTCAAGTATTCTCTCCCGTCCCCTCGCCCGGGAAGACGTCGTATGCTGTCGGCAAGGGAGATTCTCTCGTCAAGATCGCTTCGAAATTCAAGAGCAACGCGGAATTGATTTTTCGCGCTAACAACCTGCAGACGATAAATCTCAAAATCGGTCAGCAGCTCGTAATTCCACAGCTCGACATGAGCATCGTCGTGAATCGCAAGGCCCGCACCGTCACGCTTCTCAATGGAGGCCAGTTTTTCAAGGAGTATCGCACCCTCGCCTTGAAAACCCCTGGCGTTTCGACTTCCGCGCAGACCAAGGTAGTGGACAAGATTGCCTTGCAGGGTTCGAATCGGGTAGCATTCGGGGACAAGAATTATTCCGGCAGCGAGCGGTGGGTCATGCTCGGCTCTTCAGGCCTCGCCATCAGGGGCCTTCCTGAAGGCGCCGGGGCCACTCCGCCTCCCGGAATTATTGTCGCTCAGCCTGACATCGAGGAAATTTTTCTTCTCGTCTCCCGCGGAACTCCCGTCACCATTCAGTAAGCCGCACTCTCCCTTCATGAGCTCACAGATCCTCGATTTTGAGAAGCCCATCGCAGAGCTCGAGCAGAAGCTCGAGGAAATCAAGCGCCACGTTCATGGAAAAGACATTGATTTCGATCCCGAGGTGCGCGCGATGCAGGAAAAAATCGAGGCAACCAAGAAGGAGACTTACGCGAATTTGACCGCGTGGCAGCGCGTGCAGATTGCGCGGCACATCGCACGGCCGTTTTTTCTCGACTACATCGAGCAGGCCTTCACCGATTTTGTTGAACTCAAGGGAGACCGGCGCTTCGGCGACGACGCCTCGATGCCTGGCGGGCTCGCGCGAATCGACGGCATGAGATGTGTGATCATCGGCCAGCAAAAGGGCCGTGACGTGAAGGAGAATCTTCTCCGGAATTTTGGCAGTCCGCATCCGGAAGGTTACCGCAAGGCCCTTCGGCTTATGCGGCTGGGCGAGAAGTTCAGGCTCCCGGTCGTCACCCTGATCGATACTCCCGGGGCCTATCCCGGAGTCGGCGCTGAGGAGCGTCACATTGCCGAGTCCATCGCTGTGAATCTCCGCGAGATGATGGTTTTGAGAACGCCCATCGTGGCGATGGTTATCGGAGAAGGGGGATCGGGCGGAGCGCTCGGAATCGGGGTCGCCGATCGCGTGCTAATGCTTGAGAACGCGTATTATTCTGTGATCAGTCCCGAAGGCTGCGCCGCCATTCTGTGGAAGCACCGCAAACACGCCCCTGAGGCGGCCGATGCGCTAAAGCTGAACGCTTCCGCGCTTCTCCAACTCGGGGTAATTGACGGGGTAATTCCGGAGCCGCTCGGCGGCGCGCACCACGACCCGCTTCAAACTGCAAACAACCTTAAAGAGGCCATTGTCAGCGCTCTGCGAGAGCTCGAAAAGACTTCGACCGACAAGCTTCTTCATCGCCGTTACGAAAAGTTCCGAAAAATGGGGCGATTCCAGGAATAGCGCCCCGCGCTTTCCGACTTGGCATTGCCCGGACGATCTCGCGCTTCGTGGTTGAGTTTTTTACACTGCTCCAGTGATGAAAGAAGTTCCCCTTCCGCCATTCTCCTTTCAGCCCAACGCGTACGCGGGTCCCTCCGCTGAAGAGGTCCTCGCGCTTCGGAAGCAATTTCTTAATCCCGGAATTTTTCTTTACTACAAGAAGCCGTTGATGCTCGTCGAGGGGCGGATGCAGTATGTCTGGGACGAGACGGGCAAGCGCTATCTCGATGGGCTCGGCGGCATCGTCACGATCAGCGTTGGACATTGCCATCCGCATGTCGTCGAGGCCGCGCGACGGCAAAATGAAACGCTCCAGCATTCCACGACGATCTATTTGCATCCAAACGTGAGCGAATACGCGCGGAGCCTGGCGTCGAAAATGCCGGGTGATTTGCGGGTCTGCTATTTTGTCAATTCAGGATCGGAGGCCAATGACCTCGCCCTGCTTATGGCGCGTGCTTATACAGGCAACTACGACATCATCGCGCTGCGCAACGCCTATCACGGAGGAAACGCCGCCGGATTGTCCGTGACCGCTCACAGTACCTGGAAGTTCAATGTGCCCCACAGTTTTGGCGTTCATCATGCCCTCGCGCCGGATCCGTATCGCGGCCCGTTCGGGCGCGAAGATGCGGAAGCGGGAAGAAAATTCGCCGCGGACGTCAAACAACTCATCGACTTCGCCACCCCCGGCCGGATCGCGGGATTCATCGCCGAATCGATCCAGGGCGTTGGCGGATGCGTTGTTTTTCCTGACGGCTATCTCGGGGAAGTTTACGGCCACGTCCGCGCTGCCGGTGGCGTCTGCATAGCCGACGAAGTCCAAGCCGGTTTCGGCCGGACCGGCAGCCATTTTTGGGGATTCGAAACGCAGGGGGTCATTCCCGATATCGTGACGATGGCAAAGGGGATCGGCAACGGGTGTCCGCTGGCGGCGGTAGTCACAACCCCAGAGATTGGAGGCGTGCTGGCCCAGCGAATTCACTTTAATACTTTCGGCGGGAATCCCGTTGCTACCGCCATCGGCAAGGCTGTCCTGGAGGTAATCGAGAGGGAAAAGCTACAGGAAAACGCTTTGCGGCTTGGCGGTTATCTCCTTTCCGGACTTGAGAAACTCAAGCAGAAGCATCTGTTGATCGGCGACGTGCGCGGAAAGGGTCTCTTGCTCGGCATCGAGTTGGTTAAGGATCGCGCGACGAAAGAGCCCGCCAAGGCCGAATGCGCGCAGGTGCTCGAGAATGCGCGGATGAGGGGTCTTCTGCTCGGCAAGGGTGGTCTGTGGGGGCAGACGATCCGCTTTGCTCCGCCAATGTGCATCACGCAGTCCGACGCAGAATTTCTGCTCGATGTGCTGGATCAGGCATTGAACATCGCGTAAGGAGTAACTTTCTACGAGATCGCTAACGGATTCACGATCTGCAAACCCGGAATCGAACGTCCGTGCTGCAAATCTTCGCTGTAAAGGGTGCTGTGTTAGCCGAACCGTCTGCGACAAGCGGGGTCCTTGACAATCCCGTCGATTGCGTCAAACCTTGAGGTTCAAATCCTGTTTCGCTTATGAATGGTAACGCCTATAGCAATCCTTACGTCACTGCGGCGGAAGCCGGTCCGATCGAGCGCAGCCAGTTCATTCGGCGGACGTACATGCATTTGGCCGGCGCCATACTGGCATTTGCGGCTCTGGAAGCGGTATTTCTCAATTCCGCGATTGCTCCCGCCATGATGAATCTCATGGTTGGCGGGAAATTCTCCTGGCTAATCGTTCTCGGGTTGTTCATGGGGGTTTCCTGGCTGGCCGAAAGTTGGGCGCGATCAGGCGCCAGCATGGCGATGCAGTATGCAGGACTCGCCCTCTATGTCGTGGCTCAAGCCGTTATCTTCATCCCGCTGCTCTATGTGGCGGCGTTTTACAGCTCGCCGGAAGTTATTCCCATGGCTGCCATGATCACCGGTGGCCTCTTTCTCGGATTGACCGGTGTCGTCGTCACGACGCGCATCGACTTCTCTTTCCTGCGCGGCGTGCTCGTGATCGGAAGCTTTGTCGCTTTGGGTGTCATAGTTGCGAGCATCCTTTTTGGTTTCGATCTTGGCACCTTCTTCGCAGGTGCGATGGTCGTATTCGCAGCGGCGGCCATTCTTTATAACACCTCCAGCATCTTTCGGGACTACAGGACCGATCAATATGTAGCGGCATCCCTATCCCTGTTCGCTTCGGTAGCACTCCTCTTCTGGTACATCCTCCGAATTCTTCTCTCGTTCCGGCGTTAGCCCAAGTCGGAAAGAGTCAGGCGGTTGACACCGCCTCCACAAATGGCCTGAGAGTGATTATTCGGGACGCGAGCCCATCGCTCTGCGAAGCAAATCAATACTCTATGCCCGCGGGTGAAACTTCTTATGCACGGATTTCAGGCGGGAAGAATCCACGTGCGTGTAAATTTGCGTGGTCGATATATCCGCATGGCCAAGCATTTCCTGAATAATACGAAGGTCGGCTCCTCCGGCGAGCAGGTGGGTGGCGAAGCTATGGCGGAGCAGGTGAGGATAGACGTTGGCTTCAAGACCTGCGCGCGCGGCGTAGCGTTTGATGAGCTGCCACACCCGTTGCGGCGTCAACTTCCTGCCGCGCACTGACAGGAAGATTTCTGCCCCGCTGCGTCTTGATACAAGCTTGGGTCGCTCGGTTTCGAGGTAGCGGCCAATGGCTCCCCGCGCCTCGGATCCCACGGGCACGAGACGGGTCTTGTTGCCTTTGCCTGTGACGCGGATCATGCCTTCGGCGAGGTCCAGACCTTCGAGCCGGACACTGCAAAGCTCTGAGATCCGAAGACCACTTGCATAAAGGAGCTCTAGCATGGCGCGGTCACGAAGGCCGAGGGGATCCGCTCCGCTTACGCTTTCAAGCAGGCGCCCGATCGCGGAGCCATTGAGCGTTTCCGGCAGGTATTTCTCGACGCGCGGGATGGAAAGATTTTCGGCGGGGTTTTTCGTGAGAATTTTTCGTGCGAGCAGGAACCCGAAGAAGATTCGAAGCGCAACGGCTTCGAGCTTGATCGAGGCGGCGGCGAGGCCGGAGCGCTTTCGCCAGGCGAGGTAGCTGGCGAAGTGTCCGGGCTCAACCTCATCGGGTCCTGAGATTCGAGCCTGACGTGTGAGCCATTCTGCAAAGGTTTCAAGCGAGCGCCGGGTGGAGAGCTGGTAGTTGACGGAAAGACCGCGCTCGGTGGCAAGATACAGCAGGAATTGGTCGATGAATTTTTCCACGCGCTAGCAGGCTGCAGGACTTGGAGGTCCCACTGGAATTTTTCTTCGAGGACCCACCGCGCCAGGAGGGCCAACCGGCTGATCTGGAGGCTGCCGGACTGAAATCGGAACCGCGTGCCGAAAAAAGACCCCGGCAGCCGCCGGATTGACGGGCTTGTTCCTTTCCCCCGGGGATTTTTCATGCTTCGAATTCCGGCTTCGTTTCAAGTCCGGAAAGCCGTTAGCTTTGTGCAAGCTTGAGGCCGGTGAGACGATAGTAGGCATCGAGGTATTTCTCTGAGGTGCGCGCGATGATCTCGGCGGGCAAACCCGGGGCGGGCGGTTGTTTGTTCCACTTTACGGCTTCAAGGTAATCGCGCACGAATTGCTTGTCGTAGCTCGGCGGACTGCGATCCGGGGCGTATTCGCTTTCGGGCCAGAAGCGGGAGGAGTCCGGTGTGAGGCACTCGTCGATCAACATCACTTCGTCGTCAAGGACTCCGAACTCGAACTTGGTATCGGCAACGATTATGCCGCGTTGGGCGGCATAAGCGCGGCCGTGTTCGTAGAGCTCGATGGTCCATTTGCGAACTTGCAGGGCGATCTCGTCGCCGAGGAGCGCGCGGCATTCGCGCCAGGTGATGTTCTCGTCATGACCCGTATCGGCTTTGGTCGCGGGCGTGAAAATTGTCTCGGGAAGACGATCGCTCTGTCGGAGCCCCGCCGGTAGCCGGTGTCCGCAGACGTTGCCCTTTTCCTGATATTCCTTCCAACCGGAGCCGGCGAGATACCCGCGCGCGACGCACTCGACCGGAAGCGGGGCTGCTTTCCTGACGATCATTGAGCGACCGGCGAGTTGCTCCTTGAAGGGCTTAAGGTTTTCGGGGAGCAGGCGAAAGTGCGCGGTGACGAGATGATTTGGAACAAAGTCGAGCTTGTCGAACCAGAATGCGGAAATCTGGGTGAGAACTTCGCCTTTGTGGGGAATGGCGTTGGGCAGGATGCAGTCGAAGGCGGAGATACGATCCGTCGCCACTATCAGCAGGTTTTCGCCAAGGTCAAAGACCTCGCGCACCTTTCCGCTGCGAAATTTCGGAATTCCTGGAAGATCGCAGGCGAGCAGATCCATGACATGTCCTTAACTACGCGGGAACGGCTCGCCGTAAAAGCCAATTTTCCCGGAGGAGCTTGGCGCTCCCCGGCACCCTCGCGGACCAACGCCCCGGACGTCAGTCAGGAGGGCTTGGGGGGTGAATTTTTCCGCGGAGTTTTTTCGTTTCTCCGCGGTGGCGTTTGCCTTCGACGAGAGTCGCTTTGGCAATACGGGAGCGGCGGGGGGATTGGCGGCGCGCCTTCGAAATGGCGGCGAGGCGAGCTCGGCGGTTTTCTTTTTTCTGCTTTTCGAACAAATCTAGCAGCCGGCTTAGTGCGAGATGGCGGTTAACAGATTGCGAGCGGCTATCCGAAGCGGTGACAGCGAGGCCGGTGGGGAGGTGACGGATTGTGGCTGCAGTGTTGACTTTGTTGACGTTCTGGCCACCGGGGCCTCCCGATCGTGAAAACCCTTCCTCCAGATCCTCGGTGCGAACGCCAAGGGTTTGCATTCGATCACGGAGCCGATCGTCGTGGCGCATTCTCGAATATGGAGGGAGAATTTGAATTGCTGCAAGAAATCTGCTCTCATGAGATGCATGTCCGCTTCCCAGATCCTCTCGAAAAACGGTGTGACTATGGATATTCTCGAAGCAAACGGCTTTCGCATCATGGTGAACCGCACCGGCGCGGAATTGATCTCCCTTGCGAGACGCGATTCTGCAGGAAACTGGCGGGGGTTTCTCTACCGCGACGGTGAAACTGGCGCGCCAGTCTCAGGCTGGGCAAATCATGCGACCGTAATGGGCTATTTCTTGCATCGGCTTTGGAAGGAACAGTCGATCTATCGCGGCTCGGTGATTCGCGGTGGCAATCACGGATTTCTAAGGCATTTCGTTTTCGATCCGCCCGAGGTGACCGAGCGGGCCCTGGTATATCGAGTGCCCGTGAGCCGCATTCCACCGGACGCCTATCCGCTCAAGGTTTCTTTGGAGTTGAGGTATGCGTTGTCGGATGACGGCCTGCGCGTGGAATTTCTCTTCACGAACGAGGAGTCCGACCTCGACGCGCATGTGAGTTTCGGGCTCCATCCGGGTTTTGCCGTGTCATCGGTCAGCGACTGCAAGGTCCTCTTTCCCGAGGGAACTTATTTGCGGTATTACGCGCCGGGAAATTTTCTTGACGGGCGCGAGGAGGAAATCCGTTTCGGTGGGGGGGAGATGCCCTTCGACAAAGCGAAGCTAGCAGGCTCTTACCTGATTGGTTTGGAAGCGGTTCCCAGCCGCGTGCTTGTCCTCGAAGACGCAAATCACGGCCACCGGATCGCGTTTGACTTTTCAGAGGTTCCGTTTCTTACACTCTGGACCGACACGGAGGCCTATATTTGTGTGGAACCCTGTTGGGGATTGCCGGACAGCAATCCTCCCAAGCCTTTCGAACAAAAAATCGGCATTCAAGCGATTTCCCCGGGTGCGTCATTGCGGCGTGGTTTTGCGATTAAACCGGGCTTTTTGCCATGAGAATATTGCTTTCTTTTGTTGTCCGGCTGGCCTTGCTTGCCGCTCTTACCTTTGGATTTGTGGTTCTCTTCGAGCATGGTCCGGTTAAGTTCTCCGAGGGAGCGAAGACCGAGTGGGGCGCACTCCTTTTCTTTGTTGGAACCGTGCTTTCCAGGCAGGAGAGCACTCGAACGCCCGCGACTGCAGACACGGCGGCAACGCCTGCGCCGACGCAGGTCTCCGGAGTTCCTTCTCCCTCGAAAGGGACGCAAACCGGCGAAGGAGCGAACCGTCCGGTAAAAGGAACGCCTGCTCCGAAACACTAGCTAACTGGGCACGAGACGAGGAAGGAGATTGAAGCAATTCTCGAATAGCTCATTTTATGTCATGGGGGTGAAATCTGAAAAAGACCTGCCGGAAAGCCAGAGAGCTACCTGGCTCAAGGCCATGAGCGCCATGGAGCTTCGAAACTACGGGTACGCCATTCAGCTTCTTCAGACCCTCCTTAAGAGCCATCCCGAATTCTTGCTCGCCCGCCAGCTGGCGCGCAAGGCGGCGGTGGCGAAGTTTGGGGGAAGAAAAGGCGTCCTTGGAAGCCTTTCCGGCGCATCCTTTTCCTCGATGAAGTTGCAGAGCCAAGTGAAGAAGGATCCGGTGGCGGCCTTCGACGCCATCGAGAAAATGCTTGAAACGGACCCATATAGCCCCCAAGCGAATCAGCTTCTAAAAGAGGCCGCCCTCGGGGCCAAGATGCCCGAGGTGGCACTTTTCGCGCTGGAAACAATTGTTGGAGGGCATCCAAAGGATACGAAGGCCATGCATGAGCTCGCCAAGCTCTATATGGAAAACGAACGACCCGCGAAAGCCGGGGACGTCTACGGGAGGATCCTCGAAATCAATCCGAACGATCTCTCGGCAGTGAAAGGTGGCAAGGATGCCGCGGCCGCTGCCTCGATGCAGGAAGGAGGTTGGAACCGCGAGGAAGCCACCTATCGTGATTTAATCAAAGACAAGGATCAGGCCGTGGCGCTGGAACAACAGGGGAGGGTTTACCGCAGCGAGGACACAATCGACCACCTTCTGGGAGATCTCTCTGAAAAATACACCCAGGATCCGCAAAATGTGGACACAGCCCGCCGCATCGCTGAACTCTACGAAGAAAAGAACGACCTTGAAAAAGCGGTAACGTGGTTTAGCTATGCCGCCGAGCTCTCCGAGAATACGGACTTTGCTCTCGTTCGCAAAGCATCGGACCTTCGCATCAGGCAATTCGACAGCTCGATCGCGAGTTTTGAGGAGTTTCTCAGCGTGAATCCGGATTCCGCCGACGCCGTGCAATACAACGCCCAGCTTGAAGAAATAAGGACCCAGCGTGCCCAACTTCTCCTGGATGATGCGAAAAAACGTGTTGAACGCAACCCGACCGATCTCCAGCTTCGTTTCGAACTCGGCGAGGTTCTTGTCAATCTTGGCAATTATAAGGATGCCATCTCCGAGCTTCAGAGGGCGCGGCAGAATCCGAATGTTCGCCTTCGCGCGATGAATTTGCTCGGAAAATGCTACACAGAACGAGGGATGCTCGATCTCGCGGCCAACGTTCTTTCCACGGCTGCCGGTGAGTTGCTCCAGATGGACAGCGTCAGAAAGGACATCGTCTACAACCTTGGACTTGTTTATGAGAAGATGAACCAGAAGGAAAAGTCCATCGAGTGTATGAAGCAGATTTACGAAGTGGATTACGGCTATCGCGATGTGGCCGAACGGGTGGAAGGTTCCTACGGCGAGGCCGATTGATTCGCTTGCTTGCACCACGTTTTTTCGACTGTCTTGACCAGTTTCGTAGCGAATTCGACACACCTGCGCACAGGGACGCCCCAGACCTCTTTGCATTAACAGCCAGCCTTGCTACGCCGTGCTTCGCGGAACAATCAATGACTACACTATCCTCTCTTTACGCTGACTACGTGATGCCAACTTACGGGCGATTTGATCTCGATATCGCGCGGGGCTCGGGCTGTCGCGTGTGGGATTTCGAGGGCAGGGAATACCTCGACTTCGGCGCCGGCATTGCGGTTTGCTCGCTAGGTCACGCGCATCCCGAAGTGACAAAGGCCGTTGCCGAACAGTCGTCTACGCTTGTCCATACATCAAATCTCTATCGCACGGGGCCGCAAGCCGAACTTGCCCGCCGTCTCGTTGAACTTACCGGGAGCGGCAAGATTTTCTTCTGCAATAGTGGCGCGGAGGCCAACGAAGGGCTGATCAAGCTGACGCGCAAATTCGGCAATCAATCCGGGCGCTACGAAATCCTCACCTTTCAGAATTCTTTTCACGGGCGCACCATGGCCGGAATTTCCGCCACGGCGCAGGAGAAGATCAAGAAGGGATTCGCACCGCTCTTGGAAGGATTCGTCCATCTGCCCTATCGGGACTTGGCCGCGGTCTCGACCGCCATTGGCCCCAAGACGGTGGCGATTCTGGTGGAGCCTGTTCAGGGCGAGGGGGGAATTCATATCGCGACGGGGGAATTCCTTCGTGGGCTTCGCCGCATCTGCGACGGGCACGATCTGCTTTTAATCTTCGACGAAATTCAGTGCGGTCTCGGACGAACAGGCGACTGGTGCGGCTGGAAAACCCTGGATTCAAGCATCATGCCGGATGGGGTGAGTTGGGCCAAGGGGATCGCCAACGGATTCCCGCTCGGCGCGTTCTGGGCAGCTTCATCGCGCGGTCTTTGCGATCTGCTTGGACCGGGTACTCATGGCACGACTTATGGAGGAAATCCGGTTTGCTGCGCTGCGGCGCTCAAGGTCCTAGAGATTATCGAGCGTGAAGGACTCCGCCAAAACGCCGCCGTGCAGGGCGCAAAGCTCCGTGACGGACTCCGGGCGCTGAACAGCCGCCGAGTGCGCGAGGTGCGCGCCATCGGTTTGATGATCGGTTTCGAATTGGCAGATGCGGGCGATATGAACGTTGCGATTCCGTTCGTGAAAAAACTGATGGCAGGCGGGCTGCTGGCGATTCCTGCGGGCGAACGCGTCATCCGCCTCCTTCCTCCGTTGAACGTGACGGAGTCGGAAGTTGATGAGGCCCTCGAAAAAATCGAAATCTCGCTGCGGGAGGGTTAGGCGGCTACGGGATTTGTATGCTAGGCTCCCGTTTCTCACGATGATCTCATGAAACATCTCCTCTCAATCGAATCGTTGAGCCGCGAGGAAATCGAACGCGTCATCTCTTTGACCGGAAAAATGAAGACCGAGCGAGGCCACCATGCGGAGCATCCCCTTCGCCACAAGTGTTGGGCTTTGATGTTTTCGAAGTCTTCGACGCGCACACGCATTTCGTTCGAAGTGGGCATTCGAGAATTAGGTGGCGACGTGATGTTCCTTGCGGCCAACGATATTCAGCTTGGACGCGGCGAACCGATTAAGGACACCGCAAGGGTCATGGGCCGCATGCTTCATGGTGCGGTAATCCGCACTTTCGCTCAGCGCGATGTCGAAGAGTTCGCCCAGTTCGGCGACATTCCGACCATCAACGCATTGACGGACGATGAGCATCCGTGCCAGATCCTTTCCGATTTGTTTACCATACGGGAGAGCGGCTATTCGCTCGAGGGATTGCGGATAGCCTTCATCGGTGACGGAGATTGCAACGTCGCACGTTCGTGGATGTGGGCTGCGGTTCGATGCGGCTTCGAGTTGCGAGTAGCGACGCCCGAGAAGTTTCGCCCGTCCCGGATCGAATCCGTTGCGGCCTCGGGAAACGTGAAAGTAGTGATGGATCCGCTGGAAGCGGCACGCGGCGCCGATGTGCTTTACACGGATGTTTGGGTGAGCATGGGCAAGGAGGACGAAGCAGCGTTTCGCTTGGCGCAGTTTCGAAACTATCAGATCAACCATGCCCTGCTGTCGGTGGCGCCCGGTGCGCTGGTGCTGCACTGTCTGCCCGCTTACCGCGGCAAGGAAATTACGAAGGAGGTTTTCGAGGAGCACGCAGCCACAATCTTCCGTCAGGCGGAAAATCGACTGCACGCTCAAAAAGCGATTCTCTCCCTTGTCGCTGCCTAAGTTTGCTTAGGCAGGCGATTTTTTTCATTGGAATATCCGTGCGGCCCATTGGCCATTCAGCTTCAGAACGTACGTTTATCGTGCCGCATCAACGCATTGCACATCTCTGTTCCGCTGCGTCGACAGTCAGCTCAAGGTTGGAAGGCACTTCATCGCGGCGGAAACGCAAAACATCGTTGCTTCGGAGCGATGTTTCACTAAACTCTGCGGCCCTTTCAATACCTGAGCCCTGTGTTATCCGGATTTCTTCTTTCCCAAGGCATACAATTGTCCCTGATATGCGCCCTCGTTGGCCTCGGGGCGGCTGCGTTCCTTATTAGGAAGGTTCTCGGCTCTCCGTCGGGCAACGACCGGATGCGGCAGATCGCAGGCGCGATTCAGGAGGGCGCCAAGGCCTATCTGAACCGCCAAATCTTAACTATTGGAGCGATTGCGATCGTGATCTTCATCCTGCTGGCGCTGCTCCGCGACCTTCCCACGGCCTCAGGATTTTTGCTGGGAGCAATCTGCTCGCTTTCCGCCGGTTACATTGGAATGCGAGTTGCGGTGGTGGCTAATGTTCGCACTGCCCAAGGAGCCGCTTTGAATCGAAAGAAGGCCCTTCAGGCGGCCTTCAATGGCGGCGCCGTGACAGGCCTGCTCGTCGTCGGCTTGGCGCTTCTTTCCGTCGGTATTTTCTGGCTTGTTGTATCCGAGATGAGCCCGGATAGGGCGATCGGGAGCCTCGTTGGCGTGGCTTTGGGTGCGTCGCTTATTTCGGTCTTCGCGCGCTTGGGCGGCGGAATTTACACGAAGGCTGCGGATGTCGGAGCGGACTTGGTTGGAAAGGTGGAGTCGAATCTCGACGAGGACGATCCGCGCAACCCGGCAACCATCGCAGATAATGTGGGGGACAACGTTGGTGATTGCGCAGGCATGGCGGCGGATGTTTTCGAAACCTACGCGGTTGCGCTCATTGGCACAGTGCTCGTCGGCGCGCTTACCGCGGGCCTCGGCGCGCCGGTCGTATATCCTTTCTTGCTTGGAGGCGCGGCAATCATCGCCTCGATCATTGGAATTGTGTTTGTCAACAATTCGAACGCGAAGCCGGCGAACGCGCTGATGGGTGGAGTCGTGGTCAGTTCGCTCATCGCGGGGGTGGTTTTCTGGCCGCTCACCAAGTTGCTCTTCGTAGATGGCCTAAGGGCACGAGATGTTCTCAGTGGTACGGAGACCACCTATTCAGCTGGTGGCATTTATTTTGCTTCAGTCCTTGGGCTTCTGATGACCGGTGCGGCGGTCTTTATCACGCACTACTACACTTCCACCTCCCATTCGCCCGTGCGCAAAATCGCCGCTGCAAGTGTGACCGGCCATGCGACGAATATCATCGCGGGCCTGGCTGTCGGCCTGCACGCCACGGCCCTGCCAGTGATTTGCATTGCAGCCTCGATCTGGCTCAGCCACAGTGCTGCCGGGCTGTATGGCATCGCAGTGGCTGTGATGGCTATGCTGGCGATGTCCGGGATCATCATCTCTCTGGACGCCTTTGGCCCGATCACTGACAACGCCGGAGGCATCGCGGTTATGAGCGGGCTTCCCAAAGGGGTGCGCGCGATTACGGATGAACTCGACGCGGTTGGCAACACCATGAAGGCCGTGACCAAGGGCTACGCCATCGCAAGCGCGGGCCTTGCCGCGGTGGTCCTCTTTGGTTCTTACTATGTTGATCTCAAGCACCATCTCGAAAGCCCCGCAAGCAAGTTGCGCCTTGATCCAGCGCAGATCGAGCAGGCGTTGTCGTTTTCGCTGAAGGACCCGAAAATCATCATCGGCCTTTTTCTGGGGGGACTTTTGCCGTATCTTTTCTCGGCATTCAGCATGAATGCTGTCGGTCGCGCCGCAGGCGCGGTCGTCACCGAAGTTCGCCGCCAGTTGAAGCGGCATCCGGGGATTCTCAAGGGCACGGACACGCCGGAATACGGCACTTGCGTCGACATCGTCACCAAGGCCGCGCTGAAGGAAATGATCGTACCTGCGCTGCTCCCGGTGGCTGCCGTCGTTGCGGTCGCGGCCATCCCTGAGGGCATGAAGATTCTCGGCGGCGTCTTGGTCGGAAGCATAGTCACCGGCCTGTTCATGGGTATTTCCATGACCTCCAGCGGAGGCGCGTGGGACAACGCCAAAAAATATGTCGAGGAGGGACACCATGGCGGCAAGGGATCCGAGGCTCACAAAGCTGCTGTGACCGGCGACACCGTGGGCGACCCCTACAAGGATACGAGCGGTCCGGCGATCAATCCCATGATCAAGGTCGTGAACATCGTCGCAATCCTCATCATCCCGATCTTCTTTTGAGGCAGCTAGCTCGTCTTTAAAGTCCGACGAAAGAATTTTATTGCGGCATTTGCTCTATTTGGCCGACTCTCCAGTTTCGTGCTCTTCTTCTTCTTCCTCGATTTCACGGCGAAGCGCCTTCGAGATAAAAGGCCTTACGAAACCATAAAGCAGAAATGTCACGAAGAGTAATGCGGGCATCCATTCGTAGAACATCGCGCTGAAAACGAGGGCGACGATGATCAGCAGGAACCGCGGAATGGATCGTTGAGTTCGCCAGCCGAGACCTTTGAAGCTTGGATAACGGACCCGGCTGAACATCATGAAAGAAAGGAACAGCATCAGGGCAGCCAGCGCGAATTTCCACGCTCCGATCTCTTTCGCGCCCTCTTCCAGCCAGAGCATGAAAAGGGTAAGCGATGCGATGAGCCCTGCCGCGGCGGGGATGGGGAAGCCGACAAAGTCTTCCGCGGGCTTGCCGTTCTTCGCATTGGCATAGCAGTTGAATCGCGCCAGGCGAAGCGTGCCGCACAGCAGGTAAACGAAGGCGATGAGCCAGCCAGTTCGGTGAAAGTCGCGCAACACGATCTGATAGACCAATAGGGCCGGCGCTATTCCGAAGGACACCACATCCGCGAGCGAGTCGAATTCCCGCCCGAAGGGACTCTCACTTCCGCCAAGCCGGGCGAGCCTGCCGTCGAGCAAGTCAAACACACAGGCTCCAAGAATGAAGGTGAGCGCTTGGTGATAGAGAGTAGCCGCTGAGCCTCCCTGCTGAATGACGAGGGCCGCTTCAATAATGCGCA
Source organism: uncultured Verrucomicrobiae bacterium (assembly GCA_963847295.1). Lineage (GTDB taxonomy): Bacteria > Verrucomicrobiota > Verrucomicrobiia > Chthoniobacterales > Terrimicrobiaceae > DASTFP01. The sequence continues at coordinate 63,014 of CAWJZG010000016.1, forward strand.
GAACTGCAGCGAAACCACAAAAGAGGTTTCCTGCCGTCATCAAGTTGGGCAGAAGGTAGATCTTGGGATCTTCCTGAGAGTTCATGCCTGTTTCGCCCTAAGCCGGGCAATGGCTGTTTCCCCTCCACGGACTCTCTCTCCGGGCTTGACGAGGATTTCGCTTTCGAGAGGAAGGTCCACCTCGGTGCGGGAGCCGAACCGGATCATCCCGAATCGTTCGCCTCTTTCCACCACATCGCCGACCTGTTTCCAGGCGCAGATTCGACGCGCAATAGCGCCAGTGATCTGGCGGACGACAATGGTGGCGCCTTTTCCCCGAATAGCCCACGTGCGGCGCGCATTGACCTCCGAGGAGGCCGGATTTCGCGCATCGAGGAACCGGCCGGTCATGGGTTCCGAATGCGTAATCTCGCCTGCAATGGGCGCCCGGTTTACATGGACGTCGAAGACGGATAGGAAGATCGCCACTCGTTTCACACGCTGGTTGATGAACTGGCTTTCGCCGGTCTCCTTCACCTCGGCGACCAGCCCGTCAGCCGGGGCGACGGCGAGCATTTCGTCCGGAGGCGGCTGGCGCTCAGGATCACGGAAAAAGTAGAGTGAAAACAGGAGCAGCGCGGGGAAGGCAAGCGAGATAGCCGGCAGCAAAGCCAGCGAGGTGAACCAGCATGCCGCGAGGATGGCGAAAATCCAACGAGCTTCGCTTAGTGCGCGAAATTTCATGGGCTCACGATAATTCTCGAAGCGGCAGCGGGCGAGCCCATAGTTGAAATCAGCAGCGCATGCGGGTAGCCTGACAAAGATGACATCCACAGCGGACATGACGATGGCTGAACTGCTCGAAGCCTATCCGGGCGCTCAGCGCGCCCTTTTTCGAAACTATCACATCGGCGGCTGCTCGAGTTGCGGATTCCGGCCTGACGAGACTCTCGCCGACGTTTGCGACCGGAATGGCGGTCTTGATCCCGAAGACGTGATGGAGAGCGTGCGCTCAGCTTGGGAGCAGGATGAGCGCATGATGATCACGCCGGGGAAGGTCAAGGACTTGCTCGAATCGGATGGGGTTGAGATCCTTGACATCCGTACGCGAGAGGAATACGAGGCGGTGCGCATAGAGGGCGCGCGGCTTCTTGATCAAGCTCTGATGCAGGAGATGCTCGCGACGCGACCGAAGGATGGCTTGCTTGTCATCGTTGACCATCAGGGCTCGCGATCGCTCGACGCGGCCGCATATTTCGCAGGCCACGGTTTTACAAACATCAAATGCCTTCGCGGCGGAATCGATGCTTGGAGCGCCCAGGTCGATCCCAATCTACCGCGGTACACTTTGGAATGAGCGACGATCTTGAGGCAAGAATTCAAGCCGCGGTGCAAGATCCGCAGAATCTCGGCGAAATGTCCGGGGCGGATGCGGTGGGAACGGTCGGCAGCGAGAATTGCGGCGACATGTTGCGCATGTGGGTCAAGTTCAAGGACGAGGAGGGCCGAAAAATCATCGATAAAGCCACGTTTCAGGCCTTCGGCTGCCAGACAGCCATCGCGGTGGCGAGTGTGGCGACCGAACTCATCCGCGGCAAGACGCCGGCCGAAGCTTTGGCTCTATCAGGGGAAGAGTTGGCCTCTCCGCTCGGCTCGCTCCCTCCAATGAAAATTCATTGCGCGCAGCTCGTCGAAGGCGCCTTACGGAACGCGCTTACCGGGGAAGAGGCGTCTCAGCCTGCACTGGCCCCAACATTGCTCGACCAGTTTGCTCCAGCCAAAAACGTAAAAATCAAGCTTCAGCCATGAGCGACCACCGAGAAATCTCCCTGACTCGCGATTGCGACGCGATCCAGATTCCCAGCGGAAATCCTATCATCCTGCCGGTGGGAATGAATGTAATCATCACTCAATCGCTGGGTGGCACATACACCGTGGCCACGCCCGGCGGACTTGCACGCATCGAACTCAAGGACGGCGACGCGCTGGGTCTGGATGCGCTCTCGTCGAGTGAAGAGACCAAGAAGCACGAAGGACCGGCAGAGGAAGCCGTTTGGTCGCAACTCAAGACGGTGTTCGATCCCGAGATTCCGGTTAATGTGGTTGATCTCGGCCTCATTTATGACTGCCGGGTGGATAGAAAAGAATCGGGCGGCAACTCCGTGCTGGTGCGCATGACCCTCACAGCTCCTGGGTGTGGAATGGGTCCCGCGATTGCCGCAGACGCCAGGCAGAAGATCCTCGCTATTGAAGGAGTGGACGATGCGGAGGTCGAGTTGGTTTGGGATCCTCCCTGGAACCAGTCCATGATCAGCGAAGAGGGACGAATGAAACTGGGCCTCGTGTAGTTTCCTTGTGGCACCGATCGCGGGGCTTCGCGCCTTTGATTTTGAGTTGCTTTTCCAGGGATTTCGTCCAGATTTTCCGCCCCTATGAGTCAACATCCCAGCCTGAAGGGCAAAGGCGCCATACAAGCCAAGCGGAGCGTTTTAAAGCGCTTCGAGCGGGTCGAGCTGATGAAAAAGCGCGGCCAGTTCAAGGACGGCCAGCGCGTGATCGGCCTCCCCAAGACGAAGCCCGAAGATTAAGCAAGGCTGCGCAAGTCGAGCGTCGCTCGCGCTGGACTGGACTTGTTTTGTTGCTTGGCTTCGCTCCGAAATGCGGTTGAATCGTTTTCTTGCTGCCGCAGGCTTTGGATCACGGCGCGCCTGTGAAGCGCTGATCAAGGACGGCAAGATTTCGATCAACGGTCATTTCATCCGCAATCTCGCCACGATCGTGCAACCGGGCGACGACGTGCGCGTCGCCGGAAAACCACCGCCCCGTCCCTCGCCGCCGGTTTACATCCTCCTGCACAAGCCAAAGGGCATTCTCTGCACACGATCCGATGAAAGGAAACGATCGACCGTTTTCGACCTTGTGCCGGCGCATTTTGGACGGCTCTTTCATGTCGGCAGGCTCGACAAGGACAGCGAGGGCTTAATTCTTCTCACCAACGACGGCGCGCTGTCTCAACGTCTGACACATCCGGGGCATGAGGTTGAAAAGGAATACGAAGTGCTCCTCGATAGGCCGTTTGATGCGCAGCACACGCCAAGGCTCCTGCGAGGATTCATGATTGAAGCCGGGCGGGCGAAGGCGGAGCGGATACAGGTCGCTGGACCTACGCTAGTAAAGGTCACTCTTCGCCAGGGAATTAAGCGGCAGATTCGTTTGATGTTCTTCAAGATTGGCTACGAGGTAAGGCGACTCCGGCGCACGAGGATTGGGCGGCTTGAACTCGGGGCGCTCGAGCCCGGGCAGTGGCGTATCCTTAGCGCGCGCGAGGTTGCGCTTTTAACTGGCGGCGATAAAAGAAAATCGTGAAGCATCAAATCGCCGCCTTTCCCGGTTCCCCGCCCGCTCTTGGCCCCTATTCGCTCGGTGTGATGGCGGAGGGCAAGTTTCTCTTTGTTTCCGGGATGACACCCTTTGATCCCGTGGCAGGAAAGATCGATCGTAGCAGCATCTCGCGACAGACCGAATTGGTCCTCGAAAACATCAAGAATGTTCTGGGCGCGGGCGGCGCCTCCCTGGCCAACGTCGTGAGCTGCCGGGTTTATCTCTCGAATCTCACAGCCGAGAATTTCCGGGAAATGAACGAGGTGTATGTGCGCTACTTCGGCGAATCGAAGCCCGCCCGCGCGACCGTCGGCGCTCAGCTCTTGGGTTTCGATGTCGAAATCGAGTGCGTGGCGGTGCTTAGCTGACCCATTGACGTCATCCCGCGCTGACGCAAGAATCTCAATCCTCATCGAATGGTGCGCTCGATCTGCTTCTTGGCTTCCTCCCTCTCGAGAATCTGGTTCCGCCCAGCTTGAACTGCTTAATCGCGCTCGTCGAGAATTCCCTTGTGCCGCTGCGGCACCTCGATCCTGTCAGGCTCCAGCGAGAGCTCTGCCCAAACCGCAATATCGAGTTACCGAACGTCAGCGTGAGCCGCGCCGCGTAGCGGCGTTGGATCGACGCTTTGGTTCGACCGTCTTGGATCTTCCTCGTGCGGCGAGCCGCTCTCCGATCCAAATCTTGATAAGCGATTGGCGGGGAACGCCAAGCCTGTCGGCTTCCAAGTCCAGCCTCGAGAGCATCCATTCCGGAAAATCCACATTGACCCGTTTGGCCGCATCACCCGGACGGACAGCCTTCGCAAGGTCCAGGACGGAAGAAATCTCCTTGCCTTCGTCGAAAATCCTATCCAGTTCTTCTGGAGCGAAGCGGCTCGGATTTTCTTTCCGAACGTCGGCCGTCAGCGATCGAGCGTTTCGCTCGATTCACTGGACGGCATGGTTAGGCCACATCGTTACCTTGTTAAGGTGCGGTCGGGTCTGCTGAATCTCCAGACAGAGGATACTTTTCAAACTTTGGCAACGCGGGATTCATTTGATCCCACGGGTGCGCGTCTGATGTCCACACATCCACTTGCGGGTTGAACCAGCGCGGATCATCCAAGCTCGCCGTTCTGATCGCGACAATGTGAGGGGCCGAGTCGGTCTTGACCTGAATCGGCGAGCCGCATTCAGGGCAAAAGCCCCGATGGGTCTTGCCACCCATCTCACTGGGCGAGGCATGGAAGCGAAGTGAGCCTTGCAAGAGCTTGAAAGCTTCCGCCGGCACGATGACGAAAGACGAAAACGGACCTCCGCTGGATTGCTGGCAATCTCGACAGTGACAGTGCAGCATCATCACCGGTTCTGCTGTGGATTCGTAGCGAATCGCGCCGCAAGCGCATCCGCCTGAGAAGGGTGTGGCGATTGTGGTCATCTTCTATTTGTGCATCGGTTGATGGTTTTCGTTCGTTCAACGATGCGACGAATGAGCGAGTGGCTTCAGGACAGTCATTTTTCGCTTTTGGCGGTGAAAGTGTCTCAGTGGCCTCGGCTTCCTAGCCATCTCGCGACATCATCTAGTTAGCTTCACAAAGATTCGAAGATGTCGATTTTATAGGACTGACCCGATTCTACCACGACAGCCGCTTTCCAAGTCGGTCACATGCTAGGAGAGGATTAAAGAGTCAGTCCTTACATATTTGACGGATTAGGTTGCATACTCTCGTAGGGTGGCCCATGGCCAAGCTTTCGGCGATCCATGCGTTTGTCGCTGTCGAGCGCGATCGCAGTTCCCGGGCTATGCACACCTTCCACTTGGCGCTTTTGGGGGCGCGCAGCGCATCCCCCTTCGTCTTGCCTGCTCTTCTCAGTAAAGCGGCGAGCGCCCTCTCCCATTTCTCTTCCCTCAGTTCGGCCACTTCCCGCCCTCCCCAGCCTCCGGGCTCCTCGAGCTCCGCGTAGATCTTTTTTAGATTTCGCCGGTATTCTTCGGATGCCACTGCCCAGCCGTGACAATACCGCCTGGCCAGCGAGTCCCGCGCGGCGGGGTCACTCTCCTCAGCGAACTCCAATTGTCTCGCGTATTGCCCCATGCCCGCGACAGAATCAGGAAACTCCAACGCTGAAAGAAAGCGTCCTCTTGTGAGCGGCTCTGGCGGCCTCCGCTTGAAGAATTTCGGATAACTTGACCGCTCATACTCGCGCAACTCCGCAACGGTCACGATACCCGCACGCACTGGATTGAGGTGAATATAATTGACCAACCCCAAAAGCGGCCTGCCCTCCTCTATCACCAGACTTTTGTATCGAGCCTGAAAAACATGCCCGCGCTCGCCTCGAAAGGCGTTGAACCGGATTCCGAAGGTGCCCTGCAACCAGCGCATCCCCTCCACCAAGTTCGCCTCGGGAGTTTCCACCGCCATGTGGTAATGGTTACTCATGATCACGTAGGCATGGAGCAACCACCCGCACTTTGCGCAGGCTTCGAAAAGGGTCTTTTCAAATGCCCCGGCAGTCCTATCCTCAAAAAGCTCTTTGCGGTAGTTCCCCCGGCTGATCACATGGTATATCGCTCCTGCAAACTCCAGCCTCGGCTTCCTAGCCATCTCGCGACATCATCTAGTTGGCTTCACAAAGTCAAGATGTATGTTATAGGACTGACCCCTTTTTACAGCCCTTTTTACAGCCCTTTTTACAGCCCCTTTTTACAGCCCAACGAAGCGCACGGTTGCGCCTTGCCCGTGGGAGTGTCAACTCGTTGACGATTTCGGGCGCTGCCTGTAACCTAGGAACTTCGTGTCCCCATAGCTCAAGCGGATAGAGCAGGGCTCTCCTAAAGCTCAGATGGTGGTTCGACTCCACCTGGGGACGGAACGGAGGCTTCGACGGCGTGGCGGGCACAACGCTGCGGCTGGCATTTTTGTCCTGTCACCGCTCGCAGAGAGGCCGTATTTCTCGTGAGACATGGCAAGTTTTTTTGGAGAAGTGTTCCGCATCGCGACATGGGGGGAATCTCACGGAGGCGGGGTTGGGGTGGTGATTGACGGATGCCCTCCACGGCTTCCGCTTTCTACTGCGGATATCCAGCCTGAACTCGATCGGCGGCGTCCGGGCCAGAGCGACATCGTGACTCCCCGCAAGGAGGAAGATACCTGCCAGATTCTCTCGGGGGTTTTCCAGGGATCCACGCTGGGAACTCCGATTTCGATAGTGGTGCGAAATACCGACGCCCGGCCGGAGGCTTACAGGGAGATTGAAACGACGTTCCGGCCGTCCCACGCCGACTTCACGTATCAGGCGAAATATGGCATTCGCAACTGGCAGGGCGGAGGGCGCGCGTCGGCGCGAGAAACGATCGGACGGGTTGCGGCTGGTGCGGTGGCAAAGAAGGTCTTGAAGACCCTTTATCCGGATCTTGAAATTCTGGCCTACGTCGTTGCGATTCATCACATCGAGGCGAACGTGAATCCCGAAACGGTGACTTTCCAGGAGATCGAAGCCAATGCGGTGCGATGCCCGGATGCGACGGCGGCTGCGGCGATGATCGAGAGGATCAAGCAGGTGCGAAGCGAAGGGGACTCTTTGGGCGGTCTGATTGAAGGCGTAGTTCGCGGCGCGCCTCCCGGACTTGGCGAGCCGGTTTTCGACAAGCTCGAGGCCGATCTTGCGAAGGCCATGCTCGGCCTGCCCGCGACGAAAGGCTTTGAAATTGGCTCGGGTTTTGCCGGAGCCAGGCTCAAAGGTTCTGAGCACAACGATGCTTTCCGGATGGAGGCGCTGCGCGTTCGCACAGTGACCAACCTCTCGGGCGGAATTCAGGGCGGAATCAGTAACGGTGAGCCCATTGTTTTTCGTGTTGCTTTCAAGCCTACCGCGACTATCGCGAAGCCGCAGCAAACCGTGACTGTGTCCGGCGAGAACACCGAGCTAGCCGCGCGCGGCCGGCACGATCCCTGCGTGCTTCCGCGCGCCGTGCCAATAGTCGAGGCAATGGCAGCCCTCGTGTTGTGCGATCATGCCCTTCGCCAGCGCGCGCAGGATTGCTTGCCACGATAGTGCCATGCAGCACGGTTCGCCACTCGGGCAGACGGCGCTCATCTTCGCGGGTATCCTTTTTCTGCTGTGGGAGACCTGGCGCGGCTGGCGCGCCGGCGTTATCCGCAGCGGCATGCAGCTCGCGGCCATCCTGGTTTCCGCGTCGCTGGGTTTGCTTGCAGCGAAGCTTGCCGCGATGCCATTCGGCGGGCTTGGCAATTTGCCCGGATTTCTGGCAGGCGTTGTCGCAGGGGGGATACTTGGAATTTTCTTGTTTGTCGCGATTTGGATTCTGGGAGCGGTGCTCTTCAAGCGGACCGAGCATCAGGGTTCCGGCTTGTTTCGGATTCTCTGGGGTGCGGGAGGGGCCTTGTTTGGCCTGTTGTTTGGACTGGCCATTCTTTGGGGAGGCGTTTCAATCGTTCGCAGTCTCGGCACATTCGCCGAATCCCAGGTCGAGACCCAGCCGGACAGACCTCGCCCTGCCCAGGCGAGGGTGACAGGCGGGCTCCTGACGCTAAAGGAATCGCTCGAGCTCGGCTCCGCCGGGCGCTTCCTCAAGTCTGTGGATGCTCTTCCTCCGGACTTCTACGAACTCGTGCTTCAGATCGGAAAGGTGACAAGCAATCAGAAGACCATGCAGCGTTTTCTCCAATATCCCGGAATTCAAGGAATCCTTGAGAATCCACGCATTGTCGAAGTCATGAACGATCCCAGCGTCATCCGGGCCTCAAGAGAAAAGAGCATCTTTCTGCTTCTTAACAGCAAGGCCGTCGCCGCTGCAGTCGCGGATCCGATGTTGGGCGAGCAACTCGGAAAGATCGATCTGCGGGCCGCTCTGAAATTCGCGCTGGAATCTCCTTCTCCCTCTCAGGCTCCTTCGCCTAAAAAACGCAAGTGACTCTCATGCCGAAATACATTGCCACTATTGGTCTCGAAGTTCATGTGCAGCTAAAAACCCAGACAAAAATGTTCTGTTCCTGTGCGGTGGAGCATGGCGCCGAGCCAAACACCAAAGTCTGTCCTGTATGCCTTGGATTTCCCGGTGCGCTGCCCGTGATGAACGAAGAGGCGTTGCGTCTCACGGCGCTGGCGGGGCTGATGCTCGGTTGCGAGATCCCGGAGGTCTGCAAATTCGACCGCAAGAATTATTTTTATCCGGACATGCCCAAGAACTATCAGATCAGCCAGTATGACCTGCCCTTCTGCGTTGGAGGGGCCGTCCCCCTTCACGATCTCGCGTATCCCAAGGATGCCCAAAAATCCATAGCGACAAAGGATAAGAGGATCCCTTTGGTGCGGATTCATCTCGAGGAAGACGTCGCCAAGAGTTTTCACATGGAGAACTCGACGGGCATTGATTTCAACCGTGCGGGCACTCCCTTGCTCGAGATTGTCAGCGAGCCCGATATCGCCGGTCCCGAAGAGGCGTTCGCGTATCTTGCTGTTCTTCAACAAGTAGTCGTTTATGGTGGAATTAGCGATGCAGACATGGAGAAAGGGCACCTGCGCTGCGACGTTAACGTTTCCGTTCGGCCTTCGGGATCAGAAAAGTGGGGCACCAAAATCGAGCTCAAGAACCTGAATTCGATTTCCGGAGTTCGGCGTGCACTGGAATTTGAGATTCTGCGTCAGATCGAGGTGCTGGAAGCAGGGGGCACGCTGGAGCAGGAGACGCGTCGCTGGGACGATGTGCGCGGCGAGACCCAGCTGATGCGGGTCAAGGAAAGCGCGCACGACTATCGCTATTTTCCCGATCCCGACCTGTTGCCGGTAAAGACCGCATCAATCCTTGAAACTGCACGCCTGCGGAAGCCTGAGCTGCCTTGGGAGAAACGCGCTCGCTACGTCGCTGATTTTGGCGTGACCGATTACGATGCGGCGGTCCTCGCCAGCGATCTGTCCACTGCGCGATACTTCGAAGCCGCCGGAGCTGGCGCCAGGAGGCCGAAGAGCGTCGCCAATTGGATTCTTAACGACCTTCAGAGCGCTCTCTCTGCGGCAAACAAAACCATCGCCGAATGTCTTATCACGCCTGCTGCGTTCGACGAATTGGTGAACCTCATTGAGGATGGAAAGATCAACTCCAAACAGGGCAAAGAGGTTTTTGCCGAGATGTTTGCAAGCGGCCGGTCAGCCGCCGAAATCGTGAAGGAAAGAGGTCTTGAACAAGTTAGTGACACGGGTGCGATTGAGTCGCTTGCTGACGAGGTCATTCAGGCGAATCCGGGTCCCGCGGCAGATTTTAGAGCCGGCAAGGCCGTCGCGCTGAACTTTCTCAAAGGGCAGGTGATGAAGCTCTCCAAGGGCAAAGCCAACCCCCAACTAGCCGGGGAGATTCTGCAGAAAAAGCTTTCCTCCTCGCGGAGCTCGTAGGCGGGGAGGGGAGGTAACTCTCGGAGGGTGCGAAGAAAATTTTGGTTTTCTTGCAAGTCTGAACGGATTGCCCGTAAAGGACTTTAGGGAGGGCTACAAAGGGTGGTATAATGGACGGAACGTCATCAAGAGCATCGGGGTCGCTGATACGCCGTATTCGCTCCGCCGGCGGGAAGGAATTGATGGATCCGGGTGGACAACTGGTCGCTGAGGCAGCAACGCTGTATCCATCTCAAGGCGAGGATCGACATGCCTTATCGCGGCCGTGGGAAGAGATCAGTGTGCGGCTCCGGTTTCATCCGCCGGCTCCGAGGACTTAGCTAAAGGGAGGAAGCGATGGACATTCCTTGGGACGAACTTCTTCTTTGGATTGAGGAAAAGGGCCTGATCCCGATCATCGGTCATGATTTGCTTATCGTTGAGACGGAAAACGGGCCGGCACCATTTTACGATTTCCTGGCGAAGAAACTCGCGGAAGATCTAAGGATTCCGTCTGACAAATTGCCGCCCCAGTTTGATTTTAACGACATTCTTGCGGCGCATCCGCCCTTTCAAAAAGGCACTCAAAAGATCCACGCGAAGCTTAAGCTGACTTATGACAAAGTCGCGGCGATGGCTGTGCCGGAGCCGCTCCTCAAGCTGGCGCGCATCAAGCCGCTCAAACTTTTCGTTACCACGACATTCGACACATTTCTCGAGCGCGCATTGAACACAGTGCGATACGACGGCGCAGAGAGAACGGTGGCGGTCGCTTATTCGCCAAAGGACAACAATCGCGATCTTACCACGGAGATGCTGGATTCGAACCGATCGGTCGTCTTCCAGCTCCTCGGCCAGATCACCTCCGATGCGAACTACGTCGCGACCGAGTGCGACCTCGTGGAGTTCACGCACAGTTTGCACGCGAAAGGTCCTGCACGCTTGTTCCAGCAGCTTGGTGAAAACAATCTGCTGCTGCTTGGCAACAGCTTTCCGCCGTGGCTCTGGCGTTTTTTTCTGCGAGCGGCAAAGAATCAAGTGCTCTGGATGCGGCGGCAGAAAAACGAGGTGCTCATCGACGCGCGTATCAGCGAGGACGGGCGGCTAAGGAATTTTATCGAGTGCTTTAGCGACGAGACGGCCATCTGCGACGAGCTCGGCCCCGCGGAATTCGTAAGCGAGCTCTACAGGCAATGGAATGAGCGCTACGGCTCGAAGGAAGAGACAGCGCCAGAGCTCGTCGCGGAGAACGATCCGCTCGGGATGGAGCCTGGCTCGGTTTTTGTAAGCTATTCGAGCGTGGACAGGCCTGCAGTCGAGACGCTCTGCGACGCGCTTGAAGAGGCGAAGATCGATGCCTGGTTTGATCGCCAGCAGCTTAACCCTGGCGATGACTGGGAAAAGAAGATCCGCAAGAATATCATCAAGTGCTCGCTCTTCATGCCAGTGATCTCGCAGAGCGTTGTGAGCCGCGCGACGGGCCGCGAGAATTTTCGTGACGAGTGGGGCTGGGCGATCGAAAGGCTCGGGAAATACACTGGGCTCGACCTGCCATTCATCGTGCCGGTGGTGATCGACGACACGCGGCTGGAACAGGCCGAGGGAATCCCAGACGAATTCGCCCGCAAGCAGGCCGCGAAGCTGCCCGACGGGAAAACGACCGGCGAATTCATCGACGGAGTGCGCAAAATGGTTCGCGAGACTCAGCGCCGGGAAAATAGAGGATAGAGAATGTGAGCGGCAACGACCAATCAGAGGTCCCTCTCGGCCCAGACAATCCTTGGCCGGGGCTCAACCAATTTTTCGAGGATCACGACGGCTACTTCCGCGGTCGCGACGAAGAGAAAGCGGAGCTCTTCAGGCTCGTGAAAAGCGAGACCCTAACGATACTTTTTGCAAAGTCCGGGCTCGGCAAATCGTCGCTCCTCCAAGCCGGGCTTTTCCCGCTTCTGCGCCAGGCGGGATATCTTCCCGTCTATATCCGCATTCGCCACGACGATCCTGCGACGGACGCATCGCCGCTCGTCTCGCAGATCTATGCCGCGGTGCGCGAGGCGTGCGCCGCAAGCAAAGTCGAGGCGCCCGAAATTCGCGAGGAGGAGACACTCTGGGAGTATTTCCATCGCGCGGGCGCGGCCTTTTGGAATGAGCGCAACCGCCTCGTGACACCAGTAATCGTCCTTGATCAATTCGAGGAAGCTTTCACCCTCGGCGTCGAGAATGGCCGGCGCAGAACTCGGCGCGACGACTTTCTCGCGCAGCTCGAGGAGCTTATCGAGAACCGCCCGCCTCTGACACTCCGGGAACGCTGGAACGAGAATCCCGAGCTCGTCTCGGACTTCGAGCAGGACCGCACGCCCTGTAAAATCATCCTCAGTCTACGCGAAGATTTTCTGCCCGACCTCGAGCAACTCAAGGAGAGGATTCGCTCGATCATGCAGAACCGTTTCCGTCTCGAACGCATGGACGGCTGCAAGGCCTGGCAGGTGGTGACTGGCGAGACAACGGTCGACGGCGAGCCGCGCCGCGCTCTAGGCCATCTCGTCGACGAAGAGGTTGCCTTGAAGATCATCGATTTTGTGTCAAAGACGCGCGGACAGCGAAATCAGGTGGCACTCACTAGAGAGACTTTGAACGTTCGCACGGTCGATCCCGCGTTGTTGAGCGTGGTCTGCAGCGAGCTGAATAACCGCCGCCGCGCGCAGAATCCGCCGCAAGGTAAGATCAGCTTTACCCTCCTCTCCGACAGTAAAGAGGAGATCATCCGCGAGTTCTTCAACGGCCACGTGAACGGCCTCGGCTTAGGCGCCGACCCGGTGCGCCGTTTCATCGAGGAAGAACTCATTACCGGGAGCGGATTCCGCAAGCGTTGCGACCTCGAAGACGCCTTGCGGCAACAAGGTGTGACCAAGGACGACCTCATTCGCCTCGAACAGCACCGCATTTTGCGTTTCGAACCCAGCGAGGGGATCACCTGGATCGAGCTCACTCACGACCTGCTCACAGAAGTGGTCTCTGCGAGCCGGCGCCAGCGCCACGAGCGCGAAGTACGCGCCAAGGCCGACGCGCTTGCCGCAGAGGAAAGGAAGAAGAGAAAAAAGAAGAATGTCCTGATATACTCTGCGTTTGCCTTGCTCGCTCTCGTCACCCTGAGCACGCTTTTGCTATTGCAGGAGAGGCGCCGAAGAGAGGAGGCTTCGCGCCTCGCGAATGAGATGTCGCGCCTGGCGACCGAGATGTTTCTTGGCCGCGCTGAGCGTATGCTTGAGAAGGATGATCCGGCCGGCGCCTTTCTGCTCATCAATAAGGCCCTCGGCACAGATCCCGATGAAGCGAATGCGACGCGGTATCGTCTCCGCCTCGGGGTTGCGTCACGGCAAATGCCGCGGCTCAAAGAACTCCTGCGCTTCGAGAAGCTCGGCCACGCAGAGCTGGCACCCGGCGGCGGATTTGTTTCCGCCAACGGTCCGAGCGGCGTCCGGATCTGGAACCTCGATCCCGGAAAGCAGCCACAAATCAGCGATCTCATCACGGGCCGGAGAGTATCCTGGGCCTCCTTTCATCCCGACCCCCGAAAGCACCTGCTTGTCACAGCCGCCGACGCACCGAATGAGGCTGCGCAAGCGCCTGAAGCCGGTCGGCACAAGGGCGAAGTCACCGTGTGGAACGTCGAGACCGGCGAACCTGAAGGCACTATGCGCTCGCTGGCCGAGGGAACGGCGAGAAAAGCCTGGTTCAGCCCAGATGGCAGCGACCGGGTACTGGTGGTCAGCGATTCGGGCGATGGCAATGGAAGCCGAGTGGAGATCTGGAATTTCCAGACAGGAACTATGGAGGCAGGTCCACTCCTGAGTGAATGGCCGGTAAATTGGGCCGCCTTCTCGAGAGACGGGCGGTTCGTCGTCATCGCAGCGGGCGAATCGCAGGACGGCACCGAGGGTCAAGCGGCAGTATGGAATTGGCGAGATGGGCGAACCACCTTGCTGCAGCGGGAGGGCGGGCCGGTCGTCTACGCCGAGTTCAACGAGGATGGAACCAAGGTGCTCACCGCGGACGGCAAACGTGAAGGCGCTTTGGGAGGAGCGTGCGTTTGGAGTTATCCCGATGCGGCACCGAACACTCTCGACGCCTGGCGCAGCGGCGTTCTGTTAGCGCTCTTTTCTCATGAAGGCGCCGTAACCCGCGCGCGTTTCTCGCCCGATGGGCGCTGGGTCGCAACCGCAAGCCGCGACAGCACCGTCCGGCTCTGGCACTTGGGAACGCAAAGAGAGGTGCTCAACCTAAAGCACGATGGCGATGTATACGATGTCGCCTTCAGCCCCGATGGCCGGTATTTGGTCAGCGGAAGTCGCGATCGACGGGCCCGCCTTTGGGAGGTGGCAACCGGCCAGCTCGTGGGGTCCCCATTCTGGCACTCCGAGACAGTCGCAGAAGCCGCGTTTTCCCCCGATGGCCGCACGATCCTCACCGGTTCGAAGCACCTCGCACGGATCTGGAACTTCGGCCTTGAAGGACCGAAAGTCTCGCAACTCAAGCTCGGCGGCTCGGTAGCACTTTCGGCGGTCAGTGCAGACGGCTCGCGATTGATCACAGTCAGCGACAAGGATGACCGCGATCGGCGTTCTGTAAAACTGTGGCAGACTGCCTCGGGCCGGTGTTTGGCATCCTTGCTGCTGGAAAATGCAGGGCGCGTTCCCTGCGCCGCAATCAATGCAGACGGGAGCTCGGTGGCCGTCGCCAGCTACAACCCCGGCAGCAGAGCGTTGACCCTTCAGGTCTACAAGCCGGAGCCTGCGGCCAATGGATCTGAGACGGAGGGCCGGTTTGAGCCCGTCGGCAGCGCCAAGAGTCACCCCGGCGAAGCAGTCTTTCTGACTTTCAGCGCAAATGGGCGACAATTGTGCACGATCAGCCGTCGGACACCGGGAGAGCCCGCGCGGGAGATTCTGCTTTGGGACAGAGATGACACCGCGCCCCTTGATGTCTCGCCGGGGAGGCAGGATCTGCCAATGTCTAGAGCTCAGTTCAGTCCCAAAGGAAACTATTTGCTCGCGATCGGCAGCGATCCGGCTTCGAAAATCAGTGAAGGCCTTCTCTGGAATCTGAGCGCGCCGGCGTCCAATCGCCGTCCAGCCATCCTCAAGCACGATGAGCCGATCAGATCCGCTGCGTTCAGCGCCGACGAGTGCAGCGTCCTTACCGGAAGCAGTGACGACAGGGCGAAGATCTGGGCGTTGACGGCGAATACAAGCACTTCCGGGCGCGTTCTCGCGGCAAGCGAAGACGCCGATGACACGCACACGGCAGACTTGACCTCCACTGAGTTCAGCTCCGATCGGAAAGAGGGCTCTGACCGCACCAGCAAAGACCAGACAGCCATCCTTTGGAACCTGCAGAGCTTTAAGCCGATTGCCACGCTACGGCATCCGGCCAAGGTGAGTAAGGCTGTCTTTAGCGCCGACGGCAGCATGGTTCTTACGGAGAGTTCCGAACCGAAACTCCGTGTTTGGAGCGCGGCGAATGGCGAACTTCTAGCGATTTTCAATCTCTGAGGGTGCGACGCTCAAGGCGGCGTTTTCGCCGGACGGAGGGAGCGTTTTTGCCGTTTGCCAGAGCATTGAAAAACGTGCCCCGTTAGCCGCCCGGCGGGATGAGGTGAACAAGGAGTTCGCGGCGGCGAAACCCTTCGTTTCTGAAGTCGTGCCGCTGGTCCGGGATCTCAGGCTCTTGCAATGGAGCATCGCATCGCTCGACCTTGACCAAGAATGCATTTCCGAGTTCGGGCAACTCCTAGCCGCGCGGAGCCTGCCGGTGAGGAAAATGGAGACGGTGACCACCGATGAACTTTGCGCTCTGTGGGAAAAGCACGGCAAGCAGTACGCGATGATTGGCGGTCGGGAGGCCGATTCCGAGCATTTTCACCGAGCCGCCGCCGATCGGTGTGAAGCCACGCAGCAGTGGTTCGCCTCGGCCTGGCATCTCTCGCGGTTGGAGGGTTCTACAAACGGCCTTCCCGATTTCGATCTCCTGCTGCGGCGCGCCCGCGCTCATGCGGCGGCCGAAGACTGGGCGCGCAGCATCGCTGATTACAAGGCCGCCACCGCCCTCGGAGCCGACCAAGCGCTTTATTGCGAGATCGCTCGCACATGCGTCGAGTACGCCAAGGCATCGGACCCTTCGCAGTGGGACGCCGCTATCGAAGCCTACGACAAGGCAGCAAAGATCGATCCAAACGATATGTGGACGAAGATTCACCTCGGCGAGGCCTTTGCTGCGAAACGGGATTTTACCCGTGCTCGTGCGCAATTTAGTGAGGCGTTTGGGTTCGCCGAGCATGGCCCGGCAAAATGGCGGCTCGCCGTCGCCGGATGGCTGAGCGGAACGGACGAAGGGAAGGCCGAATATCGATCCATCTGCCGAAGCGCAGGCAACGCGGAGACTTCGCTCGCCATGGCGAGCTTGCTTGTCTGGCCGAGTGTCTTGACCCCGGAGTTCGAGGGAGAAGCCGCATTCTGCGAACGGCTTGTCGCGCTCGCGCAGGCTTCGGCCGATGCGAACCGTTCAGACTTCGAAAAACTCAACACTTTGGGCGCCGCTCTCTATCGGTCGAAGCGCTACCAAGAGGCGCTCTTGAGACTTGAAGAAGCGCGATCAGCCTTCATCGCCGACCAGGCGACCAAACTGGGATCATCCTACGACCGTCTCATTCGCGTCCCGATCTCTCCGGCGATCGAGGGACGGCCCCTGGACTGGGTCTTCATCTCGATGGCCCATGCGCAGCTCGGCCACGCGGAGGAAGCCGAGAAATGGATGAAGAAGCTGCGGGATGCGCCCGAGCTCTCTCATCTCAAACTGCCGCTCCAACAGCGACCGCCAGCTTCGTGGAACGCGCTCTGCCTGGAACTTCTCTACGATGAAGCCGACGCGCTCCTGCGCTATCAACGGTCGCCGAAATTTGACCCACCAACGGTCGTCGCGAATTGACTCGCTTCAGTGGGAGTGAGATGCACACGCGACGTTCGATCCCGTCAAAATAGCCCCAAGCTCGCGAAATTTTTAGCTAGCTGACGCGGACGACTCCCAGCGATTCGAATTGCTCCAGCGCGCGCCATGTTCGCGCAGTGGCGCCATGATGGATTTCAAGGATTCGTGCTGCATTGCTGCGAGTTCGACGCGTTTCTCAGCATGCGAAAGAAGTTCGCGCAACTTTTGCTCCAGCCCTGCGGCGTCTGAGACCTGCGAGGCGCCTCCCTCTCGCACGAGTTGAGCAGCGAGTGAAGAAAAGTTCTCCATGTTCGGTCCAAAAACGACGGCCTTACCTGCTGCAACCGCTTCTGCCGGATTCTGACCCCCGTGGGCAGTCAGGCTCTTGCCAACGAAGACGACCGTCGCCTGGTCATACCAGTCGCGAAGTTCACCTGTTGTATTGACCAGGAGAGTATCAGGGTTCTCTGGGGCACGCCCTTCGCCCGCGCGAAGTGCCACCCGGAGGCCGATCTGGTCGAGTTGCTCTCGCACCTCCTTCCAGCGCTCGGCATGCCTGGGAACGGCGATAAAAAAAAGATTCGGGAAATCTCGTTTCAGCCGGATCACAATCTCGCCGATCAGACGTTCCTCCCCGGAATGGGTGCTTCCCGCCAGAATCACCGGAGCGGATTCCTCGACACCGAGTTCGGCGAGAATCTGGCGGAAATTCCGGGACGCTCGGCTGTCGTCCGCTTGGTCGTCAAATTTTATGCTGCCCGTGCAGAGGATCTTCCGCGCATCAACGCCCAAAGATTCCCAGCGCTTTGCATCGGCGGGTTCCTGAACGCAAAGGAGATCGAGTTGGTTAAATATCGCCGAGGCAAGCGGACGGATCATCCGGTAACGGGACTCCGAGCGCTTGGAGAGCCGTGCGTTGACAAGCGCAAGGGTGGCTCCCCGCGCTTTCGCCTCGGCCGTCAGGTTGGGCCAAACTTCTGCTTCCACGAGAATAAGGCGCCGCGGCCGAATCAGCCGGACGGCACGCGTGGCTGTCCAGAAGAAATCGATCGGGTTGTAAATCGTTTCGAGATGCTCGCCTTTTTCTTTGCTTGCCAGCGCGAAGCCGGTCGAAGTGGTTGTTGAAAGCACGACAGGAAGCTGCGGATCGTGGTTCTTCATTTCGCGAATGAGTTTCAAGGCGATCATTACTTCGCCAACACTCACCGCATGCACCCAAGTCCATCCGCCGCGTGAAAGTTTCTGGCGAACGCGCGGCGAATAGATGGCGAATCGCTGCCCGAATTTGTGGCGATACTTTCCGCGCTTGAGCATGCGGAAGAGGAACCCCGGAAGGAGCGCGAGCAAGACGAACGGGAAGGCGAGATTGTAAAGGATGCGGACCGCGGTCATCATGCGGGTACGTAGTACGCAATCTCACTCTCGCCGTAGCGGCGGAGGCGGACAAGCGAAAGGGCGCTGGCTTCCGGTTCGTTGCTTCCTGCACGGCGCTCAAGAACGAACGTGCCGCTGGAGCGCAGCGCGCCAACCAAGGCCGGATTCTGGAGCAGCTCCGTGGCGAAGTCGCGATCGGCAGAAGATTTGGCGTATGGAGGATCCGCGAAAATCAGGTCGAAGTTACCCTCGGCGTAGAGCTCGAGAAACTTCAGCGCGTCCATGACTTGAACGGAAGCCTCAAGCCGGGCGCGGCGAAGATTTTCGCGCACGCAGGACGCGCAGCGCGGGCTGGAATCCACGAATACCGCCGAAGCCGCCCCGCGGCTAAGCGCCTCGATTCCTATCGCACCCGAGCCGGCAAAGAGGTCGAGCACCCGGGCTCCCGGTACCGCGTCGCCGAGGCTGGAAAAGATCGCGCCCCTGACGCGATCCATTGTAGGCCTGATACCCGGAGACGGTGTAACTAGCGGCAGGCCGCGGGCTTCGCCGGCTATGACGCGCATGGATCAATTCCCCGGAGGTTTTTCTTCCTTTTTATCCTCGGTCTTCTGCGGCGCGCTGGAGCGCAGAATGTTCATCAACATTCCGCCAACGTCCTGACCGACCTTGGCGCCGATCAGCTTGTCAAGGAGGTCGGTTTTCGGGTTGTCGATCCTTCCCGTCACGGTGAAGGGGATCTGGCGATACTCCGGATCCTCCGAATCGACTAAATTCTTTCCGAGCACGCCCCTGAGCTGGTTTTGAAGCTTCAGATTGAAAAGCAATTGCGCATCAAGATTCATTTTTCCACCAAAGCGAACGGGTCCTTTTCCACGCAGGATGAGATTGTCCGATCTTAGGATGATATCATCCACCAGGACGCGCTGATCGCGGATGGTCATGTCCAGCCTCGCGTCACTCAACTTGAGCAATTGAAGTTCGTCGATTTGAAGCAATTCGCCTAACTTGATGAGGAAATCCACGGGCTTGAGTTTCGCGGAAACCAGCTCGAAGTGGCCCGACCCGGTAACAGAATCGCTGTTGCGTGGATCGCCGGCGAGTTCGATCCAGCCGTGGAGAGTTCCTTCGGTCTTGCCTGGCTCAAGTTGCGCCTCCTCGGCGAGCTTTCTCAGGAGAACGCCGGTGAGTTGAAGTCCCAGGACGAAGGATGGCTGTTCGCTGCTTTCTACCCTATACTTGCCAGTGAGTTTTCCTCCTGCGAGTGATCCCTGTATTTCGGGAAGATCCAGCACCTTGCCATTCCAGGTGAACGCGCCGCCGATCTTGCGCGGCTTGAGCGAGCTAAACAAATCGGCTTTCCCAATCTCGAAGATCCCTGCCGCAGAGCCGTCGAGGGCGATTTGACCGCTAATATCCATCCTCTCCAGGATGACTACGGCACGGTTCTTTGCGTTGAGGAAAGTGATGTTTCCGCCGCGAATTCGGAAATGCTGGAGTTCCGCCTTGAAAGCTGCTCCTTTTCCGGCAAGCGAAGGTTCTCTCGGGGCTTCCGGAACTTTTGTGGCTGCCGGGGGCAGGGGAATGATCCAGTCACCGTTTTCGAGCTGGCGAACAATCAATTTCGGCTCGAAAAGTGTGCATTCCGTGATGACGAAACGCCGCTTCAGAAGCGGAACGAGGGCGAATCGAATTCGCAAGGCCGTGGCCTCAACAACGCTAGGATTCGCATTCGCAGGATCAGGCACGCTGATCCCGCGAAGCACAAGTCCGCTCCATGGCGTGTACATCGAACTTCGGATTTTGACCTCGGTTCCGAGAGCTCGCACCGCTACGTCGCGGATGCGCTGTTGTACGCCGTCGGATTGCAGGTACAGATTGACACAAAGAAGGACGATTGCGGCTGCGACGAGGACGCCAGCCGCAATGAAAAGAAATCGCTTGGCAAATGTGGGCACGCGGGGAAGCTACGGAACTTTTCCGGAATGTGAAGCGTGAACAAGAGCCCAAAAATTCTCGTCATTTTGAACCCGGCCGCTCGAGGCGAGCGCGCCAAAGCGTTGCGCGACAAGATCGCCTCGCTCTCCCACCATGTGATTGTGCGAAGTACCGGCTCCCCTGGCGACGCAGGGGCGCTGGCGGCGCGGGCGGTGACGCAAGGGTACGACACGATTGTGGCCGCGGGTGGCGACGGAACGATCAACGAAGTGGTCAATGGGATGGCAGGCGCGCATGTTAACTTTGGAATCCTGCCCGTCGGCACGATGAATGTCTTCGCAAGCGAACTGGGAATTCCGCAAAACAACCTCGCGAACGCCTGGAAGGTGATTGAAGGCGGTTGTGTTCGTCAGGTCGATCTTCCTAGAGCCAACCAGGAATACTTCGTGCAGCTCGCTGGAGTGGGGCTCGACGCGGAGGTCGTGCGCCACACAACATCGGACTCCAAGAAGGCGCTTGGACCGATGAGCTACCTTCTCTCGCTGGCTCAGGTGGCGGCGCGGCAGCCGCCGAAGATTCGCGTCGAGCCGGTAGATGGCGCTTCGCGCGAAGGCAGCTTCGTGCTGGTCGGGAACGGCCGTTTTTATGGTGGTCCCTTCGTGCTTTTTAAGAACGCGCGGCTTGACGATGGCCTTCTTGACGTTCTGGTGTTTCAGAATCAGAGTCATTGGGATTTGATTCGCTATTTTCAAGCGATCGTCTTTGGCAACCACCCCGCACTTCCGGATGTGGAGTATTTTCAAAGCCGCGGCCTCCGGCTTACGAGCCGCGAACAGGTGCCAGTGGAGATTGACGGGGAGCTAACCGGCACGTTGCCATATGAATTCGGTTTTTCAATTGGCAAACTCAACGTCCTTGTTCCCCGCACATTGGACATGGAAAACAAATCCGCATAGGTTTTTTGAGAATGACGGGAAAGCGTAGGCGGGTAAGCGCGGTTGATGTTCTCATCGCAATCAACGCGGCAATTTTTGTCTGCCAATGGTTGAGGCCCGATCTGGGGGACCATTTGCAAGATCTCTACGCTTTGAGCGCGGCAGGCATGGAGGAAGGTCGATGGTGGCAGCTCATCACCTACGCCTTTCTTCATGGGAACATCTGGCATCTGCTTTTCAATATGATCGCTCTTTGGTTCGCCGGCCGGATCGTAGAACGCGTGATGGGAACGGGCCGGTTTGTCGCGCTCTATGCGGCCTCCGCCGTGGCGGGCGGACTCGCCCAACTCCTTTTGGAAGGTGGAACGATTCCCTTGCTGGGCGCGTCCGGGGCGGTATTCGGGGTCATTCTCGCCTTTGCGACGATGTTTCCGGAAGCGCAGATCGTGGCGCTTCTTTTTTTCGTCATTCCCTTGAAATTCCGGGCAAAGTATCTGGGCTGGGGCTTGGCAGGATCCTCGTTTCTGTTTCTTCTATTCGGATTCGAGCCATGGATCGCACACGCGGCGCACCTTGGCGGATGCGCGGCAGGATATCTTCTTGCGCGGCTTAACGGTTATGGGGTTCCGACCGCCCCGGAGCGCCTGCTCAAGAAGTGGCTATCCTCACGCGCGACTTGACCGTTTGATAATTCGTCTATTCTGAAATGACTGCGTCGCTCTTTCGCACGGCGTCCGGTATTCGGCAGGCTTGCAACCCAAACCAGCGCGAAAGCGTTTGCCGGTTATTCGCCACAAGCCGGTATCCCGTCTGGAATGCGGTTTTGAGCAGCGGCCAATCCATGCAGATTCCCAGCCATCGCCAATGCTGCAAATTGCGAAGGCAGGCTGCAACCGCTGAGGCATCGCGGCTCACTTGACCGCTGGAATCCAAAGTTTGAATTCCCAAATCGGCATGCCGCCTGTCGATTACCGCATATTTTTCGATCTGTTTCTCGTCCTGATAGGCGATCACAATCAACTTTGCCCCGGCCGATTCTGTCTGTCGAGCGAGCCAATCGACGCATGCTGTGCAGATCCCGCAATCGGCGTCGTAAAATAGAGTAATGACGTTCATTCGACGACGACGTGTTGTGCAGGCTGCAGCCGTTTCAGAATCATACTTGCACCCTTTGCGATCCAATAAGGCACATTTACAAAGAAAATCCAGAGCAACACTTCATGGCTTTCAAAGCTAAGCCCCATGAGAAGCTCGATGGAGCGATGAAGTCCGATCGCGGCGAGACCCATACCAGCTGACCATCGCCGCCCCAAAAGTCCGAGGAAAAAGAAGAGCTCAATGAGCAGCCCGGGAGCAAAGAACAATCGCGCAAGATGGGGATGCTCTGCAATCAAGTCGGGCAGCCTTTTCGCGAGCGGCGGTTGAATGGGTTCAAGGGTATTGTAGTAGTCGTTGGCTTGAGTCTTGACGATTTGGACTGACAGATTGGGTATATCCATGAGCCAGCGTCCATCGCTGCGATCGATCTTGCTGATTGCCGTTGTCAGATAAGCCGCGGCCATCATCACTCGTGCGGCGTGGATCATCCTTCGTTCACCTTCTGCGTTGGTCTTCCAAAGCGCCGTTGCTTTTGCGGGGCTTAGCGATCAGGTCGATCAAGCTCATACCCCACTGTGCCAGCATGACGAGCGCAAGAAGCTGCGTGCTATGGCCGATGGCGCCTTGCGAATTTCGCAAGGTGCCAAACGACACGATAAGTGCCACGAGGTACGTCAGGGCCGGAAGGCTGAAGCGGCCGAGGGTGTACGCGATCAGGCAAAAAACCGAGATTCCCTTCAGTATGGGCCAGAGGCCCGGTTCCGCCAGGACGGTGAAATCAATCATGCGCGCCAGGCCGTTCGGGAACGGCATGGTGGCAAAGCTGACGCGGTGCGGGAGCGTGTCGTAGAAGTGAAGGCTGCAAAACAGCCGCATGAGAAACATTTCCCATTGGCCGAAGGGGATCACGATTTCGCGGATCCGCAGGAGGCTCGCGATGAACGGCTTCATCGGCCTGGCAGTTCAGCGACAACGGACGGTCTTCTGATGAGCCGGTTCCCGCTGCGCTCGACAAAGACGCAATGGAGCTGAAGCCCTTCTGCTACGAGCCGGGCCCTTTGGTGTTCCTTGCAGTGCTCCATCAGATACTGAAGTGTCTGTTGCCCGGCTTCTTTGATTTCCGCAGAGGTGGCGTCGTCGATGTTGCGTCCGCCCGTGATTTTCCTAAGGCGGCTATTGAGCATTTTCTTCGTCCAGCTGGTGGAAAATCCAAAGTAGCGAACTTGAGGAAGCGGCTCCCCTTTTGCGGTAGTCAGGTAGTAGTATTCGACCGAGGGAGTCAGGTCCGAATACATTGGATAATGGGAGAAGGGGTAAAATTCCTTCGTTGCCTGCATGACCAACGCCAGAACGATCACCGCAAGAAAGGGAATTTTCGCGATCACCCGGAACCAATTCCGAATTTGATCTATCGACACTGCGGGTGACATGACTCGCCTGTACATAGCTCCCGCCTCCGGGCAAGCAGCTAAAATACTCTCCCTTCCCGGTCTTGAGCGTTCGGCTCGCCTCCGAGAATCCAGGCTTTTCTCGTCCTCAAACTACACGACTCGGCGGATCTGAATCGAATCGAAGCGTTCGGTTCCGGTCAGGACGTCTGTCAGGATGACAAGCTGAGTGCCGACCTGAACCATTCCCCGTTCCAGCAGGAGCCTCTGAGCCTCTGCGATGGTCTGCTCAGGGTCGAGGTCGAAAGCCATCACAACGGGGACGGTCGCCCAATTCAGTGTGAGACGGCGCGCGACCTCTTCGCTTGGCGTGAAGGCGTAGATGGGCGCCTTTTCGGGCCGGAGCTGGCTGAAATGATCGGCCATAAAGCCACGCCGGGTAAAAACAACAATCTTCGAGTCCGGAATAGAATTCGCGAGTTCAACCGCAGACCGGACAGCCTTGTGGCGGAGGCTCACTGTCACAGCCTCCTCGTGAAAGCCGGCCCCGGGGAGTTGCTCCATGCGGCGCGCCACGCGATCAAAGACCTGCACGCATTCGATCGGATATTTACCGACAGTCGTCTCGCCGCTCAGCATGATGGCGTCGGCCTGTTCGAAGACGGCATTTGCGACGTCGGTGATTTCCGCGCGGGTCGGAAGAGGATTCTCGATCATGGACTCGAGCATGTGCGTGGCAACGATGACCTGCCGGCCCGTTTGAATGCATCTCATGACGGTGCGTCGCTGAATGATTGGAAGCTCTTCCATCGGGCATTCGATGCCGAGGTCACCACGGGCGACCATGATCGCGTCGCATTTCTCGATGATATCATCGAGGACACTCACCGCATGCTGATCTTCAATTTTCGCAATGACCCGCGCCTGGCTGCCATGTTCCGAGAGAACGCCTCTGAGAGCCTCGATGTCCGAAGCCTGGCGACAAAAGCTCAGCGCGACGTAGTCAACGCCGACGGAGGCCCCCAGTTTAATATCGGCCAAGTCCTTTTCCGTAAGCGGCGGCAGGTTGACTTTCACCCCCGGAAGATTGATATGGCGTCTGGAACCGAGAACACCCTCCGTGAGGACCTCACACCGGATGCGGTGGTAATCCTTGGACAGGACTTTCATGTGGATGACGCCGTTATCAACGAGCACGACGTCTCCAACCGAAATATCGTTGACGAGACCCTCGTAGTTGACATCGACCGAGTGCACGTCTTCGCTCTGCTCGCCGCGTATCGTGAAATCGAAAATATCGCCTGGTTGAAGGTTGAGCTTCGTCTTCAGGTCGCCGGTGCGGATGGCGGGGCCCTGGGTGTCGAGGAGGATGCCCGTGATGATACCGAGCTCTGAGGAGACGGTACGAATATTCTTCACCACGGTGCGCACCCAATCGTGCGGCGCGTGGCTCATGTTGAGGCGGAAGATATTGGCGCCAGCCAATACCAGGGCGCGGAGCTTTTCGGGTGAATCAGTGGCGGGGCCGAGAGTGCAGATGATTTTGGTTTTTCGCATGGTGTCTTTGGATTCGATGATCCGTCTGTCGCGCGAGCTGCCGCGCGTGAACTGTTAGTAGGTAAAGCGGGTCTTATTCCTCACGCTGGCGTCTGGTGAGCCAGAGCGAGAGAAAGAAAATGAGAAGCAGCAGACAGCCCAGGGCGGCTCCAAAGGGCTGATTGCGGCCGGAGGTGAATTGTTTGTAGATGACTTCGCCGATGGTGGGGGGGTCTCCGCCGCCCATTAGATTCGTGATGGCGAACATGGCGATTGATGGCACGAAGACGAGCAGCGCGCCGGCCACGATGCCGGGCCTGGTGAGTGGAATGATGACTTGTGAAAATGCTCGCACCGGTCCGGCCCCGAGATCGTAGGCAGCCTCGATCATCGCATTATCAAGACGCTCCACGCTTGTGTATATGGGCAATATCATGAACGGAAGGTAATTGTAGACCAATCCCAGAACCGAGGCGAACGGCGTGTAGAGAATTGTAATTGGCTCCGGGATGATCTTTGCGGAGACAAGGAATGCGTTGACCAGACCCTCCTTGCTCAAGATGGTGATCCATGCATAGGTCCGGATAAGAAAGCTCGTCCAGAAAGGGATCATGACGAGCGTGAGGAGAATGTTCCGCATTTTTTGAGGCGAACGCCCGATAAAGTAAGCTGCAGGATAGCCGATGGCCACGCAGAGAATTGTGGTCAGCAGAGCATACCAGACTGAGATGAGAAAAACCTTCAGCCATGTCCAGTTGAAGGCTCGCGCGTAGTTATCGAGCGTGAGCGTAAAGTGGATCGTTCCGAGACCCTTTTGCTCGCCGAAGCTTAACAGGACGAGCATAGTTGTCGGCACGATGACGAAGAGGATCAGCCAGGCAAGGAGCGGCGCGAGCACAAGCCACGCCGGAAGACCCGGCGACCGCTTGTAGGCGGTCTCAGCTAGCACAGTTGTGTCTGCCGCTACGGCCGCCATCTTATTGCGCCTTTTGGGAAGTCACGAGTTCGTCGATCTTCGTGGCCTGTTCACCGATGTCCTTGAAGGTTTGCATGGTTGCCAGCTCATCCGCTGTCGGGTAGCTGGCGGGATTGCCGCGTTGCGCGGGCGTCAGAAGCTCGCGTGCCGCGGCGTTTGGGTTCAAGTACGGAAAAGCGTCCGAAATTCTAGCGCTGATATCTGGGCGCAAGACAAAGTCCATGAAGAGCTGTGCATTCTTCACGTGTGCGGCGGTCTTTGGAATGGCCAGGTTGTCCACGAACAGATGCGCGCCTTCTGCGGGCACAATCCATTTGAATTTCTTGTCTTCATTGACCAGAATGGCGCCTTCGCCGCCCCAGATGATCCCGAGGGCGACATCTCCGTTGAGAAGGGCGGTCTTGGGACTATCGGAATCAAAGACCTTAACAAGAGGCAGCCATTTGGCGAGGACGGGCTTTACCTTCTCAAGGTTTTCATCGGAGGTCTCGTTGATGGGGATGCCAAGGGTGTCAAAGGCCCAGCCCACGATTTCGCGCGCATCGTCGAGAACGACGATGTTCTTGCTGAACTTGCTTTGGAAGACATCGTTGTAGCTCTTGATTTCATCCTTCACGAGCTCAGTGTTCACGACAATACCCACCGCACCCGCCATGTATGGGATGGAGAACTTATTGCCTGGATCGAAGGACATGTTCGTGAACTCGGGGGCAATATTCTTAATATTCGGAATCGCAGCGTGATCAATCGGAGCGAGGAGGTTTTCCTTTATCAAGCCTTCAATCACGTATTCACTGGGCTGGATAAGGTCATAATTCCCGCCGCCGGCGAGAAGCTTGGCGAGCATTTCCTCGTTCGACGCGTAGCTCTCCACCGAAACTTTGATTCCCGTCTCTTTGGTGAAAGCGTCTATGATTTCCTGCGGCACATACTCCGACCAGCAAAAGAGATTGAGCTTCTTGTCGGGATCGCCGAGCGGCTCGGCAGCTGCCTGCTGAGGCGCGGGAGTGGTGTTCGGTGAAGGTGATGGGCTTTTGCTTGCCTGCGGGGGCTCGGGCGCTTTTCCACAGCCGGCGAGCGTTACCGCTGCAAGGACTGCCAGCATCAAGCGATGCGCGATTTCTTTCATGGAGTTTTTCGACGGGTCAAGAGTTCACTGAATAAGACGAGCAGAATCGTGGCGATGACAAAAATCGTGCTCAACGCGTTAAGTTGAGGGTTGAGACCAACCTTTGCCATTCCATAGACCTTAAGCGGAAGCGTCTGCGACTGAGAGCCCGCGGTAAAGACGGAGACGATGTATTCATCCAGCGAAAGTGTGAAGGACATCAATGCGCCGGAAATGATCGACGGCATGAGGTAGGGCACAATGACGAGCCGGAAAGCCTGCGCGGGAGTGGCACCCAGGTCGAGGGCGGCCTCCTCGAGAAAAGGATCCAAGCCCTGAAGCCGGGCCTGGATGCCGACCAGCACAAACGGAAAACAGAACGTGGTGTGGGCTATGATGAGCGTCAAGTGTCCGAGGGGGAGCTTGAGAAGATGGACGAATTCAGCGAGCAGGCTGACTCCCATGAGCACTTCGGGCATTACCATGGGAATGAAGATCAAGAGACCGATGCCGCGTTGGAAGGGGAACCGGTAACGGTAAAGCATCCAGGCCCCTATGGTGCCAAGCAGCGTCGCAAGAACCGTCGTTGCCGACGCGACGATAAGGCTGTTCTTGAATGCGGTAATAAGGACATTGTTTTCGAGCAGCGCCCCATACCACTTAAGCGAAAACCCTTCCCAGCGAATGTTGAGTCGCGAGCTATTGAAGGAAAAGATGATGAGGAGAACGATCGGGATGTAGAGGAACGCAAAAACGAGTGCCGTCCAGGCACCGAAGAGCCAGCGCTGAATCTGCGGGCCGCGATACTTTTTCAAGATCGTGTGCCGCGGAGGGGGGCTCATAGCGACAACCGCTGACATGCGCCGATTCTATCGAATTTCGTTCAACGCGTCCAGAGCTGTGAAGTCCTTTGGGCGCGGACGGCGCGGCAGTGACGAGAGCCCAGCGGCTCGCGTAATTTAGACGGCACCTAGCGAAGCACGCAAGCGGCGGAGGCCTTCTTCGATGGAGACGACGGGTGCGTAACCAAGCTCCCGGCGCGCGGCCCCAATATCAAACCAATGGGCGGTACAGAGCTCTTCGACCAGGAAACGCGTGAGCCTCGGCTCTCCTCTGAGCGGCAAGACGCGGTAGGCAATTTCCATTAGTATCCCAACGCCATATGCCACGCGAGGCGAAATCATGCGTTGCACCGGCGGAAGCGAGCCGGCCGCCAGCAGGCGATCGATAAAAGTCCACAGCGGCACAGGCTCACCTTGCGAAACGAAGAACGGTTTTCCCGAGACGGGAGCTCCGGGCGCCAGTTTGTCGGCTGCAAGCAGGTGCGCCAGCGCGGCATTCTCGATGTAGGTGAAGTCGACAAGTGGATCCCGGCTGCCAATCCGCGCGAGTGTTCCCAAACGGCCCCGAGCTAGAATCGACTTGGTGAGTTGCGTGTCGTGGGGTCCCCAAAGCAGGTGCGGGCGCAACGCGACGGTCGCCAGCGAGCCCGAGTTGGCGGCCAGCAATCGCTGCTCGGCGAGCGCTTTTGTGCGTGGGTAGTGCGCGCGGTATGTCGGGGCGTACGGCACCGATTCGTTGACCCCTTCCATGTCACGTCCGTCGAAGACGACGCTGGGCGAGCTTGTGTATACGAGCCGGGCAATACCGGCTTGCTTGCAGGCTCGAATGACGTTATCGGTGCCCACCACGTTGGCGTTGAAGAAGTCGGCCGCGCGCCCCCAGAGCCCTGCCTTCGCCGCCACGTGAAACACCACCTCACACCCCCGCGCGGCTCGAAGAACCGCATCCGCGCTGGCGAGATCGCCTTGAACGACCTCCACCCCGCGCGCCGACAGGTCCGGATAGATCCCCCGCGCGAAGCTCTTCACTTGGTCTCCCCGCGCCAAGAGTTGCTCGATGATGGCGCGGCCCAGAAAACCGCCTCCGCCGGTGACCAGGGCTCTCATGAAACCTGCCTGCTTGCCCACGCGGCGAGGCGCTCGCGAAAAATCTTGGCGTTGTGCCGAATATCGACGGGGAACCGATGGTGAAAGAGAATCGTCTCGACGTTTCGCGTCGAGGTGCATGCTGCGCCGAGGGCCAGCAGCTCGCGCCTGATCTGAGGTCGATCGACCGCTCCATCGGTCTCCACCTCGACACACAGCGCGGGTCGCTGTTGAGGAGCCACTCCCGTTCCGACGAGGGCCGTTCGACGCACCCGTGGGTGCTGGTTGAATACGCCCTCACACGCGACGCTGAAGAGCGTTTCTGACTGGGTCACCACCCGGTGTGACTTGCGGCCGCAAAACCAGACTCGCCCCATGGCATCGATCGAGCCAACGTCTCCGGTGCGATGCCCGACTTCACCCGCCGCAGAGAGAATCTTGGCGAGCCGCGTTGCCTCGGGGCGATTCCAGTACTCCTTCGAGACGTTGGGACCCCATACCACCAACTCGCCCACTTCATCTCGTGGCACGCGCAAGGCATCGGACCAATCTTCGATGGGCGCATCAGTGATTCGCATCACCTCAAGCCTAACTTGCGGCAGCGGCCGCCCTACGCACACTCCGCGCCCGCGTGCCGTGTCATCGCCGGTTTCTGCGCGAAGCTCCCGCAGCGAAATGGAGCAGATCGGAAGCGCCTCGGTGGCCCCGTAGGGCGTGTGAATCTCTGCATCGGGCCCCAAGAGCCGGGCAAACCGTTCGAGCACTCGGGCAGACACCGGTGCACCCGCCGAGAGCACTCGCTTCAAGGTGGGCAACTTCACACCGCGCTCCACGCCCCATCGGCCCACTCGATCGAGCAGCGCCGGTGATCCAAACGCATGGGTGACTCCCTGCTCGAGCACCGGCCCGATGATGCAGCGAGGATCTACCGAACCAGGCCGGGTGAAGTCCATCCGCGGAATGACGCCCGTCGCCTGCCACACCGGGTCGAAGAATGCGAAAAGCGGGAAGGTCGCCAGATCGCGCTCGCCGGGACGAATGCCGAAGTGGTCGCGCAACAGCACCGCTTGGGCGGCGAGGACTTGGTGCGTATACACCGCCCCCTTAGGCGGCCCGGTGCTCCCCGAGGTAAATGCGATGGCGGCAAGGTCGTTTGGGCCGGGCGATGGGAAGGGCCGTGGCTTTGACTTTTCGCCGGCCTTCATCACGTCCTCGAAGCAAGCGCCGCCCCAGAACCACCGGGCGCCCACGGTCACGAGCGTGCGAACGGAATCTTTCGCCCAGCCTAGCAGAACGCGCGCTGCGTGTGCCACGGAGACGCCGATGAAGGCGCTGGGCCCCGCCTCCGCGAGGCACCGCGCGAGATGCGCACGGCCGATGCCGGGGTCGATGAGTACCCGGAACAGCGCCGCGACGCAGGAGCCCGAAGGCAAGCACAAAGAGCGGCTGGCTTGGCCGGACCAGCAGCGCCACGCGATCGCCCCGCTCGATTCCCAGGGCGGCCAGCCCTCGCGCGCACAGGTCGCTTTGCTGGTCGAGTTCATCGAAGCGAATCGCCCCATCGGCAAAGATGTACGCCGGTTGAGAAGGGCGATCGACCGCGGCCGCACGCAAGAAGGAGGATAGATCGCTTGCCTGACGGCTGCCCGCGCCGCTCATACAGACTCCTCCACAGGGTGCGCGGCGAGAAATGAACGAACGAGCGGCACGATGCGATCCGCCGCGTCTTCCAGCACATAGTGGCCCGCATCGGGGAAACGGTGCACCTCGGCCGAGGGAAACCGACGGGTCCACTCGTCGAGAAAGTGACGGTCGAAAACGAAGTCCCGCTCGCCCCAGCAAATCATCATGGGCCGCGAACGCAGCGACTCTAAACCCGCCGCAGTCTGACGTACCACTTCGAATGAAGGGTGCTGTGGCCCGAGGGGAATATCCTGTACGAAGCGGAGCGTCGCGATGCGATTCGCCCAACTGTCGTAGGGGGCGGTGTAGGCGCGTCGAACCTCGGCGGCGAGTCGGTGTTGCGGCGCAAGGTGACTGGCCACCGCTGAGAAGGCGTTGAAGCGGCGCACGAAGAATGCCCCCAGCGCGGTGTCGCGGCAGACGCGAATGGAAAGAGGCAGTCGCGTCGACACAGGGATCGGAAAGGCCGCCGTATTGAGTATCACGAGCCGTTTCACCCGCTCAGCGTAACGCACCGCCCAAGCCAAGCCAATGAGTCCTCCCCAATCGTGGACGACGAGCGTGATGTCACGCGTCACGCCAGCGCCCTCGAGCAAGGCACCCACGTCGCGGACGCGCTGCGCGAGAGTGTAGGCGTAGCGGGTGTCGTCGGGCTTGTCGGAAAGACCACATCCGATATGGTCGGGCGCGATGACCCGGTATGAGGTGCGCAGGTCGGCAATCAGAGTCCGGTACATGAAAGACCATGTGGGATTGCCGTGCAACATCACCACAGGCGCGCCGTGCCCTTCATCGACGTAGTGCTGGCGTACCCCGGCGTGATCATGAAAACGACTCTCGAATGGAAAGAGGTGGCGAAACGGCTCCAGACGCACAGGCATTTCACCAGCTAGCAGGCTTTCGGACTCGAGCGTGCGAGAGGGAGATTTCTCATGCGTCAAATTCCTGCGTCATCGGAAGTCCAACAGGTTGCTAATACCGAAAGGCGCAGAACGCCGAGGTCACACCCGCGCTGCCCATCGCGAGCAAAACCTGCATGCCGCGTTTGAGCCGGCCCTCCTCCTCTGCGACGGAGATGTTGAGCGGCAGAGAGGCGGAAACCGTATTGCCGAAGCGAGAGTGGGTCGAGAAGACAATGCCAGGGTCAATCTTCAACAGCTTCGTTACCATGCGGGTCGTCGGAAGACTAACCTCGTGGCCGATCAACATGTCGTAGTTGCGGTCACGCAGCGCGGGCGTTTCGTTGAAGTGCGTACCCAGCATCGAGGTCGCCACGGCCATTAGCTCGCGCGGCGAGGTGTAGAAAGACATCGGCTTGCACTGGCTGGTCACCGGAGTCGAAACAAAGTCGTCAGCGTGGGAAAGCGGAATGTGGCAAAGGTTCCACTTGTCGCCGGAGGTCCTGAAGCTCAAGACGAAGTCGTCGCGGTCGGATTCGCCGGCCAGCAGCGTCGCGGTCGCCGCTTCACCGATGGTGAAGGCCGAAAAGGCATGCTCGAGGTCTTCCATGCGATCGATGTCGAAGTTGGCGTATTCCCGAAAGTTTAGCTCGCAGTTCAGAATCATCACGGTGCGGTAGGTGCCCTCAGCGATAAGCGCCTTTGCGAGTTGCAGACTCCGAATCCACGAGGCGCACGCATCGAGCACGTCAAAGCAGGTCGCGCGGGTTAGGCCCAGTTCCGCCTGAAAAATGTTGGCCATCGCGGGCTCCAGCCAGCCGCGCCCGACGCCGGCATAGATGAGGAGATCGACATCGGCAGGCGACACACCGCTGCGCTTCAAAGCGAGTTGGCCCGCACGCATTCCAATGGTGAAGGCCTTCTCTCCTTCAGCACGGTGGTAACGAACTTCCGTTCCTGAGAAGCGAAACGATAGCTGCATTCGTTGCTGGAGTTCCTTGAGCTCGTTGTCGGAAAACCGCGCCCGATTACGACGCAGCATCTCTTCGATGAGATCCTGGTTCGTGACTTTCTTGCTCGGAAGGGCGTGGGCGACGTGGAGGATTTTCATTGGCTAGGCAGCATGCATTCGGCGAAAAGGAGCGAGCATGGTAAGCGGTTGGAATTAAGCCAACAACAACTGAAATATTGAACCATGACCGAAAAGAGAGATAGCATATGAACCCAAGAGATCAAAAAGATGATGGCGATGACAGGGATTTTTACGCTCCGATGGTGGGAACGGTAATTCAGGAGTCTTGGAGACGGAAATGACGAGAGAAGCGAGCATGATTCGGCGAGACACGTGCGCATTTTTAGGGATCGGCCGAAGGCGGATCCGAGCGCGGGTCGCGTTGCGAGATCCCGCCAGTTTTTAGTGGCGGAACGGGCATGTCTTTGGTCCGTGAATTGACCCAATCCTATCGGCCTTGACCTTCCCAGCCGTCTTCTACCATCATCCGCTGATGAACGACATTCCCAAGCCGCTTCAACGGCAGGCGCCCGGGCGCCCGAAGGGATTTCTGATCCGTTTGAGCATCTTCGCTGTTTTGCGGTATGCTCGCAAAACCATGCCAGCCTGCCCGCCGATATCCTGAATAGTGCCAATTCCTCGCAAGGCAATACCGCACACTGATGTAAAACGACAATGGAACGCCACTGATGTTCAACGCCACGACGCTCACCGAGCTCATCAAATCCAATCGCAACGTCCCGCGCAGCATCACCTACGTGGAGGGCGAGCAGAACGAGCGCAATGTCGCGTTCGCAGATCTATACGAGCGTGCGCTCGGCATTTTGCATGCGCTCCAAAAGCTCGGCGCAAGGCCCGGCGACAAGCTGGTTCTCTTCCTTGCCGACAACGAGCACTTCATTGACGCTTTTTGGGCCGCCGTTCTAGGCGGAATAGTTCCGGTTCCTGTCGCGCCTGGCATCACTGATGAGCACCGCCGCAAACTCCTGCGTATCGCGCGGAAGCTTGGAAAGCCCTTCATCTACACGGATCGCCGCTCGCTTGAGCGCGTGGAAGCCTTCGCCACGCAGGCCAAAGAGCATGCGGCGTTCGCGGAGCTGCTGAGAAACCGAACGCTTCTCGCCGATACCATCGATGGCACCGCGAGTGCAGGAAATATCCATCAGGCCCGACCGGACGATGTGGCGGTAATCCAGTTCTCGTCAGGCTCAACGAGCGAGCCCAAGGGCGTTGTGCTTACGCATCGAAACATCATCGCCAACGCGCGCGGCGTCACCGAACGAGCGGGGTTAAGCGAGGAGGATGTGAGCCTCTCGTGGATGCCCCTTACGCACGACATGGGCCTTATCGGCTTTCATATCTGCGTGTTTGCGAACGGCGGGCATGTCAATCTGATGCCGACCGAGCTCTTTATACGCCGTCCGCTGCTGTGGCTCACCTTGGCCGCGCGCAAGCGCGCGACTATCCTTTGCTCGCCGAACTTCGGATACCGGCACTATCTGAAAGCGCTTGATGACCGTCCGATCGAGGGGCTTGATCTCTCGTCTGTTCGTCTGATCTTCAACGGCGCTGAGCCGATCTCGGTGGATCTGTGCAACGAGTTCCTGGACCGCCTGGCGCCAGCGGGGCTCGCTCCGGGTGCGATGTTTCCGGTGTATGGCCTCGCGGAAGCCTCTCTGGCCGTAACCTTCCCGCCCGTCGGCAGACCGTGCCGTTCAGTCACGTTCAATCGTCATCGCCTGGGCTCAGGCAAGCGCGTTGAGACCGTTGTGGCGAATGACAAAAACGCTGTTGTGTTCATGGCTGTCGGAAGCGCCATTCCTTATTGCCGCGTTCGCATCGCCGACGATGAGGATCGCGCTCTTCCGGATGGGCAAGTCGGGCACATTCACATCAGCGGAGAAAACGTCACCAAGGGCTATTTCGAGAATCCGGAGGCGGATGCAGTCGCGCTCACGGTTGACGGCTGGCTGCGCACGGGTGACCTGGGTGTTGTCCACGAGGGAGAACTCTATATTACCGGGCGCGCCAGGGAGATTATTTTCGTCAACGGCCAGAACTACTATCCCCAGGATTTGGAGAGCATCGCCCAGCAGGTGGAAGGTCTCGGACTCGGAAAGGTCGTCGCGGCAGGCGCACGGTCGCGCAACGCACAAACGGATCAGCTCGTCATCTTTGTGATGCACCGCGCGAATCTGCGGGATTTCGTGCCGGTTGCAGCCGAGGTTGCGCGTCTTATCAATGAGCGTGCAGGACTGGAAGTTTGTGAAGTCGTCCCGGTGAAGCGCATTCCGAAGACCACGAGCGGCAAGATTCAGCGCCATCTGCTCGAGCAGAGCTACATCGCCGGAGACTTTGCCGCGGAGCTGGCCGAGTTGCGCGCTCTGCGCGAGGCGGTCCGCGGTCCGGTCTCGACATTGCGGACCCAGATCGAGGAGAAGATTGGCAAGATCGTGAATGCCGCTCTCGAAGGAAAGAAAATTGACATTCACGACGATCTTTTCGAAGTGGGTGTGAACTCGCTAAAACTCGTCGAGATTCACGAACAGATCGACCGTGAATTTCCCGGGCGGATCGACCTCATGGAACTTTTCGACTTCTCGACGATTGCCGAACTGACGCGGCGCCTCGAAACGAAGCTTGCAAGCGCGTAAGTTTGGTTCCTCCATCGTGTCCCAGAGCAAGTAAGGCCCCTGCTGTAGATGTCATGGGTTGTGCCAACCGCCCGTCTAATCGGGTTGTTGCGTCTGCCTGATTAAGTCGCAAGGCGCTCGCACGCGGTGACCGTATTGGCCATCAGCATGGCAATCGTCATCGGGCCAACACCTCCGGGCACCGGCGTGATAGCGGCGCATCGGTCCGCGACAGCGTCGAAGTCCACGTCGCCGACAATGCGGTATCCTTTGGCCGTATGAGGGTCATCGATGCGGTTGATGCCGACATCGATGACGACCGCATCCTTACCAATGTGATCCGCGCCAAGGAAATGCGGACGACCGATTGCGGCGATAACAATGTTCGCGCAGCGTGTGATCCCCGCAAGATCGCGAGAGCGCGAATGGGCGACGGTGACGGTGGCGTCACCGCCCTTCCCGCGCCTCATGAGCAGGAGCGCCATCGGCTTTCCGACGATCATGCTGCGCCCTACGACTACCGCGTTTGCGCCGGTTGTTTCGAACCCGATTTCTTGGATAAGACGGATGCAGCCCAACGGCGTGCACGGAACGAATCCTGTGGGGTCATCCGTCGCGAGCTTGGCCACGTTAATAGGATGAAAGCCGTCGACATCCTTTTTGGGGTCGATGGTTTCGACGACGGCCTGCTCGTTGATGTGGTCGGGTGGAGGGGATTGGACGAGGATGCCATGAATGAGCGGGTCCGCATTGAGTTCACGCACCAGCGTGACGAGCCTTTCCTGAGGCGTGTCGGCGGGAAGCTCATGTTTGACCGAGTGCAGGCCAAGCTCCGCGGCCTTCTTGTCCTTGGAGCGCACATACGCCTGCGATGCCGGATCTTCGCCGACGAGGATCACTGCGAGCCCAGGGCGCAATCCGCGTTTTGCAAGCGAGGCGATGCGCTGCCTGCTTTCTTCGTGAACTTTTTGTGCGATTCCCGCGCCGTCAATCCGCTTCATTTCGCAAGAGTGTTTCCACCCGCGACCGCATGGCTTCAAATTCCTCGTCAGTCAATTCGCGCGGCACGCGTATGGGATTGTCCACGGTGACCGACACCTTCGAAAAAGGCAACGGGATGATGAAGCCGTCCCAGGTTTTTATGCGCAAACAGCTTGAAAACTTTGCATGCACCGGAGCGATGGGAGTAGCAGTCAATTGTGCCAGCGAGATTGCGCCCGGCCCGAAAGAATACCGCGGACCGCGCGGGCCATCGGGCGTGATAGCGATGTCGCACCCGTTCCCGGCAAGATCGATGAGCTCGCGCAAGGCGCGCGATCCCCGTCGCGAGCTAGATCCTCGCACCGCGGCCATGCCGAACTGGCCAACGAGTTGGGCAAGGATCTCGCCGTCGCGGCTCGCACTGGTCAAAACATTGACACCTTTGCGGGTTTTCACCGGGTATTGCCGGATGAACGCCAGCGTGATGCCAAGAATACGATTGTGCCAGAAGCACATGATGACCGGGCTCCTTAGAACGTTCTTCGTAAAGCCCGTGCGGTCCTCAAAGTCCAGGCGCAGTGTCAGGAACAGCAGGCGCAGGATTTTCGAGCCAAGGATGGCGAGGAGGCGTTCGCGGGTCACCGTTCTTTCAAGAGCGTTTGGCGAAGAATGCGCTGCAATACAGGGCGCGCCAGATTGGCAAGCATGGAATTTGCATAGGCAACCCACGCAATGCCGCTTGTTGTGTCGAGGGGGGCATCTGGAAAGCCGCCGAGAGGATGCTCATAGACGACGCCTGCCTCCGCAAGGAGAAGCGCTCCGGCGACGTCGTAAGGATGGCAAACGAGAGAGGAGTCCAGACCGAGATGGGTCAACACGAGGGGACGCAAGTCGCCAACCATCCGGTCGTGTCCGGCGAGCAGTTCGTAAAATGCGCCTCCGCTACAAATGTATTGATCGTCGAACACGGTGGGTGAAGCATCGCGTCCGATGCCGACCAACTCATCCCAGAGTTGTTCCTCTATTTGCGCCGTAAGGGCGCGGCCTTCCGGAAAAAACTTGGCCATCCATGCGAATCCATGCCGAAAACCGCGTGCGTTCGAGGGAGCGAGCGAGAGGCTCGAGGCGCTGCCATCCATAACGTTCACGGCGCTTGCGACGAGGCCCCCTCCGCGCATGGCGCTCACCTGGTCAGCGCGCCATTGCTTCCTGATGGGCAGTTCAGTCATCGACGCCACGACGATATCGGACAGTCTTGTCGCTTCGCCGCGTTGCGGAGCGATCCCGGACAGCGCCCACGCGCTGCGTTTGTCGTACATGATTCCGCGGGTGCCATCGATTGGGTCGAGGAGGCATTTCCATTTGGTGTCCAACCGAGGGGTTCCGCGTGGAAAGCAAAGGGGCTCCTCGAGTCCCTCCATGACAACCTCGACCGGCTCGGCACCTGGCCATTGCGCTTCGAACCATTCGCGAATGGCTTCTTCACCGAATTTGTCGATCTCATAGATCGTGTCCGCGATGGAATGGCTGGCGACCGACGATAGCGCCTCCGCGCTCATCGAGCGCCGCCCTTCAATGACGCGCTCGCGAATGGCGCCACCCAGGGAACAAAGAAGCTGGCGGAGGGCCTCCAGAGTCATGTCGCTTATTGAAGGCATCTCAGAAGAACAGTGCTATGGGCTGGCGCCTTCCGGCGAGGCCGTCTGAGGGACGGCAAGTATGGGACTGGGAGAAGGCATGGCAATGGGTGGTGGCGCGATCTCCGTTGAAGGAGCCGGAGGCGTTGGGTCTGGAGAAGGGTTTGGTGAGGGCGATGGCAAGGGAACAGGGGTCGGAGCCGTGGCTGCGGGAGGAGTTGCAGTCGCAGAGGAAGTTGCAGCAGCAGAAGGAGTTGCGGGGGGAGTGGGAGTTGCGGTGGGAGTGGGAGTAGGCCAGGGGGGAACGATGTCGTTCCAAGCGTGAAGTTCCGGGACTGTGCCTCCGATTTCGTCGAGGAACTGTTTGCATTTTTCCCGCCAATGGAGGAGTTCGGGCGGGCCGGGCTTTTCGGCGGTTCCGGGGAAAACGAGATAGCTGACTTTGATGTTATTGACTGCGCGGCTAAGAGCTGAGGCCCTCGGGTTGAGTTCCTTGCAAATCCGCCCCGAGGCTTCGCCTATCTTATTGGACGGCCCGGCGTCTCCGACGATAGCCGGATAAATCTTCCCGTTGTAAATCACGGCAGCGTAGTCGCCGATCGAGGGCGAAAACGCTTCGGTGTTGTCCGCGACCATGAAGCTCGGGACGACAATAAACGGATCTGCGTCGGAAATAAGGAAGCTTTTGGATTTCAGTTCAGAGATGACGCGGTGTGTTTCGTCGAGGGACCGTTTCAGCTCGCGGTTTCGTTCAGGCCTAAGGCCTTTAAGAGAAGACTCCTGTTTGAGACCTTCGAGCTTGCTTTCATAGAGTGAGAGGACTGGATTGGGGCGATCGGTGAGTTTGGCCCATCGGTAGCTGGTTTGGGGCTGAAAGGTGGGGGAAGTCGCGTCGATGGCAAAATTTCGGTCGCCATCGGAGCCGTCGCTATTCAAGTCCATATCACCCTGCATGAGAAGGGCCTTGCGGCCGGTATCGGGATGTTGCAGTTCGAGGATCGTCTCGCAATCATAAAAGTTATGGCGGGAGAGAAGCAGGTCCAGGCGGTTGAGCCGTTCGCGCAGATGCTCGATTTTATTCTCGTAGAGCTTGGCAAAGTAAGGCGAGACACGCGCCGTGTCGACGAGACGAGTCAACTGGCTGAGGACTTCGGTTAGCTTCGGGTCATTGCCGGCGAGCTCTTCCAGGGTGCGGCTGGGATTCGGCAAGCTGGCCGTGAAAGTGATTTGGATCTTGTAGCTGTCGTCCGCGTTGCGCTCAACCGAGGCCGGCTTTTCGCTTTGCGGGGTTTCGAATTTGCTGAAGAGAGTAATCCCATTAAAGAGTTGGGAAACATCCAAGGTCTTGCGAGGAATCGTAGGGGTTGGTGTCGGCGTCGGCAGTGGCGCGGGTGTCACAGACGGCGTGGCCGTTACGATTGGAGCGGGCGTCGGCGGCGGCTGGTATTTCGGCGGCTTACAGGCGCTTAGGATTAACAAAAGCCATGGGAGAAATCGGCGCATCACGCGTAATTGACGAAGGCCGCGGCGATTTCGGCGGGAAGATAGAAGAACATCCCCCACATCCAGGAAAGCGCGCTCCAGAGCAGCGTGGGAGACCAGCGGGAAGAGTGCACAGAAGAGGGCGCCATGTGTCGCGGACAAATAACAGCCCACTGGCGAATCGTGCAAGCTGGTTGCCCGCCCTCACAATCCGCATCGACGGCTTCGGCGGATCTTCACGCACGGAAGTGTGTCCGAAGTTTTGTGTTGCGCAACTGCATGCAGGAGACATGCGAAGGCGGCGCAGCCCTCGGTTTTTCCCGGTCTCCGTCGCAATGGCCGGGGAAGGAATTTTCCTCCAGGGGTGAGGAAATTGCTCCCAGGCTCTCCAGTTTGCCCGCGAGCCCTTGCTTTTGTGCGCGAACTCTTGTTGATTTCGCTCCCGTGACATGGTCGGCCGCCCGCTTCAATATTTAACGGTTTTTCTTACCTGCTTTATCGATGTTTTGGGCTTTGGGATCGTCATTCCAGTATTGCCGCTTTACGCTGAATACTTTGGAGCGACCGCGGTGCAGATTGGCTGGCTGGTGGGCATTTTTTCTCTGGCGCAGTTCTTTTTCGCACCGATTTGGGGGAAGGTATCTGACCGCGTCGGGCGTAAGCCGGTGCTGCTCGTCGGTCTCGCGGGCACGGTGGCGGGCTACATGCTGATGGGCTTGGCCGATACGGTTTTGATGCTTTTCGTTGCGCGATTGATCGATGGGATATCAGGGGCAAACATCAGCGCGGCACAGGCTTATCTTGCCGATATCTCGACTTCGGAAAACCGCGCCAAGGCCATGGGGCTTCTTGGAGCTGCTTTCGGCCTGGGATTTGTGTTTGGTCCCGCGCTTGGAGGATGGGCGAGCGTTACTTTCAACTACTCCGCACCGATGTTCATTGCCGCGGGGCTCGCCCTGGCAAACTTCTTTTTTGTGATGTTCTGTCTGCCAGAATCCCACCAGCCGGGAGCGAGGCCCAAGCGGAATGAGCCGCTCTTCCCGCACCTTCTTGACCACGTCGAGCGGAGGACCTACGCGTGGAGTATTGCGAGCTATTTTCTCGTAATCGCCGGCTTCTCGATGATGACGGCGATTTTTGCGCTCCTGCTTTTGCATCGCTTCGGCCTTGATGCGCTGCACACGGGCTACATTCTGGCGGGCATCGGCATTCTTGGCGTGATTATCCAGGGGGGGTTGATCGGCCGGCTCGTCAAGCGCTTCGGCGAAGCTCCTCTGGCGCTTGCAGGTGCAGTGCTTATGTGCATCGGCTTGTGCGGACTTGCCCTTAGCTCAGGCATGAAATGGATGCTTGCCGCCACCGCCGCTGTCGGAATCGGAAACAGCCTCCTCATGCCAACACTTTCGGCCATGGCGTCACGAAGCGCGGAGGCAAGCTGGCAGGGCCGGGCGCTGGGAGTTATGCAGTCTAGCGGCAGCCTGGCGCGCTGGGTGGGACCGATGATGGCAGGACTGCTCCTGAGCGCGCAGCTTCATCGCGGCAGCGGAGCTTACGCCCTCTGGCCTCTGCTGGCATCGGCCGCCTGCCTCTTTGCCGCCGCGCTGGCGGTGTCTGCCCTCGCCGGACGCGGTGTTCGCGCCGGAGTGGCAGAGCAAGCGGGATGACGGGTCGCTGCAACCGGAAGTTGAAGCGCGGGGCGGTTTTGATGAAACTTGTAGGGCGGTGGAACCTCGTGGCCGATGAGAGCTGCCTGCGACAAGTGTTCGTTTGCACGCCTGGCGCTTTGGACGCATGTCAAGACTCCGGTTGAGGCGAATTGGCGCTCTGCTACGTTGAGGGAGTGCTACAGGGTGCCATCTCTTTGTTCTGGCTTGCGTTTTTCGCCGACGGGATCTTGTCGCTGACGGATGAACTGGCTTCGCTCGCTGGCGAATTCCCAACAATTACCGCGGCGCGAGGCGTGGTTGCGTTTGTGGTGCTTCTTGGAAGTGTTCCG
Organism: uncultured Verrucomicrobiae bacterium; assembly: GCA_963847295.1. GTDB lineage: Bacteria > Verrucomicrobiota > Verrucomicrobiia > Chthoniobacterales > Terrimicrobiaceae > DASTFP01. Next base: position 104,336 of record CAWJZG010000016.1, read on the forward strand.
ATGGCGGGAGTTGTCGGTTTGACGCCGCGGGCGCCGAAGCGAATTCTGGTTCCGTTGATCCTTTTCACGTGGTGGGCCGGGCCCGCCATGGCTTTTCCCTTGGCCCTTTGGAACATTTCGCATTTGGCCCTCGGCCTTGCCATCGCTCAGGTGTTGCTGGCTTTAACAGTCTGGTCCGTTTTCCACGGCGGCCGCTGGAATCAGCCTTTCGCCGTAAACGAGACGCCGGCATTTTCCTGGAGATACCTGCTTCTAGCGGGGCCGGCGACGGCTTTTCTGTTTTTCGTCTTGGCGTTGACCTCCACACTCTTGGGGCTTTCCACACAGGTCGAGTTGCATACCAGCGGCTACGTCCGGGTGCGCCTGGACGGTATCTACGTGGTGGAGCGCACGTTCCAATCCGGAGATCGCGAGGTGCGCCTCGCCGGGATGATCCATGTAGCAAGCCGGGAGTTCTATTCCGGCCTGCTGTCAGGGATCGATCCGGCAGTGCCATCCGTCGTGCTCGTGGAAGGAGTCACAGATCGAAAGCGTCTTCTTGGTGGAAAGACTTTGAGTTATGAGGGCCTTGCGAGGTTGCTGAATGTTACTCCTCAGTCGAACAGCGTCTTTTCGGAGAGGGTCGTCGCCGGTCTGAGCGGACAGAAGAGCCGAGCTACGGACGGCGAGCGGGGATCCGAACGATCGAAAGGGCTGGGAATCGATTTCAAGCATGCGGACGTCGATATGGAGACCTTTCACCCGCAGACCATAGCGTTCATCCTCGCGGTGATCGGCCTTTTTCAGAGCGCTGATTTTCGCGAGTTCGTAAGCACCCTGGCCGATCCATCATCCCCGATCGCCGATGAAAACACGCAGGCGCAAGTTATGGAGGATATATTGTTCGCGCGAAACCGGCGGCTTGCTTCCGAGATCGAATCCTCGCTGAGGGACTATCGCAGCATCATTGTTCCTTGGGGGGCGATGCATTTGCCGGAAATCGAGTCCTGGTTGCAGACGCGCCACTTCGTCGAGAGTGGCGAGGTCGCGCGCAAAGCGTTTGGTTTTTGGTAAAACGCTTGAACACGCAACGCTGATGGCCTAATTCCATGCCCCCGCCCGTTTTTCTCCTGTCGGGGTCGGGCGAAAATCGAGTGGCTTTTTGATGAAGATTATCGACCGGTACATTGGCATCAGCGTGATCGCGACGGCCTTCTTTGGCGTTGTCGTCCTGAGTCTCGTGCTCGTGCTCGGCAATCTTTTCAAACAACTGCTCGACGTTTTGATCAATAACCCCGACGTCCCCATCGCGACAGTGCTTGCATTCATGGCGCTGGTTCTCCCCTTTTCGCTGACCTTCACGATCCCGTGGGGTTTCCTTACCGCGCTGCTGCTCGTATTCGGACGAATATCCGCCGACAACGAGCTGGTTGCGCTGAAGTCCAATGGAGTGAGCGTTCCGCGCATCTGTATTCCTGTGTTCGTGCTTGCGGTCCTGCTTTCAGCGGTTTGTTTTTGGATCAATATCGAGGTCGCGCCCCGTGCCGAGCAGCAAATGACCAAGACAATTGTGGACATCGCTACCAGCAATCCCGCGGCTCTCTTTCGCGCCGATCAGGTAGTGGATCAGTTCCCGGACCGCCGTGTGTATGTTGGCGCCAAGGAGGGAGACAGGCTCAAAAATCTGATCGTTTTCGAGCTCAACGAGAACAACGAGGCGATAAAAATGGTTTATGCCCGGGAGGGAGTTCTCACTCCCGATCCTGCAAATACTCGTCTCTTGCTCAGATTGTTCAACGCCCGATTCGAAGAACGGGATAAACAGGATCCACGGGACCTAACCAAGATCCGTCAGGGAATCGAGGTTAATGAGGGCGTGTTTCCCATTTCGCTCGAAGAGTTTTACAAGGAATATCTTAGCGGCCGCAGACTCAGTTCCTACACTCTCCCGGAGTTGATAAACTATCTTAAGGGCCTTGTTGGGCAGGAGCAATTGAGGGCAACCGTCGAACTTCACAAGCGCTTTGCCTCCTCGCTCGCCTGCGTGGCCTTCGCGTTGATCGCAATCCCTCTTGGCATTACAGCCCACCGCAAGGAAACATCCGTAGGCTTCGCACTGAGCCTAATCATCGCTTTCACTTACTTCTTCTTCATCATCATGGCGGACACGTTCCGCGGCGATGCGGCGGCGCATCCGACCATTCTGATCTGGGTTCCCAACATACTTTTTATGACCCTTGGGAGCTTCCTCTTCTGGCGGCTTTCGAAAAAATAAGCAAAATCGCCTTGCCCAGGATCCGGTTTCGTGATTGCTTTTTGGCCCCTTTTCCGCCCGCGTCGGCGGCCTCTAACTTATGGCAAAAGAAATCGTCGGACAGATCAAGTTACAAATTCCTGCTGGTCAAGCAAACCCCGCTCCACCGGTCGGTCCCGCGCTGGGTCAGCAAGGCGTCAACATCATGGCGTTCTGCAAAGAATTCAATGCTGCCACGCAGAAGCAGGCCGGGGACATACTGCCGGTTGTCATTACTGTCTACAAGGACAAGACGTTTTCCTTCATAACCAAATCGCCTCCTGCTTCGGTGCTTCTGAAAAAAGCCGCCGGTTTGGCAGCAGGGTCGAAAGAGCCGAATAAAGCGAAGGTCGCCAAGCTCTCAAAAAAGCAAGTGATGGACATCGTGAAGGTGAAAATGAAGGACCTCAACGCTCGAAGCGAAGAAGCGGCATTTCGCACCATTTGCGGTACGGCTCGTCAGATGGGTATCGAGATCAGCGACTAGCCCGCTTGTTATGGTGCGGGTGGACGAATCCGCTGGCGGCCAAATGATTAGCAAGATGGCCCGCCAGTGTGGGAGACATGCGGGCTAGCTTAGCCTCAGCCTGATTCGGCGGTTCGGATTTTCACGCTTCCTGCTTCAGAGAATTTCGCAAGGAAAAGGGCATCCCTCGTCCCTTCGTATTGGGGTTGCAATTACCGGCGTTCGCGGTAGCCGCCGCTTTTGCCGCCGTGCTGGTGGCGCCGCTGTTGTCCGCCGGCGCCGCCTCCAAAGTCGCGGCGTGGAGGACGTTCTTCGCGCGGCCGGGCTTCATTGACGATCAGGTTGCGTCCGTCAACATTCTTGCCGTTGAGGGCCTCGATTGCCTTTTGGGCCTCTTCGGCAGTGCCCATCGTGACAAAGCCAAATCCGCGTGGACGCTGAGTCATCTTGTCCATGACGAGCATGGCCTCGGTCACGGTGCCGAACTGGGCGAAAAGTTCCTCGAGCGCTCCCTCAGTGGTTTGGAAGGAGAGGTTACCTACATAGAGTTTCATGATATTGCGATATGGTTTTGGCCATCGCCAATTCTCAGAGCATCAGGCGCAGACGGCATATCGCTATACTACGTTCAAGCTTCGAAAAATCGCGTTCTAACCGGGTGTCAGATTCCGAATTTTTGGAGGAAAGTAAAGCGAAGTTTTTTTCCGCCGGCAGCCCGGGAAAGTTCATGGAAAATGCAGGGTCTTCGAATCAAGCTCTTGACTCGTGTAGCGATGTGGATACAGTTTCAGGTTCGTCTCTGTTCCGCGTAGCGGACAGTTCGAGTTAACTTCAAGAACGCAGGAGACCCGCGTCCCGGGTCGCTCGCACTGCAAAAACATGCAAAAAACCCGCAGCAAACGTTATCGAGCCGCCGCCGAAAAGGTGGACCGCAAGCGCAAGTTTTCGCTCCTCGAGGCGATCAAGACTCTGAAAAGCTTTACGCCGGCAAAGTTCGACCAGTCGGTCACCTTGTCCTTCAAGCTGGGAGTTGATCCCAAACAGAGCGATCAAATGGTGCGCGGCACCTGCCCGCTTCCGCATGGCAGCGGTAAGACGGTTCGCGTCCTGGTCTTTGCCACGGGGCCCGCCGCGGATGCCGCCAGGGACGCAGGCGCGGAATTCGTAGGATTCGAAGATTTGATCAAGAAGGTCACCGGCGGCTTTTCTGATTTTGATGTGGCCATCGCTACCCCATCCGCCATGTCTGAAGTGAAAAAACTTGGAAAAATTCTTGGTCCCCGCGGCCTCATGCCGAACCCGAAAGCCGGAACGGTCACCGATGACACCGCCAAGGCCGTCAAGGAAGTCAAAGCCGGACGCGTGGAATTTAAGCTCGATAAGAACGCGAACGTTGCGGTGCCTGTCGGGAAATTTTCTTTTGCCGAGGACGCGTTGATGCAGAACGGCAGCGCGGTTATCGAGGCAGTCGTCAAGGCAAGGCCGGCTTCCGCCAAGGGTTCGTTTGTCGAGGCAATCACCCTTGCGGCCACCATGAGTCCGGGGGTCGGAGTTGATCCGTCCCCTTTCCTCAAGAACTAAATTTCTCTGCTATGAGACCGGAAAAAGCCACCATCGTTGCCGACATCCAGGCAAAGCTAAAGAACTCGCCTTTCCTGCTAATTGCCGACTATACCGGCATGCAGGTCAAGCACTTTGAGGAATTGCGCACGCGCCTCGGACGTGTCGACGCCGAGATCCACGTCATTAAGAATACCTTCGTCAAACGCGCGATCAAAGCCCTGGGGCTCCCGGAGTTGAACGGCGTTCTCAATGGCCAAACTGCTATGGTCACCGGCGCGAATGACATCTGCGCCGCGGCCAAAGTGATCAAAACGTTTGTCGCGGAATTCGAGCGGCCGCCGGTCAAGGCGGGCATCCTTGACGACGCCGTGCTGAATGCCGAACAGATCAAAGTGCTTGCGGACCTTCCATCAAAAGAGGTCCTGCAGGCCAAGCTCCTTGGCCTGCTCCTTGCCCCGGCAACCAAGCTCGTGCGGGTGCTCAACGAGCCTGCTTCCAGCCTGGCGCGCGTTCTCAAGGCGAAAGCCGAAGCGACAAGCCAATAGCGACAACAACAAGTGAACGGCGATCGGGCCGTTTCTGCATAATACTTAGATTTCCCGCGGCGTCCGAAGCCGCGCTGCGGGCAGCAACACAACAACGGTTCCTTGTCGGGCTGACGGCTGTCGGCCTCAAATGCCCTGAGGCTTCGGGGTGCGACAATACCAAGAATAAAAAAAATGGCAGACACACAAAACCTCGTGGATCAGCTCAGCGCGCTTACTGTTTTGGAGATCGCTGATTTGGTAAAGCAACTCGAAGAAAAATGGGGTGTGAGCGCCGCAGCGCCCGTTGCGGTAGCCGCTGGAGCCCCCGCAGGGGGAGCCGCCGCTCCTCCTGTCGAAGAGAAGACCGCCTTTGACGTCGTTCTCAAGGAGGCCGGGGGCAACAAAATCGCGGTCATCAAGGAAGTCCGCGCCGCTGTTGCCGGCCTCGGCCTCGCAGAGGCCAAGGCGCTAGTCGAGAGCGCTCCCAAAGCCCTCAAGGAGGGCATCACCAAGGAAGAAGCCGAGGAGATCAAGAAAAAGATCGAAGCGGTCGGCGCCAAGGTCGAAATCAAGTAAGTTTCCTTCCCGCAAGAGCCGGGACGCAGGCCGCAAATTTTTCCAAGATTTTTAGCTTGCGTTCCCGGTTGCACGGTTCACTATCAATAATTCCGCCGATTCACGTCGACTCAGCTTTCTGCACCGTTCGGAAAAACGCTTACAATTTGCGTCCCCGCACGAGCCAAGGAAACCCCTTTCCGGCTCGCGCGGCGGCGTTTTGTCTTTTTCGGTTCTAGCAGCCAGGGCGCGTTGAACGGCACCGCACTTCGATCATTCTACCGCCATGTCTGAACGCATTCACTTCGGCAAACTTAAAGAAGCCATCGAGCCCCCGAATCTCATCGAGCTTCAGATCAATTCTTACAACGAGTTCTTCCAAAAGGAGGTTGAACCTTCCCGTCGCAAGAGCGTGGGATTACAGGCGGTTTTCAGGGAATTTTTTCCGATTTTTGGGTTTGAAGAGAAGTCGAGTTTGGACTTTGTCAGCTACGAGCTCGGCGAGCCGAAGATGTCGGCCATCGAATGTCAGCGCGAGGGCCAGACCTTCAGCGCGCCACTCTACGTAACCTTTCGTTACAAGGATGACAAGAGCACCAAGGAGGAAAAGGTCTATATGGGAGAGATCCCGCTCATGACGCCTCAGGGGACTTTTGTGATCAACGGGGCAGAGCGTGTGGTGGTCAGTCAGCTTCACCGTTCGCCGGGCATCTGTTTCGAAACGAGTGTGCATCTCAACGGGAAGCTTTTGCACGGTTTCCGGATCATTCCCGATCGCGGATCTTGGATCGAAGTGCAGTTTGACACCAGTGATCTGCTTTACGTTTATCTGGATCGGCGCAAGCGGCGTCGCAAATTCCTTGCGACCACCTTTTTGCGCGCGCTCGGCTATCCGTCCGACGAGGATATCATCAAGCTGTTCTATGAGATCATTGAGCTCAATCTGAGTGAGAATCTCGACGAGGAAGAGATAAGCACGAAGGTTCTCTTCGAAGATATTCGTGACGGGGAAATCACGGTGGCGCGGGCGTTTGAGCCGCTAAATGCTGCGACAATCCGCCAGCTCATGGCACTTGGTCACAAGAGCGTGAGGGTCGTGGACACGAAGCAGGACGATACGATCATCAAGTCGCTGAAGAAGGATCCGGCGCACGATGAGGAGGAGGCCCTGAAGGACATCTACCGCAAGCTGCGTCCAGGCGATCCGCCAACCGTGCAAAATGCACGGAGCATGCTGAAGCGGCTTTTCTTCGATCCGAAGCGCTACGATCTCGGACGTGTTGGACGCCATAAGATCAATCAAAAACTCGGGCTCCAAGTCAGTGAAGACGAGCGCATTCTTGTAAAGGACGATTTCATCGCCGCGATGAAGTATCTCGTCGAACTCCGCAAGGGTGAGGGGATGACCGACGATATCGATCACCTTGGCAGCCGCCGCGTCCGCACTGTGGGAGAGCTTCTTGCAAACCAATGCCGGGTGGGCCTTGCCCGCACGGAACGCCTCGTACGCGAACGCATGACCCTTTTCGATGCCGGCGTGGACCAGATTACGCCGCAAAAGCTGATCAATCCCAAATCGCTCAGTGCCGTCGTCCGCGACTTCTTCGGCCGTTCACAACTGAGCCAGTTCATGGATCAGACGAACCCACTCTCCGAGCTCACCCACAAGCGCCGTCTTTCCGCGCTTGGGCCGGGTGGATTGAGTCGCGATCGCGCGGGCTTCGAGGTCCGGGACGTTCATCCGTCCCACTATGGACGCATCTGCCCGATTGAAACGCCCGAAGGCCCGAACATCGGCCTGATCAGCTCGTTGAGCACATTCGCTCGCGTGAATGAATTCGGCTTCATTGAGACTCCCTATCGCAAAGTCAACGATGGCACGGTAACCGAAGAGGTTGTTTATCTCAGCGGAGATCGCGACGAGAACTTTTACATTGCCCAGGCCAACGCACATGTGGATGCGGAAGGGCGGTTCACCGAGGAAAAAGTTTCGACGCGGTATCGCGGCGATTTTCTCGAGGTGGAGCCTGAAAAGGTGCAGTACATGGACGTTTCGCCGAAGCAACTGGTTTCCGTCGCGGCGGGGCTGATCCCTTTTCTCGAACACGACGATGCCAACCGCGCGCTCATGGGCTCGAACATGCAGCGTCAGGGAGTTCCACTGCTGGTTTCCGACTCGCCCCTGGTGGGCACGGGACTTGAAGCGCGTGTCGCGCAGGACTCCAAGGCCGTCGTGCTCTCCGAGGGAGCCGGCGTCGTGGCATCGGTCACCGGCAGCCAGATCATCGTCACGCCGGAAGGCGCATTGCCCGACGGTAAGAGGAAAATAAAATCTGATCCCGTCAACGGCGTATGGGTTTACGAACTGCGCAAGTTCATGCGCTCAAATGCCAGCACATGCATCAACCAGAAGCCGATTGTCTCCAGGGGAGAGCGGGTCAACAAAGGCGACGTTATCGCTGATGGTCCGAATACGGAGAAAGGCGAGCTTGCCCTTGGGCGCAACGTCCTCGTCGCCTTCATGCCCTGGAACGGATACAATTTTGAGGACGCGATCCTCATTTCGGAGCGCGTGGTCAAGGAGGATATTTATACCTCCATCCACATCGACGAGTTTGAGATCGGTGCGCGCGACACCAAGCTCGGTCCGGAGGAGATCACGCGCGATATCCCCAACGTCAGCGAAGAGGCCCTGCAGAATCTCGGGCCGGACGGCGTAATTCGCATCGGAGCCGAGGTGAAGCCAGGGGACATCCTTGTCGGGAAGATTACTCCAAAGAGTGAGACGGAACTTGCGCCGGAAGAGCGCCTCCTGCGCGCCATCTTCGGCGAGAAGGCCGCCGATGTGAAGGACACGTCGCTGACCGTGCCTTCCGGCACATACGGCATCGTCATGGACGTGAAGGTTTCCTCCAAGAAGGAGGTCGCCCGCAACAAGATGACGCCGACGGAGTCCAAGCGCCAGCAAAAGATGATCATGGAGGACTACAAGAAGCGCAAAGACGAGTTGCACGAGCAGCTCACGGCGGCGCTCTCGAATATCCTGCTTAATGAGAAAATTCCGCTCGACGTGGTAAACGCGCAGACAGGCGAGATCATCATCCCGGCCAATCGCAAGATCACCAAGCAACTCCTTCGCAAGCTGGCCGCTGTGTATGATCACATCGAGATCGACCCGAGTCCTATCCGGAACAAGATCCGCGAGATTATCGCCCAATACGAGCATCGCTTCGAAGATCTTGATCGCGAGAAGGATGAAAATCTCGGCCGCATCGAGAGCGGCGACGACGTGGATCCCGGAATCATCAAGCAGGTGAAGGTCTATGTCGCCAGCAAGAGGAAACTTTCAGTCGGCGACAAGATGGCCGGACGGCACGGCAACAAGGGCGTGGTTGCCAAGATCGTCGCTGAGGAAGACATGCCCTTTCTGTCCGACGGCACCCCTGTGGATATCGTGCTGAACCCTCTCGGCGTCCCAAGCCGGATGAATGTCGGCCAAGTCCTCGAAACACACCTTGGTGTCGCCGCAAAAGCCTTAGGCTTCAAGGTCGCCACACCGGTCTTCGACGGAATTTCCGAGGAAAAAATCAAAGAATATCTCCGTGAGGCCAAGACGAAGGAAAATTTCACCTGGGTCACGGATACCGGCAAATCGACGGTTTACGATGGCCGCACCGGAGAAGCCTTCGATCAACAGGTCGTTGTGGGCTACATTTACATGCTCAAACTGGGCCACTTGGTTGCGGACAAGATCCACGCGCGTGCGGTCGGCCCATACAGCCTGGTCACGCAGCAGCCACTCGGAGGCAAGGCGCAATATGGCGGCCAGCGCTTTGGCGAAATGGAAGTCTGGGCGCTGGAGGCATATGGCGCTGCATACACTTTGCAGGAGCTACTCACCGTCAAGTCGGACGATGTCCAGGGCCGCACTCGTATCTATGAGTCCATCGTCAAAGGCGATAATTCGCTGGAGGCAGGTACGCCGGAATCATTCAACGTCCTCATCAAGGAGATGAAGGGACTTGGCCTCGACGTGCGCGTCGGCGGGAAAGAACCCACCTTTACCGAGTCGGCAGCTTAACAGTGCGCGGTTAGCGCATTTACTATCAGGAATTCCTATGAAAGAAGTCAATATTGGCGAAATTTTTGGAGAGCAGCGGCCGGTCGGGTTTGACGAGGTGGCCATCACTGTTGCGGCGCCTGACAGTGTCCGCAGCTGGAGCAAGGGCGAAGTCAAGAACCCTGAGACGATCAACTATCGGACGTTCAAACCGGAAAAGGGCGGCCTCTTTTGCGAGCGGATTTTTGGACCGACACGCGACTGGGAATGTTCCTGCGGCAAGTACAAGCGGATCAAACACAAGGGCGTGATTTGTGATCGGTGCGGTGTGGAAGTGACGCTCAGCCGAGTGCGCAGGGAGCGAATGGGCCACATTGACCTTGCCGTCCCCGTCTCGCACATCTGGTTCTACAAGTGCATGCCGTCACGCATTGGCCTCATGCTCGACATGACGAGCAGGCAACTTGAACGCGTCATTTATTACGAGGACTACATTGTCACCGATCCTGGCAATACCCCGCTCCAGAAGTGCCAGCTTTTGACCGAAGCGGAATTCCGGGAAGCGGAGGACCAATACGGCGACGTGTTCGTTGCGGGAATGGGCGCCGAAGCAATCCAAAAGCTCCTCGAACAGACGGATTTGCAGAATCTGAATGATGAGATCGAGCAGCAGATGGGAGCCACCCGAAGCAAGCAGCTCCGCAAGAAGCTCGCCAAGCGCTTGAAGCTTGTGCAGGGCTTTATGCATTCGAAGACCCGCCCCGAATGGATGGTTCTTAATGTGTTGCCTGTCATTCCGCCGGATTTGCGCCCACTCGTCCCGCTCGAAGGGGGCCGCTTTGCCACATCCGATCTCAACGATCTTTACCGCCGTGTCATCAACCGCAACAACCGTCTGAAGACACTGCTGCAGCTCAAGACTCCGGAAGTTATCATCCGCAACGAGAAGCGGATGCTTCAGGAGGCCGTGGACGCGCTTTTCGACAACGGACGCCATGGCCGCGCAGTCACCGGCGCCGCCAACCGTCCGCTCAAATCTTTGAGCGACATGCTCAAGGGCAAGGGCGGGCGATTCCGTCAAAACCTCCTGGGAAAACGGGTGGACTACTCCGGGCGGTCGGTCATCGTGATTGGTCCCGAGCTTAAGCTTAATCAATGCGGCCTGCCCAAGAAGATGGCGCTTGTCCTCTTCGAGCCTTTCATCATCCGACGCCTCAAGGAGCAGGGACACGTCCATACTGTGCGCAGCGCGAAGAAACTCATTGAGCGCCAGACGCCCGAGGTCTGGGACATCCTCGATGAGGTTACCAAGGGACATGCCGTACTTTTGAACCGCGCTCCGACCCTGCATCGCCTTTCGATCCAGGCTTTCGAACCGCAATTGATCGAAGGCGAAGCCATTCGTATTCACCCGCTGGTTTGTACGGCCTACAATGCGGACTTCGATGGCGATCAGATGGCCGTCCACGTCCCGCTTTCAGTGGAGGCCCAAATGGAGGCCCGCATGCTTATGCTGGCGCCGAATAACATTTTCTCGCCGTCGAGCGGCAAACCGATTACCACGCCTTCGCAGGATATTCCGCTTGGCTGCTATTATCTGACGCAGAATCCGCGTGGTGAAAAAGGTGACCACCGTTTGCCTTTGTTCGCGGACTCCTCGGAGGTCGAACTCGCCATTTCTGAGGGCGCAGTCAGCACCCACAGCCGGATCCGTTTCAAGAATCCGAATTTCGGCTTGGGCACCGTCTACGGCAGCAAGGAAACGAAGATCCTCGAAACGACCGCTGGCCGAGTGATCTTCAATCAAATCTGGCCTGACGAGCTCGGATTCTACAACAAGGTCTGCGGCAAGAAGCAGCTCTCCGACATCATTTGGCGGTGCTATAAGGCTGTCGGACAGAGCCGGACCGTTGAAACGCTGGATCGACTCAAGGAAATGGGATTCCGCTCCGCCACCAAGGCTGGTATCTCCATTGGTATCACGGACATGATCATCCCGAAGGAGAAGTCCACCCAGCTCGAAAAAGCCTACAGGGAAATCGCCGAGGTGGAGAAGCAATACCGTCGCGGGATCATCACCGACGGGGAGCGCAAGAATAAGGTGCAAGACATCTGGACGCACACCGGTGAGGAACTGGCCAATGCGCTCTTCCGCACGCTCGAATATAACGACGGCCGCAAAGACATGAACCCCGTGTTCATGATGGTTGATTCCGGAGCCCGAGGCAACCGCACGCAGGTAAAACAGCTTGCCGGGATGCGTGGTCTGATGGCCAAACCATCCGGCGAAATCATCGAGCGTCCCATCATCTCGAACTTCCGAGAAGGGCTTTCGGTGCTCGAGTATTTCATCTCGACCCACGGCGCGCGCAAAGGATTGGCAGACACCGCTCTTAAGACTGCGGATTCCGGCTATCTTACGCGCAAGCTGGTGGATGCTTCTCAGGATGTCATTATTACTGAAGAGGACTGCGGCACGGTCAACGGCATCATCGTACGCCCGATTTACGAGGGAGATGAGGAGGTCGTAAGTCTTTCGACCCGAATCATCGGACGCACGACCTGTGAGACCGTCAAGGATCCCGTCACCGGCAAGGCTGTTGTCAAATCCGGCCAAATCGTCGACGAGGAAACTGCGGCGGCGCTCGAGAAAATCGGTCTCGAGCAGCTCAAGATCCGCTCTGCGCTTACCTGCGAATCCAAGCGAGGCATTTGCGCCAAATGCTACGGACGCAACCTTGCGACCGGCCTTGGCGTCAAGCTTGGGGAAGCGGTTGGCATTATAGCCGCTCAGTCGATCGGCGAGCCGGGCACTCAGCTCACCATGCGCACGTTCCACGTTGGCGGCACGGCCAGCCAAACCTTCAAACAACCGATCATCAAGGCGAAAAACGAGGGCATCGTGCGTTTCAACGACTTGAAGGTTGTAGAAAGCACCGAGAGCAACTTCGTGGTGCTGAACAAGAACGGCACGGTGAGCGTTCACGCCAGGGATGGACGCGAACTCGAAAGCTATAACATCGTCATTGGCTCGGTCATTTCCATCGCCGATGGCAGTAATGTGAAGAAAGGCGAAACCTTTATCCAATGGGATCCCTACAACGTGCCAATCATCACGGAAAAGGCCGGCAAGATTGAATTCCGCGACATGATTCAAGGCGTGACCATTCGCAAGGAAGTCGACGAAGCGACCGGAGTCATGGGAACAGTTGTCATCGAACACAAGGAAGACCTTCATCCACAGATCGTTATTGTGGGCGAAAAGAGGGAGATCTTCGCAAGCTATTCAATTCCCGCCGGAGCTCATATCGAAGTCAAGGAAGCTCAAAAAGTGCCCGCTGGCACGCGCCTCGCCCGTACCCCGCGCAAGATCGCAAAGACAAAGGATATTACCGGCGGTCTTCCGCGCGTGGCGGAGCTTTTCGAAGCTCGCCGCCCGAAGGATGCAGCCGAGATTGCGAAGATCGATGGCATTGTCGATATTGGCGGCACCGTGCGCGGCAAGCGCCGCTTGATCGTCACTGATGCCGAGACGGGCGCGGAAGAAGAACACCTGATACCGCTTTCGAAGCACATCATAGTCTTCAAGGGCGACTTCGTGAAAAAAGGCCAGCAACTCACGGAGGGGCCCGTAGTTCCCCACGAAGTTCTGGATGTCTGCGGACCTCAGGAACTTCAGGAGCACCTGCTTAACGAAGTTCAGGAAGTCTATCGTTTGCAGGGCGTCGAGATCAACGACAAGCACATTGAGATCATCGTGCGCCAGATGCTTCGCAAGGTGAAGATCACCGACCCAGGCGACACCAGCCTTCTATGGGGCGACCAAGTTGACCGCCTGGAATTCAGCGCAGAGAACGAGCGCGTCATCGAAAAGGGCGGCAAGCCCGCCGACGCGAGTCCCGTGTTGCTTGGCATCACCAAGGCTTCGCTTGAGACGGATAGCTTCATCTCCGCGGCATCCTTTCAGGATACAACGCGCGTCCTCACCGAGGCGGCAACCCTCGGCAAGGTTGACCGGCTGCGTGGATTCAAAGAGAACGTCATCATGGGCCATCTCATTCCCGCAGGCACCGGTTTCAAGACCAACCGCGAAATCGAAATCGTGCACATCGGGGATTCCTTGCAGACTGAAACCGAACCGCACAAAGCTGCAAGCTAGCCATGTCTTCGCCAAATCTTGAAATTATGACTGAACTCCTTGAAGCCGGGGTGCACTACGGCCACCAAACTAAGCGCTGGAATCCGAAGATGCGGGATTTCATCCTCGAGGAGAAGAATTCGATCTACATCATCGATCTCTCCATCACAGTTGAACAGCTTGCGAGGGCGGCAGCTTACCTCGGCGAGATCGTCAAGGGCGGCGGCAAGATTCTCTTCGTTGGAACAAAGAAGCAGGCGCAGGAGGCCGTGAGGGAAGCAGCGGAAGTGACCGGCCAATTCTTCGTCAACCAGCGCTGGCTTGGCGGCACTCTGACCAATCTCCAAACCATTCGGCGCAGCGTGGCGCGCTTTCGCGAATTCGAGGAACTGGAGAAGACACCCGCCTTCGCTCGCATGAACAAGCAGGAGACTTCCGCCTTGCGCCGGGAGGCAGCAAAATTGCACCGCAATTTGGAAGGTCTCTTGAATATGGAGCGTCTGCCCGACGCCATTGTCATCATCGACACCAATCGCGAGGAGATCGCCGTCGCGGAGGCGGCTCGTCTAAAGATTCCTGTCGTTGCAATCGTGGACACCAATTGTGACCCCGAAAAGATCGACTATCCGATTGCCGGCAATGATGACGCCATCCGTTCCATCCGCGTCATTCTGCAAAAGCTCGTTGACGCCATTGTCGAAGGCCAGGGCGTTCGCGGAAAGACCGAGACGGCGAGCGAGCTTGCGGCTGTCTCCGAATAAGTTCCGCCTCGCGGAATTTATCTCACCAATTCTCTGTAGAATTTATGCCTGAGACTTCTCCAGCTCTAGTGAAAGAACTTCGCGAAAAGACAAACGCGGGGATGATGGATTGCAAGAGGGCGCTCGATGAGGCTGCGGGCGACATGGCCAAGGCCGAGGAACTCCTCCGCAAGAAAGGCATCGCCAGCGCGAGCAAGAAGGCCTCGCGCGTCGCGAAGGAGGGCATTGTCGCTTCCTACATTCACTTGCAGGGCAAGGTTGGTGTGCTGGTTGAAATCAATTGCGAAACCGATTTTGTTGCCAAGAACGAAGTGTTTCGCGAGTTCGTCAAAGACATCACCCTTCACATTGCGGCCTCCCATCCGCTTTACGTTTCTCGTGAGCAAGTTCCGGACACACTCATCCAAGCGGAACGGGAAATCTACGCCGCGCAAGTGACCGGCAAACCGGCCAAAATTCTGGATAAGATCGTGGATGGAAAAATCGACAAGTTTTACAGCACCGTCTGCCTTCTCGAGCAGGCCTTCATCAAGAATCCCGATCTTACGATTAAAGACTTTGTGAATTCCAAAATCACCGAGCTCGGCGAAAACATTGTGATCCGCCGTTTCACCCGTTACATGGTCGGCGAGGATCTGGTGCAATAATCACCGGAAGGGATCGCGGCTGTCCCGAAATTCGTTGCGCTACCCGGAGTTAGGGGCTTGGCATCCCGGGCGGCGAAATGTAGATTCTCCTGTTAGGAGGAATTCCAATGATTGATTCAAATTATACGCATCCCGAGGCGTTGGTGACGACCGAATGGTTGGCGTCGCACCTCAACGAGCCGAATACGAGGCTTGTCGAAAGCAACGAAGACATCCTGCTCTACAGCACCGGGCACATTCCCGGCGCAGTTCATATCGACTGGAGGGCCGATCTCCAAGATCAGACCATGCGCGACTATATTTCGCCCGACGCTTTTGCAGAGCTTTGCGCGAAGAATGGAATCACCAAGAATACGACGGTCATATTCTATGGAGACAAGTCAAACTGGTGGTCTTGCTATGCCCTGTGGGCCTTCCGGCTCTTTGGGCATGAAAATGTCAAAGTCGTAGATGGCGGACGCGACAAATGGATTGCTGAGAATCGGCCGCTCACCCGCGACGTGCCGAGCTATCCCCGAACCGAGTACCCCGTCCCAGCGAAGCGCCATGACGATGATATTCGTGCGTTTTACGAAGACGCGCTGAAGCACAGCCAGGCAAAAAAGCCGCTCATCGACGTCCGTTCACCCGGCGAATTCAAGGGCGAGATAACTCACATGCCCGAGTATCCGCAAGAGGGTGTTCTTCGCGGTGGTCACGTTCCCGGGGCGAAGAGCTTCCCCTGGAAACGCGCTGCAAACGACGATGCAACGTTCAAGTCTGCGGAGAACCTGAAAGCAATCTATGAAGGCGAGGCTGGGCTGACGCCCGAAGGAGACACCGTGGTCTATTGCCGCATCGGCGAGCGATCGAGTCACACCTGGTTTGTGTTGACCTACCTTCTCGGGCACAAGAACGTCCGCAACTACGACGGTTCATGGACGGAATGGGGAAATCGGGTGCGAGCTCCTATCGAGAAAGGCTGAAGTTGGTGAACTGTGGAGGCGGCTGTGTCAGCCGCCTGTGAAAGGGTCACCGGTCAGCCTGTGAAATCACCCATGTCCTATCCGACGAAACTCTCTGAGATCATCTCGCTTTTCGAAGCGCTGCCGGATGCCGAGAAGCGCGACATGTTGATTGTCTTTGCAGACGGAGCGGCCCGCCAGGCACCGAGGGAAGGGGAAACCTTTGATCTTGAAGACGTTCGAAAGGATGAGGAGTGCACGGATACCGTTGGCGTTTTTCTTAAAGTGAATCCGGACAATTCCTCGCACTTCCGCGTGACTCTTGGCCCGCAGGTCCAGACACTCACCAAGGCAATGACCTCGATTCTCTGCAAGGGCTTGGAGGGCGCCACCCCGCAGGAAATGCTCGATGTACCTGCTGATTTTGTCCCACGGATTGTCGGAGCAGACCTGGTTCGGCAACGAAGCCAGACTGTTTATTACATCCTTACGCGCATGAAAAGCGCGGCAACGGTTTGGTTGAATCGTCAGCGCGCGATCAGTGCCGGCGCAACTGTTTGAGACGCTCGTCGAGATTGCGTCCCGCCATTTCGATCTCCTCCCGCAGCTGCCAGGCTGACATGGAGCTGGCGCCGAAGCTGGCGACCGTTGTGCGTTCCATCAGATCATCCGTGGCAACCGTGACCTCGTAGCGGTCCGAATATTTTGCCGCCAATCGCTCGATGACTGTGTCCGCGGTCTGGTCGGCGGTGGAATAAAAGACCTGGATGCCGTGAGGGCAACTCGCCTCTGTCGGTTTGACGCCATTGCCATCGAAGACCACGGTAACATGCCAGTCGGTGTTGTCTTGCAGGCCGGTCAGCATTCTCACAAGGGATTCACGGGCGACCGCGGTGCGTTTGGCGTGCTGGAGTGTCAAATCGGGCCATTGGAAGATCATGCTGTGGCCGTCAACGATGAGCACTCGCGGTTTCATGGAAAAGGTCGGCTCTGCAAACCTATCCGGGCTGGCGTGCTTCCGCAACCGGCCGAGTAGTTTTTTCCGCAACTTGCAACCAAAAAAATGACGCGAGGGTTTTGTGCCCCGCGGGGATTGAACCTTCCAAAGGACAATCCATGAAAGATCTCGACGAAATTCTCAAGACCTGGAAGGCCGAAGTGCCGGAACACCCGGCCTTTAGAAGAGAGGTTTGGCACCGCATCGAGCGGGGGACATCCAATGACGGGCGGTTTGAAGTCTTTCTTGCATGGCTCACTCGGCCTCAGATAGCATCCCTCGTCGCAGTCCTCTCTGTCCTGGGCGGCGCTTGGGTTGGCTCCGCAACAGCCGCTCGAAGCGGTCAAACAGCTTACTTGCATGCCGTCAATCCCTACGCTCAAGCCGCCTTGAAATGAAGAGAGGACTGGGAGTCTTGACGGCAGTGGTTGCCTCGGGCTTGGCAGCTGCAATCGTGGCCTTCTTCTTGGTGCAAGATCGTTCCACACCCATGAGTTGGTTGCGAGCGGAGTTTTCGCTCAACGAACAACAAGCGCGAAAAGTCGAGCAAATTCATTCGGAATATGAAGCAGACTGCGCTCAGATGTGTGCCAGGATCGCTCAGACCGATGAGCGACTTGCCAATTTGATCTGTTCCAGCCAGACGATGACTCCGGATATTCAGGCGGCCATTGTTGAAACCGACCGACTTCGTTCGGAGTGCAGGACGAAAATGCTTGAGCATTTCTACCGGATTGCCGGTGAGCTTCCCGCCCGGAAACAGCGTGAATACCTCGAAGTCGTTCTTCCCTCCGTGTTGCATCCGGGAGAGATGGCGAAGGCTCATTCGCGCTAGGGTTATTCATGTCCGGCCCGCATGAAGATCCTGACGCATGCTCAATGTCCAGATTACGAGAGGGCGAGGACCTCGCATTGAATGAGATCATGGATCGCTGGCAGCGACGATTGACGAGTTATCTGATCAGGCTGACCGGCAGCGAGGCGGTTGCGATTGATCTCGCGCAGGAGACGTTCGTTCGCGTCTACCAAAACCGCGTTCGCTACCGTCCCACCGGAGCGTTTTCAACATGGCTCTTTGCCATCGCTTCGAATCTGGCGCGGCAGCACATCCGCTGGAAGATCCGGCACCCCTCCGTTTCGATCGATGGATCTTCCGAAGAGCGACCTGCCATAGCGGAAACCCTGGCCGGCTCCGACGATGATCCGAGCGCCCGCTTGGAATGCAATGAAAGGGCGAATGCCGTGCGCGAAGCCGTATCAGGGCTCCCGAGCAATCTTCGCGAAGCCTTGATATTGTTCGAATACGAGGACCTGTCTTACGATCAAATCGCGAAGATCCAAGGGTGCTCGGCTAAGGCTGTCGAAACGCGGCTTTACCGGGCGCGCGGGGTTCTTCGCGAAAAGCTCGACCGATGGCTAAGAGGCGGATAGAGCGAATTTCCCAAAGAAGCTTCCGAAACGGACGACGTGCGCTGCCGAACTCATTCGCCCGAATCCGCGGCTCTCGTTTTCTCAGCGAGAAAACGTTCGAAGGCGGCGAGAGTTTCAGGGCTCACGTGATGTTCGATGCCTTCGGCGTCTGCCCGTGCGACCGATGACGAGATCCCCAGGGCTTCGAGAAGGGCGACAACGGTTCTGTGGCGGCTCCTTGCCTTGGAGGCCAGCTTGCGCCCGGCTTCTGTCAGAAAAATCGACCGATAGGGAAGCGAGGTGACCAGCCCGTTTCGCCGCAGGCGCTGCACAGTGCGGATGACGGTGACGTGCGTCACTCCAAGCGATCGCGCGAGATCCGTCGCGCGAGCTTCGCCATTCGAGGAAATCAAATCAGCGATGGCTTCCACGTAGTCCTGCGCCCTTTCTTGCGCGTGCTGCTGGCGGGTTCGGCGCTGATAGGCCGCTGTTTCCTTGTTACTGAGCGGCGGCGGCACGAGGATCTTCGCCGGGGCCCGCAGCCCGCGGGATTGCGTCTTACTCAGGCCCATCTCCGTATCTCGCAGAAAAAAGGGGCATTGACAAATTCGTGGCGCATGGCGTAGCAATTGCAGCAAGTTGTATCATATGCTACATATTGCGGAGAAAAAAGAAATGAGAAAAAGAAGAAAATTGCTGCGTGCCGTGATGGTCGTTTTGACGGGATTGCTCGTGGCGGCAACCGCAGTTGCGCAGGAGAAGATCAAGGCGGCGACGACCATCGGCATGGTGGCCGACTTGGTGAAGCAGGTTGGCGGAGATCGCGTGGAGGTGGACCAATTGATGGGCCCTGGAGTGGACCCGCATCTCTACAAACCCACATCCACGGATGCCGGCCGCCTGAGCAAGGCGGATGTGATTTTCTATAGCGGCCTGATGCTTGAAGGGCGCATGGGCGACCTGTTTGCCAAGCTTGCTCGCGCGGGGAACAAAGTCTATCCCACAACAGAAAGTGTGCCGGAAGACCTCTTGACCGAGCCAAAGGAGTTCGCAGGGCACTACGATCCGCACATTTGGTTCGACGTGAGCATGTGGGCGCAAACCGTTCCGACTATCATCAAGGGATTAAGCGAAGTCGATCCCGCCGGCAAGGAAATCTACGAGAAGAACGGTGCGGCGCTTATGGACCGCTTGGGCAAGCTTCATCAATGGTGCAAAGACACCGCCGCGGAGCTGCCCGAAAACAGCCGAATCCTTGTGACGAGTCACGACGCTTACAACTATTTCGGCCGCGCGTACGGCTTCAAGGTCATCGGCTTGCAAGGCGTCTCAACGGTGTCGGAAGCGGCGCTGGCCGACATGGCAAATTTGGTTGACTTCATTAAGAAGCAGAGCGTCAAAGCGATCTTCGTGGAGACGAGTGTGAATCCCGCAGCTATAAGGCGCGTGGCCGAGGATGCCGGCGTGAAGGTCGGCGGCGAACTCTATTCCGACGCGATGGGGAGCCCCGGCGAAATGCGCGGCGGCTTCGACACGGGCAGCTACGAGGGAATGGTTCGCTACAACCTCACAACGATTGTCAACGCGCTCAAATGAACCAAATTGCGAGAGCGTTCGGGGTAAATGGCTGGCGCGATTCGGCTCGGATTGGGAATTCTATGAAAGACGGAACTCATTTGTCTCCGCCTCCGCTGGAGGTTCATGACGTCACCGTTGCGTATCACAAGAGACCTGTGCTTTATGGCATTGATCTCACGGTACCGGCGGGAAGCCTCGTCGGCATCATTGGTCCGAACGGCGCTGGAAAGTCCACGTTCATCAAAGCGGTTATGGGGCTGTTACCACTTTCCGGCGGTTGGGTGAAGGTTTTCGGCAAGTCTTTTCGCGAGAGCTGTCACCGTGTCGGCTACGTGCCTCAGCGGGAATCTGTGGATTGGGATTTTCCCGTCAGCGTCATGGATGTCGTGCTCATGGGCCGCTACGGGCGGCTCTGGCTCGCGCAGCGCCCGACCAAACAGGATCGGGAGATCGCTCGCGAAAGCCTCGAAAAGGTGAAAATGCTTCCCTTTGCGAACCGGCAGATCGGCAATCTTTCCGGGGGTCAACAGCAACGGGTCTTTCTCGCCAGGGCATTGGCGCAGGAAAGCGACTTGTATCTAATGGACGAGCCTTTCGTCGGCGTGGACGCCGCCACGGAATCGGCGATCATCATGCTGCTCCGGGAGCTAAAATCCCGAGGCAAGACGCTTCTGGTCGTGCATCACGATCTCGCGAGCGCGCGCGAGTATTTCGACATGCTCATCCTGTTGAATATGCGGCTCGTCGCCTTTGGTCCAACCAGCGAGGTCTTTACTCCCGAGCTATTGCAAACAACCTATGGCGGACGGCTTACCATTCTTTCCGACGTCGTTCAAACCCTCGGGACCCAATCATGAAGCTCCGTGGCTTGGCGCTTTCGCTTGCGGTCGCTGGTTTCGTCCTGATCATTCCCGAAGCCGCGGAGGCCGCACGTATTAACGAATTGTCCGATTCGACCCTGATGGACCGGGCGGCGCGGTTCTTCACCTTCAAGGATCCTTCCCTTCGCAACGCGCTGGCTGGCTCGATGCTGCTCGGTGTCTGCTGCGGTTTGATGGGCGCCTTTCTTGTGGTGCGCAAGCTCTCCCTGCTGGGCGACGCCCTCTCGCATGCCGTGCTGCCGGGTGTGGCGCTCGGATTTCTTTGGAATATGTCCAAAGACCCGATCGCGATTTTCGTCGGGGCGACCCTGGCCGGTTTGCTCGGAGCCGGAACCGTCCAACTCTTGCGCGCGACGACCAAGCACAAGGAGGATGCTGCCCTGGGCTTTGTGCTTGCCTCATTCTTCGGCATAGGGATCTGCCTTTTCACCATGATCCAGAACCTCCCGGGAGGCAACAAGAGCGGGCTGGACAAATTCATGTTCGGCCAGGCGGCCGCACTCGGAAGAGGCGATGTCATCCTCCTCGGTGTTGTGACTGCGCTGGCGCTTGGCGCGGTCGTCGTGTTTTACAAGGAATACGCGATCACGAGTTTCGACTCGGGATTCGCTCGTTCTTTGGGGATGCCTGTGCAGATTTTTCATTACAGTCTCATGCTGCTGCTAGCCTTCGCGATCGTGTCGTCGCTTCAGGCCGTGGGCGTGGTGCTTGTCTCGGCTATGCTTGTCATCCCGGCAGCAGCCGCTTTCCTCTTGACCGACCGGCTCGGTATAATGCTGATCCTTTCGGCGATCTTTGGAATGGTTTCCGGAGGAGCGGGCGCCTTCTTTTCTTTTGTCGGACGTAACCTGCCCACTGGTCCGTTCATGGTGCTTGCTGCGGGGGCTGTCTTCGCGGCGGCGCTCTTCTTCGGTCCGCGCCATGGCATTTTTTCGCGCTGGTTACGGCGGCGCTCCCGGTCCGCCCGGATTTCCCGGGAGAACACCCTTAAGGCGATCTACCATGTCCTGGAGGATCAGGATTTCGCAATCGAACAGGTGAGCACGCGTGAACTCGCCGAGCGCCGCCGCGAGACGCTTGAAGAGGCCCAGCATCAACTTGGCGCTCTTCGCCGCCATCAATATATCACCATGTCAAGCGACGGCGACTCAGCATCCCTTACCCCGGAGGGATGGCACCGCGCCTGCGAAATCGTCCGCAATCACCGTCTTTGGGAGCTGTATCTTACAAACGCTGCGCATCTTGCACCCGATCACGTCCACGAGGACGCGGAGAAGATCGAACATGTCCTTGGCGAGGAGACCGTGCGCATGCTCGAGAAGCGGCTCAACTACGCCAACCGGGATCCGCACGGCAGGTTGATTCCTGGGTTGGAAGACATGCGGTTCGCGGCGATTCGTCATCCTGGACAGCCACGTGCGACTGGTTTCGGAAACGCGGCAAGTCACTAGATTCCCATGAACAATCTCATTCCGTCTTTCGAGTGGCATCGAGTGATCGTGCAGCCTTGGGCGGCCGATTTTCCGATCACGCTCTGGATCGTCCTGATGGGCTTCTTTGTCACTGCGGCGTGCGGCCTGGTCGGCAATTTCCTCCTCTTGCGCCGCATGGCGCTGGTCGGCGACGCCATCAGTCACAGCATTCTCCCGGGACTCGTGGTCGCGTTCATAATTTTTAAGAGTGCGACTACGTGGGTGGCATTCACAGGAGCTTTGGCCGCTGGAATTTTGACGGTTCTGATCATCGAATTCATTCACAGGCAATCCCGCGTCAAGCCCGACGCCGCAATCTGCATCGCCTTCACGACGCTTTTCGCCATTGGAGTCGTGCTCATGAGCATGCTCGAAAGTACGGGAAGCTTTCATATCGACGCCGATTGCGTGTTGTACGGCGAAATCGCTTTCGTCCCGCTGGAACCTCCAGTGGTCTGGAACGGATACGAACTTGGTCCGCCCTCGGCGTTGCGCATGGCCCTTGTGCTCACGGCGGTAGCTGGGGCCATTGCGGTTTTCTACAAGGAATTGCTTGTCACGTCGTTCGACCCGGGATTGGCGAAATCTCTCGGTATGCGCACCGGAATTTGGCATTACGGACTGATGGGTGCGCTTGCTCTGGTCATCGTTTCGGCCTTCGAATCCGTCGGGGCGATTCTTGCTGTCGCCATGTTGATCGTGCCGCCTATGTTTGCCGCGCAGCTTTCCGAGTGGCTGCCGTTCCGTCTGGGATTAACTGTCTTGCATGCGGCGTTGAGTGCGTTGATTGGTCTGCATCTTTCGGTCTGGCTCAACTGTTCCGCTGCAGGGGCGATGGTCGTGGCCGCGGCACTGCTCTTTGTGGCTGTTTGGGCAGTTTCGCAAGTGCAGCGTTGGTTGAATTTCCGCCGCAGCATTTCTCAATCGCTGCCCGGCGGCCCCCGGATTGTTGGTGCGCCTTCATGAGACGAGCCGGCAGGGGCTTCGTCTTTGACCCTGAAAATCCTGGGTTGTGCGAGCTGTTAGCGACCGTAAGGCTCCGCCGCTCGAGTGAAAGGCGTTGAGGGTTCGCTGTTTGGCCGTCCCCTGGAAGGGGTCGACGAGGAATTCTAAGGGTTTCCCGTTTTCGCAGGATATAATGGTTGTGAAAGCGTTCCTCGTGATCTTGGCTGGCTACGGCGGCCATAGGCGCCCGGCTTTAAGTTGAGAGCGCAAATAGTGATACGTGTGTGGGTGTGAGAAATATGATGATACCAAGAATCGCCGATTCTGTAGTATGAAGATCGAACCAGTGAGCGACTCACATTCGGGCCTCAAGGAGGGGCCGGGGCACCATCATGCGAGCGTCGAGCCGACAAAAGAATGGTTCTGTCCCATGTGTTCAGGCGTCGAGTCCGGCCGGCCGGGCGCTTGTCCGAAGTGCGGAATGGCCCTTGAACGCAATCCGGCTTATGTGAAGACGGTTGGCACGGTTTACACCTGTCCCATGCATCCGGAGGTGCGGCAGGATCACCCGGGCGCGTGTCCGATTTGCGGAATGGCGCTTGAGCCGGTTCAAGCGGCACCGGAGGAGGATGATACAGAGCTTCGCGACATGCTGCTCCGTTTCAAGATCGGGTTGGTCCTTGGTCTTCCGGTAATCGTGCTGGCGATGGGAGCGCATTTTCCACCGATTGACGCGATCCCGGCCAAGTTATCCGCATGGATCCAATTTATATTTTCGACTCCGGTCGTTCTTTGGTGCGGATGGCCATTTTTTGAGCGCGGAGCTCGCTCACTTGTGACGCGGAACCTCAACATGTTCACACTCATCGCGTTTGGCACGGGCGCGGCCTACGCTTTCAGCGTCTTCGCGCTGTTATTTTCCGGGTTACTGCCGCAAAGCCTCACGCATGGAGGTGCCGTGCCGGTTTATTTTGAAGCAGCTTCCTTCATTATCGTGCTCGTGCTGCTGGGGCAGGTGCTGGAACTGCGCGCGCGCGCCGGAACCGGAGAAGCGATCCGTGCCCTGCTTGGGCTTGCGCCGAAGCTTGCGCATCGCGTGCGCGACGGGAAAGAAGAGGATGTCGCCCTTGAAATGGTTCGCTCAGGCGACGTGCTGCGGGTGAAGCCCGGCGAGAAAATCCCGGTTGATGGAGTGGTACTCGAAGGCAGATCGGCGGTGGATGAATCCATGTTGACGGGAGAGTCGATTCCAGTGGAGAAGACGAACGGCAGCAGAGTGGTCGGCGGGACGCTCAACGGAAATGGCAGCCTGTTGATGCGAGCGGAAAAAGTCGGATCCGAGACGATGCTTGCGCAGATCGTGCAGATGGTTTCCCAGGCACAGCGCAGTCGTGCTCCCATCCAGCGGCTGGCCGATGTGGTCTCCGCGTGGTTTGTTCCAGCCGTCGTGCTGGTGGCCGTGATCACTTTTTTCGTCTGGCTCATCTTTGGTCCAGCACCGGCGTTGACCTATGCGCTTGTAAACGCCGTTGCGGTGCTCATCATTGCCTGCCCGTGTGCGCTTGGCCTTGCTACGCCTATGTCCGTGATGGTATCCGTCGGACGCGGCGCAGGGATGGGCGTCCTGTTCAAGGACGCCGAGGCGCTCGAGGTACTCGGCAAGGTCACTGCGCTGGTTGTGGATAAGACCGGTACGCTCACCGAGGGACGGCCGAGCGTCACCCGGGTGGTTGCGGTTGAGCCAGGTAAGGAAAACGACGTCGTTTCACTTTCCGCTGCGCTTGAGCAATTTAGCGAACACCCCCTTGCGGGCGCTGTCTTGCGGGCCGCTGGAGTGAAGATCCCGCCAAGAGTTGAGAATTTTGAAGCGGCACCGGGTGGAGGTGTGCATGGTATTGTGGACGGCAGGCCGGCGGTCTTGGGCAAGCGCGCACTGCTTGAGAATTCGGGAATACGGAACCTGGAAAGGCTCGACGCGACAGCGAGCGAGCTTCAGAAGGAGGGACACACGGTGATTTGGCTTGCCGTCAATCAGGAAGCGGCCGGACTTCTGGCTCTTTCCGATCCCATCAAGTCCAGCACGCCTGAAGCCATCAGAGATCTGCATCGCTCCGGCTTGAAGATCATCATGCTTACCGGCGACAATAGGGAAACAGCCGGCCAGGTTGGCAGGAAACTTGGGATTGACGATGTCGTTGCGGAGATCAATCCGGCCGACAAACAGGCGAAGGTCTTGGAGTTGAAGAGCCGAGGCGAGGTCGTGGCGATGGCCGGAGACGGTGTTAACGACGCTCCCGCTCTTGCCGCGGCCGACGTCGGAATTGCCATGGGAACGGGAACAGACGTTGCCATGCAGAGCGCCGGCGTGACGCTCGTGAAGGGCGATCTGCGAGGGATCGTTCAAGCCATCGCCTTGAGCCGCGCCACGATGCGAAATATCCGGCAGAATTTGCTCTTCGCGTTTCTTTACAACGCGCTTGGAGTTCCCATTGCCGCGGGTGTTCTTTATCCGTTTTTCGGCGTTCTGCTCAGTCCCATCATTGCGAGCGCAGCCATGGCGTTGAGCAGTGTCTCGGTGATCAGCAATGCGTTGAGATTGAGAACGATGCCCCTGTGAGCGTGTTGTTGTCGAAACTTTGTAGAGGCGCTTGTGCCAAGCGCCTCACTCTTCAGGCGGCTGGCACAGCCGCCTCTACAATTATTCGCTTGGTGCTGATTGTCGCCGCTCTCGCCTCCTGCTCAAAGGCGCCGGAGGAGCAAGGGCGAAAGACGAGGTTTTACCAAAGTCCGATGCATCCGTGGATCACCTCGGACAAGCCGGGAAACTGCACGATTTGCGGGATGGCTTTGGTTCCCATTTACGAGGGAGAGGCGGCGATGGAATCCAAGGAGGGCGTCGTTTCACTGAATCCGCGTTCGGTCAACGTTCTCGCCGTGACGACAGTGCCGGTTCGCCGCTTCGAGCTAACAAAATCACTTCGTTTCAGCGGCATTCTGGAGGACGACGAGAATATTCACCGCGTGATCGCCGCTTTTTATGACGGGCGAATCGACCAAATCTACGTCGAGCATGTTGGCAAGCATGTCGAGAAGGGCCAACCCCTCGCAGCCATCTACAGCCCGGAATTGCTTTACGTCGTCCGCGAGTTCCAAAACTCGATGCGTGGAGGGGATGCGTCCGTCGCCAAAAACTCGGCGCAGCGTCTTGTGCAGTATGGACTTAGCGCGGAACAGGTGGCTAGTTTGGGCAAACAGCCTGACAATGTCTTTACGATCGATCTTCTTGCGCCAATCAGTGGAACGGTGGTGACCAAGAAGGCGCTCAAAGGCCAGTACATCAAGACGGGCGAACCCCTCTTTGAAATGGGTGATTTGTCGAGGCTTTGGTTTCATGCCGAAGTCTACGAGCGCGATCTGCCTGACATCCGCCTGGGACAAAAAGCCGTAATCCGAACTCCGACGGTGCCGGGCCGCGAGTTTGAAGGCGTAGTCACGTTTATCGATCCGAATTTCGATCCGCGGACGCGCAGCACCAAGGTACGCATCGAGGTTGATAATCCGCTCGCAGAAGGCGACGCCCGCGGTCTTCCGCGAGTCCTTCCGCATCGAGCCTATGCGGAGGCGGACATCATCGCCCGCCTTGGTGAGGCCCTTGTTGTTCCGCGATCTGCCGTGTTGCGCGACGGGAGGCGCTCAATCGTCTATGTCGAGAGCGCATCCGGCGAATACGAGCAGCGCGCCGTAAAGACTGGAAGAGTGGGCGACGAAGGGATCGAGATTCTTGAAGGGCTGAAGGATGGCGAGCGTGTCGTTGCGCAGGGCAATCTGATGATCGACGCGGAGGCGCAGTTGCGCAGTTCAGCCGCTCCAGCGCAACCAGTGAGCGCGCTTCGCGCTCCTGTTGGCGAAGAATTCTTGAAGCAGCTCGCGCGGGTCTCCGAGGGCTTGGCCGCGGACGATGCCGTGGCCGCCGTCAAAGCGGGCCAGAGCCTGCGGGAACTGGCGGCCGCAATTCCGCAGACTGGAGAAGCCCAGGTTGATCAAGTGCTCGCGCGACTGAAGGCGATTCCCAAGAATCCTGCGGGGAGCGATCTGAAGGCGCTCCGGCAAACGTTTCTGCCATGGAGTCTGGCTGGAGCCGACTTGGCGCTGGCGCTCGAACGCGGGAGGCAAAATCCTAAGGTGAAAGTCTTCGAGTGTCCAATGACGGGCGATAGCTTCCCTGGCGCTCCGTCGAAGGCAAAATGGGTGCAATCCGGCTCGGAAATCCGCAATCCGTATCTCGGCGCGGAAATGCTGAGCTGTGGAGCGGAGGTAAAGCCTTGAATGCGGACAATGAAGGCGCCAACCCGTCTCGTCCCGCGCGTGAGAGTGCGAGGGACGAAGCGCCGCCCGCTCCGCCAGGGAGCCTCATCTCCTGGTTGATCGATTGGTCTCTGAGGAATCGCTTCCTCGTGGCCTGCGGCACTTTGCTTATCATCGCTTGGGGCATCTGGGCCGTTCGCCACACGCCCGTCGACGCCATTCCGGATCTCAGCGAAAACCAGGTTATTGTTTTCGCCGATTGGTCCGGACGAAGTCCGCAGGAAGTCGAGGATCAGGTAACCTATCCGCTTTCGACGAACCTGCAGGGTCTGGCCGGCGTAAAGGAGGTGCGTGCCTCCTCGATGTTCGGATTCTCGCTTTTGACTGTGGTCTTCGATGACAAGATCGACAACTACTTCGCCCGCACCCGTGTTCTCGAGCGATTAAGCTTTCTACAGACGCTGCTTCCCGAAGGTGTCACACCGCAGCTTGGACCCGATGCCACCGGGCTGGGCTGGGTTTACCAGTATTATCTCAAAGCGGATCCGGTTAAGAGCTCCGGAATCGGTCCGGATGCGGCATCAGGTGGTTTTGATCTCGGGACGCTGCGCTCGCTGCAGGATTTCTTTCTGCGTTACCAGCTTGCCGCCGTCGAAGGCGTGGCCGAGGTCGCGAGCATCGGGGGCTTTGTCCGGCAATATCAAGTGGCGGTGGACTCGGGCAAGATGCGGCAAGCTGATGTGAATCTGCGCGAGGTGATGGATGCGCTCGCGAGCAGTAACATCAACGTCGGCGGCAAGGTCATCGAGGAGAACGGGATGGAGTTCGTCGTTCGCGGCATCGGGCTCGTCAATAGCCTTGACGATCTCAAGCGGATCGCCGTGCGCTCTCAAAAGGGACTGCCGATCTATTTGGAAGACATTGCTGAAATTTCGGTTGGAGGAGATTTTCGCAGAGGCGCCCTCGACGTCGACGGTCGAGAGGTTGTCGGGGGAGTCGTAGTAATGCGCACGGGCGAGAACGCCATGCAGGTGATTCAGCGTGTGAAGGAGAAAATCGCTCAGATCGCGCCAAGCCTGCCCAAGGGCGTCACTATCGAGCCCTTTTATGATCGAAGCAGCTTGATCGAACGCACCATCGAGACCCTGCGGCATGCGCTCATTGAGGAGGTTCTGCTCGTCACCCTGGCTCATATCATTTTCCTGTGGCACTTCCGCAGCATTCTCATCGTCACGCTTCCGCTGCCGATCTCGATCCTCATTTCGTTCATTCTTATGCAGGGGTTCGGGATCACCTCTAACATCATGTCGCTTTCCGGAATCGCAATTGCGATCGGGGTTCTGGTTGATGCGGGCATCGTCATGACCGAGAACGTGATCCGCCACTGCGAACGGGCGGAAAAAGCTGCTCTCTCTGAGCAAAGATTGGCAACCGGCTCTCGCAAGACGCCGCTTCAATACCTCGAGATCATTCGCCATGCCGCGCACCAGGTCGGACGGCCAATCTTCTTCGCCATGGCGATTATCATCCTGGCGTTTCTGCCGGTCTTCGCGCTCACCGGACAGGAGGGGAAGCTTTTTCATCCCCTGGCGTTTACCAAGACGTTTGCCATGATCGGCGCGACTCTTCTGGGGGTGACGTTGGTTCCCGTGCTTTGCAGCTGGCTCGTGCGCGGACCTTTTCATTCCGAGAAGGAAAATGTCGTCATGCGTTTCCTGATGAGACTCTATCGCCCCGCGCTGGAATTTGCCCTGCTCCATGGACGGATTGTGCTGGCTGCGGCCGCGGCGCTGCTGGCTGCGGCCGTTTTCCTTGCAACGCGCATCGGTAGCGAATTCATGCCGCCTCTGAACGAGGGAAGCCTGCTTTTTATGCCTGTGCTGCTTCCGAGCACGTCTCTCACCGAGGTGAAACGTGTGATGGCATGGCAGGACCGCGTAATCAAAGGCCTGCCCGAGGTGGAGTCCGTCGCTGGCAAGTTGGGACGCGCGGAGACGCCCACCGACCCGGCGCCGGTGGAAATGATCGAGACGACAATCATGCTCAAGCCGCAGGAGAACTGGCGGCCCGGTATCACCAGAGAAAAAATCATCGCAGACCTTTCGGAAAAACTGAGCGTAATTCCCGGCTATGTGCCCGGCTTTCTCCAGCCGATCGAAAACCGCATCCTTATGCTTAGCACGGGAATCCGCGCGCAGGTAGGGATCAAGGTTCTCGGGCCCGATTTGGACACCATCCAGCAGATCGCTTACCGGATCGAAGACCTCGTGCGCAAGGTTCCGGGCGCAGTTGGCGTCGCAGCCTCCAGGGCACAGGGAAAGCCGTACGTGGAAATCCTGCCTGACAGGCTCGCGCTCGCCCGATACGGTCTTAGCATCCGCGACGTGATGGACGTTGTCGAAATTGGCCTGGGAGGGCTCAATGTGAGCACCACCATCGAGGGGCGCGCGCGCTACCCGATTCAGCTCCGGCTCGCGCGCGATGAGCGCGATGATATCGAAAGAATCGGCAGCATTTTGATTCCGACCAAGGAAGATTTCGCCGTGCCGCTGGGGCAGGTCGCCGCGGTCCGGCGCGCCACTGGCGCGAGCGAGATCTCGAGCGAAGACGGCCTGCTCCGCGTTTTCGTGCAAAGTAACGTGCGTGGCCGAGACCTTGGCGGCTTCGTCAAGGAGGTTCAGGCCCGAATCAAGCAGTCGATCGCCCTGCCGGCGGGAGTGACGTTGAAATGGAGCGGCCAGTACGAAAGCCAGCTTAGCGCCCAGCGCACGCTCATTCTCATCGTGCCGGTGGTCCTGCTGATCATCTTCATGTTGCTGAGCGTTGTTTTCCGAAGTCGTGATGGAAGCGGCGCATGTCATCCTGGCCGTGCCATTTGCGCTCACCGGCGGCGCGCTCCTCCAGTATTTGCTCGGCTACAACTTCAGCGTCGCCGTCTGGATTGGCTACATTGCCCTCTTTGGCACCGCGATCCAGACCGGTGTGGTGATGGTTGTCTATCTTGAAGAAGCGCTGAAAAACCGGCGAGAGCAAGAGGGAGCGTCCTTTTCTTTGCAGGATTTGAAATCCGCAGTCATCGACGGCGCCATGCTGCGGCTGAGACCGAAGGTCATGACGGTCGCGACCGTCATCGCCAGCCTCCTCCCGATCATGTGGAGCACACGAACCGGGGCAGAAGTCATGAAGCCTCTGGCGACGCCGGTCATCGGCGGCATGCTCAGCAGCCTCCTGCATGTGCTCGTTGTCACTCCCGTCATCTTTTATTGGCTAAGACGCAAGACATTAAATCTCTAGGACGATCTCAATTTTCCAGTCAAATCATGGCAAAAAACCCTTGGCGGGGAGCGCGAAACGGTTATGGTAGCCGCCGATGTTTTTCCGCTGTGCCTTGGCTGTCATCATTTTCGCCTCTGTAACCCGCGCCGCGGATACGACCCCGCTTATGACTCGGATGACTCTTATGGCGGCGGCGGTCGAAAGCGCGACGGACCATATCGGCTCCGGCTGGTGCGGGCGGGGGATGCTTTCAATCCTGAAAAATGCCGGGCTCGGGAAAGACCTGGCAGGAGGCAACGGGCAGGATTGGGAACTGATCCTCAGCCGGGCGGGATGGAAGCCGCTTCGCTGCAGCTCACCGCAGCGGGCTCCGCTTGGGAGTGTGCTCGTCTATCTCGGCGACGCAAGAGTCGGGAAGCACCCGCGCGGAACTCCCGGTGGAAATTTTGGTCATGTTGAAATGGTTGCCCTTGGCAGAAGCGGCCAGCGCCTTTACGTATCCGACAATCCTCGGGTCGCTCCGGGTGGGACGGTTCTCGATAATTTCACCGGGCGAGCCTGGGTTCCTCCGGGACGGGGTCTCTGGAGGACGCCTGCGCTCGGGGAAGACATTGATGTGATTCTGCAGGAACGCAAGCGCATGGCGCTTGAACATTTCCGGCGAAACGGACAGCAAGTCGTGACGCTCAGTCCGGCAATTGGTCAATAGCGGCCATAGCGGCTGATCGCGGTGCGATCTGATTTAGGGGCGGTCTGCAACCACCGATAAGTCACAGCAATGTGAGCCCAGGGAGGGACCGGCACAGCAGGGCGATCGAGCCCAACAATCCGCAATGTGATCAATCGGATTGCGGAAAATTCTCGACGTGAAGATCTCCTGCCCGGCCGAGGTAGAGCGCTTTTCGCCCGCGGATATGGACCGTGTAAGCGAAAGTTCCCGCTGCGACAAGCCAGCGCAGAAACTCGACGTAGGTGATTATCCCGCGTTGGATGGCTTTGAGGGCCTCCTGGACTTGGGCCGAATTGAAGTGTTCGCCGACCGGTCCCAAGGGGTCTGTCTCGAGTCGTGACACGCACACTTCCCCGTTCGCGGCGTAATAGGTCTTTTGGAGCTGAACGAGGTCGGCGTAGTAGCTTTCCACACCGGCTTCCGTCAGCCGCGTGACCACGTCCGGGAACGGAAGGCTGTTCGCGACGGATTGTTTGCAGGTTTCGTTTATGATTTCCGTATTCATGGCTCTCTTAGTCTGTTAGGAGCATACGCGTCTCCCGTGTGCCGTTCGGCGTCCCGCCGAACCTGGCTTTCCGGCGGGACGCCGGAAACTGCACGCGGGGACGCGTGCGCTCCCCCCATACGCGATGCGCTCCCCATCTTAAAACTCGCGCCGCATCTCGACAGTGTATATCGCTCCTTCGGGCGTCAGGACGCTCGAGAACATCGCAAAACCGGTCACCCTCCACAAGCCGAACTCTATCTCCGCGTTCCGCCGTAAGAACGGCAATAGAGTCGCCTCTGACACGCCGTTCGCTCGGCCGAGAGTAATATGAGGATGGAACGGCTTGAGATCTGGCTCCAGTCCCGCGTGCAGCACGGCATCCTGGACGTGCTTGTGGAGCGCGAACAGATGGGGATGTCCTGTTCCCAATCCGGCCCAGACGACCGAAGGTTGGGCTCCGCCAAAGGTTCCCACTCCTTGAATTGGCAGGAAGAACGCAGGTAATCGCACTTTCCCCAACGCCTCTCGCAAGCGCTCCTCTCGAATCGAATTGAGATGTCCGATAAAACTCATGGTTACGTGCAACTGCTCTGCCGGCAGCCAACGCAACCCCTTCACATGCGGATTAAGACCGGCTAAAGTATCGCGACAGCTCTCGGGCAGTTCGAGCGCAATGAAGAGGCGCTTCGCCATGCCGCACGTTAACCCTGCGCCAGAAGGCGGCAAGGAATGAATGGACGGTTCCTCCGTCCTCGTTGTCCACAGTGGAACTCAGCCTGGGCGGCCTTCTGACGTCACTCGCTTAAGCCCTTTTTCTTGCCGTTTCCTCCTCGGACGGGATTTTTTCAAGAATCCTCTCCAGGTTTGAAATATCCGCCTCCGTCAGATTGCCGGCGAAATACTTCTTTATACCCGCCCAATATACCGGCCGAGCCTCCGCCAGCGCCCGCTGCCCCTTCTTCGTCAGCACGCCGTAGGCGCCGCGCTCATCGTGGCTGCACCGCTCCCGCCTCAGGAACCCCTCTGCTTCCAGCTTGTCGACCGACCGGGTGAGCGCACTCCGGCTCAAAACAATCCGGTCGGCGATTTCACTCATGCGCATGCGATTCCCGGGCGCGTTTTCCAGCGCCAGCAGCACATCATACCAGGTCAGCGAAATCTCGCCCTGTTCCCTTAAGTCTTCTTCAATGCGCGCAACCACCTGCGATTGCAGGCGAAGAAGGCAGCCCCAGGCTTCAACGTATTTCGGGTCTTGCACCCGGTAATTGTGCTCCCGCAAGAATCTCATTGCAAGTGCAACTTTATGGTTGCAAATGCAATTATCGTCGATTGCGCCGCGAGTCATTGGCACAAAGGAGCATTCCCGTGCCGCCGAGAGCGCGGCTCACCGTCATGTTCTCGCGTTGCGCGAAGGGGCTTACTGATTCCGTGGCACTCGGTCAAAAACTCCCTCGCCCCGAATGTTGAGGTTTTCGACCAATACGCGGCGCGCCTTTCCATCGGGGCCCATCGTGAAGGTGATGCCTGCAGTCCCCAAGGAGGATTCTCCTTCGGTCACATAGGTGAAAGTGTCACGATCCCAATGCGTCATCGGGAGCGTCATCTTTTTTGGCCCCTGCACCATGGCGAGTCCGCTTTCCTTCTCAATGACAGCGATTTCGCCAAAAAAGTCGTTTCTGTAGGTGCCCAAATAAGCCGGGTTTGCCGCAGCCGGCGCGGGCGAAGCGGGCCGCTCAGAGTAGTTGCCAACTTTTGAAGCCTCTGCTTGAAGCATTTGCGAGAACGCCTTCTTGTAGACTGCGAGCCAGTCCTGCGTCGATTTGCCATAAAGGGCGTAATCCACGAAGGTGCTTGCAAGTCCCTCCGCGACTCCAAACGGGAACGCGTTGGTCAGGACCACGACACCAAGATTCTCGGAAGGGACCAGCACGACATTCGTCGCGGCGCCGAGATCGAAACCACCGGAGTGAGAGAGGCGCAGTCGTCCCTCCTGGTCGTAATTGACATTCCAACCGAGGCCATAGAACCCTGGCAGCCCATTGAGGGGACTAAACCCGGTAAGTATTTGTGGGTGACGGGTTTCCGCCAATGCGTCCTGATTCACGATTTCCTTGCCGTCAAATCTTCCGCCGGCGAGTTGAAGGCGCATCCACTTTGCCAGGTCATTGACCGAGGAGCTCACGCCGCCGGCCGGCGATTCGGTATCCGGATCCCGCTGGTATTTCTGCACCCACTTGCCGTCGATCTCCACGTGGCCCAAGGCACGGTTCTTGCGTTCGACGAAATCCCGGTGCCGTGAGCTTGTCGATGTCATGCCGAGGGGCTTGTAGAGTTTTTCTTCGGACACGTCCTCCCACTCCTTTCCGGTAGTCTTGGCGGCGGCAATCGCTCCTTCCGTCATCCCGAAGTTTGTGTAGGCGTATCCCGATCGAAAGCTCGTATTGGGTTTCTGGTAGCGCAGACGGCGAAGAATCTCTTCGCGTGTAAACCCAAGATCTTCGAGTAAATCGCCGGCGTGGTCGGGAAGCCCGCTCCGATGGCAATAGAAGTCACGGACAGTGATCTCACGCGTGACCCAGGCATCGTGCATTTCAAAACCGGGATCGAGATCACTGATGCGCGAATCCCATGAAAGAAGGCCTTCGCCTACGAGCGCCGCTATGACCGTGGAGCCGATCGGCTTCGAGACGGATGCGAGCTGGAACACCGTATCGGCATCAACAGGGCTCGCCTCGCCTACTTCACGAACGCCAAAGCCCTTGGCAAACACGACCTGATCCTTGAAAACGACCGCAATCGCGATGCCCGGGATCCCTGTCGTTCGCATTTCCTCTTCAGTGAGCTTTTCAAGTTGGGTCGTGGCTGCCTTGACCTGTTCGAGACTGAGTTCATCCGCCCAACTCAGGGGAGCCGACAGAATGATTGCGCTTAAGGAGTATTTCGCGAGGGGGCAACGCATGAACCGGTCTTATAGACGTTTCCTGCGTCAGATGTGAAGCCCCATCTTGGGGGCTGAATCAGGTGCTCGAGAGTTGCGGCACGCGTGTAGGACTCGCTGGTACTGAGGTTTTGAACCGCATCAAGCGGTCAGTTGCATTGGTTCGCCTGTCTCTCCCGGTTCTGAGCTGCGTCTCGACCAAGACGACGATCGCTCGGTAAGTTCACCTTGCACGTTAAAGCTCCCCAAACTGTGCTCATCATTCGCGCCGGCGATTGGAATGAACCGCAATAATACTCCCGCATGAATCGTAAAATAGTCCACACCTTGTTGATCCTGTTTGATTAACGTATGGATAAATTTCGAATGTCTTTCGGCGCTGAGACGGCAAGTCAGGACGCTCTCCAGCCTAATTTGGCCGCCACGAAATCCCCGTCGCGCCAGAAGCTCGGACTTTTTTTAGCCGGCTCGGCTACAAGTTGTTTCCGGGGTCGGTGGCACCGGAGCTCAGTTTGGGGAGCGAACGCTCCAACGCCTCACGGACGTAATCAAATGGCTGGGCGCCGACAACCTCAGTCGCTTGCTCAAGCGGCTCGTTCTCATGGTGAATAAGCAGTGCCGGAACGCCCGAGACGGTCAGCTTCCTCGCTAGCTCCTGGTCGGCGAGGACGCTCTTTCGATGAAAACCGTCACTCAGCGCTTGCCGCAGCTCCGCTGCGTTCAGGCCGATGCTTGCCCCGATTTCGACCAGTTCCACCGGATCGCCGATGTTGCGGCCGTCCTCGAAGAAGGCCTTGAAAAGCGCGGTGTTCATGACATCGAATAAACCCTGCGTTGCTGCGAAGAGCGCAGATTCATGCGCCAAACGGCTTCGGGGCTGCATCGGCGGCAGGCGCAAGGTCATCCCGCGCTCTTTGGCCATCGGATAAACTGCGCGAGCCCAGATATCGCGCAGGTAGGCCCCGTCAGGCTTCAGCGTTGGCGCGGGATCGGGCCGAAGCTCAAAGGCGCGCCAGCGGATCGCGACTCGCGCTCCGTATTCTTGCGCGATTCGCTCCAGCACCGGCTGTTCCAGGTAACAGAACGGGCAGACGTAATCACTCCACACATCGACTTGAACTTGCATGATGCTGGACTTCGGCATGCTCGGCCGCCGCAGAGAAGAACGTTCGGAATTCCTCAGGAGCCGCGCGACAATTCATGCTTTCGCATAGACTTCGGCTCCCCTTTCCACAAACTCGGCGGACTTTTCGTCCATGCCGGCCTTCAAGGCTTCATCTTCGGAAAGACCTCTTTCCGCCGCGTATTTGCGCACGTCTTCGGTGATCTTCATCGAGCAAAAATGCGGGCCGCACATGGAACAGAAATGGGCGGATTTTGCCCCTTCCTGGGGTAGAGTCTCGTCGTGGAACTCCCTGGCGGTAACGGGATCGAGGCTGAGATTAAACTGGTCCTCCCATCGAAACTCAAACCGCGCCTTCGACAAGGCGTTGTCCCGGTATTGGGCGCCGGGGTGGCCTTTCGCCAGATCGGCGGCGTGGGCCGCGATCTTGTAGGCGATGACACCATCCTTGACGTCCTTCTTGTTTGGCAGGCCGAGATGTTCCTTCGGCGTCACGTAGCAGAGCATCGCACAGCCATACCAACCAATCATGGCAGCGCCGATTCCGCTGGTGATATGATCATAGCCCGGCGCAATGTCGGTCGTGAGCGGGCCAAGTGTGTAGAAGGGCGCTTCGTGGCACCATTCGAGTTGCTTGGCCATGTTTTCCTCGATCATGTGCATGGGTATATGGCCCGGACCCTCGTTCATGACCTGTACGCCATGCTTCCAGGCTCGCTCGGTAAGTTCGCCTTGCACGTAGAGCTCCCCAAACTGTGCCTCATCATTCGCGTCGGCGATGCTTCCAGGACGCAGGCCGTCGCCGATCGAAAAGCTCACATCGTAGGCGGCCATGATCTCGCAGATCTGATCCCAATGGGTGTACAGAAAACTTTCTTTGTGATGCGCGAGGCACCATTTGGCCATGATGCTGCCGCCACGGGAAACAATGCCTGTCATGCGCCGAGCGGTGAGGGGAATGAACCGCAATAATACTCCCGCATGAACCGTAAAATAATCCACACCTTGTTCAGCCTGTTCGATTAACGTATCACGATAAACTTCCCAGGTGAGCTCTTCGGCCTTTCCGCCGACTTTTTCCAGCGCCTGGTAGATCGGGACGGTTCCAATCGGAACGGGCGCGTTGCGAAGAATCCATTCCCGGGTGGCGTGGATGTTCTTTCCGGTGGAGAGGTCCATCACGGTGTCGGCTCCCCACTTGGTGGCCCAGCGCATTTTCTCGACTTCTTCCTCGATGCTCGAGGCCACGGCGCTGTTCCCGATGTTCGCGTTGATCTTCACGAGGAAGTTTCGGCCGATGATCATCGGCTCGGATTCCGGGTGGTTGATGTTAGCCGGAATGATTGCGCGCCCAGCCGCCACTTCGTCGCGGACGAATTCCGGGGTGATTTCGGAGGGGATACGCTGCGGAAAGCGGCGGAAGACGGACGGAATGTAGCCGTGACCGTTGGAACCGTGGTCACCAGTCCCGGCTGCAAGCTGGACGCTGCCAGCGTGCTGCTTAACGAGATCATCGCGGACCAAGTCGCGCGACATCTCCGCGATTTTCGCCCGGCCCATGTTCTCGCGAATCGCGATGAACTCCATCTCAGGCGTGACGATGCCATGGCGCGCATACCAGAATTGAGTGACGGGGTGGTCGGCCGACGCCCGGAGGGGCCGTCGCCTTGCGTTCCGCGGTGTCTGGAGCGGGGAGAGTCCGCCGCGTCGTTCGGAGGCGAGTTGGGCGTGGCTGGCGCTCAGGTAACCGTTGTCTTCGGGCCGTACATTGCGGCCGAGGTATTCGGCGACGTCGCCCCGCTTGAGAATCCATGCCCGGCGGAGGGCGGGCAACCCTTGTTCGACGTCACCGCTGAATGCCGGGTCGCCCCAAGGTCCGCTTGCGTCGTAAACCCTCACGGGCTCGTTTACTTCGATGGCGCCATTGAACGCCTTGGTAGGTGCAAGCTGGATCTCGCGCATGGGCACGCGGAGGCCGGGGTAAATTTCTCCTTCGACGTATACGCGGCTGGAATTTGGCAGCGGCTCGCTGCTGTCGGGTTCGATGGCGCTCTTCGGTGCGATCATTTGGGAGTCTTAAGTTTGTATTTCCGTATTAAGGCTACGCCAGCGAACATGGAGCAGAGGCCGAACCGATCCCGGTTCGGGCCTAAAACCTAAGACTGTCAACTTGAAACTCATGTCTGCTCCCTACGCCGGTGTTAGCCGGATCAGGTTCCAAGGGTCTCCCGAATCGATTTTCGCGATCGGGACTCTCAGCTTTGAAAGCTCCCCTGCGTCGCGTTACAATAAGCGATCCTCATGATTCGTCAATCCGGACGGTGGGGGGATTTTCAAGACTTATCAGGCAGGCGGGATTGATTGCCGTATCCAGAATCTGAAAGCGATTTTTTTCATTTTCAAAAGGCGCGGCGTCTGGTGAAGTCCTCTTTCCCTCCTTTTCTCATGGCTAGGCGCTCGCTCAACGTCGGAATGATCGGTTACAACTTTATGGGAAAGGCGCATTCGAATGCGTGGCGCCAGGCACCGAAGTTTTTTGATTTGCCCGCCGATGTCGCGCTCCACACCATTTGCGGGCGCTCGCCGAAAAATGTGGAATCCGCCCGCGAACAGCTTGGTTGGAGGAGTGCTAGCACGGACTGGAAAGCCGTCGTGAGCGATCC
This sequence comes from uncultured Verrucomicrobiae bacterium, assembly GCA_963847295.1. Taxonomy (GTDB): domain Bacteria; phylum Verrucomicrobiota; class Verrucomicrobiia; order Chthoniobacterales; family Terrimicrobiaceae; genus DASTFP01. The sequence goes on from CAWJZG010000016.1 coordinate 143,074, forward strand.
GGAGATCGATATCGTCGACATCTGCACGCCCAATGACAGCCACTGCGAGATCGCTCTTGAGGCGGCTCGGAATGGCAAGGCTATCCTTTGCGAGAAGCCGCTGGCGATGGACGTGAGCGAATGCGCAGAAATGGTCGCCGCTGTTAAGAAGGCGAAGGTGGTCAACATGGTGTGTCACAACTACCGGCGCATTCCGGCGATCGCGCTGGCAAAAAAAATGATCGAGCGCGGTGACCTTGGAGACCGCATCTATCACGTTCGCGCCCGCTACGCGCAGGATTGGATCGCCGATCCGAAGTTCCCTCTGGTTTGGCGGCTGCAGGAGAAGTTTTCCGGTTCCGGAGCGAATGGCGACATTGACTCCCATATCATCGATCTAGGCCGCTATCTCGTGGGAGAGATCAGCGAGGTTTGTGGCCTCATGGAGACGTTCATAAAGAAGAGGCCTATTCTCGAGGAAGTTGGCAAAGGGCTCGGAGCAAAGGCGGGAAAGACACTCGGGACAGTTACGGTAGACGATGCGGTATCGTGGATTGGACGCTTTAAGAACGGCGCTGTTGCCAATTTTGAAGCAACGCGCTTTGCCTACGGGCGAAAGAACCACGTCACGCTCGAAATCAACGGCAGCAAGGGCTCGCTTTTCTTCGATCTCGAGGAAATGAATCGCCTGAAGTATTTCAGCTTGGACGACCCTGCGGACGCACGCGGATTTCGCGACATCCTCGTCACTGAGCCGGTGCATCCTTATGCCTCAGCGTGGTGGCCTCCGGGGCACATCATCGGTTACGAGCACACTTTCATTAATGCGTTTTCGGATTTCGTGAAAGCGGTCGCGGACGGCGAGAGGGTGCATCCGACTTTTGAGGACGGCTTAAAGAATGAAAAAGTGCTCGCAGCAATTGAACAAAGCGCAGGGAGCAGGAGCTGGGTGAGCGTCTAGCCTGCTTGTCTCAGAGCGCCATGAAAAGCCACGGGTCGCTGGTGAGAGAGGCAAAGCAAGCACACCCGCGGAAGCACTCACTTCGCCCGGAACACCTGGAGGGTGATGAAGGTAACGATATCGCCCAAGCGCTTGAGGAGTTGAGTGAGTCAAGTTCAGCAAAAAGGAAATCAGACAAGAGCGATTTCCTATCAGTCGAGGTAACATGACAGCCTCTCCCCCTGCGCGCCTGCGCCTGGGCATGGTCGGCGGCGGGCGCGGCGCCTTCATCGGCGAGGCGCACCGAATCGCCGCGCGGCTCGACGACCGCTATGAACTGGTCGCCGGCGCGCTCAGCGCCGATCCGCAGCGGGCGATCGAATCGGGCCGAGACCTGCGGCTCGATCCCCTGCGCTGCTACACCGATTATCGCGGCATGGCCCAGGCCGAGGCGGAGCGCGAGGACGGCATCGATGTCGTCAGCGTCGTCACGCCGAACGTCTCGCACCATGCGATCTGCAAGATGTTTCTCGAGGCCGAGGTCGACGTCATCTGCGACAAGCCGCTGACGACCACCCTTGCCGAGGCGCAGGACCTGGTCGCGACAGTTCGGCGCACCGGGCGGCTGCTCGGCGTCACCTATGCTTACACTGGATATCCGATGGTGCGGGAGGCGCGAGCGCTGATCGAGGCCGGCGCGCTCGGCGCCGTGCGCATCGTGCATGTCGAGTTCGCGCTCGGCTGGCTATCCGGCCCCGGCGAAGCGGACAGCAAGCAGGCGGCCTGGCGCACGGATCCGGCGCAATCCGGCGCCTCCTTTATCGTCGGCGATCTCGGCACCCATTGCTTCCAGCTCAGCGAGTTCGTCACCGGCCGGCGCACGGCGGCGCTGGCCGCCAACCTGCAGACCATGGTTCCGGGCCGGCGCCTTGAGGACAACGCGCACATTCTGCTGCGCTACGACAATGGCGCGAGCGGGGCCATGTGGGTTTCGGCGGTGGCGGCTGGCGAGCAGGTGGGCCTGCGGCTCCGCGTCTATGGCGAGAAGGGGCACATCGCCTGGGAGCAGAGCGATCCCGACAAGCTGAAGTTTGCGCTGCAAGGCGAGGCGTCGCGCATGCTCGTGCGTGGCCAGAGCGGCCTTTCACCCGCCGCCAAGCGCGCGACGCGCATCGCAGCCGGCCTGCCGGAGGGCTATCTCGAGGCGTTTGCCACGCTCTACCGCGATTATGCCGACATCCTGGCGGCGCGGCAGGCGGGCGCGGCGCCCGATCCGCTGGCGCTGTGGGCGCCGATGGTCGAGGAGGGAACACGCGGCATGGCGTTCGTCGAGGCCGCGCTCAGCTCGCATGCCGAGGGCGGCCGCTGGCTCAACTTCCAGCCGGAGATTTGAAACCCGAAGGAGTACGGGATCCCTGGCTCGGCCAGAGGGAAGGACCGGAGGCCCGCGACGGAAGGGCCGACCGAGATTGGCGCCTATCGTGCCCTGCTCGTCCTCGACTCGCGGAGAGTAGAGAGAAAGACCATTTTGCCCTTTCCCGGCGCGAAGCGCCGCTATAGCAGTTTGTCGGAAGAGAAACTTCATTTCACTCCGGAGGAGGCTTGAGCAGACCCTTCCAGCTTCCCGAGTTGAGACAAACTGCTTATGAAACGATTTGAGAATCAGGTTGCCATTGTCACAGGAGCCGGGCGCGGCATAGGGGAGGCAATCGCCAAGCGCTTTGCCGAGGAGGGAGCCAAGGTTGCCGTCGTCAGCCGCACAGAAGCCAACTCGCAAAGGACCGCCGACGCGATCAATGCCGTCAATCCCGAAGCGGCGAAGCCGTATGCGGTTGACGTGGCGGATTTCGATGCGGTTCAGAAAACGGGCGAGAAAATCCTGGCCGACTTCGGACGTTGTGACGTGCTCGTAAACAACGCTGGAATCACACGCGACATGCTTGTTATGCGCATGAACTCGGATGACTGGGATATCGTTCTCGACACCAATCTCAAAGGCGCATTCAACTTTTCCCGAGCCGTCGTGCGCGCGATGGTCAAGCAGCGCAAGGGACGCATTGTCAACATAAGCTCGGTCAGTGGCCTGACTGGACTCGCCGGACAAGCCAATTACTCGGCGAGCAAGGCAGGCCTTGTCGGATTGACAAAGACGCTGGCACGCGAGCTCGCCAGTCGAAACATTACCGCCAATGTCGTCGCGCCCGGCTTTATCGAAACTGATATGACGTCCGTGTTGACGGAGGACGTCCGTAAGGCTGCCCTCTCGCAGATCCCTCTGACGCGCTTCGGCGCCGCTGACGATATCGCCGTGGCGGTCATGTTTTTGGCGAGCCCCGAGGCATCCTACGTCACGGGTCAGGTGCTTGCGGTCGATGGCGGAATGAGCATGTAGCTAACCACAGAGGACACCGAGAAACAGAGGAGGGTTCGTATCGCCCGATCGGTTGCGGGGGAGAGATTTGATTTAAACTTCACGCTCCACCTTTCCTTCAAGATCGATTAAAGTAAGCAATGAAAGAACACACTCTTGGACCGCTCAACGTTTCCGCACTTGGCTTGGGATGCATGGGCATGTCTTACGCCTATGGCCCCACGGACGAATCGGAGTCGCTAGCCGTACTGCGCCGCTACTTCGAACTCGGGGGTAACTTTCTCGATACAGCGGAGATCTATGGTCCGTATAAGAACGAGGAGCTGATTGGGCGCTTTCTGCGAGAGATCCCGCGCGAGCGAGCTGTCATCGCGACGAAGTGTGGCTTCCGGATCGATTCCACCGGGACGATCACCGGACCCGATAGCTCGCCTTCCAGCGTCCGAAAGGCGTGCGACGGAAGCCTTCGCCGTTTGGGGATTGAGACGATCGATCTGTATTATCAGCACAGGGTCGATCCGGGTGTTCCCATCGAAGAGACCGTTGGAGCGATGGCCGAATTGATTCGTGCGGGAAAAGTACGCGCACTAGGGTTATCGGAGGCGGGAATCGAGACCCTGCGCCGCGCGAACGCTGTTCATCCAATCGCTGCTCTCCAGAGTGAGTATTCGCTTTGGTCTCGCGATGTGGAAAGAGATGGCATTCTGGCGGCATGTCGCGAGTTGGGCATCGGCTTTGTGCCGTACAGCCCCCTTGGGCGAGGTTTCCTGACGGGTGCCATTCAGAAACCATCGGACCTCGCCGCCGACGACTGGCGGCACACGAATCCCCGCTTCCAGGGAGAGGCCTTCGAGCGAAATCTTCAGCTTGCGGCGCATGTGAAAAACCTTGCGCAAACGAAGGGCTGCTCGCCCGCGCAGCTCGCGCTGGCGTGGGTGATTGCTCAGGGCGATGACATTGTGCCGATCCCGGGTACCAAACGCGTCCGGTATCTCGAAGACAATCTTGGCGCTCTCAACATCACGCTGACCCCGGACGAACTCGCGCAGATCGATCATCTTTTTCCGCCAGGCGCAGCTCAGGGCGAACGCTACGCCGAGTCAATGATGGCGCTCCTCAATCGCTGAAAAGCACCACACGGCCTCCCGCATCCCCCACCGCGAGGTACTTGCCGTCCGGACTCCAAGCGAGGGCGCTGATCGCCTCGGTATCTTCGAAGGCGGAAACAGGCCGGCCCTTGGTATCTGAGATGACCATGCGTCCGGCGATGTCTCCCGTGGCGAGGAATTCTCCTGTTGGCGACCAGGCGATTGCCTCCACATCCCCTTTGTGGAACTTGGGCTGGTCGGGAATGGTGCCTTCCGGACCGGTCTCTCCCGTGCAGTTCCAAACGGTCACCGTCCTTCCGCCTCCGGTTGCCAGCCGCTTTCCATCCGGCGAAAAATCCATGGCTTTCACCTTCGTTTCGTAGCCCTGGATATGCAGCGGATAGTCGCGCGTGAAGTCATAGAGATGCACGCTCGGCGTCTGGTCTGCCGTGGCTATCCAGCGTCCATCAGGACTCCACAAGACGAGAAGACTCGCTCCACCCCAATCGAATCGGGCGAAGGGGTCGGTCTCCCCGATTCGCCACATCCGGGCGCCGCCGCCGCAAACGCTCGCGATCTCGAGGGGATTCTTTGGATTCCATGAGAAGTCGGAGACCGAAGTTTGATGATTCGAAAAGGTGGCCGCAATTTCGCCATTTGGCTTTAGGATGAAGAGTGTCTTCCCGAGAGCGGAGGCGAGCCGGCTGCAGTCAGGACTCCACCGCACGCGCTCGATCCAGCCCTTTCCCAGGGCGATCCCACGAGTCGGCGAGATTTTAGAGTCGCCAATCTCGTATGTTTGAATTCGTCCATCGAATCCGCACGTCGCGAGGATGTCCGATCGTGCGGCGGCGGCTCCATTTCCAAGGCCATGGGCAGCGAATCCGGCGATCGTCTTGCCATCCTGATCGACCATGAGAACAATTCCTGTGCTCGGAGTGACAATGAGCATGTTCTCGGACCAAGCGAGGGAAAGGACGTGGTCACTGGTTTCCAATCCCCATCGTTTTTTGAATCCCATTCTCGGCGGTCTAAGCCCGGCAGCTGTCAAAGCCGCTCGACAGCGTTTCGCGATCCAGATTTCGGCCGATGAAGACAAGGCTGCTCTTGGGCGGCCGGCCGTTCCAAGGACCCCCTGCTGCGGCGTTCAGAATCATATGGACTCCTTGGAAAATCACGCGTTCCGGATTTCCCTCAACCGCAAAGACGCCCTTCATCCGAAAAATGTCCTGGCCCTTGGTGCGGAGAAGTTCGGAGAGCCATTTGTTGAGCTTCGGTCCGTTGCAGTGACCATCACGTTCCATGCCGACGCTGGTAATTTCGTCGTCGTGATGGTGGTGATGGCGCCCGTCTTCTTCCTCCAGGAAGTGCGGGTCGATCTCCATTGCGTGGTCCAGGTTAAAACCGCCGATGTCGAGAACTTTGCGAAGTTCGATCTGCGCATTGGTGGTGCGGTGAATCTTGGCCATCGCATTGACGCCGCGAAGGCGCTTTTCGAGTGCGTCGAGTTCTGCAGGTGAAGCGAGATCGCATTTGTTGAGGAGGATCACGTCGGCGAAGGCGACCTGTTCTTTCGCCTCATCGCTCTCATCGAGGTGAAGCAAGATATGCCTGGCATCCACGACGGTAACGACTGCATCGACCATCAGTTTGGTCTGCATTTCATCGTCGGCCAGGAATGTCTGCACAACCGGTCCGGGGTCGGCAAGGCCTGTGGTTTCGACGAGGATGCGATCAAATTGGTGCCGCCGTTTCATCAAACTGCCCAGGATGCGGATGAGGTCGCCCCGGACTGTGCAACAGATGCAGCCGTTGTTCATCTCGAAGAGTTCCTCTTCGGTGTTGATGACGAGCTCATGGTCAATGCCGATCTCTCCAAATTCGTTCTCGATCACGGCGATTCGCAGGCCGTGCTGTTCGGTGAGGATGCGGTTGAGCAGGGTGGTCTTGCCTGCTCCGAGAAAGCCGGTGAGAATGGTGACCGGAATGCGAGAATCCATAGCCGATCAACCTGCCTGAATGAACGCTTGTCCGCAACCGCCCGTCTGGCAATTTGCTTGCGGGGCGCCAACTATCGCCCAATGAGGCTCCAGCTTTTCGCGGCGCCTCCTTCGGCAAATTGCCAGGGGTTGAATAATCCGGTTTGCACGGCCATCATGCCCGGCCTATGCAACTTGCCACTCAACTTGCAGGTGTCCTTGGTTTTCTCGGCGTCGCACTCGGCGCGTTCGGTGCCCACCAACTCGCCGCGCTTCTGACCGCCAATCAAACCTTATCCATCTGGCAAACAGCCGTCCTCTATCATCTCGTTCATGCTGTAGCTGCGCTGTGGGCAACGGGTCGGAATCCGACGGTTGTCTGGATCTGGGCGGCGGGGATTCTCGTTTTCTCGGGCTCGCTCTATATCCTTGCGGTGACGAATATCCGATGGCTCGGCGCGATCACGCCGATCGGCGGTTTGTTGTTTCTTGCAGGCTGGGTGCTCGTTGTGATCAAGCCGCAATGACCGCGAGGCACGAGACGATCAGCGTCCGCACGCGAGGCAAGGGAACCTACGAGATCACCGATGAAGTGGCTCGGGCCGTGCGCGAAAGCGGCGTTCATACCGGCACGGTGACGGTTTTCATTCGCCATACCAGCGCCAGCCTCGTGATCTACGAAAACGCCGACCCGAGCGCCAGGGCCGACCTGCATGACTACTTCGAAAAAATCGTCCCAGAGGGCGGCGATTACGTTCACACGCTCGAAGGGCCGGACGACACGACAAGCCATCTGCGCATGGCCCTTACCCGGACAAGCGAGGTGATACCCATCGCCGGTGGACGAATGACACTCGGAACCTGGCAGGGGATCTTTGTCTTCGAACATCGACGCGCCACGCATACGCGGCAGGTGGATGTCGCCGTAGTGGGCGTCTAGATAGCAGCCTGTCGGACCTTGGAATGAAGCCGGAATTTTGAAGCACGAAAAATCCCCCGAAAAAATGAACCCGCCCTTTCAGATCCGGCGGCTGCAGGACTGGAATTCTGCTTCCCGGAGAAAAACACGGATCTTTACTCTTTCTCGGCACGAAGTGCCGATCTAGCAGGATGTCAGCCGGTTGGCCCCCTTTGCACGGTGGGTTTTTCGAGGAAAAATCCCACTGAGACTTCCCAATCCCGACAGCCTGCTTGCTTTTCACTTGCATCGCGGCACTGTCTTTTAGAAATTGAAACTCAGTCTCAATATGAAACTCACACGCTCTCTCCTCGTTCCCGTTTCCCTTCTCACTGCTGCCCTTTTTCTCACCGCCTTTTCATCCGCCCGCGCTGAGGAATCTGCTTCTAGCGTCAAGAGTTATCTTATTCAGACGCTGAAGAAAATGAAGGCCGCTTCCGAGGATTTCGTGAAGAACAGCGATGATTACGCAGCTTTGGTCAAAGCCAATGCTGGCACGCTTGAAAGCGCCTACAACGCCGAGCCGAAGAAAATGGAACAGCTGGTGGCGAAGATGCAGGAAAACTACAAGGCGATTGACAGCTTCGGTTATGAAACCGTCGAGGGAATCGTGGCAGGAGTTCCTTCGCTGGCCGATTATGACATTTATTTGGACGCCGGCGTGCCTCAATCAGAGGGGCCTGACGGTGTTTCGCCCGTTGTGCTGGTTCTCGAAAACGGCGAGAAAATCGACAAGCAAGGCGCCCTTTTCACTTACATCATCGAGCCGGCGCTTTGGGGAGGGGACAATCGTTGGGCGTCGCCGGTGGACGGCGGCAAGAGAACCCTGCCGCGACCCGAAGTCCTCGTCGCCGCAGCTGCGGACGCGAACAACAAGATCGGAAGCCTTTTGGCGGATGCCGAGGGCTGGAACGCCTCGGTGAGCGACTGTTTTGGCGCAATGGTGGTGATGACGCCGACGCTTTCCGACTATTTTGAGGACTGGAAGGAATCGCGTTACTCGAAGGACAAGTCGGGCCGCTTTCAAGCCGTGAGTCGCGTCTCCGACATGCGAGGCATCATGGGAAGCTGCCAGGTGATGTATGAGGCTGTGGAAAAGAGCGTAGCCGATAAGGATAAGGCTCTTGCGAAGTCAGTCAGTTCCGGTTTCAAGGGAATCATGAGCTTTCTCGATAAGATCGAGGGCCGGGAAAAACAGGGCGAAATAAAAGGCGCCGAGATCGACGAACTCGCCACCCAGGCCAAGGAAAAGACAGATAAACTCGTGCCGCAGATTGAGCAAAGTGCCGCGGTCACCGGTGTAAAGATTACGGGTTAGTCCGATGCGCCTCCCGCGCTCGATTTGGCTGTTGCTGCTTGCCAGCATTCTTTTCTGCCGGACCACCGCGCGGGGCGATGTGATTGACGATCACCGCGCGTTCGAAGAGACGCTGGACACGGCGTTGTTGGACCTCCAGGGCGGACGGTGGTCGCAGAAGATCTCGCAAGAGGTTGAGGCCGCCCGCGAGCGGTTCGGGAAGGATTTTTCCTCACCGGAGAGCGTTTCAATTTGGAACGCTTCCCCGATCGGGGATGGCGAGATGAACACCGCAGTCGAGCTTGGAAGGGTGCAAGCGAAACTGCAGCACGCTGCGGCGCTGGAAATGATCTGGCAGCAGCGGCTGGGCCAGATCGAAGCGGCGCGCGCCTGGCGCACGATCATCAAACTGCCCAAATACACCAGTTCGGTCGAGGGAACGCTCGCATTGCAGCGGCTGGGCGGGGAAAGCTCGCAGCGGGACGAGGTGAGCCGGTTGCTGGCTCGCGAGCATGTGATTTGGCAGATCACACGCGCGCGGGAAAAGGCGGACGCGCTGTCCCGCCTCGTGCAGGAAGGCCGGGCTACGCCGTCCCTTGTGAGCGCAAGAGCCGCCGAGGTGCAAGCGCTTTCCGAGATTCCCGCTTCTTTGCTTTCCCTTGCAACGAGTCGTGAAGAGACCCCAGCCGGCGGGGGAGGCGTATCCGAGTTTGCAGCATTACTCGATCTGACGAAGGCGGGCGATATCGATCCGGCCTCCGCGATTTCTCTGCTTACCAAGTGGCGTCTCGCGCTCGAAAGCAATTACCCGAATCTGCTAAGCGCGGACGACGTGCAACGCCGCGAGCGCATTTTGCTCAAACTCTTGAGGCTCGTTCCGAAGGAATATCAGGCCGGCGTGCGCGACGGGGAGATCGTCGTGCCTCTCGAATATCGTCATGCCAAGAGATTCACGATTCAGAGCGAACAGATCGTCAACGAATTGATGCCCGTCTGGCGCAGGACCAAAGCCAGCGCGCTTGAGAAACACGGCGACGAGTTGTTCGGTGCGCTGGACGCGGTCGAAACTGTGATCAACAAGAAGCTAGCGTTGCGGGAAATTGAGCATGCCGTGAGCCGGGCGATGGACATGTTGGAGCGCGACTTCGGCCTCAGCCTGAAACGGGCCGGAGCCGCGGCGGATGTGGTCGCGGAAACGTCCCTTGAAATTCAATCGCTGCTCGGAGAGTCGCTTGCGGCCGCGCAGGCTGGTCAATGGCGCAAGGCCGAGTCGGCGCGGCTGGACGCCTACGTGAGCTTCGATCTCGAGATCGAGAAGCGAATCTTACCGCGCGATCCTGCGCTCGCGCTGCGCTCGGAAAGAACGTTTCTGGACGGTGGAAGTGGCAACCCGGGCATCAAGGCAGCGTTGGATGGAAGGCTCGGGGCGGATGCCCTGGCAGAATCGTACCAACGCGCACTCGAGGCGCTGGATGAATGCGTGGCCCTGCTGAAAGTCGGCCTCTCTCCGACCGCGGCGGCCGTTAGCGCCGTGCTGATTGTCGTGCGCGAAGGGCTCGAGGCGGTTGTTATTCTCGCCGCACTTTTGGCGGGTTTACGCGGGCCGCAAAATTCCACAATTCGCAAACGGATTGGAGCGGGTGCGTGGCTTGCGATCGCTGCCAGCGCCGGGCTCTTTGTCGCCTCGCGCAGCTTGTTGCTGGGCCTATCGCGATATGGCGAGACACTCGAAGCGGTGATTTCCATCATCGCCGTGATCATCCTTCTCATGGTCACCAATTGGGTGTTTCACAAGTATTACTGGACCGGCTGGAACGCTCGATTGCGCGATTTGAGCAAGGCGGCGCAAAAGCCGCGAACGCCGCTCTTTGAGTCTCTGGCGCTGGTAGGCGTCGGATTCATGACAATATTCCGCGAGGGATTCGAAACGACGCTCTTCCTGCAATCGCTCATCCTTGAGGCGGGCATGCGGCCGGTGCTCATGGGCCTTGCGATCGGTGGCGCACTGATCGCCGCACTCGGCTTCGTGGTCTTTCTCATCGGCGCGAAACTTCCGTATCGAAAGATGCTCGTATTCACGGGCGCGCTGGTGGTTTTCGTGCTCTTTACGTTCATGGGATCCACTGTGCGTCTATTCCAGACCGTCGGGTGGCTGCCGGTTCACCCTGTGCCCGGGCTTGAGTTGCCTGCGTGGGCGGGCCTCTGGCTCGGGCTCTATCCGACTTGGGAGGGAATCCTCATTCCCTTTGGGACGTTTGCCTACGTGGGCGCAATGTGGCTCTTCGTAAAATTCTCTGCGAGGCGCGCTGAGCAGAGGGAAACCCGGTTGCAGCGTCCCAATCCCGTAGCCGCATAGCGCCCGCTTTGTTGTAGAGGCGGTTGTGCCA
>CAWJZG010000017.1:0-43302 GCA_963847295.1 uncultured Verrucomicrobiae bacterium
AATTCCTGTGAAAGCGATTGTTTACGAAGCACCCCGCAACTTTTCCTACCGAGACACCGCCGATCCGAAAGTCACTTCGGATGAGATCCTCGTGCAGATTCACGCATGTGGTCTCTGCGGCACAGATCTGCACATTCACGAAGGTGAGTTTGGACCGCGTTTCCCCCTGATTCCAGGTCACGAGTTCACTGGCGAAATCATGGAACTCGGCACGGAGGTGTCCGGGTTTAACGTTGGACAACGGATCGTTGCCAACAGCAATACCGTCTGCGGAACTTGCTTTTATTGTATGCGGGGTGATTTCCTGCTTTGCGAGAACCTCGGCGCGTACGGGGTCACGCTTAACGGAGGATTCGCCGAGTACCTGAGAGTGAAGGCCGATCGCGTTTTCGCGATCAATAACCTTAAGGCGCGTGAAGCGGTTATGGTCGAGCCCACCGCTTGCGCCCTGCATGGGATTGAGGTTCTGAACGCGAAGCCGGGAAGCGACGTTCTGCTCTTCGGAGCAGGACCCACCGGGCAAGTGCTGGCACAATTGGTCAAGCTCAACGGAGCAGCTCGCCTTGTGGTCGCCGCACCTCCAGGAAGAAAACTGGACTTGATATCAAGGCTGGCTGCGGACGATGTGGTTGCGATGAATCGAGAGAACCCTGAAACGCACCGGAAGCGGCTGCAAGAATTGAGCCCGAACGGTTTCGACTATGTCATCGAGGCCACGGGAGCCGCCCCGGTCTGCGAGGAGGCTCTCAAGTTTGTCCGCCGTCGCGGGACGCTGCTGGTTTACGGTGTCTATCCGGAGAAGGCCTTCGTGAAGTTCAACCCTTTTGACCTGTTTCGTGGCGAGATTAGCATCAAGGGCTCCTTTGCACAGGTTGACAGCTTCGGCCGGGCTCTCGCGTACCTCGAGAGCGGGCGTGTGAAGGTTAACGAGATTGTCACCGATGAGATTCCACTTTCGGAATATCAACACGCCCTGGAGCTCGCATGGGCTCGCAAAGGCGTGAAGACCATCCTCGTTCCAAACCGGTGAGTCGAGCGTCGAGGCATCTGCATATTTCGCAGATCAGCTCAGATTGAAGACAAAACGCGTCCGAAGAAATTCGGCGGAGCTGACGAAATGAAGCAGTAGAGCCCTAAGACCCGCGTCTGGAAAGGAGGATAAAGAACCCTCCGTTTATTGTCAGGGCACGGGTTCGCCCCGAAGGTCGCCTCACATTAGAGCGGCTTTATTCTAGCATAAATCGCGCAGTGCGGGCAAAGATAGCTCCCACAAACACCCCCGACTGTTTATGCCGCAAGACACGCCTTGGTTCAAAGATGTTATCACCCTGGAGATTCCGTCCGTGTGGTCTGACGAACTCCTGGAATTCCTGCAAACGACAGTTCTTCCCGATTACTTGCCGCTTTGCCGATGGTTTGGCCAAAAGCAGCGGACCTTGACGTCAATTGCGATCTTGGAGACGCGCGCCGAGCAGCGATCGGACGAAATGCGCGTCATGTTGCTAAAGCTCTCGTTCACGGAAGGACATCCGGTAACTCAGGTATTGCCGCTTTTCATCGGCAAGGAGGATGAGGGAGATTCGAAGGGAGTGCCCGCAGTCGTGGCGAGATTCTCTGACGGGATGGTGCTTTGGGATGCGCTTTACGTCGCCACATGCCGGAAGACAGTGTGGGAGGTTCTCGCCTGCCGCGAGGCCTGGCAGGGCCTTGATTTGCGGCTCTACGGAGTTAAGAATGATCTTTCCGAAGAAGCTCGCCCAACCAAAACACGGGTGCTTGGAGGGGAACAATCCAATTCGACACTCGCCTTTGACGATGCTTATCTGCTCAAATTCTTGCGAAAGTTCGAGCCTGGTCCGCATCCCGACGCGGACATCATCCGTGTACTAGGCAGCCGGAATTTTGCGAATGTCCCGCGATATGCGGGCGAGATTCGCTGCCGCTTAGGAAACGAAGAAGGCGTGCTTGCGCTGTTAACGACCTTCGTGAAGAACCAGGGCGAATGTTGGACGTATGTTCTGGATGGCGTCGCTGGCTTCTTCCAACGCGCGCTTTCTGTGCAGCCGGATGCTGAGGTCAAGCTAACGGACCTGGCGGGTGCGGTATTGCCTTCACGCATGGGCCTGTTGGGCCAGCGAACAGGCGAAATGCACCGATACCTCGACACGACTGAAGGAGCGGATTTTGAGCCGGAACCCTTCACCCTGTCGGATCAAAATGCACTTTATGAAGCGATGCGTGCTCATCTTCGGCAGACTGAACTGGAGCTGAAAAACAGGCTTCCCGATTTGAGTCCGGAAATCCGGCAGCAAGCGCTCGACTGGTTCTCCCGCTCACCGCGCATCCTCGATGCCTACTCGATTTTGCTCAAACGGAACATCAACGCAACGAAGATCCGAGTTCACGGCGATTATCACCTCGGTCAGGTGCTGAATACGGGCGAGGATTTTATCATTCTCGATTTCGAAGGTGAGCCGCGGAAGACCCTTGCCGAGCGTTTGCTCAAGCGGTCGCCTTTGGTCGACGTTGCAGGCATGCTGCGATCGTTTGATTACGCCTTGGAGGCCTCTCTTTTGCAACGCAAGAAAGAAGATCAGAATCGCCTCAAACCCTGGGCCTTGGAATGGCTTGATCTCGTCAGCTCGGCTTTTCTCGACGGTTATCGATCAGCCGCAGCGGGCGCATCCTTTTTGCCTCCGACGGATGAAGAATTCGATGCGCTGCTCAAGATCTTTCTCCTCGACAAGGCCATCTACGAGATTGGCTACGAGTTGAATTATCGTCCGGATTTTCTTCCCATTCCGCTGTCGGCTATCAACCGAATGGTCGACGGCAGCGAGCCGGCGGGAAACACGAGGCCGCAGAGTGCCAAATAGGCATCCCTGCCGCCGCCAGGCAACGCTGGGTAGCGCTGCTGAGGAACTCCGGCTTGGCAGATTGTCCCCAACGGGCCGTCCATCGCGCGATGCGCTTCAAGCGAAAAATCGGCCCTCGCCGTAACTCCGACAAGCTGTTAGCAATCCTCGATTTATGGCATCTGATTCCACAATTCACGTTTGGCCAGGAAAGCCGTATCCCTTGGGCGCAAAGACGAACGCCGAAGGGACAAACTTCACCCTGTTTTCGGAAAACTCGACGGGGGTCGACCTGTGTCTATTCAATCATCCCGACGACGCGCAGGAAAGTGCCCGCATTCGTCTGACAGAGGTGACCGACGCCGTCTGGCATTGCTTTCTTCCGAAAATCACGAGCGGCCAGCTGTATGGCTTCCGAGTTCATGGTCTATACGACCCGGAAGAGGGTCATCGTTTTAATGAGTTCAAACTCCTTATTGATCCTTATGCGCGTGCGATTGCGGGCCTCATCAAGTGGAGCGACGAGATGTTCGCCTACACCATTGGCGGAGAGGATGCCGATCTAAATAAGGATACCCGGGATAGCGCAGCAGGCTTGCCGAAATCCGTTGTCGTTAGCGACGAGTTCGACTGGGCAGGCGACGCGGGCCCCGACATCCCGCTGGCAGAATCCGTCATCTACGAAGTACATGTTAAGGGATTTTCAAAGCTCTGCCCTCATATTCCCGAGGCGATCCGCGGAAGCTATGCCGCCCTTGGAAGCGACTTCGCCATTGATTACTTCAAAAGATTGGGAGTGACCGCCGTGGAACTAGTGCCCGTTCACCATTTTGTGAATGACGAGCACCTGGAGAAGAGAGGGTTGTCAAACTACTGGGGCTACAATTCGATCGGCTACTTCGCGCCGCACTCCACTTATTCCAGCAGCGGCATTTTGGGCCAGCAGGTGATCGAGTTCAAAGAAATGGTGAAGAAGCTGCATGCGGCCGGGCTGGAAGTCATTCTCGACGTCGTTTACAACCACACGGGAGAGGGAAATCATATGGGGCCGACCCTTTCTTTCCGCGGCGCAGACAACGCGGCATACTACCGGCTCGTTGCTCGCGACCGGCGCTACTACATGGATTACACGGGTTGCGGGAATTCCTTGAACATGATGCATCCCAGGGTGCTCCAGCTCATCATGGACAGTCTCCGCTATTGGATTCTGGAGATGCATGTGGATGGATTCCGCTTCGATCTTGCCTCCACGCTGGCTCGTGAGCTTCACGAGGTAAACCGCCTTTCGGCGTTTTTTGACATCGTGCATCAAGATCCGGTTATTTCACGCGTGAAACTGATCGCTGAGCCGTGGGATGTGGGAGAAGGCGGATATCAGGTCGGAAATTTTCCGGTGCTTTGGGCAGAGTGGAACGGGAAATATCGAGACTGCATGCGCAAATACTGGAGGGGCGACGAGGGAACGATTGGCGAGTTCGCGTCACGGCTGACCGGCAGTTCCGATCTTTATCATCAGGATGGGAAACGCCCATATGCCAGCATCAACTTCATCACCGCGCACGATGGCTTCACATTGAACGACCTCGTCTCCTACAACGAGAAGCACAACGAGGCCAACGGCGAGGGGAACCAGGATGGAGACAGCAACAACAATTCGTGGAGTTGTGGAGCAGAAGGTCCCACCGAGAGTGAAGAAATCAACGGACTGCGCCGCCGCCAAATGAGAAATTTTCTGGCAACATTATTCCTTTCACAAGGCGTTCCGATGCTCACGGGTGGCGATGAATTCGCACGGACGCAAAATGGCAACAATAATGTCTATTGCCAGGATAATGAGCTCAGCTGGTTCAACTGGGAGCGCAATGCAACGCAGGAGGCGCAAACCGCGTTCGTTATAAAGCTGATCCGCTTCCGCAAAGAGCATCCTGTCTTTCGCAGGCCCAAATTTTTCCAGGGCAGACCAATTCGCGGCTTGGGAATCAAGGATATCATGTGGCTCAATCCGTCCGGAAAGGAAATGAGCGATGACGAATGGAGCACGGGCTACGCGCGTTCAATCGGCCTGTTGCTTAGCGGCCAGACGATGGACGTGCGCGATTCGATGGGCGAACCGATTACGGACGACACCTTCGTCCTGTTCTTTAACGCACATCATGAAAAACTCCCGTTTCGCCTTCCGAGAATACGGAACAGCCGCGCGGCATGGGAGCTCGTCCTTGACACCGCGCGGGAGTCGGGATTTCTGGAAGAAAAGGTTCACTATCCGGCAACCGGAACGGTGGAGCTCATTGAACGCTCGCTGGTTGTTTTGAGGCACGGATTGACGCGGCAAAAGATGAAGCCGCACACCGCTTCGGAGAGCGGAATGTAGAGGCCGGACGTGCTTAGGGATTACCGGCGACCACGTATTTCACCTGGCGAATCCGATAACGGGATCGGCGCGATTTTCACGCTGACGCTCATTCCCACGTAGCTGCTCGTCGGTCCGGAATAGACTCCGGTGATCGGCATCACACCGCGCGGATGAGAGCTGACACCGCAAGCAATATGCTTGTGGGACGTATCCTCGCCCAGGGTCGGGTCGCATCCGAACCAACCATGCTCGGGAAAATAGACCTCTGTCCACGCATGAGTCGACGCGTTGCCCGCGACGGAAGCGGCGCTGTCAAGATAGCCGCTTGCGAAACGGCTCGCCACTTTTAGGGTTCTCACGATTTCAAGCAGCAATGTGGCCATATCTCGGCACGAACCCGACTGGAGCGTGAGAGTCTCCAGCGGGCTTTGAACGCCGCGGTTTTCGCGGCGACGATAGCGAATCGAACGATAGATCCATCTATTGATTTCGTGCACAAGATGAACTGCGTCGTCACCTTGGATTGGCGCGAAGGTTTTGATCGTCCAGTCACGCAAGGCAGCGGTCTCCTCAGGATAAGCCGATTCGAGATATCCCAGCGCAACGGGGTTTTCGAGATATGAATATTCAACGGGAAACTTCACTGGAAGGACATCCAGCAAAAGGCGATGCGAAGAATGGTCGCGGCGCACGACGGTCGCCTCGCTTGAGAATTCCAGGAAATCAGAGAGTTCGGAGAATGAGGTCAGCGCGATGGAATTTCCGAAAATGTCGCGATGCCAGCTCACCGCGCCCGCCGGACTTATTCGCAGCGAAAGATTTTCGACCTGAATGTCGTGTCCCTCGCGCGGCCGGACAACCAACCGATGAATTCCGAAGGCTACCGGTTCCGCATAACGATATGTTGTTGTGTGAACGATCCTGACTCGGCTCATTCGTTGCTTGCCTCGAGCGAGGTTGTCGTCTCGCTCAGTTCGTGCTCTTTCAGAGCGTGGGATCTGTCTTCGACGACCTCACAGCCTGCCTCACGCAATTTCATAGTTACTTGATACTCGACAATTCTAGGAATTCCTACCCCGATTTCGGACAACGGTACGATGCGGGGAAACTGAAAGACCGGCACACACGCCGGTAGTCGATGCCATAAACAGCATGGGGAGGGACGACGAAGCATCCCCCTGACGGCCGTCACTGAGGAACAACGCCGGAGGGAGGGCTCGCGACCCCTCCGCACCAACGAACCTAAATTCGTCCAAGGAGAACGAGCACCAAAAGGATCACGAGGATCAGACCCAGACCGCCACTGGGGTAGTAACCCCAACCACTGCTGTGGGGCCAGGTCGGCAATGCGCCAATCAGAAGGACGATAAGGATGATTAACAGAAGCAGGCTCATGCCAGGAGTTCGCGTACTATGCGATGGATGGGCGTATCAAACTCGCGAGCCACCGGTGAGTGCAAGGTTCCGCTTCATCTCAAGAATCAGGAGGCGCCCTTTCTCATCGAAGCGATGACAATGCCTGCTCCTGCAATGAAGATGATCGTACCGAGAACCGGCGAAATCGGAATTCTCTCTCTCGTCTCCGCAACCGCCTCCACTGGCCCAATGTCGAGGACCTTTTCTTTCTTGGTAAAGGTGACGTACGGAACAACAAGAGTTAGCAGCCCGATACAAATGAGAATGATTCCGAGAATTCGCATGATTGTTTTTTTTCTTCAGTAATCGCGGAGGTTGGGCTCTTCGCGTGTATCGGCGCCGTGGAATCCCTGCGCTTCGCTCGCTATCGAGCTTTCACCCCTATGCAATCATAGGGGTTTCTTCGGATGCATGGAACTTTCTCTGATGCTCGGATCGCTAAGCGCACCGATTGGGGAAAGCAGTTACCTAAGGTAAGGTTTAGTCAAACCTCACGACGATTATGGAAATCACTCTAGAGAACGATTCAATCTTGGAAGATCAGCAATTGATGAATGGCATTCTGCGTAGACTGCCTGAAGCTTTGGAGAGGCTCTACAAGCGTTACCGGGTGGTGCTGAAATCGATCATTATGCAGGTCTTGCATGATGAAACCGAGGCCGACGACGTGCTGCAGGAAGTATTCCTTCAAGTGTGGGATCGAGCGCCAAGCTACTCGTCTGGAAAGGGAAAACTAATGAGCTGGCTTTGCACGCTTGCAAGACGGCGCGCGATCGACCGCTTGCGGCAGCACAGTGCTTACCGGCGGGCCACTGATCGTTACGAGGTCTCGTGCAACCATTCGGATAAAGGAATTGACGAATCGCACACGGTGGAGCGGGAAGCGTTTCGCGACGATCTCCGTTCGTTGCTGGATCAGCAACTTAACACACTACCACCGAACCAGCAGGAGGTGATCCGACTGGCTTTTCTCGAGGAAAAGAGCCAGCGCGAAATTTCAGCCCTCACCCAAACCCCTCTTGGCACCGTGAAAACGCGAATCGAGCTGGGTATCAAAAAACTATCTCATGCCTTCGGCGGATTGCGGGAAAAGGTCGAGTAACTCCCGAGGGATGCTTATTTCCAGATTACACTGCGGAAAAATCCGGCCTCACTCGAGTTTGAGATTTTCGGGAAGCGGGCCGGGCGCCAGAGCGTGAAGCTCCGTCAATCCGCCTTGCGGGTAGTAAGGACTCTGGGTTATCGGATGCTCGACCGGACGGACATCGATGGACATTTCCTGCCCGTCTCTCTCAATTAGGATTGAAACCCGGTCACCAGCTGTCAGGAAGAACGAGGCATCAATGACGTCTTCAGCCACAGCAACCTTGACGCCGCCGATCTTCCTTACGATATCTCCCTCCTTCAGGCCGGACTGAGCTGCTGGAGTCCCTGGGTCGAGTTCCGCGATGTGCACATGCGAGCCTTCACCAGGTTCATTCTGATCCTCGACGTTTGCGCCTACCCATCCGTGCCTCGGTCCGCCGAACCGGATGTAATCCAGTCGAATCTTTTCCGCGGCTTCTATTGGCAAGGCGTAGCACGCTCCCCCCCCATCGATACCGGAAATGATGATCCCGACAGCCTCGCCTTTAAGGTTCATCAACGGCGCCCCGCCAAAACCTGGCTCGACCGAGACAATCGCGCGAATATGGGTCGTCATGAAGTATCTGCCGAGAAACTGACGGTCGAACCCGCCAACGATTCCGAAACTTGGCGTTGCGGCGAGATTCACCGGAAAACCGATGGCTACGACCGGGGAAGCGAGAGAAAGCTGTTTAGAGTTTCCGACCGGAATGAAGGGAGAGTTGTAGTCGACTTTGAGAAGGGCGATACCGCTTCGCGGGTCGGCAGTGAGAAGCTTGGCGGGGATCCTTCGATTGCCGTGAACCACAAAGATTTCCTCTGCATTGGCGACAACATACGAAAGGGTATATATCGTGCCCGCCGGGTCGGCGAAGAACCCGGTGGCGCTCAGCTTTCCGTGGCGGTCGTAGGCCTCTACACGAACCGTCGAACTGTGGCGTTCGTCGAATAGCTTGCAGACCTCGGCGGAAATTTTTTCGCCAAGATTGTCCTCCGCTCGACCCGAGGCCGCTAGCAGGAGGACAAGAGCAAGAAAAAGAAGCTTCCCCTCGAGAAAGCTAGAAACTGAGCGGCTGCTCATTGCTCACGGGCCTGGACTGAAGCACATAATGCGAGGGCAGCGACCCGCCGGTCCGTGCGGAGACCGGAAGTGTATCGGTAATTGTTACGGATTTCGAAGGGGTTAGTGAAAGGGATGTCCGCGACCCCTCCGCTCGGGCGACCGTTCCGGCTGGCTGCTGAGTGACAATGAGGGTTGATGCTCCCGCAGCCAGTATGAGGATTGCAGCGTAGGCAATCTGCGGAACTCGAAATGTCGGCGCGATCGAAGCGATCCGATCCCAAAGAACAGCCCATGCAGGGCGGCGCAGCGCTTCGGCTCGCTGGCGGCGCTGAAACTCACGCAGAAAATCGTCGAAGTATCCAGGAGGAGGTTGCTCGTAGCGCTTCAAACGCAATAGCTTCGACAGATTCACGTCTTCGTTCATATCGTTGAATCAGTGTTTGATAAACTCTTCGAGATAATTTTGCAACTGGCGGTGCGCATAAAACAGTCTTGACCTCACTGTGCCTTCCGAGATGCCGAGAATTTTTGCGATTTCCGCATGAGGCATACCTTGAATGTCGAACATGGTAACGACCGCTCTATGTTCATGAGACAGCTTCTGCAATGCCTCGTTCAATCTTTGTTGAAGTTCGGAAAGATTCGCGTCGTGGCGGGGATCTCCCCCGGTGGTGGCTTCGATGAAGTCTGGATCGTTGTGAACCCCTGCATCCAAGTCATCGAGACTCATGGCGTGGCGCCGGCCGCGTTTCTTTACGAAGTTGATGGTCATGTTGACCGCAATGGAATGCATCCATGTGTAAAAACTGGAATTTCCCCGGAAGCCGTTGATGGAGCGATAGGCTTTTGCAAAGACTTCCTGAAGCAGGTCGTTGGTATCTTCGTGGTTGGAAGTCATATTGTAAATGAGCCCATATAGCCTGGGGCTATAACGAACGACAAGATCGTCGAACGCCTCCGGGTCCCCGGCCTGTGTGCGGGCAACCAATTCGTCGTCGTGTGGTTCCGGAGCTTCGTCCATTCGGGAAAAGCCCTTACGATTAGCAGAAGAAACGAGTGGTGGCCAGTGACTTGAAAATCGTTCCTCGCAAGCCAAATCAAATTCTCCTCGCTGCGCAGCAGGCGCGCAGCGGAGAGAAGCCGGCCTCAAAAGGGATAAGATTTGGCTTCGGTTCCCGTCACCAAGTCGCTGACGCCCAATGGGCAGGACTTTCGCCAATTATTTTTCCTTGAGGACGCCCCACTTGCCGATCGATCCGGTAGATCCGGTAATGAGACGAGCACCCTTTCCGTAGCTGAGATAGGCCCAGGTCCATTCCCAGAATGCAAAAACGCGGCTTCGGAAATCGATGAGGAACATGAGGTGAATGAAAACCCATGCCAGCCATGCAATGTGACCGCTGAGCTTCATCCCTGCGACCTGCGCCACCGCCTTATTTCGCCCAATAGTGGCCATGCTCCCCTTGTCAAAATACTTCCATTCGACGGGCTTTTCGCCCCTTAGCTGGCGCTTAATATTCTCCGCGGCGTGGCGTCCGGCTTGCATGGCCGCGGGACTCACGCCAGGCACAGGCTTGCCGCCATCAAACGTCGTCGAGATCATATCGCCGACGGCTTGGATCTCGGGATGGCCGGGAATTGTAAGGTCAGGATTGACCTTGACCCGGCCCGGGCGATCGACTTCACCACCGAGCATGGCTGCGAGCGGCGAAGCTTTGTTCCCAGCCGCCCAGATCACCGTACGAGCCTTGATGACCTGCTGGTTGATGTCCACTTCGCCTTCCGCCAGGCGTGTGACCGCACTGTTCAAAAGCACCTCGACGTGAAGTGACTGGAGTTGCCGAAGCGCGCTTTCGGAGAGCTCAGGCGCAAAAGGAGGAAGCACGCGGGGGCCAGCCTCCACCAAAATGACGCGGGCATCGGCCGGGTCGATGCGCCGGAAATCCTTTCGAAGTGTAAAGCGAGCCAGCTCGGAAATGGCTCCAGCCATTTCCACCCCGGTGGGGCCCGCCCCGACGACGACGAAAGTCAACGCCTGCTTGCGCTCTTCTTCGGAGACGGCCTTTTCGGCGACTTCGAAGGCCAGCAGCACGCGCCGCCGGATCTCGAGGGCATCCTGAATCGTCTTGAGTCCCGGCGCTTGATCTTCCCATTCGTCATGGCCGAAATAGTGATGGCGCGCACCCGCAGCCACAATGAGGTAGTCGTATTTGAAAGTCAGGTCCCCAGTAATCACCTCGCGGCTTTCCGGTTTGATGTCTTTGACTTCGTCAAGATAAACGCTGACATTTTGTTGGTCTCGCAGAATGCCCCGGAGCGGCTGAGCAATATCGGCGGGGGACAATTCGCACGTGGCCACCTGGTAAAGAAGCGGTTGAAAAAGATGGTGGTTGCTCTTATCGATGAGAATAACCTTCACGGGCGCGTCGGCCAGAGCTTTCGCGGCACTGAGCCCGCCAAATCCCCCTCCGATGATTACAACCATCGGTAAGCTTGCATTTTCGTTCGAAGAGGAAACAGTAGTCATGGTTTTTTTGATCGCTTGTGAAGAGTTTCTTTAGATTCGGTTCGAGTCCAATTTGGATAAAAAAGCGCAGCAAAATTTGAACATGGCAACAACAATCGAACATCCTGATACCTTGGCGAGAACCCTTGGGCAAGTGCGTAAAGCTCAGGAGGCAGGCGAATTACTCGGCGAGCAACTGACGCTGAATATGGGACCATCGCATCCCTCGACCCATGGTGTCCTGCGTATCATCTTGGAACTGGATGGCGAGGTAATCACCAAGGCCACGCCGGACGTCGGCTACCTGCATCGCGGCGATGAAAAAATCGCCGAGAACATGCAATACAATCAGTTTGTGCCCTACACGGACAGGCTCGACTATCTGGCGCCAATTGCGAACAACGTCGCGTATGCTCTCGCGGTTGAGAAGCTGATGGGCTGGGAACTGCCATCCCGTGGAAAGGCCATCCGGGTGATTTGCTGCGAGCTAGCCCGAATTTCCGCTCATATGCTTGGAATCGGAGCCATGGCGATGGATATCGGAGCAGTTACCGTGTTCCTCTACACGTTTCTTGAGCGCGAAAAGATTTACAACCTGGTCGAGGTGCTCAGCGGCGCCCGTTTTACCACCAGCTACACGAGGGTGGGGGGCCAGACGCGTGACCTCCCCGAAACGTTTCTTCCTCAACTGCGAGAGTTCCTCGATGGCATCAAGCCGGCCATTGAGGAGTTGGATGGGCTCCTGACTCGCAATCGCATCTTTATCGATCGTTGCAAAGATGTGGGGGTGATATCGAAAGAGGATGCCATCGCCTACGGGATTTCCGGCCCAAACCTGCGTGGCGCGGGTGTTGAGCACGACGTCCGCCGCAAGCATCCGTATCTCGATTATCAAAATTACGATTTTGAGGTTCCGGTAGGGACCGTCGGAGATTCGTTCGACCGCTATCTTGTTCGTATGGAGGAAATGCGGCAAAGCGTGCGCATCCTTGAGCAAGTTGTCCAAAAGCTTCCAGCAGGGCCAATCAACTATGTCGATCCCAAGCAGACGCTTCCGCCCAAGGTCGAGGTGCTCACAAAAATGGAGGAACTCATTCACCATTTTATTCTCGTGACGGAGGGTGTGGATGCACCCGTAGGGGAGATTTACTTCGGCGCTGAAAATCCGAAGGGCGAACTGGGTTTTTACATCTGCAGCAAAGGAGGAGGGGTTCCTTACCGGCTGAAAATTCGCTCTCCGAGCTTCGTCAATATCAGCATTCTTCCCAAAATCCTTCCTGGGCACATGATCAGCGATGTTGTCACGATCCTCGGCTCCATCGATTTTGTGATGGGCGAGTGCGACCGTTAAAGACAAACACTGTGGCTTCCGACGTTCATCCGACGACGCCGGTCAGCCTCGAATTTCAACCCGTGCAATTTTCAAAGACAGGGCGATCTCGCTCAGCGTCGCCTGCGCGAAGGCCGAGTTTTCTCGTCGTCCCAACTGAGCACGGGGAAATCCCTGCGGGAAAACGGAAGGGCTCCGCGCAAAATCAGACCAGGTCCAGCGCCGTGTCGATGTTCCGCTCCCGGCCCGTCAGCACCGACGTGCCGGCATGCCGGTAGTTTGTGTTTTTCATGAACTCGGACAGGCGCTCATCGCCCTGGTAGCTTTCCACGAGGTGATCGAACGGCACACTGCGATCGCTGTAATTGCCACTGTAGAAATAGCCGTGGACCACCCCGGCCAGGACCTTGGCACCGACGGTCGGATTTCCGCTGATGCCGGTGAGATCGAACAGCCCGCCATACAGGCGGCGTGGCGCGCCGGTAAGATCCTTGTTTTTCAGATGTCCCATGTAGAGGAAGAAGTGTTCGAGATTGATGACGGCGCTCATCGGCCGGTCCCATGCGGGCGCGTTCTGGCCGTTCCAGGATTTGATGTTGCTCGGCAGCGGCAACATTCCGCGCTCGCCCTCGGAATGCCTGAAATCGGGATTGACCTTGCCGGCTTTCAGCCCGGCCTCGCAGTAGAAAACGACACACAGATCATGGCGCGATATTGCGCTGGCGCTCGCGCCGTACTTCGCGCGCAGCTTGTCGCTTACTGCGGAGATGATCTTGTCCAGTGCCGTCTTGTTCCGGGTGAGGAACTGTTCCTTCGTCAGCCCGACGGTCAGCAGATTCGTGACTCCCGAGAACGATGCGACGCCATCATTGCCGCCACGCGAACGGCGCTTCGTATCCGGCAGGAGTTCGACGATGTCCTGCGGGGTGCGCACTCTCCCCGAAGTGATATCCGCTTTCTCCAGTGGAAGCTGCTTAAAACTGGCGAAGCATTCCGCCACAAACGCTTCTGCGCGTGTTGCAGGCAGCCCAAGCTTCGCATCCTGCTTCTCTAGTTCCTTTGCCCACGCGCGCAGATCGCTCTTCGCGTTTGGCTCGGACATGCCAAATTTTTTTAGCAGCGACAGAATCAAGCTCAGCGGCGAGGAAGGCTTCTCCACTGTTGCGAACTTCCCGCCCTTGATCACGCCGGGCATCGCGCCCGCCACTGAACTGAACGGCCGTTCTTGCTCCAGCGTTACATTCGCGGCGCCCTCCAACGAGTAGCGCGGCTGCTGGTAACGCGGCATGAGCGCGGCGACGCTGTCGCGCAGCTGTCTGTAGGTGCCGATGAAGGCGCCGTCATTCCACACGCTCTTCAAGGTCTCGGTGAACAACCCGTTAACGTCGCCGTCGCCGGATAACTGATTGTCTTGGCAGCCGGAGATCAGCAGCACCGACGCCCGGATCTTTGCCTGGCTGCGCGTCTTTGTGCCCAGTTGGATCGCGTCGTAAATGCCCTTGTTGTTTCGGTAGATGCGAAGGGCGCGCGGTGGCGGGATAAGCCGGTGGCGCTTCCCGGCCGCCAGCCTTTCGACCGCGCCGCTGCGCTGAGCGCGGCTGACGCTGCCGCTGTGGCAACTATCCGAGAGCATGACGATGCGCACGCCGGCACGGAAGCTCGCCCAAAGCGCAGCGAGTTCGTCGTCGATGAGCATGCGATCGTAGAGGCACCAGGTTTCGTCCATCCGATCCGGCTCGTCGCCGTTGGTATCGGGCACTTGCGCGCCGTGCCCCGCGTAGGTCACGAAGAGAGTGTCGCCGTCCTCCAGCGCAGCGGCCGCTTTTTTGATGGCGTTCACGACGTTGGCCGCCGTGGCTTTGGCGGTGAGCAAGGGCGAAACGATTGGCTTGATGCCCTCTTTCCTCGCGAGCGCCGCCATATCGCGCGCGTCGTTCTCGCAACCGGCCAGCGTGCCCGGTTCGCCGTAGTGGGCAGGATCGAATTCGTTGAGGCCAATGTGCAGGGAGAGGGCTTGAGGCATGACCCCGCGCGCACCGGCCGATGGCCCGTGCGAGCGCGCAAGAGACCTCGCGGAGCGTCCCGCCGCCGGCAGTGTGCCGAAGAAGAGATCGACGGTCGGATCCCTGTAAGCCCCGCGAAACCGCGTGCGCACGGCCTCCGGCGTCTGGCGGACCACTTTTTCGTCGGTGTTCGAGTAGTGATAAACCTTCCCGTCGCGGAGGATGCCGATGTGTTTCTTTGGAACGTTCTGGATCGTTTTCGCCGTCAGGTTGACGTTGCCACGCGCAGTAATGAAGACCAGCAGGTCATCGTCGGTTTCCGGGAGGTCGTCCCATTTGCCCACCTTCGGGCAGCGCGGGAAAAGCTCCTGCACACGCACGCACACGCCGGGCGGCGTGGAGATTTCGGCATCAGGCATACCGTGGCAAAGGAAGCCGAAGCGATAGCTGCCCAAGTGGGAGACGAAGTGCGCGCAGTGATTTGCGTCGAAGTCGTGGAAGCCTTGGGGGCAAAGGCGAGCGATGCTTTTACCAACGAGGGCGTCGAGGTCGGGAGTGATTCGATTGGGCATGATATGTTCTGGAATGGTGAAATCGCGATGGCGTTCCTTCAAGAAAGCCAGAGGGCACGGAAGCGCCTGGCGGGATGATCCGGCGGGAGTTCCTTGCAGGGAGTGCCGCCTTGGTTCGAGGCGCCGTCGTCGCTCAGGACGAGCAGCCTGGTTCCCGGCGCGGCGCCGACCTCGATCAGGCCTTCGGGATTGAAGCCGGTAAAAGGCAGATCGAGCAGCTCTGGCCGGGCGCTCCTGCCATTCCACCGGAAGAGCCGCGAGTCGACGGCACCGGCAGCAGGATCGCCGATGGGCCCGCCTATGAGTAGAAAGCCATCTTCCCAGCGAACCATGTCGCGCACGCCCAACCCACCGAGGTCGAGCAGGACGGGCTTGCCGAATCGCGGGCCTTTTCCCTCGATGATCTCCGGCCCATTGAGCAGAGGGACAAGAAGCGCTTTGCCGTCGGGAACGGGGTTTCGAAAGCCAATGAGCAGCTTGCCGTCAGCCGTGGCGCACAGCGATTCGATGTTCAGGCCGCCCGGCTCCTTCGGGGCCAGCTTCGAGGCTGCCCCGAAATCGAAATCATTGAATCGGTCGCCGGCTTCGAGATCGCGCAGCAAGTTCCGGTAAGGTTTGCCGACCAGCTCCAGGCGCGATGCCGTTTTTACCCATCGCGTCGCAAAGATGCGCTGGCGATCAGGCCGCTCCTTTCCCGACTTGCTGCGCGAGTGGGAGCCGATCCAGAAGATTAGTTCGCCCAAGGCCGTGGCGCTTTCGATATCGGTTTCACTCTTTCCCGGTTCGTCCTCAACCTCCAGGCGTTCCGACCACTCCTCTTCAACCGGCATGGCGTCGAGCGCGCGGAGATCGTAGTAGCGCAATACGTTATCTTCATCGTTGGCGACCGCAAGGAGGTCAGAATGGAGCGTGACTCCGCCGGAAGCGTCGCACGCACCGCGGAAGGTGATCGGCTCGCTGAGTTCCATGCCCGTGCCAGTTGCGCTCATGGAAAGTGGGCGACAAACGCGTTGGCGATGGCTTTGGCAAGCGCGTCTTTCTTGACATGGCCCAATGCTGCGTCGCTCGCGTTGTCGCCGAAGAAGGGCTCGATGAGGCAGGAAGGAATGGTGCTCAGCGCATTGACGCTTGTGGAGCCGCGCGGATGCGGTGGAGTCTTCTTCAGCCCGCGATTGCCGGGCCGGCCGGCACCCCGGCCGTAGAGCCGCGCCATCGCATTGTGCAAGCGCTCCGCCCAGGCCTTCGACGCCTGGCACGCGGTCCCATAGAGCGTCTCCGTCCCGCGCGCCGCTCCGCCATTTGCGTTGAAGTGCAACTCAACCACAGCTTTCGGCCCAATAGCGGCCGCGCTGGAATAGGCGCCCGAGATCCCGCCGTTGTCACGCAAAAACACCTGCGCGCTGACGCCGAGCGCGGAGCATTCACTGACGACCTTCGACGCCAGATCTTTATTCCACGGGTATTCGCTGGCCGAGATGGGTGCGACGCCGGAGGCACCGGGAGCGATCGTGGTATGGCCAACGACGATGGCGAGCTTGCGGGCGCTGCCGCCAGCAGCAACTGCGGCGGCCGGGCCGCGCGTCGCGCGACCGCGGGAGGGTTTCGCCTTGGCAGGTTTCTCAGAAATATCACCACCACCGCCATCGAGGATGTCATCGATCTGCTCGCGCAGCGCTTGGAGCTGGAGGACAAGTTTCGGGTCGTGTTTCCTGGGCTTCATAGATTAGTGTGCCGGGTTGCTGCGTTTAGGGCGGTTGACCCATGTGAGTATGGCGTCCGCAATTGGGGAAGGATGTGCTCCATGGCCTCGTTTGAAAGGCGCCGCCGTATTGACTCCGCTGCCTCGCCGATCGCGTGCCACCACATTCCAGCCCGCGTTGGTTAACGGTTCGGCAAGCCGCGAAAACCAGCCGCCGTGGCTCTGAAACCCATGCAGGCAAACGATCGTTCCTGGGACTCTCTCTTTCGCCGGAAACCAAACACCCCCGAGGTCGCCCTTGCGCGGCATGATCTCCGGACCACTCGCGCGCACCTTGACGAGGGAGTGGCGCACCCCGGCGAGGCGATTTTGGCTCCCGGTCGCTCGCAGACGTGCAAGCGGGAAGAATTACCGACCCTAGTCGCAAAACTCTCGTTCCCCCCTCCTCTCGATTGCCTCCTTATCGAAGAGCTCCCTTCACGTCACTTATCGAAGCAGATAGCACGAACTTCCGTCAAGAGAGAATTATCCGAATTTTTTCCGCCGTTCTTCTCTAAAATTAACCCGGCGGCCAAGTCATTTGCCGGCCGCCCAGAAGGTGAACATGAAGATGGGGAACGCTTTCGCCGGCATGGGCTCCGTGGTTGATTACGACCCGGTAACCGGTTCCTTGCAGCCCCTCTCTTCTGGCGATTGAAGCCGCCGTCAGAAGCAAATGACCCAGCAGCATAGAGTGCGCATCCGCCGCCTCGCCAAGGCGTGGAATGGCCGTCTTCGGAATTATCAGAACATGCACGGGCGCCTTCGGGTTAATGTCGCGGATCGCAATGCACTCATTGTCCTCATGGATGATCTGAGCCGCGATTTCCCGGCTGATGATACGCTCAAAAAGGGTCATGAAAGTTGCATCCGCAATTCCGCAGCGTCCGGACACGAGTCGAGCTCCTTGCGCACAAAGTTGACGACTTCCTCGAGAAGACCAGAACAATCCTGGCGCCAGTTTTTCGCAGAACGCAAAAGCTTGATTCCGCAATGCGCGTCGCAAATTTCCAAGCGTTCGACCTTTGCTTCGAGGGCCTCTCTCAAGCGCGAACGAAGAAGATCGAAAAAAGCGAGTTCGTAGCCATATCCGGCAGCGCGCGCGAGTTCCGCGAGTGAGATCCGCGCGGGCGGGGGAACCGCGCAATAATGTCCCGCCACATCGGAATAGCCGATCACCTGGAGAACGGATTGCACAGCTTTTTCCAGCCGGTTGATAGTCACTACGCTCTCGTCGAAGTCTTGTTCGAGGTAATTTGATACGCTCTCGGTGACGTGAGGGG
Source organism: uncultured Verrucomicrobiae bacterium (assembly GCA_963847295.1). GTDB lineage: Bacteria > Verrucomicrobiota > Verrucomicrobiia > Chthoniobacterales > Terrimicrobiaceae > DASTFP01. The sequence continues at coordinate 18,245 of CAWJZG010000017.1, forward strand.
CCAGCCACCATTTCTTGTAGCCTGCCCGCTCGGCGGCACGCGCAAGGGTTCCGGCAAGCCAGCCCCGCTCGAACGGGATGATCTGGCCATCGCTGAAACGCACGAGCGGCAGATTGTTTGGCAAACTGATCACACTTTAAACAACTCAGGTTGCGCCGGCGATCGGATCGAGCGCTTCTCTTGGTAGGTTTGAATTTCCTCGATGAAATCGCCGATTTCCTGAAACTGACGGTAAATCGAGGCGTAGCGCACGTAGGCAATGGGATCGATGGTGTGGAGCTTTTCCATGACCTTCGCGCCAATGAAGCGTGTCGGGATCTCGCGCTTCTGCTCGGTTTCGAATTCGTGAAGCAGTTCCTCAACAGCACGCTCGATCTGGTCGATTCCAATGGGACGCTTCTCGCAAGCCTTTACAAGGCTGGTCTGAAGTTTATGCCTGTCAAAGGGTTCATGGCGCCCGTCACGCTTGATTGCGCGCAGCTCGACACGTTCGATCTCTTCGTAGGTGGTGTATCGGGTTTCGCAACCAAGGCACTCGCGACGCCGGCGTATGCTGTCTCCGCCTTTTGAAAGACGAGAATCAATCACCTTATCTTGAAGGGAAGCGCACTTAGGGCAACGCATTGTGGTGCCTTAACTCTTTTTTGCGAATTCACCACAATATCTTGAGATGTCAATCGGTTTATGATGTTTTTCTCGATAACAATTGGATCAAGAAGCGCGCAAGAACGACCTCGTCGGTTAGCGATCCACTCAGGAGCTGTTGATTCGCGGCTGCACAGGCGGCGAATCCTCCTTCCAATTCGGCCAGTGAATAATGCGCCGCATTGATTGCCGCTATTCCGAGAAGGTAAGCACTGATCGTTCCATCCTTTTTTCTCGGGAGGTGGGAGGTGTCTTCCGCGGGAACGCGCTTCAGGGCGCCCGCAAAGAATTGGGGCTGTGTCGGCGCAGGCAGTCTGTGGCGGACGAGAAGATCTTTCACGAGGAGAAGATTGCGGACGGTTGGCACGACGGCTGCCAAAAGAATGCCGATACCGCGTTCGCCCTGCCGAAGGAGCTGGTCGAGCGTCTCGAGGGCAAGCGACAGGTCCCTTCTCCCGATGGCTTCGCTGAGATCGAAGATTCCGCCCTCTCGTGTCTGCGGAACAAGGATGCGCACGTCGTCTCCGCTGACTCGACGCGCGTTGCCGAAGGCGGTTTCGAGCTTCCCGAGTTCGCTTTCGAGTTGGAGGGTGTCCAGACCGACACGCGCGGCCAGAATCTCGACCGCATCGGAATCAAGTTGCAGGCCGTGCTCGCGAACGCGTGCGGTCGTCCACTCGACGATGGCCTCTTCGTTTCCTCCAAAACCAAGATTCGGAAGATCCCTAATATGTGTCTCCGCAAGCCTCGAAAGTGATTTGAAGGCCGCTCTGCGTTTGTCGGCCAGCGGGGCGCTTAGAAGAAAGCTGACTCCTTGCGGAAGCCCGGAATTCAGAACCCCGCAAAGCTTTTCGAGAGCAGCAAGAACACTCTCGGAGCGGCCCGCCACGCTGTCTGCAAGAAAGGATGCGTTTTTTAGCCACACAAGTTTCGAACCGCCGAGAAACGGCAGGGTGAGTAAGGATTGCATGGTCTCCTGGACGCTTTTCGCGGCAGCGTCAACGGAGTCCACCGCGCCGTCAATCGTCTCCAATCCAAAAACGTCTGCGCCCGGCGCCAATTCTCGAGCCAGCGCCGAGGCGGCCTTCCTCACGGCGGCCTCATCCGTGCCAGTAAGGAAGTGTATTTGAGAAGTCTTCGCCTTTACAACTGTCGTCACACGATTCGTGATTTCTTGCGCCCCCTTCTGGCAACGGGATACTTCGCTCGATCCCTCCTGGGTTCAATCTTGGAAACTCCCGAGCCACTCTTAAGTTCGGTTATCTGGTCGCGGAGCAGGGCCGCGCGTTCGTATTCGAGGCCTGCCGCGGCAGCGGCCATATCGCGCTCCAGTTCCCGGATGAGTTCATTCAGGTCAAAATCCGAAGGCGTTTCCCTTACGATGCCTTGCTCGACTTCCCGGGCTTTGAGAATGACGTGCAAGCTCTCCTGCACCGCGCGCTGAACGCTTCTTGGAGTGATGCCGTGTTCTTCGTTGTATTCGAGCTGGCGGGCGCGGCGATATTCGCTGAGGTCGAGGAGCCTTTGCATGCTGTTCGTCATCTGGTCCGCGAAGAGGACGACCTCGCCGTTGATGTGCCGCGCGGCCCTGCCGGCCGTCTGGATGAGCGAAGTCTGTGAGCGCAGGTAGCCCTCCTTGTCTGCGTCGAGGATGCAAACAAGGCTGACTTCGGGCAGGTCCAAGCCCTCGCGAAGAAGGTTGATTCCAACCAACACGTCACATTCTCCGGCGCGCAATCCGCGAAGAATCTCGACCCGCTCAATGGTATCAATGTCACTATGAAGATACCGAACCTTCAAACCGATGTCGCGCAGGTAGTCGGCGAGATCTTCGGCGGTTCTCTTCGTCAGGGTTGTGACCAGCACGCGCTCGTTCTTCTCGATGCGCTGGCGGCACAACTCGATGGTTTCGTCGATCTGGTTCTTCAGCGGCCGGACCGTGATCTTGGGATCAAGAAGACCGGTCGGGCGGATGATTTGCTCGATCACGAGAGGCGCTCCGGGGGTGACTGGGTCGAAACCACTCTTGCTTGTCGATCTTTGACGTTGAACGGCGCCCGCAAGCATTGCGGGCGCTCGCTGCTCGCGGAATTGCTCGCCGGGATTCGCAAGATAACTTGCATTGCCCACGATGCTGTTGCGCAGCTCGAATTCCCCGGGAGTCGCGCTCACATAGACGATCTGGCGGTTCATTGCCATGAACTCCTCGAAGTTCAATGGGCGGTTGTCCAACGCGCTTGGGAGCCGGAAGCCATAGTTCACGAGGACTGTCTTGCGGGAACGGTCTCCGGCAAACATGCCTCCGATCTGAGGAACGGTGGCATGAGATTCGTCAATGACGAGAAGGAAGTCCTCCGGCATGAAATCCATCAGCGTGTAGGGGCGTGAACCCGCAGGACGCCCGCTCAGGTGGCGGGAATAGTTTTCAATGCCATTGCAGAAGCCCATCTCCTGCATCATCTCAAGGTCAAATTCGGTGCGCTGCCTGACGCGCTGCGCCTCGATAAGTTTATTTTCGCGCTCCAACTCCGTGACGCGCTGGTCGAGCTCTCCGCGAATGGAGCGCATTGCGCGCTGAAGCTTGTCGTAAGGCGTCACAAATTGCTTGGCGGGGTAGATCGTCAGCGTCGAAAGCGTGGAAGTGACGCGCCCGGTGAGGGGATCGAACTGGCTGATGCGGTCGATCTCGTCGCCAAAGAACTCCACTCGAATTGCCTCGTCGTCCACTTGCGCCTGGTGCACCTCGACCACGTCGCCGCGGACGCGGAATTTTCCGCGTCCGAAGGCGATATCGTTGCGCTCGTAAAGCATGTCCACAAGCTTTGCAAGGAATGCCTCGCGCGTCAGCATTTGTCCACGCTTGATCGTGACCAGCATTTGCAGGAAATCTTCCGGGGACGCCAGCCCGTAGATGCAGGACACACTGGCGACGACGATCGTGTCCGGCCGGGACAGCAGCGAGCTGACCGCGGAAAGCCGGAGCCGTTCGATCTCTTCGTTAATCGATGAATCCTTTTCAATGTAGGTGTCCGTGCGCGGAATATAAGCTTCCGGCTGATAATAATCGAAATAGCTGACGAAGTATTCGACGGCGTTGCGAGGGAAAAATTGTTTGAACTCGCTGTAAAGCTGCGCCGCCAGCGTCTTGTTGTGGGACATGACAAGGGTCGGCCGGTCAAGTTCCCGAATGACATTGGCGACGGTGAACGTCTTCCCGGAACCTGTGACCCCCAGCAGTGTCTGATGGCGGTTTCCTGCGACAAGCGAACGCGTCAATTTCTCGATGGCTTGGGCCTGATCGCCCCGTGGCTCGTAACTGGAGGCCAATTCAAACGGCATAACCTTTCAATTTAGTGGACAGCGGAGGGCACGCAAGCGATGCCAAGAAAATGGCCGGCGACCAGCGAGCCGCTCCGGCGAGAGGCGAGGTCTCTTCCGCAGCGATTGATTGCAATCTGCGGCTGCCGTGCGACGATGAGCGCGTGGACTAGTTCACAGAAGATTGTCTATGAATTCTCGTTTGATCTCAAAAAAGTTGGAGCCAATCTTGAGAAAGGTCGAGGACGATCTTCGCATTTCCGGCGAGGATGCGATCGCTCTTTACGAAAGCGCCGATCTCAACGGTATTGGTGCGATCGCCAACATCGTGCGGGAACGAAAGAACGGGAACGTGGCGACGTATATTCACAACCGCTACATCAACTATTCGAATGTATGCCTTCTTTCTTGCCAGTTCTGCGCCTTCGGAGCCAAGAAGCGCGAGGCGCACGCCTTTGAGTTTGCGATCCCCCAAATCGTCGAGACTGTCCGCGAAGCATTACAGCACGGCATTACCGAGATTCACATGGTCGGCGGGCTTCATCCGACCTTGAAGGGCGAGTGGTATCTGGAGCTGTTGCGCAGCCTGTGCGCTCTGGACGAAAAATTGATCATCAAGGCATTTACCGCCATCGAGGTCCGCCACCTCGCTGAGCGTGTTTTCCGGAAGTCCGTTCGTGAGACGCTTGAGCTTCTTCGGGAAAACGGTCTGGGCGCCATCACGGGAGGCGGGGCAGAAATCTTCGATCCTGAGATTCGCGACAAGATTTGCCGCGGCAAAGAGAGTGCCGAAGAGTGGGCCGAGGTGCACCGCACCTGGCACCAGATGGGCGGGCACAGCACCTGCACCATGTTGTTCGGCCATATCGAGCGCGCCCATCATCGCGTTGACCATCTGCGTCGTCTGCGAGAACTGCAGGATCAGACAGGCGGCTTTACCGGATTTATCCCTTTTGCTTTCGAGCCGGATGGAGCGCGGCCCGTCCTGCGCGGTATTCCCCATGCGACCGCGTTCGAGGAGCTTCGAAATCTGGCGATCAGTCGAATTTTCCTCGACAACATACCGCACGTCACGGCCTACTGGATTAGTCTGGGACTGCCTCTCGCCCAGCTCTCGTTAAGCTATGGGGTGGATGATCTTCACGGCACTATCATCGAGGAGAAAATCTTTCACATGGCCGGGGCGCGGACGCCGCAGCAGCAAACGGTGGAGGCTCTCGAGAAGGCGATCCGCGAGGCCGGGCGCGTTCCCATGCAGCGAGACAGCTTTTACGAGCGGATATCAAACACGATGCCGCCGGCTCCGCATCTCGCGGCAGCGTGAGTTCGTTCGATCCCGCGCTGGCCGGACTGCGAATTGGGCCGGTTTCATATCTTAATTCAAAACCGTTAGTCTGGGACTTGAACCCGTCCCTTCTCGACACGGATGTCCCGGCGGAGTTGTCGCGAAAATTTTTCGCCGGGGAATTGGACATAGCATTGCTGCCTGTGTTTGAAATTCTCCGGGCCGGTGGCGCACGGATTGTTGACGACGTCGCGATTGCCTGTCGCGGGGAAGTTTACAGCGTGGTCGTGGCGAGCCGGACGGCATTCGCGAACAGCGGAGCGATTTACCTGGATCCCGCTTCGCGCAGCTCCTCGGCGCTGTTGCGTGTTCTGGTGGCCGAGTACTATCCCAAGGGTCCCCTGATCGCCGGAGATGAGACGATTCCCGCAGATGGAGCGCGCCTCTTGATTGGCGATGCTGCAATCGCTTTCCGCAGGCAAAATGGCACCGCTTGGCACTATCACGATCTTGGATTGCTTTGGCACCAGCACACGGGACTTCCCTTTGTCTTTGCCGTCTGGGCCGCTTCGGCGCGGACGGGTCCGAGAGTGTTTGATGCGCTGCGCGGCGTTAAGAACGAGGGATTGGCGGCTCGCGAGCAGATCGCACTGCGGGAGCTGGATCCTGACTTTGCCCTCCACTACCTGACAAACCACATCCGTTACGATATGGGTAACGTTGAAAAAATTGCGATTCGCCGGTTTGAGAGCCTCTCGCGCCGTCACGGCGTGCTTCCGCAAGGCGAGCCCGCGCATCTTGATTTTTGTTGATCCGTCCGCTACGCAACCCGAAAGTCTTGGCGTTCTTGCGCGCTATGTCATGGACTCACAGAGGCGTCATACGGGATCGTCTCCATCGTTTCCCGCAAGAGGATTCTCCCGAAAGAAATCTGGGTTCCAGGGTTTGTCAGAAAGGAGGGATTTCCGCGAGGGCGGGACGATAAATGCCAGGGCACTAACGCTTGTTTCCGGACATTCAACTGTGACCTCCTGAAGTTCGTAGAAGTCGTCCTCGAAAGCGGTGAGTCGTTCCCACTCTCCTCCGGTAATGCTTAAATAGAGAAGTCCTTCGACACTCTTACTATCCTCTCTAATGAGCCCCGGAAATAATTCTCCGGCTACTTTAAGACGCTGATAATGGTTGATGACTCCCGGTCGGCTGTCGGGAATCCTTCCAATCACGGATTTGATCACGGCTGGGAACATCAGCGTTCCATAGGCAAAAAGCGGCCTTCCATCGTAAGCAGGTTTCGTCATCAGATAAACGCCTCCGCAACGGAATCCGCCAAAAGCTTACCCTTGCGGGTAAGATGCCAGCGTCCGTCGCCCCGGGCAAGGAGCCCAATGCTGGCTAATGCCTCAGCTTCGGATAAAGGCAGAGAGCCGGCGGGCACGCCGCGATCCGTGCGCAAGGAGAAAGCGATGCATTCGGCTTGACGGGTGCGAGCGGTGAGCGCTTCGCGAAAATCAGCGGGATCACGGCCGCCTTCAATGGCAGAAACATAAGCGGTCGTGTCGCTGGCATTCTTCCAGCGATCAAGGCCCACAGTGGAAAACGCGCTTGGACCCAGCCCCAGAAAGTCAGCGCCAAGCCAATAGGCGAGATTGTGCCTGCATTCGCGGCCCGGCTTTGAATAGTTCGAGATTTCGTACTGGCAAAATCCGGCGTTTTCCAGCGTGTCAATGGTTATTTCAAAGAGGTCGGCGTCAAGCGATTCGTCGGGCTGGTATTCACCGCGGCTCATCCTCAGAAAATATTCGGTATCCTCTTCGTAAGTGAGGCAGTAGGCGGAGATGTGGCTTGGATTGACTGCGATCGTCTTTTCGAGGCTCGCTCGCCATTGCTCGCGGGTCTGTCCAGGGACACCAAATATCAAATCCAGGTTGATATTCTCGAAACCCGCCTCGCGAAGAATCTCATAACTTCTTTGGGCCTGGCTAGCCGAGTGGACCCGGCCTAGCGTCGCAAGCAATCCGGCGTCCCAGCTTTGCACGCCCATGCTCACGCGATTGACGCCCAGTTTGCGAAGAACCGCGGCCTTTTCCAGCGACACGGTCGCCGGGTTCATCTCCACGGTAAATTCCTGCAAGTCGGAGAGGTTAACTCTTTCTCGAAGTCCTCCAATGAGATAATCCAACTGCGATGTGGAAAGAGCGGTGGGAGTTCCTCCGCCAAAGAAGATCGTCTGCGGCCTTAATCGACCGGCATGGCGATTCGCTTCGGCCAGAACCGCATCGAGAAAGCTTCGCGTCTTAGTGCGGTCGCTCGCTTCCTTGTAAAAGCTGCAATACGGACACACCTTCGGGCAGAAGGGAATGTGCACGTAGAGGTGCGTGATCATTGGGCTGGAATTTTGAGGTAGATTGTCAAGATTCACATGATGAAGGCCGTACTCGCTTTTTCGCTGCTGTTGGTCGTGGGTTTTCCCGCGGCCGCGCAGGAGAAAGCCAGAGTTTATTATGCGATGGACACGAATGCAATTGGGCCCGCCCGCTCTGTGCAAGCGCGCGTGGTTCGGAGGATGGTCGACAGCCTCGTTTGCAGTGTCACGGGAACGCAATCAGTTGCTGGAGCCTGGAGATCCTTGATTTCGCCGGCAGACAAGGTGGGCATCAAGGTTTCCGCGACAGGCCGTTCCGTCAGCGGAACGAATCCGGAGGTCGTCGATGCGATTGTCGACGGGCTCACGGAAGCAGGGCTGCCGGCAAAAAACATAATCATCTGGGATAAGAGCATCGAGGATCTCTTGGCAGCGGGTTTTAAGAAGCAAGGAGCCCGCTACGTTCTCGAAGGCATCGATCCCAAGACCGGCTACGACTTGGAATTCCAGGTCAGCGCACCATTGCTAGGCAGGCTAATCTGGGGCGATACCAAGTTTGGAGATCGCAGCGGCCCGCGGTTTGCAGACCTTCTCTCGAGCGGGCAACAGCTCAGCAGTCAAAGTTACCTTGCGAAAGTGCTTACGACACGCGTCAACAAGGTCATCAATGTTCCTTCGCTCGCGGACAGCTATCTTACCGGCATCAACGGAGGCATCGTCAATATGACGCTTCCGAACATCGATAACTGGCGCCGTTTCGCCAAATCCGCGGCGGCCGGCGATTCTTATATATCCGAGATCTATGCAGACCCGATGATCCGAAACAAGGTCGTGTTGACTTTTCTCGATGCGTTATTTCTACAATATGCGGGCGGCCCGTTTCCCGACCCAAACTTTTCCATCGAGAATTTCGCGATTTTCGCGAGTAAAGACCCCGTTGCCATCGACGCAACCGCGGCGCGCTTGATCGAGGAAGCACGGAAGGCCAATAAGATGCCCTCGATAAAACCCATGACCGCTTATTTGGAAGCAGCCTCTCAGCTCGGTCTTGGGGTGTCCGCGGAATGGCGAATCCAAATGATCCGAGTTGGTGTCGAAGGGATCCGATAGTATTTTGAACGCCTCCTCCATCGACTGGGCTCTTCTTAAAAGCGTCTCGCGTTCCTTCTATTTGACGCTTAGGATTCTGCCGGCTCCGGTGCGCGAATCCATTGGACTAGCATACCTTGTGGCACGTTTCTCAGACACTGTCGCCGACGGGGCGAATACCGATGCGGAAACACGCTTGCTTGCACGACGCGACGAGATCGAAGGCTGGCTCGCCGCCTCGCCGGATCGCGGCGATATTGAAAGGGTCTGGACGACGATTCGCGAGGGACAGCGTTTTGACCAGGATCGCTTTTCCGTTCCAGGGGCGGCTCCTCTTAACCAGCAGGAATTGGATCTTTACGCCTATCTTGTCGCTGGTTGCGTGGGAGCATTCTGGACGGAGCTCTGCGCAAAAAAAATGCCTGGCTTTGCGTCGCGGGACATGGCGCAGATGACAGCGCTGGGCATTCGCTTTGGCAAAGGCCTCCAACTCGTTAATATCCTCCGTGATCGCGATGCCGATTCCGCCCGGGGGCGCACCTATGTGCAAGCCGAGCGGTTCAGCGAAGTCCTGGCAGACGCGCGCGGGCATTTGCAGGCGGCGAGGGAATACGTCCGTGCGTTGAGAAACTACCGCTTGCGTGTGGCGTGTGCCCTTCCATTGTTCCTAGCGGATGAAACGCTCGGTCTCGTTGAACGTGAACCTTTGGCCCCGCGCGTCAAAGTTCCGCGCCAGCGAGTATGGATCCTCCTTCTTCGGGCGCTTTTTCCGGGCAGGATTTGAACGAAGGATCAAAGACCGGCGTCAGTGACGGCTCCGAGCGAAGCCGTAGTCACACGAGCCGCGTATTTCGCCAGTACGCCTCGACGATAGCGAGGCTTGGGTCGTTTCCAAGTCTTGAGCCGGGCATCGATTTCGGCTTGCGAAATGCCGAGGTCAATTGTGCGCTTGCTGGCGTCGATCGTGATCGTATCTCCATTCCTAACGATTGCGAGAGGGCCTCCGTCAAAGGCCTCAGGCGTGATATGTCCCGCAACGAAGCCATGAGTTCCGCCGGAGAATCTGCCGTCGGTGATGAGCGCAACATCCTTGCCCAAACCCCGACCCATCACGGCGCTGGTTGGGGAGAGCATCTCGCGCATGCCAGGTCCCCCACGCGGACCTTCGTAGCGAATCACGATGACGTCTCCCTTCTTGATTTTGCCGTCGAGAATGGCGCGCATCGCCGCTTCCTCGCTCTCGAAGACGCGTGCCGGGCCGCTGAATCGCTGGCCTTCCTTGCCGCTGATTTTCGCGACCGATCCCTCGGGCGCCAGATTCCCGCGCAGAATGACCAGATGGCTGTCCTTCTTCAGGGGATTCCCAATCGAGGCGATGATCTGCTGATCCTTTGGATACGGTTTGAACGGCGCAAGGTTTTGTTTGAGCGTCTTGCCGGTCACCGTGAGGCAGTCGCCGTGCAGCAAGCCGGCGTGGAGAAGCTGCTTCATCATTGGGACAATTCCCCCGATTTCAACGAGTTCGCTCATAAGGAAGCGCCCGCTGGGCCTGAGATCGGCGAGAACCGGCACGCGTTTCCCAACGCGAGTGAAATCATCAATTGTGAGCCTCACGTTCGCCGCGTGCGCGATAGCCAAGAGGTGGAGCACGGCGTTGGTCGAGCCCCCAAGGGCGATCACCACGGCAATCGCATTCTCAAACGCTTCCCTGCAAAAAATGTCTGAAGGCCGGATGCCTTTTTTCAGCATCTGAATTACCGCGGCGCCCGCATCGCGACAGTCCTGCACCTTGTGTTTTGAGATCGCCGCCTGCGCGGAGCTGTTCGGCAAACTGAACCCCATCGCCTCAAGAGCGGAGGCCATGGTATTGGCCGTATACATTCCGCCGCAGGAACCCGGGCCCGGGATTGCGCAGGACTCAACATCATGCATTTCGCGCCTGTCGATTCTTCCGGCCGCCTCCGCGCCGACAGCCTCAAAGACCGAAACAATATCAAGGTTGCGGCCGTTCAGGCAGCCGGGAAGAATTGTCCCGCCATAGACGAAGACAGCGGGGCGATTTAAACGGGCGATCGCAATACAGCATCCAGGCATGTTCTTGTCGCAGCCACCGATGGCCACAAATCCGTCGAAACCCTGGCAGCCGACAACGGTTTCAATTGAGTCGGCGATGACTTCACGCGAGACGAGCGAGTATTTCATTCCCTCCGTACCCATCGAGATGCCGTCGGATATGGTGATCGTATTAAAAATCGTCGCCTTGCCTCCCGCGCCATCCACTCCCAAAGCTGCCTCCCGGGCCAGCTGATCGATGTGCATGTTGCACGGTGTGACCATGCTCCATGTGGAAGCAACGCCGATTTGCGGCTTGGAAAAGTCGGCTTCCGTGAAGCCAACGGGATAGAGCATCGCGCGGCTCGGGGCGCGGCTCTCGCCGTCGAGAACAATGGACGAGAAGGGACGCAGACCGGATTTTGCAGGGGCTTTTACACTCATGAACCCTAGGAGATTAGAGAGGCGCGTCGAAGGGCGCAAAGCCAAAACCCGCCAAAGTCTTCAGGGCGTTGTTTTTGATTCGATTGACTTGATGGCATCTTGGACCTCCCCGGCTTGCTGGGCGTCGAGTTGTCCGCTCTTGAGGGCAGCGCGATAGTTTTGCAGGGCGGGCTCCGCGAGACTTTGCCTTGCATAGGCCTGACCAAGGTAGATCCGATAGTTGGCGGTCGAAATCGCGCTTTTTTCGCCAACGGCGACGAGCTTTTCGAGGGAGTCGGCTTCCCCCGCAGAGTCGTTGAGGGACCTGCAAATTCGAGCGGAAAGAAAGAGTGTATAGGGGTCGTTTGGGGATTGAGTAAGGACCTCATCGGCGATTTCCCGCGCCTTATCCGCTTCGCCTGTCTCAAGGAGGGCCAGTGCTTGAACAAGCTTCGCATGGGTCAATCCATGGTCTATGGCAAGTGCCGCACCGCTGTAGCCAATGGCATCCTGCCATCGCTTGTGAGCAGCGGCAAAGCTGGCGGCGTGCGAGAGAACAGTGATATTGTCGGGCGCGAGTTGAAGCGCCCGCTCGATGCAAGCCCGGGCGTCTGCGGTGCGCCGAATGGCATCGTAATAGGCTGAGATCTGGGCAAGATATACTGCGGTCTCCAGATTCGTATCGCGATGAAAATCGCCATCGAGCGAACGCGGTGGGAGACCGGAACCGTAAAGGAACAGCAAACCTTGATTCGTGACAGCGGCAAGATGCCAATCCGGAGAGCCCATGAGATGGTCAAGAAGCGGTCGATATTCTCCGAGCGTCCCTGAGAGCATCACGGCGTTCCACTTCGCACGACGCAATCCCTCGCGCCATCGCCCGGGATCGCTTGACAGGCGAACTGAATCCGCCATCGAAACCCGTTCTACCGAATCGGGAGCGAGCAGCAAGAGATGCGCGAGCGCGGAGGGATTCGCGAAGGTTTTCGCTTGATGCAACGCGCGAACCTGATCGGCCAGTTCCGCGGGAATCAGCAGTCTGAGGTCCGAAACTCTCTTGCCGCGCCGGGCGATTGTTTCCCAAAGTGGCGAGACACAGGTCGCCAGAATTAGGATGACTGCCGCTCCGAAAAGAATCCCCCGCACCCGAGTATCGTCCAGCAACCGGACGATTCCATACACGACGACAAACGCGGCAAGCGCGGCCGCTGTCCAGCCTGCGAAGACAGCCAGCCACTGTGCGGTGGCAAGCAGAGAAGACCCACCCTGTGTCCAGAGACGGCCTGCGATCAGGTCGATGAGTGACGCTGTCCCGTATCCATCGAGCTCTTGCAGGGACGCAATTCCGCGAATCGCCGCAGCAATGCTCTCCTGCGTCGGAGGAGCGCCCAGCAATGGAAGCGAATGAAGAAAACCGCAGATTGCGGAGGCGGTGACGGCTAAAATCGCGTATTTAAAAGATGACGATCTGAACATTCCGTAAGAAATCTGGGAGAGTTTTGCGTCCCTGCTCGATTTCAAGCCATGAAACTAACATTTATCCTTCTTTCTGCCATGAGCCTATTTGGATTCTTAGCCAGGGCCGAACCTCTTGCCGTGGGCTCGAAGGCGCCCGTCATCACGGCAATCGACCAGGATGGCTTGCCCGTCGACTTTGCCGAAGTTTATGCCGAAGGCACGACCCTTGTGTACTTCTATCCGAAGGCTGGCACTCCGGGCTGCACGGCTCAGGCCTGTTCGCTGCGCGACTCCTTCGCGGACCTCAAAGGGGAAGGACTGCAGATCCTGGGCGTGAGCGAGGACAAGCCTGAATCGCAGAAAAAGTTTCAGGAGCAAAACAAACTCCCGTTTCAGCTGATCGCCGACAGCGACGGCAAGGTGGCAGCCGCATTCGGAGTGCCAACAACCATGGGCCTCGCAAAGAGGCAGTCTTTCATCATCAAAGACGGCAAGATTGTTTGGACTTCTCTCCAAGCGAAGACGGCAGAGCATGCGCAGGAGGTCAAAGCCGCGTTGGATTCGCTGAAATAGATACGGGAGTCCGTTCGAATAGATCGAAACGGCCGTACGCTGCTTCAGACACCGGGAGGTAGAGGTTCATCCCTGCGGAAGGCGGATAAGGTTCGCAAGAGCGTGAAGCGGGAGCGCGGGGTTCGTGCCTGCTGCTGACCTGGGCATCCAAAGTTTCACGGCTGCGGTGGTGGCCTACCTCTCGGATGGCGCGGAAGGTCCGTAATACCTCTGACCCGTCCGCTGCGGCCAATGCTAAACAGGCCTTGGCTCCCAGACTCGATGACTTGATGCTGGCACTTTGGCCCTTACGGCAATCGTGTCTTGCCCGCCGCTGTCCAGGCATCAATCAAGCCAAAAGGCGGACGCTGAGCGCCTGAGACTCGATTTGAGAATCCTGGATCATTTTGCAGGTGGATCCTCACAGAGGTGGAGCTGTCTGAAGGCAGCGCGACACTCAGCAATTCTCCTCGAATGAAAATATTCGAGGTCGCGCGCCAGTCGTCGCCGGCATTCTTTACCTCAGCGGAAATCAACTTATCGTGCAGAGCCTGGCTGAATAGGAAATTGCATGTTCCGGCCGGCGCTTCGGAATCTAGTTCCACTGTCAATGTGGCGGGAAGCGAAATCTCCGCGGGTTGCGCGACCTGGGACTCCGGGCTCGCCGGGGTGCCAGCGTTCGCGGCCTCACCGTTCTTCGGGCGTAGCACATCGCCATGGCCTACTGACTGCGACAATACAACCGGATCATACGGTTGCCGCCCGGAAACGTGCGCCTCCAGCCGCTGATTGTCGACGCTGATCGAAGCAATTCCGTGTCTTCGGGGCGGCATGAAAAACACGCGCTGATAGTTCACAATCACCGGTAGCGTCACGAAACGCACCCCCTGCGGGAGATTTTCCCAGCGAAAGCGCTCCGGCTCGTCACTGGGTTTGGAGAAACCCTCCACGGCGACGAGCTCTCCGTTGCCGAACGCTTCGAAGTCGAGCGCTCCCTGCTCCGGCTTAATCCGGGTCGACAGACTCCATTGCAATAAGGTTCGATATTTTTCCGTAATCCAAACACTCGTCTCCTTCGGAAAAACGCGCTCGATAAGGACTCCGAGGCCCCTCCAGTCTCTGCTCGGAATCAGGGGCTCAGAAACCTCGGATTTCCACAGGGTCATCGCAACGAACGCGGTCAAGAGGACGTCGAGCAAAGGACGAACTGGCATAAGCGCGCGGGTCGAGAGCACCGAACCCGTCATGAGAGCGATGAGGAACGCAAGCGGCGCGGCCAGGAAGGCCGCAACCCGAACGGGAACCGTTTTGCAATAGAGACAAAACGCCAGGAAACCGAGGATCGCCGCTGCGATACCCGCAAGGGTGAGACGATCAAACCTCGTTGCAAAGCGCCCGAAAGCCACATAGAGCAGCGCAACCAAAGCGATGAGAATAAAAGTCAGCGCCCCAACCTCCACGGGGAGAAAATGTTCAAACGCTGAAAAAACCCCGTCGATGGAATCAAATGGAGATATGAAAGTATTGCCGTAACGGTCCTCGTATCCCGCGAAAACCCCGTAGACCTTCTTCAAAACCGGCAGATACAACATGAGAATGGCGGCCAGGGAAAAGAAACCCGCGAGGAAGGTTTCCCGTGACGGGCGATAGAAGAACGCCATCAGAAGGAGGCCGCCTGCAAACACAACGTAAAAAGGGAGGGTGTAGGTTCCCAGAACACACAAGGCCGCCATAAGGTTGAGCCAAATTCTTTCGCGAGTGCGCAGCCACTCGGCGAAAGCCACGCAACCGAGCATGGCGAACAGGAAGATCAGACCATAGCCCCGCGCTTCGAGAATGCGGTCCATCGCGGAGAGATTCACCGCGACAAGACCTGCGCAAGCGAGTCCTGGCAGAAGCCACCCGCGTCTCGCGGCGTAGGCGACAAGCAGCCCAAGCGAGCCGATGACGGTAACGAAGGAAATCAGCCGGGCCCGGAGGGGCCGGGTTGAATCCGCCCCCGGAAGAAGGGAACTCGCGACATTATAGAAAATGTGATTTCTGGCGAGGCTGTAGGTGCTGATGGCGGGCACGAATCCTCGCGACGTATACTTCACGATGCTCATGATCTCGTCATCGCGAAGCGAAGAAGTGGCCTTGAAATGCCATATCGGCCAGGCGCGATAGATTGTGATCACGACAATCACGGCAGCACAGAGGAGAACCGCAAACTTCCAGGTCCTCTGCACCTTATCGGTCCGCTGTGCCATCCATCGCCATGCGCGCTCCAGCCTCGGAATCAGAAAATCCAAGGCCACGCGGGATTCGCGGATGAGGGCCAAAAACGTCCAGACACCGACGAGAAATACGGCAAGCCAGAGTGGTCCCTTCAGCCATCCGGCGGCCCGAAATGCGATGGCCATCAACAGGAGGAAACAGGCCAGCCGCAGAAAAAACCAGGAGCTGACCTTTCTTAGGCCCTTAATCCCCCACATGAAGAAGAGCGCTCCTCTGTTCGGAGTCCGTGCTTGCAAGGATCAAGCCGGCTATATGGCGGGGGAATGGATGTCAAGCGCGTGCAGTTTAAAGCCGAAACCGTGGATGTAACCAATAGTTAGAAATACCTCTCTTTGGGACCAGAGCAAATGCCATCACTATGCCGGCGAAACCTTCCTGCCGCACAGTTCGCCGTCAAGCGTGACCTGCCTCGACCGTTTCTGCGACCATCGCTCGAACCGTCTCCTCGCGTGCCTGGATGGAGGACGCGTATCCCCCGGCGGAGAAAGTCTGCACGCCGTTAACCATTCCCGACTTTTCCCGCGCCAAGCGAGGTCCTAAGGGAACGTCGAACCCCCAACTGCAGGGCCCAGGTTGCCAATGTAGCCAATGCGACCAGCTTCACGAGCCACACGTTGTTGGCGTTCCTTTTGCACGCGCCAATCGGGGGTGTCCCGCTTGGATACGGATGGACTTGAAGCGCATCCGAAGAAGATCAAAGAGATTATTCCCGCGATTCCCATTGAGCGAAAGCTCATTGAACACTGTAGAGCAATTGCTTCCACGCGCAACGAAAAGCCCGCCGCGCTTTCTTCACAGTGTGGGTTGGGTGGGACTCGAACCCACAAACAACCCCTTAAGAGATTTCCCACTTTGTGATTTGACGCCACCTCGGGATGATATCTTCCAGAGTCGATGGTGGAAGCCGCCCGCGCGTACGACCGAGCAGCTATCATTGATCCTTCTTCGAAAACGCGGACTGGACTCTTGCTTCTTAGTTGAGGTTAGTGGTTTGGCTACTGCATTGAAAGCCCTTTGGTGATGGACCGGGTTGTTTCCGGCGGCTTGAACAACTCCTGGGAGTTGTTTACAGCCAGGGCGGCTAGAGCCGACCTGCTCCGTAAGGCAGGTCTCGCCGCCCAGCTTGCCGCCGCCAGAACAACCCTCGCGCTGCCGAGCAGAGCCCTTGATGTTGATGATGCTGGCGCGATGCAGGAGGCGGTCGAGAGCGGCGCTTGCCATGACAGGGTCACCGGCGGAGTTGGGCAAGCGCCGTGGTTGCCCCGATCTGTTCGAGGGCGGACAAGGCCAGTTGTTCGTAGGCGACACTCATTTTAGAGGACCTCCTGTTAGAAGCTCAAGGGACGGGCTTCGACTTCGAGCACATGATCGAAGGCGAAGAGAGGGGCACGTTGCGGAGCCGGGGGCGCGGGAAGGATGGAGAGCTCGCGGCGCTCTTTGACGTGAAGGGGATCTTCGACGCGGGCATCGCGAATCAAGCAGCGAGGGTGTTGGGCAAGGATGAGATTGCCGGTGCGGATGGTACCGCCCAATGCTTCGATGGCAACACGCGCTCCGGCATGGAAGGCCGGCACGGAAATAGCCCAGGCTGCCGCAGCACTCGCTGTGAAACTGAACAGAATACCAATCCAATTCCAATTCGTCTGAAGGAACCCAAACGCAGGTTGCCACCACTTTGCAGCGAAAGTCTTCAAAAACGGGGCTTTCGAAGACAGTTGGGAGTCTCGGTTCCTAGCCCTCTGGCAGACGCTCTTTAGTTTTGAGCGCGCCATCGGAGCCAACCGAGGCTCTTCGTGATATAGGTGCAAGCGCGGCGAAAACTATTCGAAACTGAATCCGTTGGTAACGAGCGCCGGTATCAGCCAAACGGGGGCGACGAAGCCGAATGCCTCAGCTATTCTGACTGAATAGCTCGCTGGGCGTGGGGCTATGACGCCCGTTACGCCGAGAGAGTCACGATCGTCAACTTCGCGGGCGCTCGAATTTCCGCTACGTCAGCGTTCCAGGCTGAGCGCGAATCAGGCGCAAAGTTTTCATTGCACCATGCAAATCCCACAAATTGCAAGAGCGAGGAGCGCGATGGTATTACCTGCTTCAGGAACACTGTGTCCGGAGGTTCCCAAAAACAACAGATGGGAGATCGTGGCATATTTGCCTGAACTCCCAGTAAGCGGGGTATTGACAGTCGCAGATCCGGCGATCAATTGGGTAAGGTCATCAACCTTGTAAAGATTGGCACCTCGACTTCCGCCGTATACATAGACGCCTAACAAATTAAACCCCGTACCGGTCAGATCCCAGAAAATGTTGGCGCCGTTGTTCTGATTTCCGCCATTCGCAGTATTGATTTGGGTGTATCCCACTGTGAATGGACTTCCCACGGGCGGTAAAGCCAGCTCGTCAAGCCTCAAGAAGCTTTCCAAATCGGGTGCGCCGAGCTTTGCGCTTGCGACCGATACAATGTTTTCCGTGTTCTCTGGGGTAATCTTATATGTGTCCAGCAGTATTAAATTGGCATTCAAGGTGGAGGCCAAACACAGCGCCACCAGTGCAACCGAACTGCATTTCAAAGATTTTTTCATGGAAGTGCCCGAAATAAGCAGGTGCCATGCCAAACATCCGATGAACTCAAACAGGAGGTGTGCTTTGTGCAGTAACAAGCTTATGATAAACGACATAGTTGTAATTTACGACAAATGCTCTCACTCGACTGTAGTTAGACTGCGCCCGGGGATTTTGTGAGGAATTCCGACGTTATTTTTGGTTTGTCTTTATTGAAAACTGAATCGCTAAACGCGCATCCAGCTCCAATAAAACGACTTGTGCTTGAAGGTTTTACTGTGTAAGAATTTCTTACATGAAAGGGATGGAGCCGTCGGGCTCCGATTGACGAAAGTCGCGGGGTGAATTTGCGCTCCGCGAAGGGGTGAGCCGCAAAAGCGTCGTGTTCGCTAGACTGAAGTTGGCCCAACAGTTGCTCGACGATCTGGCGCATCTCGGTGAGTTTCGCAATGAACGTCTCGCGGTGCATTATCGTGAAATATCACGATAGGTCGCGTTGTAAATTGACACGCCGGGGAATGGTTAGTCTTGTCTTCTTCATACGATGCGTCGCTATGAATCACAGTGATTTCAACCAAACCCCCGCAGATCCTTTATTCATGCGCTTCTAGGGGTCGCCACCTTTCAGGTTGCCGAGAGCATGGGCTTCCAAGGCGAGCTCTGCCAGTGGGGTTATATAAGCAAGGCCCACCCCCACCGGCCAGAACCATACAAGTGAAATTTCTTCCCCAGCATCACTTGATACGGTTTTGCGGCGAAAGCAGCATGGAATCGGAACCGTCGCTGAATTCAACCTCCGCAAGATGGTCGACTTTGCAACGACAGTCCTCAAAAAAACGGGGCTTTAGAAGACAGCTAGATGCGGGCACGAATGAAGCTCAGTCCTCCCAGAGCTATGCCCAGCAGGATCAGAGTGGACGCTCCTGCCTCCGGCACACTGCGTGTCAGCGTGAGGCTGAAACCGCCCTGGCCAATGCCACCATTTCCGCCACCGATGTGTGCGTCGAAGGAGAACCGGTAGGAACCGGGCTCAAGAATTCCGGTATTCGTGCCGAGAAGGGGTTGCCATGACCCCGGACGTGAGACACTTCATAACTGAAGTTCTGCGGGTTCGTTAGTGTTTTGGTTTTCGTTTGTTTGCCACCTTGTGGCGTTGATCCTTAGTTTCCCCCGAACGCCTGCCGCGGCGAGCGGCGCGGGGTTTGGGGGCGCGCAGCCCCCATCAAACCGGTCCGTCCTTCTCCCGGCATACTCGCTCGGGGTCGATGCCAAGCGAACTGTGCGGACGACGCTCGTTATATTCGACGCGCCAGCTTTCCAGGATAATGCGCGCTTCGTGCAGATTGCCGAAGAGTTCGCGGTTGAGGCATTCATCGCGCAGCTTGTCATGAAAGCTCTCAATGTGTCCGTTCTCCCAAGGGCTCATGAACGCCAGCCAGCCCCCCAATAGGATGCGGTATATAGACCGGCCGGGGATGCAGACGACCGATTTGCTAGCTATTGCACTTTCCACACAGGTCCGATGAAATCGCACGATGAACGAGACACTCAGCGCTTGGGCGCCGCGCATGTTGAGCCTGCTCCGCATCTTCGCGGCAGCCCTCTTATTGATGCACGGATCGCAAAAGCTGTTCGGCTTTCCTCCATTCGATGGTGCCATGCCTCCGCTGCTCTCGAAGATGGGTCTCCTCGGCGTGATCGAGTTCTTTGGCAGCGCACTCGTAGTCGCTGGTCTCTTCACGCGCCCCGCCGCTCTTTTGCTCTCCGCTACGATGGCGGCCGACTACCTCAAGGTGCACGCACCTGTGAGCTTCTTCCCCGCCATAAACCAGGGTGACTACGTGCTCCTGTGGAGCAGCATATTTCTCTATCTCGTCTTCGCGGGTCCCGGTCCCTGGAGCCTTGATTCGCTGTGGAACAATCGAAAATAGTGCGTCTGACCCAGACGTGAGGGCAACCTAGCGACCGGAAAGCATGCCACGCAATTCGACAGCCTTGAGAGCTGCCGTGTCTGAGTTGGAGGTATTCTACTCGCTGGACCTGGGAAGACAGGGAAGAGTTGCCAAACAAGGTCGCCAACCGCCCTGGATTAGGTAACGTATGTCTCAAACGACCCAGCAGGCGAGCAATTGTTCTCGCGTCGTCCATGAATTTGCTATCGCCGATTTCTATTTTCATGGGGAACGAAGCGCAACTCCCCCAAGGCACTTGTCAAATACTTGCCGGATTTTATACGTTTTTGGGCGTTTTGGGGCGCATCCATTCGCAATAGGCTTTTTTACGGATAATCGCCACAAACCCTTGTATTTATGCGGGTTCCAGAGTAATTTGAGGCATGGGTTGGGTGGGACTCGAACCCACAACCAACGCCTTAAAAGGGCGCTGCTCTACCATTGAGCTACCAACCCGAAATTTCCCCGCGATTGAATGAAAACTCAGAAACGGAGTCCCTGAAATCGAGTCGCACCTTTGGAATTTTGAAGCGCAATAATTCACAAAACCCCGTGGGACGCAAGAGTTGTTCCGCGTGCGATTTGCGGGTCCGATTAACCCAGGGCGGCGCAGCCGTGTCCGGACGCCGTTTCGAAAGAGCCGCGCCAACACAAGCGCTGTGCCTGCAAGCACCTCTTTTCTTAACCGGCTTGTTCTTCGGCTTCGACTGCTTTGAGTTCGTCCGCCGACAAACGCGTGATGCGCACTCTCCGCAGGCCTGAAGCGTGCGTCTGCAGAGCCGTGACTTCGAAATCGCCCAGCCGAATACTTTCGTCTCGCTGCAGCGGATGCCCGGCATGACGGGAGATCCAGGCTCCGACGGTTTCGCGCGGTTGAAAGTCGAAATTCCATCCAGTTTCCGCGCGGAGCTCGCGAATGGGCAACGACGCGTCAACCACGATAGAGTTCTCGGTTTGCTCGAAAATTGGTCCCCTCTCAATGTCCAGCTCGTCGCGAATTTCTCCGACAATTTCTTCAAGAACATCTTCAAAAGTGACGATGCCGAGCATGGCTTCGTTAATATCAATGACGACCGCGAGGTGCCGGCGCGACGAGCGAAAAAGCTCCATCATTGTAGGCAAAGGCGTCTGCTGAAAAAAGGTCAGCACAGGTCGGATGAGGGGCTGAAATGAGGACTTTTCGCCAAGCGCTTGAATTTGCCAGAGCCATTCCTTGATGAGGACCATGCCAAGCACGTTATCGAGGGATTCCTGGCAGACGGGAAACCGGCTGTGGCCGCTCTTCTGAGCGATCTTAAGATTCTCGTCGACATCCTTGTCTACCCAAAGCGCCACGACCTGGGTTCGGGTAAGCATGACTTGCTGAGCTGTGACATCGCGAAGACGCAGGGAGCGGACCATGATCTTGTTGATGAGCGCATCGCCCGGGTGGATGTGCCGGGAATGGCTGAGGACGTACTCGAGCTCGTCGGCGGAGAAAGCATGTTCGCTCTCGGACGCCGGCTCCAGTCCTGCCCAGCGCAGGAACATGTTCGCCGTGCCGTTCAGAACGTAGATGAAAGGGAAGAAGATGTAGTAAAAGACCAGGAGCGGCGCTGCGATCCAGAGGGAAACTCCGCGCGGGCGCTGGATGGCCAGTGATTTTGGGGCAAGTTCACCCAGCACAATGTGCAGGAAAGTGATGCAAAGAAATGCGGCAGCGAAGGATAGCGAATGCTGTGTGCGTTCATTTGAGACGCCGGCCCATTCAAACACCGGCACGAGCCAGGAAGCGAGAAAGGGTTCTCCAAGCCAGCCGAGGCCAAGGCTGGCAAGAGTGATCCCAAGCTGAGTAGCGGAAAGGCAAGCGTCGAGATTGTTGACCGCGCGCAGAGCCATCGGCACACGCCAATCTCCCGTTTTAAGTAATGGTTTGAGCTGGCTCGCACGAATTTTGACGATGGCGAACTCCGCCGCCACAAAGAACCCGTTCGCGCAAACAAGGAGTAGAATGACAAGAAGCTGCCATCCGAGTTCAAATAACATCATTGGTAGAGCCTTCTCCGCGCTTGAATGATCGTTTCATTTTCATTTTTGCCGCGGGCAATCCAAACATAACCGGCTTTTTTTCGCCATAGACGAAAATGGGGATTGGATTTTCTTGCGCTGCGCTGATATTTCCGCGCGACCATGCCTGACTTCGGCCGAGAAGATGCAATCTCCCTCTACAACGTAGATCGGTGGGGCGGGGGATATTTCACAGTAAACAGGAAGGGAAACGTTGTCGTTCTCCCCAACCGTTCGAACGATCAGAAGATTGACCTGATGGAGATCGTTGCGGAGGCGAAAGAGCGCAAGCTGGACTTTCCTCTCACCGTGCGCTTTCACGACCTGCTGCGTGATCGCGTGGAAACCATCAACAAGGCTTTCGCAGATGCGATCGAAACGATGGGTTATCACAACGTCTATCGCGGTGTGTTTCCCATCAAAGTCAATCAGCTTCGCGAAGTCGTTGAGGAGATCCTCGATGCCGGCAAACGATGGCACTTCGGCGTCGAGGCCGGAAGCAAACCGGAATTGATGGCGGCGCTTGCCCTCCACGACGATTTCGAAAGCCTGATCATTTGCAACGGTTACAAGGACACTGCTTTCGTCCGCAACGCGCTGCTCGGACGAAAGCTCGGTAAAACAGTCATCCTGGTGGTCGAGAAGCTTGAGGAGTTGACCCATATTCTTCAGGTTGCTTCGGAAATGCAGGTGGAGCCGCATATCGGCTTTCGCGTGCGCTTGCTTTCAAAGGGCGCCGGGAAATGGGCGACGAGCGGGGGCGAGAACGCGAAGTTTGGCCTGTCGACTGCCGAGCTCGTCGAGGCCAGCGATCTGCTGACGCGTGCGGGCCTCGCCCACGCCCTCAAACTCGTTCATTTTCATGTGGGATCGCAGGTGCCAGACATTGGCACGATCAAGCGCGCAACGAAGGAGGCCGCGCGCTTTTACTCCAAACTCCAAAAAATGGGCCACGAACTCGGTTTTCTCGACGTTGGCGGCGGACTTGGGGTGGATTATGATGGTTCGCGGACGACGTTCGACAGCTCCACGAACTACTCGCTCAATGAATATGCTCGCGACATCGTGTATAGTATCATGGAAGTCTGCGACTCCGAGGGCGTCCCGCATCCCACCATCGTGAGCGAAAGTGGCCGGGCCATTGTCGCGCACCATTCGGTTCTCATTGTCGAATCATTCGGCTCGATTGAAAAGAGCCATAATGGCGAGAAGGTGGAAGCCGCAGCGGACGATCCTCAGATCGTCCACGACATTATCGAGATTTGTGACAACCTCGGCCGAAAGAACCGCCTCGAGAACCTCCACGATGCTCACGAAATCCGCGAGCGAGCGCAAGCGATGTTCGATCTCGGCCTGCTCGATTTGCGGGCCAAAGGCCGGATTGAAACCGTCTATTGGCAGATCGCCGCTGCTGTCGTCGCGATGTTTCACGGAATGCGGTATGTGCCCGAAGAAGTAAAGGAGATGGAGGTGGCGCTTGGAGACCAGTTCCTTTGCAATTTCTCGGTATTCCAATCTCTCCTCGACCATTGGGCGCTGGGGCAATTGTTTCCCGTGATGCCAATCCACAGGCTGAACGAGCTTCCTGACCGAAACGCGACCCTTGTCGATATCACGTGCGACTCGGACGGAAAGGTGAGCAAGTTCGTGGATTTGCAGGATGTGAAGGAGACGCTTCCCTTGCACCGTTGGGAACCTGGCTATCCTTATTATATCGGCTTCTTCCTCGTTGGAGCTTACCAGGACATCATGGGGGATATGCACAACCTGTTCGGCCGCGTGAACGAAATGCATATCTATCTGGATGAGGACGAGGATTGCGGCTATTACGTCGAAGAGGTCCTTCCTGGCAGCACAATCGGCCAAGTCCTCTCGTTGACGCAGTGGGACACCAAAGAAATTGCTCGCCGGGTAAAAGCACAGGTGGACGCCGCGATCAAGAGCGATCGGCTCAAGCCAAGTGAAGCGATGCGATTGCTCGATGACTATGAAAAGAGTCTCTCTACCTACACCTATTTGAATTTCGACGACCAGAAAATGAAACGATGAGCCGTCACACCGGGCGTTAGTGACTGGACTTTTTGCGGCCTACTGTGCCTGGTTTTTTATCAGCGCGTGGAATTCAGCTTCGATAGCCGGCGAGTGCTCGCCTCCGGTCTCGGCGGCGCGGAAGGCACGTGGGGCTCTACGGCGATTGTGGATGCGGCGACCGGCCGCTTGCTGGCCGATGCGCGCATCGACGAATTCGGGCGGCGCGCGGCGCACTTAGCCCGGATGGCTGCCTGCTCGCCGAGGAGGGGGAGTCGGTCCGCGTCTGGGACATCGCGCCGCCCGGCAAGGGGCCGGCGTGGCTGGCGGACCTGGCGGAAGCCGTGAGCGGTTGCGCGCTGACTGCCGCGGGGACGCTCGAAGTATTGCCCGAGCGCGCGAAACGTCTGGCCGCCGTCCGGGAGCAACTGGCGAAGCAGCCCGCGGATGATCGCTGGGCGCAGGTCGCGCGGTGGTTTCTCGCCGAGCCACGCGCTCGCACGGTCTCGCCGTATTCGCAGGTGAAAGTGGCCGATTACGTCGAGCGCTGCGTAAAGGGGAACACGATTGAAGAATTGGAGGAGGCGCTGGCCGCCTCGCCGGCCGAGCCACTGGCTCGCGCGCTGCTCGGCGTGAAGATGCTTACGGACTCACCCGATCCTCACGCGCTCGCCCGGGCCGATGGCGAAACGCTTTCCGCGACGAAGCTGGCTCCGGAGAATGTTGCCGTCTGGCAGGCGCGCGCGAAGGTGCTCACCACGCTCAAGCGCCCAACCGAAGCCGCGGCCGCCACCAAGAAGGCGGCCGAGCTGTCGAAGCCGGTGCGCTGAACGGCTTCCTCGCGCTCGGATAGCGGATGCACTCGCGCGGGTAGGGGAGCACAGGCGCTGGCCTGCGATTTCCGGTGGCTCACCGAAAACACTCGGGGAAGCGAGCCTACATCCGCGGCCGGCTGCGCCGCGCGCAGATTGTGTTCGGCGGGCCGCCGAACATTACAGGCCAGCAACCT
>CAWJZG010000018.1:0-64654 GCA_963847295.1 uncultured Verrucomicrobiae bacterium
CGCACTTTGAGAATCTCCGCCGACGAGATCACTGACAGCTTTGTCCATCTGCGGCGGCGTGACACACAAACTGCCGCACCCGCACCTGAGCATCGGTGAAGATCTTTGCCCTTGGTTGCGTCGCGTAATGACATGGCAAAGGACCTCGCGGTTGTTGCGTAATAATGCCCGCGCCGGTCGCATGCGAGGGCTGCTGCACTGTTGGCTCCGTGGCGTTCCCGATGCGGTGGTCATGGCTCTCGTTGGCCATGAAAGCACGGCGATGAGCCACCATTATACGCATGTCGGAAGGGAATCGCTCGCTCGCGCTACGGATACGCTTCCCGAGATCTAAAAGAGCGTTCCACTGCGCGCCAGGACCGTTTAGGACCGATTTTGGCAGCCGCGCGGCTATGAAGCCATCGGGCCCAGAACGCGCCATGATGCGCGCTCAGTAATGATATCTGCATTGCAGCAAGTAGACGTTACTCATGTCGATACGATAGACCAGCCGGTGTTCTAGCGTGATCCTGCGCGACCATGCGTCAATGCCTTTCAGCCTCTCGGGCTTGCCGGGACCAGTGCAAGGGTCGCGCGAGATACTCTCGACGAGGTCCAAGATCTTGGATGCGACTCGCGGCTGCGTCTTGACCCAGAACTGGAGGTCTTCAAGGAAGTTGGGGTCAACGATTAACGAGTAAGCGGATTTCATCAAGAGTCGTTTCCTTGCTCCCGCCTTGGTAGGAGCGCAGAAGGGCTTCCAGGAGCCGTCTGGCGTTCTTCGGCGAGCGGAGCAAGTGCGCGGTCTCCAGCAATCCGGCCAGTTCGTCGGCTGGGATCACGGCCACGGGCTCGTAGCCGCGGCGGGTGATCAGTGCCGCCTCACGGGTCGAGATGACTTCCTCGAGCAGGCTGGCGAGATGTTCGCGGGCTTCGCTGTACGTTGTCGTCTTCATAATAGTTGGACAATACCTCTGTACAACTTACTTTGCAAGAACACGCCTCTTCTCCGCTAGTGCATTCACTTCGCCAGCTACCTCGCCTGGCGAAAGCGCTCCGCCGCCGCCTCGATCAATACTGAGACGGAACAAACAAATGGAACCCCTCGAACTCCCATCATATATCAAACCGCGCAGCAAGATCTCTGCTTTGAGCGCTCCGTTTCTTAAGGCTGTGAGCGACATCATCGAACAGCATGAAGAGTATTGGCCACTGAGCTTGCGCACAGTCCACTACCGGCTTCTGAGCTACGAAATCGTGCGCAACACACGCACTGGCGAGCTATACAAAAACGACTATGCGAGCTATCACGCGCTCGGCGACTTGCTGCTCAGAGCGCGAATCAACGACCTCGTGAGCTGGGAAGCCATCGAAGATCCTACGCGCCCTGTCACTGCGGCGCGGGGCTGGCAGAATGCCGACTCGTTCGTCACGTACGAGAAGCGCATCTTTCTCGAGGGCTATCAGCGCCGCCTCATTCAATCGCAGCATGCCCATATCGAAGTGCTCGCCGAGAAGCTCACCGTGCGGAACATCTTCGCGCCGATCGTCGACAAATACGCGCTCCCCTTGACGATCGCGCGAGGGCAATGTTCTGGCACAGTCAAGCAGGCGATTTACGACCGCTTTGCCGCAAGCGGAAAAGAAAAGCTCGTCCTCTTGATTGCCAGCGCCGAAAGTATCTATGCGAACCTTGGCGCCAACCGCTGCTGTTCAGTTGTCATGCGGGTTCAATCGTAGGTGAATGCTGTAGCGAGTCTTGTAGGAATCCACGGGGGCTTCGAGGTGATTGAGTTTCTCGTCGTCTTTGACGATGAAGCGTTCGATGCGCTCGCCTTTGCAATAGGCGTTCCAGGCTTTGATGAACATGCGGCCAGGGTTATGATTCTGAGCGCATCACAAATGGATGAGGTATTTTCATAATCCCGGGCCGCCAACTTTTTTCCTTTCCTAAAGTTCGGCGCTCCGACCCAAGTCCCGCAGATTCTCTCGGTTACAAACACGATTCCCTGGTGCTGTAAAAAGCTGAGCAAGCTGGTCCCAGTCCTCGCGCCATTCACTTTTTCCGCAGAACACTTCAACAGGCTGCTCGGAATGGCTGTCGAGAGGGAGAGGAGAGCGCAGTGTTCCTCGGTAGTCCGGATCGTATAGGCATTCTCTTTACCGTAAAAAATCAAATCGGATCCTCCTCGTCGAGTGCTTCGAGAAAATCTGGACGTGCGATTTCGAATTCATCAGCAAATAATTGATGTCTAATAGATTGCATTATGTGGCGGATGGGCAGGGATTATCCTGTTGAGCTCGCGCTCAACACGCTCTGCAGAATGGCTTCGCCCAAAGGTTCTCGCGCTACGCGCGCGGCAGTCGAACCGCGGTTCTCAATCCCTGCCGTAGAGCACTGTCGTGCCGCGGGTTTCCCGAGTCGATGCCGTTGACTGGCGTAACGAGCGGATGGGCAGGGATTCGAACCCTGGGTGCCGGTTAGGGCACACACGCTTTCCAAGCGTGCGCATTCGACCACTCTGCCACCCATCCGAACAACGAAATGCTAGCACGCATTTCGTTCAACTCTCAACTCTCATCTCGCCTAGGCGGATTCAACCCTCAACTCTCAATTGCCGCAAATTCTGATGGATTGGATTTCCATCAACTATCATCTCTCAACTATCAACCGCTAATCCTAGCCGCTCCCAGCGAGCCCAAAGGCTTCGTGGGCCAGATTGGCGGCCTCGACGATCCGGGCTTCGTCAATGATGACGGCGATTTTGATTTCGGAAGTCGAGATCATCTGGATATTGACGCCACCTTTGCCGAGCGCCTCGAAAAGGCGAGCTGCGACACCGGAGTGCGAGCGCATGCCGATGCCAACGACGCTGAGCTTCGCAATGCCGTCACGCTTAACGATCTCACCCGCTCCGATCTCCTTGATGATTTGGTCGAGAAGGTGACCCATCTTGTCGAGTTCGTCCCGGTTCATGGTGAAGGAGATGTCGGTCGTGCCGCTGACGGAGACATTTTGCACGATGACGTCGACAATGACGCTGGCTTCGGCCAGCGCTGTAAAAATACGGGAAGCGGCTCCCGGGCGGTCGGGCACGTTGGTGATGGTGACCTTGGCTTGGTTGCGTTCGATCGAGACGCCGCGCACGACGACGTTTTCCAATCCGGGCGTTTCTTCTTTCACGGTGGTTCCTCTGTTTGCGTTAAAGCTGCTGCGAACTTCAAAGGGAACTCTGAACTTCTTGGCGAACTCGACGGAGCGCGACTGCATGACCTTCGAACCGGAAGCCGCCATTTCCAGAAGCTCGTCGTAGGTAATCACGTCAATTTTTCTGGCTGCAGGAACGATGCGCGGATCGCAGGAATAGACGCCATCAACGTCGGTGTAGATTTCGCAATTGTCGGCCTTAAGAGCGGCGGCGATCGCGATGGCGGTTAGGTCGCTGCCGCCGCGCCCGAGCGTGGTGATTTGTCCCTGCAAAGTCTGGCCTTGAAAACCAGCGACGATGCAGATGAATCCGTCGGCCAGGTATCTGCGGATCTGACGCGGCGAGATGTTAGCGATCTTAGCCTTAGTATGGAGGCCGTCGGTGAGGATGCCGGCTTGGGCGCCCGTAAGGGAAACTGCCTTTCCGCCTATGGCGTTGAGGGTCATCGCGGTGAGGGCGATGGTGGTCTGCTCGCCGGTGGCGAGGAGGACGTCCAGTTCGCGCTCGGTTGGAGAAGGCGCCAGCTGCTTGGCGAGTTTGGTGAGGTTGTCGGTGACGCCGGACATAGCGGAGACGACAACGACGACCGCATTGCCTGCTTGCTGGGTTTCGAGCACGCGGCGGGCGACATTTTGGATGCGCTCGGTAGTGCCAACCGAGGTTCCTCCATATTTTTGAACGACAAGGGGCATATGAGTCGCGGATCGGGTGGTTGGTGTCGATTCTATTAGGCGTTCTCGAGGAGGCGGTGAATCGCAGTGAGATCCGCCTCGGCTTCGAGCGGGTAATAGTCGCCGGTCGTCATCGCCGTATCGGGATCCTTGAGGCCGTGGCCGGTTACGGTGAGGACTATCCGGCGCGCACCCGTCTTCCCAAGCTGGAAAAGTCCGGCCACGGAGGCCGCGCTCGCGGGCTCCACAAAGATTCCCTCACTCTTGGCAAGCCATCCCTGGGCAGACAGGATGTCCTCGTCGGTGACCACGCCAATTGCGCCGTGGCTTTCCGCGACTGCGGAGTTTGCGCCTGCCCAACTCGCGGGGTTGCCGATGCGAATTGCGGTGGCGACCGTGTTGGGGGATTCGATGATACGGTTATGGAATATGGGCGCCGAACCGGCGGCCTGGAAGCCCATCATTCGCGGAAGCACCGTGGCACGCCCAAGCTCGTGAAATTCACGGTAACCCTTCCAGTAGGCGGTCACGTTGCCGGCGTTTCCCACAGGGAGGATGTGGAGGTCTGGGGCGTTTCCAAGCTCTTCGATGATCTCGAACGCAGCCGTCTTCTGTCCCTCGATGCGGTCAGGGTTGATCGAATTGACGATGGCGATTCCGTCGAGTCCACCGAGTTCCCGAACAAGGCGCAAAGCGTCGTCGAAATTTCCCCGCACGGCGATCACCTTTGCGCCATAGAGGTAGGCCTGGACGAGTTTTCCGCTCGCGATCCTGCCCGCCGGCAGAAGGACCGCGCACAAAATGCCGGCACGAGCCGCATAGGCGGCCGCGGCGGCCGAGGTGTTGCCGGTGGAAGCGCAGATGACCGTGCGCGCCCCTCGCTCAAGCGCTTTCGAAAGGGCGACTGTCATTCCGCGATCTTTGAAGGAGCCCGTCGGGTTTAGCCCTTCGTATTTGACGAATACCTCGGCCTCCGCGCGCTCGCTGAGGCGCGGCGAATGGATCAGCGGCGTGGAACCCTCATTGAGCGATACGACGGGCGTCGCGTCCGTGATCGGAAGGTATTGACGGAATCGGCTAATGACGCCGCGATCGTGAAGCGGTCCGGGCATTTGATCCTAAGTAAAAGATTCCACGTGAAGAAGCGCTGGCGTGTCCTTCACACAAGCGAGCGATGCGATCCTTTCCGCGGCAGTCCGCATCGCTCCGAAAGGGGCGTCATGGATCATTAGGACAAGCGTGGCGGATCCCTCGGAATGACTTTCCGGCTGGATGACGGAAAGAATGCCTATTCCCAATTCGCCGAGGGCGCCCGCAATCTGCGCCAGCACTCCGGGCCGGTCATCGACAGACAGGCGAAGATAGTACTTGGAAATCGTCCACTCGACGGGTTGGCATTTGCCGTAAAGATCGTGGGACGTGAAGCCATAACAAAATCTTGAGCTTTCGAGGCCAACAGAGGCTTCGGCAAGGTCGGCAAGCACTGAACTCGATGTGGGATCCTGGCCCGCGCCGCGCCCATAAAAAAGGGTCTCGCCAACGATGTCTCCGCGTACTGCTATCGCATTGAAGACGCCATTGACAGAGGCGAGGACGTGGCTCTTTGGGATCAGCGTGGGGCAGACGCGCACTTCAATAGCATTGCCCTCACCCGCTCTAATGGTGGCCAGCAGCTTGATTCTGTAACCTAACTCATCCGCGAAGCGAATATCCGAGGCTGTCAGCTGCTCGATGCCCGCGACGAAGATCCGCATGGGATCGAGCCAAAAGCCGTAGGCCAAGGAGGCTAAAATGATCGCCTTGTGGGCGGCATCCCATCCATTAATATCAAATGTCGGGTCGGCTTCCGCGTAGCCCAGCTGCTGGGCTTCGGCAAGCGCCGGAGCGAAATCCATTCCCGTGTCGGTCATTCTGGTGAGGATGTAGTTGCTCGTGCCATTCAAAATGCCGTGAATGCTCTCGAACCGATTGCCGATAAATGATTCGCGAACCACCTTGATGATCGGAATACCCCCCGCCACTGCGGCTTCGTAAAAGACCGGCACGCGGTGCTCGCGAGCGAGATGAAAAATCTCCTGCCCATGCTCGGCAAGCAAGGCTTTGTTGCCCGTGACGACGGTCTTTCCCGCTTTGATGGCCTTCTTTACAAACGCGAGAGGAGCTTCAATCCCTCCCATCAATTCGACTACGATGCGAATAGTTGAGTCTGCAACCAAATCGTCGGCATTCGCTGTGAAGAGTTCGATGGGCGCGGCGACGTCACGTGCCTTTCCAAGGTCGCGTACCGCGATACGCCGGACTTCAAAGCGGGCGCCGAGCCGTTGCGCGAGGAGGTCGCCGTTGGCGACGAGGTTTTTGTAAACCCCGGCGCCGACGGTGCCAAAGCCTGCAAGGCCTATGCCGATGGACTTACTCATGCCGAGCCGGGTAGTATCCGTGTCACGCGGGAATTGCCAAAGCAAAATTGCGCGAATTGCCTGCTTGGGGGGTTGAATCTCCTCAGCGCCGTATTCGTCGATTTTTTGCGAACATGCCCTTGTTCGAGCGATCGGGACCGGCGAAATTGGCTAGACCAACCGCCGGAAAACGGTAGGGTTTTCGACTCCCAATTTGCCATGAAACACCGAATCGAACGGGTGTGTGAAGTTCTCAAGCGTGAGCTGGGGCGGACCATCCTGCGAGAACTGACCTTCTCGACCCCTCTGGTTACTATCAGCGGTGTCGAAATCACGCCTGATCTCAAGCAGGCGCACGTGTATGTGAGCGCGCTTGGAAACGACGCGCAGAGGCAGAACGTCCTAACCGTGCTGGAGCAGAATCGAGGCATGCTTCAGGCGCAGGTCTCGAAGCGCGTAGTGCTCAAGCATACTCCCCATCTGAACTTCAAGCTGGATGATTCGATCGAGCGCGGATCCCGCGTAATAAATATTCTGGACGATCTGGGTTTGGACGAGGCGAAATGAACGCGTCCTTTTCCGAGATCGCCGCGTGCATCGAAAGCGCGGAGAACATCCTTGTGGCAAGCCATGTGCGGCCTGACGGCGACGCGCTGGGTTCGACCGTAGCTTTCGCATTGTGGCTCCGTTCACTGCGCAAGACCGTTATCGCCTGGAACGAACATGGGGTTACGGAGAAATACCGTTATCTGCCATGCCACGAGCTGATTGGTGCGCCGGATTCCGTTCCGCGGGCGTTCGACGTGATCGTTGCATTGGACAACTCGGTCAAGAGCCGCCTCGGTACTGTGCTCGACGGTGTGGCTTCTGTGCGGACAATCGTCAACATTGACCACCATGTTAGCAACGAATGGTACGGCGATTTGAATTATGTCGACCCCAGCGCGCCCGCGACAGGGCAGATCATCTACGAGTTTTTCAAGGAAAGGAACGTAGCGATCTCCCTTGAGATGGCAACGAACCTGTTCGCGGCCATTTCGACCGACACGGGCTCGTTTCAATATGCTGGAACGGACTCGCGCACCTTCGAAGCGGCATCCGCTCTTGTCTCCGCGGGAGTGGACGTCGCGACCCTCTCGCGAAAGATGTACGACAGCCAGCCGCGACGCCGGCTCGATTTGCTTCGCCACGCATTGAACGAGGCCCGCTTTTCCTGCGACGGACATCTGGCAAGCTTTTCGCTCTCGCTTGCGGCGGTCGATCAGTTGGGAGTTTTGCCCGAGGACAACGAGGGCGTGATCGACCATTTGCGCTCAGTGGAGGGCGTGGTCGCGGCGGTCTTCTTCGAAGAGTTACCGGACGGGAGAGTGCGCGTCAGCGCACGCTCCAAAGACCTCCGAGTGGATGTTTGTGAAATCTGCAAACTCTTTGGGGGCGGCGGACACCCGCTGGCCGCCGGAGCGCGCGTTCGCGGGACGCTTGCGGAAGTGGAATCGAAGTTTCTAGAGGCTGTCTGTCATGAGATCCGTAACAGAAACTGACGGCGTGCTGCTCGTGGACAAGGCGCCGCGCATGACCTCGCATGACGTCGTGGCGATTGCGCGTCGCGCGCTCGGCACGAAGAAAGTCGGTCACTGCGGGACGCTAGATCCCCTGGCCACCGGTCTGTTGCTGATCACGATAGGTCGAGGCACAAAGATCCAGGACTTGCTGATGAGCGAAGACAAGGAATACGTAGGCACCTTGCGGCTGGGCGAGGTTACCGACAGCCAGGATGCCGATGGCGAAGTGATCGAGCGGCACAGCGTGCCCGAGTTATCGCAGCAACAGATCGAGGAAGCATTCGGCAAATTCAAAGGCGATTTTTACCAGATGCCGCCGATGGTCAGCGCGATCAAGAAAGATGGCGTTCCTCTCTACAAGCTTGCGCGTCAGGGCAAGCAGGTCGAGCGCGAGCCACGTTTCGTGCGCGTCTACGCGCACGAAATCAAAGCGATTCGTCTTCCCGAGATCGATTTTATGGTTGTGTGCAGCAAGGGATTCTATGTGCGCACGTATGCGAATGACATTGGCAGGGAACTCGGCTGCGGCGCGCACCTAAAGACGCTGCGGCGCACGAAGTCCGGGCGCTTCAGTGTCGAGAAGGCGGTGAGTGTTGAAGAACTTAAGACGCTTTCCCGTGAACATCTCCTTCACCGCATTTTGAGCCTGCCGACGGTCTCCCGCTTTCGCGGAGCCTAATTTAACAGCCGCCGGAAATTTGAAATGAAATCGGCTCTTCTTCATGACATAGGCGGCTCGATGAAAGTCTTTCATTCCCTTTCGGAACTCTCAGAAATTGCCGGGCCGCTCTGCGTGGCGATCGGGGTATTTGACGGAGTGCACCTTGGCCATCAGGCATTGATCCATCGAGCGATGGACGAAGCGGCCCGATCGCGAGGCTCGGCGGTGGTATTGACTTTTCATCCCCACCCGGCGCGCGTCTTGCGGCCTCATTCGGCCCCGCATCTTCTCACATCGACCCCGCACAAATTGCGCCTTATCGAAGAGCTGGGATGCCGGTATCTCTTGCAGACCCTGTTTGATGCGGCGTTTGCCGCTCAGCCACCGGAAGTTTTCATCGAAGCGCTCGTGCGCTCTGCGGGTTCGCTGCGCATGGTTTGTGTCGGGCACAATTGGGCTTTTGGAAAGGGACGTTCCGGGAACGTCGCGCTGCTCGCTGCCCTCGGCAATAGGTTCGGCTATGAAACGGTGGAGATCGAACCGGTGGAGGTCGATGGCGAGTTGGTTAGCAGCACGCGAATCCGGAAGACGGTCGAGACGGGCGATTTTGAAACGGCTCGGCGCTTTTTGGGCAGGGACTATACGATACTCGGCACCGTAGGACCTGGAGCTGGGCGGGGCCGGGGAATCGGCTTTCCCACAGCAAATCTGTCCGCACACAATGAACAGTTCCCACCAAATGGCGTCTATGCTGTGCGGATATTGATGGGCTCCCGATGGCTCGAAGGGGTGGCCAATGTCGGTGTGCGGCCCACCGTGGGAAGTGCCGCCGATCGGGTCCTCGAAGTCCATATCTTTGATTTCTCCGGCGATTGCTACGGCCAGGACCTCGAAGTGAAATTCGAGCGTTTCTTACGCCCTGAGCAGAAGTTTCCCTCCATCGAGGAATTGCGGACGCAGATCGCTCGCGATGCGGCCCACGCACGCGGGATCCTCAGCTCGCAGCCTTCAATGCCGCGCGCATGACCTCCAGCGGAGCAGCCCGGCCGAACCAAATTTCGAAGGACAATGCCCCTTGATGCAGGAGCATTGAAAGGCCATTGGCAGCGCGGGCGCCTGCGGCCTCCGCGTCCTCGATCAAGCGGGTTTTTCCGGTTGCATAGACGGTGTCGTAAACCATCAGATTCGGGGTGAGCAATCCTGCGGGAATCAGAGCTGGATCGGTGCGTCTCATTCCGATGGACGTGGCATTGATGACGAGATCGGTCTTGGCCAGTTGTTCTCGAAGGGCGCGCTCTTGGTGCGGAATGGCCTCGAGGCGTTCGGCTGGGCCGACCAGCCGGTCACTTCGAAAATAAGGCGAAAGCTCCTGCGCCAAGGAACTTGCTTTTTCGAACGTGCGGTTCACAAGAACGAGCCGTTCGCAGCTTTCGAGGGCGCATTGCACGGCGATGGCGCGTCCTGCGCCGCCTCCCGCGCCGAGCAGCATCACGCGCAGATCCCGGAGGTCCGCGTAGAATTCTTCGCGAAGGGCTCGCAAAAAGCCAGGGCCGTCTGTGTTGAAACCAATCAACTTCTCGCCGTCCACAACGACGGTATTTGCAGCGCCCGACTTGCGGGCGTAGTCATCGGCCTCATCCACGGTTGCGAGGGCCCCGGCCTTGTGCGGAATGGTTACGTTCGTTCCAACGAATCCCGCTGGCGGCAGGGCGCGCAAGGCTGCGGAGAGTTCGTCGGAGCGCGTATGAATTCTGACATATTGCGCTTCGATTGCGCAGGAGCGGAGAGCAGCATTCTGAAAGCCGGGGGATTTTGAGTGAGCGACCGGATCGCCGAAAACGGAAAGACGTGCCGGCGGGACCAGCGAACGGAAGATATCTCCTTTCGTGATGAGTTGGTTTGCTTCGTAAATGGTGTCATTCATCGCGATGAGAGAAATGAGGAGCGCTCACAACCCGGCCGTGCCGGGGCCTTTGCCGGCGCGGCCAAAGACAGCAGCGAGTGCGCCTCCCACAGGCTGCGCCATGTGCGTTTGTATCAGTTGCATTTGCTCTGGACGAGGGCTGCAGCTCTTGCGAAGCGCGCCAGGACGCGTTCCTTGCCAAGAATTTCGAGCATTTCGTAAAGCCCGGGGCCGACGGATTTGCCGCTTACGGCGACGCGCGCCGGGTGTATGAGGTCTCCGGCTTTGACGCCGAGCGCGTTTGCGGTTTCTTTCAACCTCGACTCGATAGCGACATGGGACCAATCGGCGAGACCGGTGAGGGCTTCGCCAAGAGATTTCAAGCGTTCCAAAGCGCCGGGTTTTCTCAATGTCTTTTCGAGAGCGGCCTCTTCGAACGGATAAACTTCGGTGAAGAGAAAGCCAATCCACGCCGGCACGTCGCTAAGGTGTTTGACCTTGCCTTTTACGATGGCTAATGCACGGAGCAGCGCCTCGCGCGATCCGTACATGATCCCCGCTTTTTCCACGAACGGGATGGAAAGCTCGCAGAATCGTTCGAGGCTCATCTGGAGAATATATTGGCCATTGAGCCAAAAACATTTGTCGAGGTCGAAAATGGCGTTGCGCCGGTTGATGGACTCCAATTCGAAGAGATCGCGAATTTCTTCGAGCGGCAACATCTCCCGGTTGTCTTTTGGGGACCAGCCGAGCAGACAAAGGTAGTTGAGCACAGCTTCCGGCGTGTAACCGTTTTCAATGAAGTGGGCCACGCTCGATCCGCCATCCCGCTTGCTGAGCTTTCTGCCCTCGTGATTCAAGATGAGGGGAATGTGAGCGAATGATGGCGGTTCGGCGCCAAGGGCGCGGTAGAGTTCGATGTGTTTCGGCGTGTTGGAGAGGTGATCTTCGCCGCGGATGACGTGCGTTATCTGCATCTCCAGATCATCAACGACGTTGACGAAATGAAAGATCCACGAGCCGTCCGGACGCCGGATAGTCATGTCAGGGTGCGTGCCCGGATTCGACATATCGAACTCGATGCGCCCGCAAACAATATCTTCCACCACTACGGTTTTGCGCGGAGAGCGGAAGCGAATCGCCCCTTCGTCCACATAGGTGTGACCGCTTGCCTCCAGTCGCGCGAGATGCTTTTCATAGACTTGCTTTCTTTGGCTTTGCAGATAGGGGCCGAAGCCTCCTCCCTTGTCAGGGCCTTCATCCCAGTCGAGATCAAGCCAGTTCAGTCCCTCGTAAATCGCTTGCATGGCCTCGGCGGTATTTCGCTTCTCGTCGGTGTCCTCGATGCGAAGAACGAATTTTCCGCCGTTCTTGCGCGCGAAGAGCCAATTGAAGAGAGCTGTACGCGCGCCGCCGACGTGGAGGTAGCCGGTGGGCGATGGGGCAAAGCGGGTGCGGACAGACATTTCTTAATCCTGTAAATCCTGTGAATCCTGTCTATTGATTTTCTTGATGACTCTCCAATCCCAAGTCGACAATGATATTAAAGACGCCATGCGGGCCAGGGAGACGGTGCGCCTCAATGCGTTGCGAATGCTCAAAACAGCCATGAGAAACGCCGCGATCGAAAAAGGAGGCGCCGGCGGCGTTCTTGACGATGCCGAAGCCGCTGCGGTGATTCGAAAACAGATCAAGCAAAGGCAGGACTCTGTTGAGGGATTTGAGAAGGGAGGGCGCATGGAGCTTGCAGCCAGCGAAAGCGCCGAGATTGCAGTCCTCTCCGCGTATCTGCCCAAAAACTTGTCACCGGATGAAGTCACCGCGTTGGTCAAGGAAGCTATCACAGAAGCGGGAGCAACTTCGAAACAGCAGATGGGAGCGGTGATGAAAATCGCCACCGCCAAGGCGGCCGGGCGGGTCGATGGAAAGACCCTCAGCGTGGCAGTGAAAGACCTTCTCTCTTGAATAGCACATCTCCAGATCTTGCGGCCATCGTCGTTGCGGCGGGATTGAGCCGGCGCATGGGTTTCGACAAGCTCTCCGCGCCACTTGGCGGACGTCCGCTCATCGCACACAGCCTGGCGGCATTCAACGACTGTCCGGACGTTGATCATATTATTCTTGTCTGCGCCGTGGACCGAATTGAGGAGTTTCGAGCCCTTGCCGCCGAATTCCCGAAAGTTCGCCAGATCGTCCCCGGCGGCAAAGAACGTGTGCAGTCCGTTTTGGCGGGTACCGCGGCATTTGCGGGGCGCCGGCCAATTTTTGTTGCCGTTCACGATGGCGCGCGGCCATTGGTTACGCCAGAGGCCGTTTCTTCTTGTTATCTCGCGGCGCGAGAGTACGGGGCGTCCGTGAGCGCCGAACCCGTCACGGACACCCTTCATCGGGTCAACAATCAATTGCTTACCGTCGAAACTGTTTCGCGAAAAAATCTTTGGCGGATGCAGACTCCGCAGATTCTGGAGCTTGGCGTCCTGGAGTCGCTGCTCCAGGACGTACGCGAGGCGGGAGGGACCATCACGGACGAGATTTCCCTTCTCATCCGCTCTGGCGGCAAGGCGAGAGTGGTGGAGAATCTGGATTGGAACATCAAGGTCACGTATCCGCGCGATCTTGAACTGGCGGAAATGATTCTCGAAGGGCGCAGGAAAGATTTGAACCGGTAGCGGTGTCGTTTAGGTGCGGATCATTCAATGCGGTGTATTCTTCGATTCCATGAATGCCCAACTGACGACACTTCCGAGCGGTCTGCGCATTGCCACTTGCGAGGTGCCTCATGCCGAGACGTCCGCGATTGGCATCTGGGCGGGCGTCGGGGGGCGCCATGAGCCGGCGGATCTTAATGGAATTTCCCATTTCATCGAACACATGCTTTTCAAGGGCACCTCTCGACGCTCCGCCCGCCGCATTATGGAGGAGGTGGAAGGCGTGGGCGGCGACATGAACGCGTACACGGCGGAAGAGCGAACATGCTATTATGCCGCCGCTGCCACGGAGTTCTTTCCGCGCCTGTGCGATGTGCTCTGCGACCTGTATATGAATCCAAGATTTGCGTTGCACGATATCGAGCGCGAGCGCGGGGTCATCTGCGAGGAGATTCTGATGTATCACGACGAGCCTTCGTCTCACGTTCAGGAGATACTCAATGGACACTTTTGGCCCGATCATCCGCTGGGTCGTCCGCTGACGGGCACTCCCAATACCGTTGAGAGCATGCAGCGCGACGACTTTCTCTCCTATCGGGCGACCCATTATCATGCCGGGAGCACAGTGGTCTCCGCGGCCGGGAAGATACGCCACGAAGAGGTTATCGAGCACGCTTCCAAGCTCCTTGATAAAATTCCGTCCCGAAGGCCCATCCGCTGTGTCAAGGCGCCCGGCCTTTGCCGGCGGCCGCACGTCGCCTCCGAAAGACGTGAGGTCCAGCAAACTCAGCTTGCTTTGGGCATTCCGGGTCCAAGTCACCACGATCCCCGGCGATACGCTCTGCAGATTTTGAACGTGATTCTCGGGGGTAATGCCAGTTCACGGCTTTTTCAGGAATTGCGCGAAAAGCGGGGGCTCTGTTACTCGGTGAGCGCGCACCCTTCGAGTTTCAATGATACAGGGATGCTCAACATCTCGTTGGGGTTGGAGCAGCGCAACGTTGAGAAGTCTCTGCGTTTGATTCTGTCCACGTTCGAGGACTTGAAGAAACGGCCCGTTCGTCCCGCGGAGCTCAAGCGCGCGAAGGAGTATGTCGTGGGAACGAGCCGAATGTCCCTCGAACGCACCTCGACTCAAAACATGCGTCTTGGGGGTCGGTGCTGGTCTACGGGAAGATCATCGATCCTGAGGAAGTCCATTCCCGGATACGTGCTGTGAACTGCGAGGAGGTGCAGGCCGTAGCGAAGGATTTTTTGGACCCGCGCTGCGCGACGGCTGCGATGGTGGGACCCGCGCCCGATGAGGGGGCTATTGAGAGGATCCTCCGATCATGAGCACATTCGCAGCAATTTTTGACTGGGATGGAGTAGTGATCGACTCTTCCACGCAGCATGAGAAATCCTGGGAACTCCTGGCTGCCGAAATAAGCAAGCCGCTTCCCGACGGCCATTTCAAGAAGGGCTTCGGGAAAAAGAACCAGTTGATCATTCCGGAACTTCTCCGTTGGAGTCAAGATCCTGAAGAAATTGAGCGGCTTGGAGACCGGAAGGAGGAGCTGTATCGCGAACTGGTGAGGCAAGGCGGAATGAAAATCCTGCCGGGAGCAAGGGAGTTGCTCGCCGCGTTGAAAGCTTCCGGAGTTCCTCGAGCGGTCGCCTCCTCCACTTCACGTGCTAACCTTGACTCCATTTTCGCGACAACCCGGCTGAATGAATTTTTCGATGCAGTCGTTTGCGCGGACGATGTTGTCAACGGCAAGCCTGCGCCAGATGTCTTTTTGAAGGCCGCTTCACTTCTGGGCGTGCCGCCGAAAAGTTGTGTCGTGTTTGAAGACGCACTGTTCGGCATTGAAGCGGCCCAGCGCGCGGGAATGAAAGTTGTAGCCGTGGCGACGACCAATTCGCTGGACCTTTTGCGCCACGCCGACCGAGCGGTCGAGAGTCTCGAGGAGGTCAGCGTGGGAGACTTGCAAGCATTGGTTTTCGGTGGAGATGCGGATCGCCGCCAATTGAACAATGTTGACCGCTAGTCGCTATTTGTTTGGGAATTCTTGAAGGCGTCTTCAACGCTCCTTGCAGTATCCTTCAAAGCTTCCCCGAAACCCTGAATTGCGCTCTTGGCATCCTGCAGAGCTTTCGCCATTTTTGCGGCCTGATAGTCGCCGCGCAGCGAAGCCATCTGCCGCTTCAGTTCGTCGGTTCTCTCATCGCCCTTTTCCTGGAGGGCGGTGATCTGGCTTTCCAATTTTGCGAAACTCGCATCGATTTTCGCCTGCTTCCTCTCGTCAGGAGCCGCCTTGAATTCCATGAGTTCCCTGCGGAGCGAATCAACGGTTTTCTGCGGATTGTCGCAGCCGGCCAGCAGCGCTGCGCCAAGGGCAAGAGATGCAAGGACGCGTTTCATATACAGTAATATTTTTGAAAGCGGTCTCAAAGGGAGGTTGAGCTCATGACTGGGAGCGAACTAGATTCACCTTTTCATGGCAAACCGAAAACCGCTTCTGGACGAACTGTTCTCCCAAGATGGCGTGGTCTGTCGAACTCCTGGGGAAACGGTCTGTCTCGGAGAAGAGGTTTCCGCCTTGATGGAGCCGGGCATCGTCGTTAGTCTGGAGGGACCACTTGGAGCGGGAAAGACCCAGCTCGCCAAGGGCGTTGCCGCGGCTCTCGGATGCGCAGAAGAAGCTTCGAGCCCCAGCTTCACACTGGTTCACGAATATGCGGGCGGTCGCTTCTCGCTTCATCATTTCGATTTCTATCGGCTCAAGGGCGTGGAGGAACTGTATGGCGCCGGATACGATGATTGCCTTGCCGAAGGCGGAATTCTGGTGGAGTGGGGGGACAAGTTTCCGGAGGCGCTTCCTGCGGGAACCATTCGCTTGAGTTTCGAAATCTTGCCGAAGGGCGGCCGTCGCATTCGCGGCCTGCGCACGTTGTGATTCTTTCTCTCGATGCTTCAACATCGCGTGGCTCGGTAGCTTTGGTCAGCGCTCAGCGCGTCATCCGGGAGATCTTCGTCGATGTCCCCCGCGGTCGCGGAGGAGGCTTGTTTTCCGCACTCGAGAGTATTCTCGGCGAGACGGCTGACATCAAGCGCGTGATCGTCGGCATTGGGCCCGGCAGCTACAATGGTATCCGCTCGGCCATTGCGGTGGCGTGGGGCATCTCCACCGCGCGCGGAATTCCTCTGGTTGGAATCTCTTCGCTGCTCGGACTTGACGAAGGCAGCTATTGTGCGGTCGGCGACGCGCGCCGCGGGCAATACTATCTTGCGCGCGTGAGCAGCGGGGGGTTCGTCGAGGAGCCGAACCTGCTCCAAAAAAGCCAGCTCGTGGCCGCTGTGCAACAGACTCCTGGTCTGCCGATTGTTGCGCCCTCACAAATTGAATTTCTCCATGGTGTCATCGTCCGCACTCCGAGCGCAGCCAGGCTGGCTCGTCTCGCGGCGCACTGGGAACCTAATTTCCCGCAACCGTTGTATCTCAAGGCGGCGCATATCTCCGGGCCGAAAGGCGCCAGTTCGTGACCGCCGAAGAAGGTGCGCCCGTTGAGCGCGGTTTTGGGGGGCTTACTTTCCGACCGCGGCAAGCTCCGCGGGCGGCGTCAGAGCCTTGGCGAGAGAGGCCAATCCGCGGTATTTTTTGCCGCTCTTTTTGACCATGCCGCGGGACACGAGATTCTGAAGCTTCTCGTAAGCGCGAAGGCGGAGCATTTCCTCACCGCCACTTGCCGCATTGCGGGCGCGCAGGCGTTCGTGGACGACGTCAAACAGTTGTTTGAACTCAAACGAAGATCCTTTCCTCGAGAGAGCAGCAACCAACTCTTCAGTCACCAAATCCGGAAGACGACGAGAGAACGCACTTTTTCTTTGCATAAGCATGAGCAGTCAGCATAACACACCCTCGGCGGCTTGTCATGCAAATTTTTCTTCGAACGACTTCGCCATATTCGACTTGAGAACGCTTTTTCTGTGCGCAATCTCCAGCGAGCCTCGCCTTACGGATTCGAAAACGCTTTCGCGAAGCGAACCAGCTCATTCGCGAGTTCGTCGATTCGCCCGGCGACCTTTGGGTCCGAAACGGCGCCATTCCGAAATGCCGACCCTGTCGCGTAAACGAAGCGCGGTACGATGATGCATCGGAAGTCGAGCATCAGGCTGTTTGCCATGCTCATCACCGCCATGTAGCTGGTGTCGCCACCCGCAGCGTTCAGGAATCCAACCGCCTTCCCCTCCCATGCGCTCCCTGTCAGCTCTACAAGGTTTTTCAAAGCCGCGTTCATGTAGAAATTATAGACGGGCGCAGCGACCAGAATTCCTGCTGCCTCTTCGATTCGGGAGCGTGTTTTTTCCACTTCCGGGTCAGAATAGGCAGAGT
Organism: uncultured Verrucomicrobiae bacterium; assembly: GCA_963847295.1. Taxonomy (GTDB): domain Bacteria; phylum Verrucomicrobiota; class Verrucomicrobiia; order Chthoniobacterales; family Terrimicrobiaceae; genus DASTFP01. Next base: position 17,406 of record CAWJZG010000018.1, read on the forward strand.
CGCCGTCGCACATGGGAAGCTTCACGTCCTTAAGATCGATAAAGTCAACTCGCGCCCCAAGGTCGCTCAGGGAGTTGGCGGCATGCTGGGCCATCTGGCGGCTCAGACTCTCAGGATTCAAGCTCCCGCTTACCAAGGCGATGCGAACTGCTTCTTGCATGAAAAGACTCTTCGCAGATTCTTTGGCGGACGACTTGAGAAATCCTTTGAGTTCAGTTCGATATTTGCTGCCAGAGATCTCCGGCCTCAGAGAAGCGGATTTCTCTCCTTTTCGTGCTCTACTTCGCAGGTTTGACGGTGATCGCCTGGGGCACGAACACACGCCGTTGGGCTGAAGCTTGCGCCGCGGCGAGGTTGAGTTGGAACTGCCGCTGATTGAGCTGGTTGATGATCTGGCTCATGGATGCCTGATTCAGGTCGGCCGTGCTTCTCAGAGGTCCTTGCGCCTGCGTGGATGTCACGGTCGGCGTCGAGAGGAAAATCGGTTGTTCCGCCCTCGCCAAGCCCGCAGCCACCAGCAATACTATAGCAAAGAACTTCACAAGTTACTTTAGCTTTTCGCGGATGTTTTTGCAACTGGCGCAGATTTCTGAGCGGCCCAAATAGGGCCCTACAGCGCATTCGGAAAGTAGCCGACAACGAGGGCCGCAAGGCCGAGGAACAAAAAAAATCCGACGACATCGGTGACGGTCGTCAGCATGATTGCGGAAGCAAGAGCAGGGTCGATGCGAAGCGCCTTCAGCCCGAACGGAATCAACACGCCTGCTATACCTGCGGCAACCATGTTTAACAGCATCGCGGCGAAAGTGATCAGGCCGAGGATAAAGTCGTTCCTCCATATCCACGAAACTCCCCCGACGACGAGACCAATGGCGAGACCATTAAGCAATCCAACCAAAATTTCCTTCATCAGGATGGAACGATGGTGCGTTTCCGGAATTTCTCCGAGCGCAATTGAGCGGACAATGATCGTCAGCGTTTGAGTGCCTGCATTTCCGCCCTGGCCGGCGATGATTGGCAGGAAGATGGCCAGGACCGCGTATTTCGCGATCGTGGTTTCAAACAACGAAACGACCCATCCCGCGAGGAATGCCGTAACGAGATTGACGAAGAGCCAGGGCAGGCGATTGCGAACCGATTGAGTCCAGGGCGTCTCCGCTGTCTCTTCGCCGGATAGGCCGACCATGCGCTGCATATCCTCGGTAGCCTCCTCTTCAACGATATCGAGAGCGTCGTCCACCGTCACGACCCCGCGCAGTCTTTGAAAATCGTCGATCACCGGAATGGCGCTGAATCCGTAGGAGCGGAACAATCGTGCGATTTCCTCCTGATCAGCATGCACGGAAATAGCCCGAACCTCGGGCACCATAATATCCCGGATCTTGAGATTCGATGGCCGAAAGAGGAGATCCCGCACGCGAAGGACACCTCGAAGTCTCCGTTCGGAGTCGGTCACATAGATGTAAAAGATCCCGTTGGGTAGATCCTCCTCTTCGCGTCGGAGCAGCTCAAGGGCCTCGGCGATGGTCAGGTTCTCGGAGACGGAAATCACCTCGGTCTGCATGATTCCGCCCGCGGTATCCTCAGGATACTTCAGGAGATCACTGATCTGCCTGGCCTCTTCCGCGGGCATTTCGCTCATGATCTCGCGCAACCGCGCGCTCGATACATGGCCAAGTACGTCCGCGACATCGTCGCTGAACATTTTCGCGACGATGCCGGAGAGGCGGGAGACTTCCATGGACTCGAAGAGCCGCACTTGCACCTCCCGAGGCAGTTCGGAGATAACTTCTGCGGCCAAAGCGTCCGGGAGCTTGCTCAAAATATCCCGAACGCCTGCCAAAGGAAGCTCGCGCAACTCCTCGGCAATGTCCCTGGGATGACGGTTGTTCAGCTCCGCAAGGGGCGCAGGTTCTTCCGAACCTTGTCCGTGGGGAGGCGCCTCATTTGCCATCCCTGCAAAATAGAAAAGATTCCTCGAGTGACAATGGAATCCGGCTGAGACACACAGCTGGACAATCTGCACCGATGGCGACTTGGCCAAAACAGGTGATCAAACGGGCGAGCTATCCAGGCGAATCGATTCCCGCTTGTGACCGAAAAATCCGGCCTTTGGCATCGCAAGTTCGGCGCCCCAAAACCTCCGGAGGCTTGCGGAGATTACGCGGAAGGAGGCTTACTTTTGCAAGAACCTCGAGGTAAGGCGGACTACGTCGGCCATATCCACATCGCCGTCTCCGTCGGAGTCGAGAAATTGCGCAAGGATGGGGTTTGTTTGGCTGCCAGCCGGTGCGCCCGTTGCGGACGTAACGCCGGTCGCGGCAGGTACCGCGGCCCGGCGTCCGGACTGCAGCAGGCCGATAACCGCTGGAAGCACGATGGGCAGGAAGCGCAAAATAGTGTTCGCATCGAGGCCGGTTTTTTGTTCGGCGCGCCCGACCATCTGATCCACGCGATCGGCTCCCAAGACCTGCCGTAGCTGGTCGGGCGAACCTGAATTTTGTTTGATGTCTTGCAGGAAGGAGTCAACGCCCTGCGCGCCACCGATGGCGTGCTGCTCCTGAAGCATGGGCTTCAGAAATCCGCCGATCAGGCTGGCGAGTTGACCGGCACCTGTCGAAGAGGCGCCGCCGCCGCCGCCGACGGCGGAGGACAAGCGTTCGAGATCACTCTGTTGGGTGGCACGGGAAGGGTCGTTTAAGGAGGCGAGAACAGCGTCAAATAGGCTCATAATTTTTGGGGGTAGTTGAATTGATTTATTCGCGATTCAATAATAGTAGCGGTATCCACGTCGATAATAATAGCGGTTGCCTGGACGGTAATAATATCGCCTTCCGCCGTAGTAGTATGCTGGCCTGCCGCGATAGACAAAAACTGGATAGTTCTGGTAATAGTACCCCGCAGGAGTGCCATAGATACCGATGTTCAAAGTGGGTCCGAGGACGGGAGGCGGGCCAACGAAGACTTCTCCCCCAGCGGGATAGACACAGCCGGTCATCGCAAAGATATCCGAGAGGCAGACACCTGCTAGCAAAATTGCGAGCAACCTGGATTTGACCAGCGTGAGGGGGTTCACGACATCTAAATAACGCCCGGGGCACGACGCTTGTCAAATCGGGTTTGGTGCTGCGGAAGCGGACCTGGTTCTTTGTAAATAATCGACGATCTGCTGGCAAACGGGCATCAGCTCGTGGCATATATCGGTCATTCAATGACCATCATTGCGGACACTTTTGTCGACATTGCAACTTCGCGCGGCCCGATGCGGGTGCACCTCTTCAGCCCGCAAGGAAAAGGACGCTATCCCGGCGTGATATTCTATTCTGAAATTTTCCAGGTCACCGGCCCAATCCGGCGAATGGCTTGCGCTCTGAGCGGCCACGGGTATCTCGTCGCGGTGCCGGAGGTGTATCACGAGTTTGAGCCGGCCGGGACTGTGCTGGCTTACGACCAGGCGGGCTCCGATCGGGGGAATGAACTCAAGTACACAAAGGAACTCGCTTCCTACGATGAGGACACCGACGCTGTTGTGAGATTTCTTCGCGGACACGAAAGCTGCGTGGGTCGGATCGGAAGCTACGGCGTATGCCTGGGTGGACATCTTGCGGTTCGGGCAGGTTTTCATCCGGATGTGAGCGCCGTGGCCGCCTTCTATCCGACCGATATCCACTCCAGCTCGCTTGGCGCCGGCAGAGAAGACGACACATTGCATAGGCTTGGGGAAAACAGGGCACCGATGCTATTTGTTTGGGGAAGGCAGGATCCCCATGTTCCGCTGGAGGGTCGTCTCAAGATTGCTCAGCGGCTCAATGAATCACAGGCCGAATTCGAATGGCACGAGTTCACTGCCGCCCACGCGTTTCTGCGCGATGAAGGTCCGCGCTACAATCCGGCGCTCGCGCATGTCTGCATGAGTCTGCTGCTCCGCTTTTTCAGCGAGAAGCTCGCGACCTAGTCTCTTGTCGCGCCGCTTTGCCGGTGTCTAGTGCTACTGTTGTGCCTGATAGCATGGATGCTTCGCTGAACGCCCAGTCCGAAGCGCGGCGTGCCAAGTACGCGTTGTTGGTCACTGCGCTGGCCCCCGTATTGCCTCAGATCCTGGGGAGTGCCTTTAACATCTGGTACAACATTGCCGTCGTGGATCCGTTGCTTGCGACCTCCGAACTCAGGCGGCGCTTCTTGCAGACCGTCATCGTCTACAACAGTCTTTGCTATCCTTTGGTAGCCTGCGTGTGGTTGCGGCTTGTTTATTCGCTTAGGCCGGCATTCAAGCGATTGCAGAACAATGAGGGCATTCCAGAGGCGATTCTTCACCGGATGCGCCGGCGCGTCATCCGCTTGCCGTTTTGGGGCACGCTCATTTGTGGCGCTGCCTGGCTGTTATGTATTCCGGTCTTTCTGCTTGCGCTGGGAGCAGTGGATGGTGATCTCGATTCGCGCTTGTTCTGGCACCTGCCAATTTCCTTCGGAGTATCGGGTTTCATCTCGCTAACGCACAGCTTTTTTCTCATCGAACTGGCGATTCAGTGGGGACTGTTTCCGGTGTTTTTTCGCGGGACACGAGCCGATCTCACGCCTGGAGCTGTGGCGCTTTCCTTACGCGCTCGCGGTGTGCTTTGGGCAATCTCGGCGGGGATCTGCCCGATTGGCTCGCTGCTCCTGTTGAGCTTTGCGCCACCATCGCCAGGAAGCAATCCGCAGTGGCTCGCCGTATTCGTCGGCGGCGTCGGGATCGCATTCGGTCTCTGCACAGCGATCCTGATCAGCCGGCTGGTCATGGAGCCAATCGACTATCTACGCAACGCAGCCCAGGCTGTGGCGAGGGGACGTCTTGACTTTCACGTTCCCTTGGTGCGCGTCGACGAATTCGGGCTGCTCATCGGCGAATTCAATCATATGATCGAGGAACTCCGTGAAAAGGAGCGCCTTCGGCGCACCTTCGGTCTGCACGTTGGGAAAAAGGCAGCGGAGGAGATCCTCGCGCGCGATCCGGGGCTTGGCGGCGTGGAGGAGCTCATCACGGTGATGTTCGTGGATATTCGTTCGTTTACCGCGATGAGCGCTGCGACTGGCCCGCGCGAGATGGTGGAGATACTGAATCAGTTTCTCCGCGTCATGGTTCAGGTCGTCGAAGAGCGGCATGGCGGGATGATTAACAAGTTCCTGGGCGACGGCTTTCTCGCGCTTTTTGGTGTCGGCGGCACGTCGGACGCGCATGCCGATGCCGCCATTGCCGCGGGACGCGAAATGCTCGGCGCGCTTGCGCAACTCAATCGCGACTTGGCGCTCGAAGGTGAAAGGGCGCTCGCCATAGGAATCGGCATTCATACGGGCATGGCAATCGTCGGCAGCATCGGTTCGCCCGAGCGGCTCGAATATACCGCGATCGGAAGCACGGTGAATTTCGCCTCGAGAATCGAGGGCCTCACCAAAGTTCTCGGAAGATCCCTTCTCGTTACGGAATCGACGAGAACTCAATTGCGCACCGACTTGCCTCTCAATGAATTCCCGCCGCAGCGGGTTCGTGGTTTGGACAAGCCCGTGAAGGTTTTCTCGGTAGCCGAGCCGCGATGAAATCTTTGGCATCGATTGTAATAGACCGCAGCGCGCGGCGGTAGTAAGCGGTCCAAGACCTTTTCCCTTGCCATGCATTTGTCAACCTCGCAAGCAGCTCCCGGTGCAACCATCGAGGACCGAATCGAGGATCTGCTGGGGCGAATGACGCTGGAGGAAAAGATAAGGCTCTGCCATGCGGGCTCCAAGTTTGCAGTTTCGGCGATTCCCCGCCTGGGAATCCCTGAGTTCTGGATGTCAGATGGCCCGCACGGCGTCAGACATGAAATCTGTCGTGATAGCTGGGATCCGGTAGAAACCGACGAAGACCGTTCGACATATTTGCCCACGGGGACGGCTTTGGCGGCGACGTGGAATCCTGACCTGGCTCGCAAGTTCGGCGAAGTGCTTGGTGCCGAGGCGCGGCACCGCGGCAAGGACATGATCTTGGGGCCAGGGATCAATATTGTACGCACGCCGATCTGCGGTCGAAACTTTGAATACTACGGTGAAGATCCCTTTCACATCGCAAAGATGGTGGTTCCCGCCGTCCGCGGAATTCAGAGCCGGCAGGTCGCAGCCTGCGTCAAACACTACGCAGCGAATAGTCAGGAGCTGAATCGTCAGGGGGTTAACGCGCAAATGGACGAGCGGACCCTCCGCGAGATTTATCTGCCTGGCTTCAAAGCTGCGGTCGTTGAGGGCGAGTGCCTGGCGGTGATGGGCGCATACAACAAGTTCCGCGGCCAGTACTGCTCGCACAACAATTACCTCGTGCAGGGCATCCTTAAGGGCGAGTGGAACTTCGACGGCTGCTTCCTCTCGGATTGGGCGGCGGTTGAGGACACCTTTGAGGCGGCGCGGTTCGGACTCGATCTTGAGATGGGAACCGGCAAGCCCTATGACGAATATTATTTGGCCCGCCCGTTTCGCGAGGCCATTGAGCGAGGCGAATTGGAGGAGGATTTGGTGAACGACAAAGCGCGTCGCAACTTGCGCGTGATGTTCCGGATCGGGATGTTCGACACGAACCGCACATCAGGCGAGCGCAATACGGCGAAACATCACCAGAGGGCGCTCGAAATCGCTCGTGAGACGATCGTTCTACTAAAAAACGAGCGCGGGGTTTTGCCGCTCGAAAAGGACCGTTTGTCGCGGGTGGTTGTTATCGGCGACAATGCCATTGCCCGCCATGCGCAGGGGGGGCATAGCTCCGGAGTCAAAGCACTCTATGAAGTGACCCCTCTCGAAGGATTGCGAAACAGGCTTGGGAGTTCAGTTGTGATCGATCATTTTCAGGGGTGTCCCGCTAAAGACGGCGATTTTGAACGCATCGATCCAGAGTTTCTGGGCATAGCGGATGAGGGAGCCGGCACACATGGATGGAAGGCAGTATACTGGAGGCAGCGCGACTGCAGGGGAGAAGGCATACGCAAGGCGGATGTGGCGATCGATTTCGATTGGACAAATTCCACGCCGTTTCCTGGCGATACCCCGGGCCAATACTCGATAGACTGGCAGGCGGCCTTCATCCCTCCCGAGTCGGGCCCCTATGAATTTGTTTTGGTGGGAGCCAGTCATGCTTGCTTCCTCATCGATGGAATTGCAGTGATTCATCGTTTCGATGGCGGAAGCGAAACTGTCTTCAAATCCGTCGAGTTGGAAGGGGGACGCGGTTATGAATTTCGAGTTGAATTGAGACCCGGCCATTCGCCCGTCAGGATCAGGATGGGCTGGATCCCGCCATGGAAGAGGCGGAAACGGGAAGACGACGCGCAGCTCATTGAGGCGGTCAAGTCGGCTGACGCTGTTCTCTTCTTCGGAGGATTAAGCCATCAATATGATCTTGAAGGAACAGATCGCCGGGATATGGGGCTTCACGAGGGCCAGAACGAGCTCATCGCGCGGATCGCGGGCTTGAACCCGAGAACAGTGGTGGTGCTGGTGAGCGGCTCGCCAGTGGAGATGCCGTGGGTCGACAATGTTCCCGCGATTGTTCAGATGTGGTACGCGGGCATGGAGGGGGGCAACGCGATCGCTGACGTCTTGATCGGGAACACCAATCCGTCCGGAAAGTTGCCGATGACCTTTCCCAAGGAGCTTAAGGATTCTCCCGCGCATGCTTTGGGCGATTATGGCGCTGAGGTTTGCCGCTATGAGGAAGGAATTTTCGTGGGTTATCGCTGGTTTGACGCGAAAAACATCGAGCCGTTGTTTCCTTTCGGGCACGGCCTCAGCTACACCGAATTTGAACTATCTGGGTTGTCCGTCGAAACAACCACTTCGGGCGTTCGCGCATCCCTTACGATCAGAAACGCGGGACTTCGCGCCGGTGCCGAAGTCATACAAGTCTATGTCGGCCAGCCCGTTTGCTCGGTCGAACGTCCAACGCGCGAACTGAAGGAATTTGCCAAAGTCTTCCTGGAGCCGGGCGCGTCAACGCGCGTGGAATTCGACCTTCCTCGAGCGGCGTTCGCGTTTTGGAGCGACGCGAAAAACGACTGGGCGCTCGAACCCGGAGAATTTCTCATCGAGGCAGGCGTTTCATCCCGTCGAATCATCCTCAAGCGGAGAATAAATCTGGACTGATGGGTCCGCTTCGGCGGACTGTTTCTATTTCAACTCGGCGTTATGGAATTCGGTCCAGTCGTCGAGGTTGTTGAGATTGACGGCGTCGCGTGCAGCCTTCTCGTCGTCCGGGAGGCCCGCTGCACCGAGGATCGCGCCGCGTGTCGCGTCGTCATGATTGTATGAGCTGATCGCTCCGTTGAGCTTTGCGATGGACGCCTTATCGATCGTGGCGCCCGGCTGCTCGCGAACCCACTGTTCGAATTGTGGATACGTCGGACGCTTCTCGGCGATGAAAGAAGCCAGCGCATCCCGGTTTAGATTGAGGCCGTCAATGACCATTTGGTCGAAACCTTTCCCTATGGCGGGGTAGCCTGGTGCGAGCTTGCCCCGAGCGTCAAGCGAGACCTTAAGCCAAAGGCGGGGAAGGTGTAAAACGCCGAGCGAGCCGGTGATTCCGGAACTGAGGAGGGGAACGAATGTTGACATAGCAATTTCAATAGAACTCAGACAGGGCTACAGGTCAATCCGAGCAGCGATTTCAATCCACACGGAGCACCGTGGCGAACGTCATCAAATCACGAGGGGGGTCGCGATGGTCAACCTGTTTCCGCCGTCAACGGTCGAATCAGGGATCTTACTCAGCATTTTCTGTTTTGGCTCGGCGCGCGGGACCGCCTCGGCGACCGACCGCTGGCTTGGGAGTAAATGACCGTCCGCTTTCCCGGAGTGCTTTGAGATCTTTCGAAAGAGCGAGAAGGGCTTTGGGTACACCCCTGTATTGCTTGCCGGTTTTTTTCACCTGGCCTTGCTGCACAAGATTCTGAAGTTTCTCGTAGGCGCGCAGTCGGAGCATTTCCTCCCCGCCGCTGGCAGCATTGCGAGCCCGAAGACCAGCGTGGACGACTATAAAAAGCGCCTTGAATTCGTACAATTTCGAGTCGGAAAGCACCGCGACCAACTCTTCGGTGACATTGTCGGGGCCGCGGCGCGAAAAAGAACTGAAATTTGAATTCATGGATACTTATATCACAGATTCCTCAAAAGTCCCCGAAAGAAAGCGCAGCCGCGATCGTCAACCGGTTGCGGGATCCAGTGATCTCAACATCGCCATCCAAAGCCACTTGCATTCTGACAAAGCCATGCCACATTAAGATTAGGCAAGGTTAACTCCATTGGTTTCGCCGAATAAGTGAAATTGGTTCTCTAAAAGAAGAGAAGAAACAATGTGAGCCGACCTTGCTCTTTATTTGTTGGAGCCCGGTGCGGGTGTGTTCATTGGTCAACGGGAGGAGCAGGCGGTGGTAAAGTCATTGGTATTCTCCAGACTCGCCGGGGAGCGCTAAATCCTCGAAAGCGAACCTCAGAGAGTTCTGGCGGGGCGTTTAAGAGCTTTAGGAATTCGGCCATTTCCGGGCGCTGAAAAATCTCGTCCGAGACCGCGAGGTCGCCACCCTGGCAAACGGACACCATCCTCGCCGCCAGGTTGATCGTCGTGCCGAAAAAATCGAGTCGGTCGTTTGCATTTACCGCAAGGCATGCTCCGACATGCAGGCTGGCTTTCAGCGTCAATCGAACAGCCGAGTATTCGTTCGAGTGGGTCATTGGGAGATCGCGGTTCATATCGCGGATGGCTCCCAAGGCTTCGTCCACGCGGCTAAAGCATGCCATCACGGCGTCGCCAATCGTCTTAACGACTGTGCCGTGATGGCGGCGAACGGCCGATGTCAGCACGGCGAAATGATCTCGCACCAGCGCATAAGCGGGAGCGTCGCCGATCCCGCGGTATATTGCGGTCGAGCCGCGCAGATCGGTGAACAAGATTACCTGTGATCCGACCGTGATTTCCTCGTCGGGAGAGATAACCTCGCTCGAAAAGAGGTCGCGAAACTCCTGCCAATTCGTCACGCGGGCGGCAGTCAGAATGTCATCGCTCCATCCAATCTGATCGAGGCTCAGCAAGACCGGGAAGGAATTTGGATTGTGGATGCGGGCGACGCTTTCCTTTGTGTGTTCGCGCTCGTAATTGATCTCGAATCCTGACGCGCTTGTGCGGATGAAGGCTGGCCGGTTCTCGGCGAGTTCCCCGGGATCCAATGTGAGGGAACTCTTGACTTGGGGCGAGCGCAACCGCACCGGCCGGGTCAGCGCGGGCAGCTTCCAGGATCGTTCCTGGCCGGGTTCCAGCCATGTCTGGCTGATCACGTGCGGCTTGCCGCCGGGTCCGGCGAGACAGTACGTTTGGTCGTCGCGCCTGCGAATCGCGGGATTAACCGCGAACTTAAGCTCGACGGATCTATCGAACTGCGCGTCAAACTCGATCTGACACACTTCGCAATGCGATGTCCGCGCGAGCCCGCTCAGCGATGTGACTAATTGCTGCCGCGAGGAGCGGCAGTTTGGACACAGAATTTCCCACCGGAAGTCCAAAAGGCCGCCGCGAGTGGCGTGCAGGAACAGGGACAGGACCTCCCACGAATCGGCGCTCCAATGTTTCGCAACGGCCAGAGGACGAATGTGCGTCAGTTCCACGTCAGGCGCTTCCCGCAGCATCTTTTGCAAGCGATCGATGTGCTCGGCTGAGAGTCCGGTCCGCCTCAGCTTGTCCAGGCCGGCTTGCAACGCGGCTTCGTTTACCGGCTGGACGGTCAGGCGCGGCAAGGCCACCGGCTTCTGGCCGCGCAGAAACGCGGCCACCTGAGCCGTGATGCGGCGCATATCGCGCGTCGTCTTGGGAAATAGCACTACTTTCGCCAGAAATTTTCCGAGCACATTTCGGGGAACGACCTCGGAAATGACCCTGATACGCGTCCCTCCCGGTTGCCGCAAGAGTTCGAGCCCAGCGATCGCCTCGCGCAACGGACCATTTTCGAAGACGCGCCGGACTCGATAGAATTCGGGTTCGAGCCACTCGAAGGGAAATTCCTGCCAGACGACTTCAAGCCCGGCGGCGCGCGCCCGGGCGTGGATGGTGCTGCCGCCCTCGGCGTTCGCAGTGAACTCGTACTGGACCGCTGGGAGCCCGAGCGAGCGATTCATCCAGTCCGTATTGTTGAGGGCGGGCCAGACCGCCTCGGGAGGAAAGGGCAAATCGTGCTGGCTTTCGAATCGAATCATACTCTCCATGGTGCTTTGACGCGCCGCATGGCTTCAAACTCCGCGCGCGGAACGACATGGCTTGTCAAAGCTCACTATTGGCTGCAATTTCGTGGAGATGATCACTGAGGCGCTACCCGTTATTGTCTCTACCGGCGGGGGCGACGCGTTGTATGCGTTTGGCGAAGAAGTTACCGTCCATCTTGGCGGTGCGCAAACCGGATAGGAATTTGCAAAGCCGGGCGGACCGGATATGCAACGGATTGTCGCCATCAGCGCCGAACACGGGATTCACCATTTAACCCCTTGAAGTTCGCTCTCGCTGGTCGGCGGCACGTCCAGGTAGGTTTCTGCCATCGACCCCTCCCAAAAGATAACCAGCCATGCAAAGCAGCCCGGTCGATTGGCTTGGCGCCTGGTGTTTCTTGGCCTCTTGACCATTGCTATCATCCTTTGCATTGTGATCGCCGGAGTTGTTTCGGACAAACAGCCTCAGAAGACTGCGCCGGCGCTGACCCCGGTGAGCCCCGAGGCGATGGAAAAACAGGCGCTTGCCCTTCAGGATAGAGGGGAGTATGCGGCCGCTGAAGATTTCTTTCGCAAGTGCGTGTCAGAGCGACAAAGAGTGCTTGGGATTGAGCACATCGACACCCTGGCGGCTATGAACAATCTTGCCAACCTGCTTCATGAGCGTGGTAACAATGATGAGGCGGAGTTACTCCATCAGCAGTGCTTGGAAGCCCGAGAGCGCACTCTCGGGCCGGACCATCCCCACACTCTTGCAAGCTTGAACAATCTCGCCCTCGTTCTTAAGGCAAAGGGCGATCTCGCTTCAGCGGAGCCGTTTTCCCGGCGAGCGTGGGAATCGATGCGTCGCACCGCAGGCCCCGAGGATCAGGACACGCTCTACTCTCTGAACAATCTGGCCAACTTGCTCTCGGACAAAGGAGATTATGCCGCGGCCGAGCCGCTGTACCGGCAGTTGGTGGACTCGCTCGAATCCAAGTTAGGACCCGATCATCCGGCGACCCTCGCCGGGCAGGGCAATCTTGCGAACCTCCTGCTGCGAAAGGGCGACCCGTGGGCGGCCGGGTCAATCTATCGACGCTGTCTGGAAGTCCGTGAAAGGGTCCAAGGTCGTGACCATCCCGAGACGCTGCTGGCTCTCAGCAATCTCGCCGCGTTTCATCTGGAAACAGGCGACTATATCGAGGCCGAATATCTTTACCGTCGCTGCCTCGAGAGCCGGCAAAAAGCGCTAGGTTTCGACCATCCGGATACCCTTGCCACCATGGAAAATCTGGCGCGCGCCCTGCGAAAAGCGGCCAAGCTCGAAGAAGCCGAACAGTTGGCCCGCACCGGGCTTGCCCAACGCGAACGTGTCCTTGGTTCCAAACACTCCGACACGTTCGGCAACATGGCCACTCTTGCCGACATCTTGCGCGACAAAGGCGATGACTCCGATGCGGCATCGTTCTACGATCAAGCCCTGGAGGGCCTGCGGCAGTCATCAGGTCCGGCTCATCCCGATACCCTGCGGGTCCTTTACGAGTATTCTCTGCTTCGGAAGAGTCAGCGCCGGGACATCGAGGCGCGCCGCCTGGCATTTCAACTCATGGCAGGCGCCCGGCGCACACTCCCTCCGCATCACCCCGACCGGGTCAAATACGAACAACTCCTGGAGTCGCTTCGGTAGCTGCAAACCGAGTTGAGAGTTGAGAGTTGAGCGTTGTTGGGTCCTGTGTGGTTAAGTCTGCCAATTCCAGCACTTGAAAAAGGTGATCTTTTGGACGATCCAAAGCTTGTAACTTATATCGTCGTTATGAAGCCCACAGAGTTTAAGCTCCCCGAAAACGAAGTCGAAACGGAAGCGGAGCAGCATGCCGAGGAAACCCGGCGCGCCGTTTCTGCAGCTTCCAAGAGCCAGCAGCCAATGCGGAAGAAACTGCCCGCTCAGGGCAAAGGCCGTCGGAAATAGGCCACCGAAAGGATAAGCGAGGCGACGAGGCGATAGGAAACCGGTCGCTCATCCCGAGAGCCGCACCGGGAGGCGGTTTGCACCCCAGACTCCTGGTCTCTCCTCGAAGAGTCCGGCAATCTCGCAGCCGCAGAAGGCGCATCGATTGCCGTCGAGATTCCACTCACCCAGTTCATACCAATCGCGCTCGATCAGAAGATTGGAGCAGCGCGGGCACCACGTGCTGCCGCCACAGGAATCGTGCACGTTGCCGGTGTACACATAATGAAGCCCTTTCGACCGTGCGATCTCTCTCGCGCGCGCTAGCGTCTTTGGAGGAGTGCGTGGTTTGTCGAGCATCTTGAAGTCGGGATGGAAGGCCGTGAAATGCCAGGGGACATTCGGCCCGAGGTTTTCAGCGAACCATTCGGCGGCGCGGTGAATCTCCGCGTCGCTGTCGTTCTCGCCGGGAATGAGGAGCGTCGTGACTTCAAACCAAACACTCGTTTCGCGAAGGAATTTGAGTGTCTCGAGAACAGGGGCAAGGCTCGCGAAGCAAAGGCGATGGTAAAATTCCTCCGAAAACGCCTTCAGATCCACGTTCGCCGCATCCATGTGCCGGTAGAATTCAGGCCGCGCATCGGCGGTAATGTAGCCAGCTGTCACCGCGACAGCCTTGATGCCCGCGTGCCGGCATGCCTGTGCAACGTCGATTGCATACTCGGCGAAAATTACTGGATCGTTATAGGTGAATGCGACTGACCGGCAGCCAAGCCGCAGAGCCGTGCGCGCGATCTGCTCGGGAGATGCAGCGTCGGCTAGCGTGTCCCATTCACGCGCCTTGCTGATGTCCCAATTCTGGCAGAACCGGCAACCGAGATTGCAGCCGGCGGTGCCGAAGGAGAGGATGCTGCTCCCCGGGAGGAAGTGGTTGAGAGGCTTTTTCTCGATCGGGTCGACACAGAACCCGCTGCTGCGTCCGTAGGTCGTCAACACCATCGCATCGCCGACGCGTCTTCGCACAAAACAGAATCCGCGCTGACCGTCGTTGAGCTTGCAAAAGCGTGGGCACAGCCGGCACTCGACCCGTCCGTCCGGCAGCATCGCCCACCAGCGGCCCGGGTGATCGGATTGGGTTAGTGGCGCAGTCATGGTTTTGCGAAGCTAGGCGCGACCCTGGAGTACAATATAGCCACCCCATAGCCGACGCCAAACGGTCCATCGTAATTCAATACCTCGGTGCCATTTGCGTTGAAGCTTGTTGCGCCGAGGCCGACCAGCACGGAATCGAGCGCATCCTCGGCCGCCGCGTCCTCCAGATCCTGCCGGAAATTCAGTAGTTCGCGATAACGGCCGCGGCGCAGCGTGTCCATCAACCACCGGTCAAATTCCGCTCCCCGCGCGTCGAATCCGCACGGAGCACCTAGTGTGAGTCGATGGCTCATGTCGCCGCTCGCGATGAATGCCATGTGTCTGCCGAGGCTTGCCGCCGCGTCCGCTATGGCTTCGCCAAACTCCACAACTTTGAAATGGTCCGTAAGGCTCAAGCCCGCCGCCACGACCGGTCCCTGCCATCCCGCTTCAGCGACAAACCAAAGCGGGACTACTGTACCGTGGTCGAGCGCCAGGTCGGCAATTGGTCTTGCTCGCACACCACGCTGCGCGGCTTGATGAGCAATTTGAGTCGCAAGCGTTGTGTCGTTCGGGAAGTCCACACCTTCCTCTGGCGCGCCAAACGCCCCGAGCGTCCCGCGAAGCCGTTCGCCGGTCCAAATTCCAAACGTTTCTGGTTTGCGGGGCGCATGCGGTGAAACTACGACCACGGCATCGGCGCCCGACGCCACGGCGCGCCGCGCTGCTTCGCGCATCGCGGCAATCGTTGGCCTTATTCTTGCGGCGCGCTCGCCGGCCACGGCAGGGATCAGGATCGGCGCATGCGGCATAAGCGCGGCGTAAACGACGGAACAAGACGAAGGGTTGCTCACGACATAGAGCGTATACCCAAAAACCAGTTCTGTCCGTGTCTCGGGCTGCGCTTCAACCGCGGTTCAGGAGCCCGCGCTTCCCGCCTTTTCTTCCGGCGGGGGAAGTGCCAAACTTTCTCCGAGAGCGGGTGAGGGGGAACCGGAGCTTGGGAGCACCTTTCGAATGAGCTTGGATAGTCCGCTCTCTGCGGCGTCTTGATCGGCGGTCGCCTGGCGGACAGCTTGTTCCCACGCCTGAGCAAAGCCGGGAGCCTGTTCGCGCATTCTCGCCACGGCCGTTTCGAGGATTTGCAGCTGACGGGCTTCGGCACGCCCGGGCCGTTGCTGAAGCGCCGCGATGTTCACTCGCAGGTTCTCGTTCTGTTCCTTCAGCGAAGCGAGGTCCTTCTCGAGACGGTCGTTGCCCGAAGCGGTGATTTTAAGGTGAGTATTGAGATGCTTTTGCAGCTGGTCGAGATCATCCTTCAACCGCCTGATTTCCCCGTTCAGATGAGCCTTGGACGTAAAGGCGTTCTTCAGAATGAAGCCGGCGATCAGCAATCCGAGCGCAAGCCCCCAAATGAATGGGTGCGAGAATATCGGCCATAAAGCGTCCATCTGTTCACGTTAGACCGGCCAGCGGACATGGCAAACGAAAACCCGGGAGGCGTCTCCGGCAGGGTTTTTTGGACGAAACGAGCACCTAAACCTACCGAGGGTCGGCAACGCGTCCGAGGAAAAGGCACGCTCCGCTCGGACGGTGCTGGATTGCGAAGAGGAACGGCCGATCGACGCGAACCTCGATCGATTTGGGTTTTTCCTCGAAATGGGCGGTAGCTCGCATCATCACGACGGCAGTGGCTGCTGCGGCTTCGGTGCCCTTTTCGTCAACCTCGACGAAGGTTTTGTGAAAAACATCGGAGATGAAGAGATAGTCGTTTGGCCGTCTCGGTGCGATACCGTCAAAATTGGCGCTCCCTTGAGGGACGTCGAACGCGCTCTCCATGCCCAGACCCTCCAGCGTTCTTCGCAGCTCGAATAGAGGCGGTTCGAGCTTAAACTTGGGCAAAAATAGCACGATGTCCTGACTCTTTAGGCGGGCGCAGTCCATCAGCAGGGCAGGAGTCAGTTTGCTTTCCAGGTTGGGAAGCCCGGCCGCAGTGTCCGGCAGAAGGACCAGAAGCTGCAGATCTCCTCCACTGTAAGGGACTGCAACTGCGATGAATCCCTCGAGCTTAGCATAGCCAAAAGAATCCTGGCGCGTCATCGTTGGAACATCAGCGCTTTCTCCGCCAGCCAGGTTGAAGGGTCTTGGTTGTGTCGCATTCTCATTGAATTCCTTCGCCCAGGGGGCCTTCAGATAGATCGCGTTGGCAAGGACGAGGCGCGTTTCCTTATTGAGCGCATCGGCCGGGATGAGGTTGCGAATTCGCTCTCTGGTTTGCTTTTTTACCCAGGCATTGATGTGCTTTGCGGCGGCAGCGGGATTCTTCACAAAATCCAAAGTCTCAAGCGGAGCGCCGAACGTTTCCCTGAGGAGGGTGAGATAGGCCGGTCGAAAATCGTATCCTTGCTGTCCAAAAAGCCGATTTGCCACCGTGAGCGTAATTGGCTCGCTGGGTCCTCCGGTCTTCTTCGACTCCGCTGCGAGCTTGCCCGTGCGGCTTGTCAATTCGGCGAGCTCTTTCGTTAACGCGGCGAAAGAACTCAGAACATCGGCTTCGTTGGCTGGATAATGCAAAACCCTCGCCATTTGCTCGCGTGTGTCGCCTTCTGCGCCCGCGTAGGTCATTGCGAGGGCAATTTGAATCGAATATGGGGAGAGGGCTGTGTTTTCTTGTGGCTTCGCCGCGTGAACCAGCAGGTCAATGCCAAAGTCATTGATTGCCGAGGCTGCGGTCCTGGATAAGTCGGCTGCGGATAGCGGGGAAGCGGCCAGAAGCAGCGCCGCCGGGATGCTCTTGCTCATGGGGAATGTTAGCATTCTTTCGTCACAATCCGAGTGGTCAATCAGCGTGTAGCAACCGGCGTGGCCTGGGCGCCATTTGTTTTAGATCTCTGCTTGCATGAGCTTTCCAATCGATTGCGACCAGGAAGCGTCGAGCTCAGACGACAACCACGCGAAGGTCTTTCCGTCCGCAGAGATCTTCAGCGAGCCGGAATCGGTGACGGGTCCGAGCCGCCGCGCCGGAACTCCCCGCCATTCGAGGAGCGCAAGCGCTGCGGTGGCGTTGTTCTTCTTGACCGAGACAATGATGCGTGACTGCGTTTCGTTGAAGAGCAAGACATCCGGGCGCAGGCTGGTCTCACCAAAGTCGGCCTCGGCGCCAAACATCTGCTGTCCACTCAGACACGCCTCGGCCAGAGCGACTGCAAGCCCGCCTTCGGAACAATCGTGGGCGCTTTGAACGAGGCCGATTCGGATGAGGGCGCGGACGGCGTCGTGCGCGCGTTTCTCTTTTTCCAAGTCGAGCTTTGGGGGAGCACCCTCCTTGCGTCCATGAACGATTTTGAGAAAATGCGAGGCGCCAAGTTCGTTACCCAAGTCGCCGATGAGGAGGATCGCGTCGCCAGGCTGCTTGAAGAACTGCGTTGTGATGTGCTTCGAGTCCTCGATCAGGCCCACCATTCCGACGGTGGGCGTCGGATCGATCGCGCCGGCAGGGCTTTCGTTGTAGAGGCTGACATTTCCTCCGGTGACCGGTGTGTTGAAGGCGCGGCATGCTTCCGCCATGCCCTCGACGGCCTCGCGAAGCTGAAGAAAATTTTCCGGTTTGTGAGGGTTTCCAAAATTGAGGTTGTCGGTGACGGCGAGCGGAACGGCTCCCGAACAGGCGAGATTGCGCGCCGCCTCGGCGACAGCGATCTTTGCGCCTTCCCGAGGATCCTGGCGACAGTAGATCGCATTACAATCCGATGTGGCGGCAAGGATCTTGCCAGCTTCGCGCACGAGGAAGACGGCGGCGTCGGAACCGGGCAGGACGGCGCCGCCAAGGCGCACCATGTGGTCGTATTGGCGCCAGACCCAATGCTTCGACGCGATACTCGGATGCGACAGCAGCTTGATTAGCGAGGCTGCGACATCCACTTCTGGAATGGAAGCGATATCCAGTAGTGCTGGAGCGCGCTGCTGGGCCGCTTCCCGATTATAGATCGGCGCCTCATCCGCGAGCGAGCGCGCCGGAATTTCAACCACAGTTTTTCCGTCTTCCTTCACACGCATGTAGCTGTCGTCCTTCACCTCGCCGACCCGCGCGTACGGCAAGTCCCATTTTTCAAAGATCTCCTTGACGCGGGCTTCCTCACCTTTCTTGACGATCACCAGCATGCGCTCCTGCGATTCGCTCAGCAGGATCTCGTAAGGCGTCATGCCGCTTTCGCGCTTGGGCACCAGAGTGAGATCGATTTCGACCCCAGTGCCGCCGCGGCTCGCGGTTTCGCAGGTCGAGCAAGTTAGGCCCGCGGCGCCCATATCCTGAATGCCTGCCACGCATCCGCTGGCCAGCAATTCGAGACAAGCTTCCAGGAGCAGCTTTTCGCGGAAAGGATCACCGACCTGCACAGCGGGTCGGTCTTCCTTCGATTCCTCCGTCAGGTCGCGAGAGGCAAAGGCCGCTCCCGCGAGGCCGTCGCGTCCAGTTTCCGCTCCGACATAGAAGACTGGGTTGCCGATGCCCGTGGCAGCCCCCCTGGCGATTTGCCCGTGGCGCAGAATGCCCAGGCAAAAGACGTTCACAAGCGGGTTGCCCGCGTAGGATTCGTCGCAATAAACCTCGCCGCCAATCGTTGGGATCCCAATGCAGTTGCCGTAGTGAGCAATGCCCGAGACGACGCCTGAAAAAAGCCTGCGATTCGCCGCGTCGGTCAGGGGCCCAAAACGCAGTGAATTCAGGCTGAAGACAGGGCGGGCTCCCATCGTGAAAATATCGCGGATAATGCCGCCGACCCCGGTGGCCGCGCCTTGGAAGGGTTCCACGGCGCTGGGATGGTTGTGACTCTCCATCTTGAACGCGACAGCCCAGCCATCGCCAATGTCGATGACACCGGCATTCTCTTCTCCAGCCTTAACCAAAACTCGATCACCCGTCGTCGGAAGCTTTTTCAGTTCGGGTTTCGAACTCTTGTATGAGCAGTGCTCGCTCCACATCACAGAGAAAACACCAAGCTCGGTGAAATTCGGCTCGCGTCCGAGAATGCTCTTGATGCGCTCATACTCTTCGGGCGTAAGCCCGTGCTTGGCGATGAGTTCGGGTGTGATCGCGGGTTCTGTCATGGGATTTTCTAACCACAGAGGACACAGGGAACACATGGGACAAGTTGAGAGTTGAGAGTTGAAAGTTGAGAGTTCAGATGGGAAGGGCGAAGCTCTTTCCTTCCGTGTCCTCTGTGGTGAACATGGTTTACGCAGCCTTGCGAAGCGGCGAGGCGGGCCATTCGAGGATGCTTTGGAAAATGAGCAGTCCGTCAGTGCTTCCCAGCAAGGGGTCGCATGCGCGCTCGGGATGGGGCATGAGGCCGAAGACATTGCGTTCTTCGTTGCAGATTCCCGCTACGTTGTCTCTCGATCCATTGGGGTTCGCGGCGTCCGTCGTGCGCCCGCGTGCGTCGCAGTAGCGAAGCAGGACCCGGCCTTCGAGCTCGAGGCGATGAAGGACGGCGTCATCCGCAAAATAGCAGCCTTCACCGTGAGCGATGGGAATCTGAAGAACGGCTCCTGTCCATGCCGCATTCGTGAAGGGACTGTTGTGGCGTTCGACGCGGACGTGGACGTGCTCGCAAATGAAGTGCAATCCGCGATTTCGGACAAGCGCGCCCGGCAGCAGGCCCGATTCGCAAAGGATTTGAAAGCCATTGCAGATACCGATGACGATTCCGCCGCCGGCGGCAAAGCTCTTGAGCGAGCGCATGATCGGCGAGAATCGCGCAATTGCTCCGCAGCGCAGGTAATCGCCATACGAGAATCCACCGGGCAAGACGACGGCATCAAAACCCGCCAGCGAAGAATCCTTGTGCCAAACGTACTCAGCTGTGGCTCCATTGATCGCGTTGAGGGCATGAATGCAGTCCTGGTCGCAGTTCGAACCCGGAAATTGGACGACAGCGAATTTCATAACAGTTGCCGGGGCGGGTGCGTTAGAGAACCACCTCGAGCCGATAATCTTCGATCACTGGGTTTGACAAGAGATCGCGCGCAATTTCATGAAGTTTTGTTTCGTTGGTGGCGCCTGGGAGTTCGATTTCAATGCTCTTTCCGACCCGGACACGGCCGACATTCTCAAGTCCGAGATGTTTCATGGCTTCGGCGATGGCGGCGCCTTGCGGATCGAGTACTGAGGGCTTGGGCATCACGGTGACGATGGCTTTCACGCCGAGAGAATTTCGTGTCCGCACGCGGGGCACAAGCGGATTATGATTTTCTCCGCACGAGCTGGAAGCCGCATGCAGCCGCGCTGACCGCAAGACAGACGAGGGAAAAGACTTCTCCATTGCGCGTGTAGAATGTTTTTTGAGGATCCTTAGGGACGTCCAGCTGGGCGAAGAGCACTCCTTCGATGAACGTGCTTCCTTTGTCGTTTTGCAGCCGGTTGACGATCCGTCCGAATCGGTCAATCACACAGCTCACGCCCGTATTGGCGGCACGGACCATTGGCAGCTTGGTTTCCGCGCAGCGGAAAAGCGAGTGGATGGCGTGCTGCTGGGAGCCTGCGCTTCTAAGGAACCAGCCGTCATTTGTCATTGTAATCAAAACCTGCGCGCCACGCAGGGCGAACTGGCGCGTGAGATCGCCCAAGGTGTCCTCAAAGCAGATGAGGGGACCGATTTTCACCGGCTTTTTCGACATCGCCAGGAGGACGGGTTCCTTGCCGAAATCAAAATCGTCCGGCACGAGATCACCGACGACCCAGGCGAACAACGGAAAAGACTCTCGCAACGGGACGTACTCGCCGAAGGGAACGAGATGGATCTTATTGTAGATCTGCGCGTTCTTCGCTCTCTCAGTGAGAAGGACGGCCGAGTTAAAATCGCCTGACGGTTCGAAATGCACCGTGCCCAGCAGAAAGTCGCCGTTGTGTTTTTCCGCAAGTCCGCGGACAACGTCCCAGTTCCGTTGATCGGAGAAGAGGGGGCGCGGCGTTGCGGCTTCGGGCCAGATAAGGAGGTCGGGATTGAAGGCAAGGGCCGTTTCCGTCAAGCGAACGTGGAGATTGAGAATACGCTGTTCATTCTCGAGATCGCGTTTTTCATTGACGGGCACATTCGCCTGCACGGCGGCAATACTCAGGGACTCTGCGGGTGGTGCGGGACGAAAGAGCTGCCTGGCGCCATAACCAAAGACGAGTGCGACGAGGACGACAGTCAAGTTGAAATCATAATGCGGCCTGAGCTTGTCGCGCCCGATCTCCATTTTCAAACGCTTCGCCGTGATCACGATCATCATGTTCACCATGACGACGAGGAAGGAGAGACCGCCCACGCCGGTGATGTCGCACATTTGGATGAGAGCGACGTTTTGATGGAGAGCGATTCCGATACCGTTCCAGCCGAATCCGGAGAAGACGACACCGCGCAGCCATTCAAGGGCGGTCCAAGCAGCGGCGGCAAGCGCGGCGATGAGCAGATTGTTCCAGGATTTCAGCCAGATCGGTCTGGCTTGCGACGGCGACTGGCGCGGTTTGGCCACCGTGCCTGCGAAGAGCCCCCAGAGGGCCGTATAGACGCCGAGATAAAGGCAGAGTGCGATCCAGCCCGTGATCGTGACGCTGATCAACCAAGATAAGCTGCCAAGCATGTAAACAAGTCCGGCGGCATAGCCGAGCAGCAGCAAGCGCAAGCCGTCGCGCTTTTTCCACGGTTCGGAAAACCACAGAGCAGAAACCAGCGGCGTCAGTGCGAGCCAGGACAGCCCGCCAAGATTTGCGGGCGGGTAGCACAACGTAAGGAGTGCGCCGCTGAGGATTGCGCAAAGCCACGGCCAGGAACGTCTCATCGCGGCGGAGAGGAAACACATCGCGCTGCCGCACGCCAAGCCCTCAATCTTTCGATGCCTCTGCAGTAACGGAGGTGTCCACGGTGACATGGCAGGGTGACTGCGGCTGGGCGTCTTCCGGAATTTCCTTCAGCAAAATCACGGCCGTGGTCTCCTGATTCCCGGTTTGCAGAGATTGCACGGAGCCCAGGAGCTTTTTCCCGCTTGAGCTCTCGACTGTGACAATGGCCTTGGTTCCCTGGCGGATGCTCCGCGCGGCGTGCGCGCTGAACGTGGCGAAGACGACACGATCCGAAATGAGGCGGGCCTTCGTTGTGGAGGGCGCCTGCGCTGTGTACCTCATCCAGGTCAGCCCAGCGCCTATGGTCGCGAGCAGCAGAATGCCGATCACAACCTTTATCCCCTGGCTCTTTTTTTCCGTGCTTTCCATCGCAACGCCTGTGAAGTTATCGCTCCGATGAGCGAAGGGAAAGAAAACGGGCATCTAGCGCGCTCGATCGGGCTCTTTGCGCTGGTCGTCTACGGTGTGGGGGACATGATCGGGGCGGGGATCTATGGCACGATTGGTGTCGCGGCAGGAAAGATGGGCAACGCAGTGTGGCTTGCGTTCATGGTTTCGATGATCGCCGCGTTGCTCACAGGCCTCTCGTACGCCTCGCTGGCGTCACGGTATCCGAGAGCCGCTGGCGCTGCGTTCGTGACGCAGCGGGCGTTCGGATGGCAGTTTCTCTCGTATGTCGTCGGGTTGGCGGTCGCCTGCTCGGGACTGACTTCCATGGCCGCGGGCAGCCGCGTGTTCGCGGCGACTTTGCAGCCCATCGTTGGCTCGCCACCGCTCTGGTGCATCTTTCTTGCCTTCATCGGCGCGCTGACACTTATCAATCTGCGCGGGATTCGGGAGTGCGTTTGGGTGAACATGATTTGTACCACGATCGAACTCGGCGGTCTGCTTTTCGTGATCGCTGTCAGCTTGCCGTATTTCGGGAAGGTCGATTATTTGGAAACGCCAGCTGCCGCCGGAGGACTTACATTTCCTCTCGTGATGTCCGGGGCGGTGCTGACCTTCTACGCCTTTGTTGGTTTCGAAGATCTGTTGAATCTTGCCGAAGAAGTAAAGGACCCGCAGCGAACGATGCCTTGGGGAATCGTGCTGGCGGTGGCATGCGTGACCGTCGTTTACGTGCTTGTGAGTATTGCCGCGATCTCCGTTGTGTCCTACACTGATCTCGCCAATTCGCAGAAGGGTGCCCCTCTCGCGCAAATCACAAAGGTCGCCGCGCCGTGGCTGCCTCACCAGATCTACACGGGAATCACCCTTTTCGCCGTCGCGAACACCGCGCTGATGAATTTCATCATGGGCTCGCGTCTCGTTTACGGCATGGCCAGGCAGGGGTTGCTGCCGTCCGGACTAGGCGCGGTTCATGCTGCCCGCCGGACCCCGCACATTGCCATCCTTACATTGGCGGCCATCGTTTCGATTCTGGCGTTTTCC
This sequence comes from uncultured Verrucomicrobiae bacterium, assembly GCA_963847295.1. Taxonomy (GTDB): domain Bacteria; phylum Verrucomicrobiota; class Verrucomicrobiia; order Chthoniobacterales; family Terrimicrobiaceae; genus DASTFP01. The sequence continues at coordinate 41,024 of CAWJZG010000018.1, forward strand.
GGAGATATCTCGGAGCTGGCCTCTGCCACGAGCCTTCTGTTGCTCCTGGTCTTCGGCTTAATGAATACGGCGTTGATTGTGCTCAAATTGCGGAAAGGTGAGGCAAAGGGACATTTCGAAGTTCCCCTTGTCGTGCCTTGTCTAGGTTGTTTTGTGTGTGCCGCCTTGATCGTCTCGCGCTTGGGCAGCGCCGCGGCGGGAACCAGAGCGCCTCTCATCGCGGCGCTGCTTCTTGGCATGATTGCGGCGCTTTACTTCGTAGTGCGGCCGAGAGATCCAGTTCCCGTCGCGGATTAAACAACCCTCGCAATTGCTTTGAATTTCCGTTTCCCTTGCCGCTGCGTTGCTTGTATTTGAGCACGACGATGCGCTCTCTCCCGGTCCTTGCGGTTGCTTTGTTTGCTTACTGCGCGAGCCAGCTGCTTGCGCAAACGCCGCCGCCCGCTCCCAAGAATCTGGTCATTAACGGCGGGCTCGAGAAATCCTCACGGCGCGAAAACATCTGGCAGGGGGTGGACCATGCGGGTTATCTCACGGGAGTGCGCGGTCGGGTGGCCGTTTTGACCTTGAGCGGAGCGATCTCCGATACCCCGATGCCGATTTCCGTCAGCGTGGCGGATATGAACGCTGACGGTCTGCCAGACCTCGTTACGATGGACGTCCTGGGCTACTTGCGGATTTATTTTAACGGTGGAAGTAAAGAGGAGCCGAAGTTCACCTACGGGGAGCTTGCGGGAATATTTCTTACGCGCACGGCGCCAAAAGATCCCGCTATCGGGCGCGACTTCCCAAACGCGCGGCTAGCGCCCAGGATCTTCCCAACGGAAATGACGAGATCAGGGAAAAAAGATCTGATCGTTGGAAACTACCTTGGCGAGGTGCTTCTTGTGCCGAATGCCGGGTCCGCGCAGAGACCCGACTTCAAACAACCGCCAAGTGTTTCTCGGCTGGTCATACCGACCATGAAGGATTCGAACAAACGCTGGGGAAATGTTTTTGCTCCCTGTACGTGGGATTGGAACAAAGATGGAAAGGACGATCTGCTCCTGGGCGAAGGCTCCTATTCGGCGAACAACATCCACCTGCTCATCAATCAAGGCTCGGCCGCCAAACCGGCCTTTGACGAGAATAATCGTTTCGTCATTGCTTATGGCGACGGGCTTGAACAGCTCACTCCCGCGGTGGTGGATTACAACGGCGACAATGCGCCGGATCTCATGGTGGCCGAACGCTCAGGAAAAATCGCTGTCTACCTGAACACGGGCGAGCAAATGAAACCTGGTGCGCCTCCGCCTGAGATGCCGTTCACTTCCTTCATCGCTGGCGCGGCTGGAAGCCCGATGAACTTCGGAGGAATCTCGACGGTATCAACCGGCGACTTAAATGGGGACGGGCTCTTCGACCTTGTCGTCGGAAAGACGAACGGACGAATCGCGGTGGCCTTGAATACCGGCACTAAGACCGAGCCGAAATTTGGCGCGCCGGCCGAGCTAAAGGGTGATCCAGGGACGCCGGCGTTTGCGTTCCCCTCCGGGTGGGACGTCGACTACGGGGAGAACCGCGGAAACTTTTTCGGCTTCATGAACATCGTCAAGGCTTCAGAGGACAGTGGTGCGCAGCCCGCGGAAGGGCAGTCTTGCCTGAAGGTGGGTTATGTTCCCTCGCAAAACAAGATTATGCCGGCGCCTTCGGTCTACACGCCGGCTTTTCAGGGTTTCGAAATCAAGGAACCCAGCTTTGGGGCCTCGCCCGAGTCGGTCCTTACTTACGGGCCGGCGCGCTACTTCATGCTGCGGCAATGGGATCGGTTCCGCTTCAAAGCGAATACGAGCTACGTCCTGACCTTCAAGGTGAAGGGCCGTATCAGTGATGCCCAGGCCTTTGTCGGCTGGAGTGGGTATAAGAAACTCAGCGATGAGAAGGTCGTCCAGGGAGAACGCGGATCGGCCGAAGTGAAAAAGAATGAAGTGGAAGAGAGGGTGCACGAGACCATCAAATTCTCCCCGGGTCCGATTTGGACTGAAGTGCGCAAAGAATTTAGGGTGGCCCTCAAGGACAAGCAATTGCAGGATCTCAAGGAGATGAGCCACGCCCTCCTGGAGATCAGCTTTTCAATTCCGCCGGGCGGCGAGGCGTACTTCGACGATGTCAAGATCGTCGAGCAGCGCTAGGCAGCGTCGGATTTGAACTCGAGCTCTCATGTTTTATGGACAGATCGCGGTTAACAGGCGGAGTTTCCCTGACTGACAGGCTGTTTCTCAAGCCCGACAGCCTGCCAAAGGTGACCGGAAGGATTGGAACGGCGTTCGTCTTGGGTGCGGGGCTGGGAAAGAGGCTGCGCCCGTTGACGCTTGTCCGGCCGAAACCGTTGATCCCGATCTTCGGCAGGCCGCTGATCACTTTCGCGCTTGATCATTTGTGCGCGGCTGGCGTGGAGTCCTTCGTCATCAATACCCACCATCTCCCCGGGCAATTCGACGATCTCTTTGCGGAGCAAACATATTCAGGGCGCAGTGTGAAGCTGGTTCACGAGCCTGATCTCCTGGAAACCGGCGGCGGCATCAAGAACGCCGAGCCATGGATTGGGAAAGAGCCATTCATCGTTTACAGCGGCGACATCCTCACTGACTTCGACGTGGAGAGTCTGATCGAGGAGCATTTTCGCAGGGGAAACGATGTCACCCTCGCGCTTCGCGATACAGGACTTGCCGCGGGCTTGACCTTGAGCGCCGATGGTCGCGTGATTGATATCGAGACCAGGAACGACAAGCCCGGAGGCTATGATTTTGCAAATGTATCGGTCTGGAATCCTGAAATTTTTCGAAGAATTCCGACCGGAAGGAAAATTTCCTTCGTGCCGATCCTGGTCGATTGGATCGGAAAGAACGGCAAGGTAGGTGGTGTGGTGCTCAATGACCGGGAGTGGTTCAATATCGGGTCGCGCGCGGAGTATCTCGCGGTTCATCGCGCCATCAGCGAGCGATCCTGGAAGCCGGACTATCTGAAAGCGGTCGATTGGCCGGTCAACGTCGCGCGCAACGCGGCTGTCGCGAGCACCGCGCGTTTTTCGGGCTTTTACGCTGTTGGTGCAGGCTGTGTTGTCGAAAGCGAAGCGGTCATTGAGGACTCCATTCTTTGGGAGAATTCAACGATCAAGCGGCAGACCGTTCTCCAGGGTTGCGTCGTGGCCGGAAGTCTGGTCATATCTGGGCGGCACGAAAACATTGATCTCACTGCGCTTGTATGAGTTTGCAAACCTTGCTCCTTCAGACACAGGAAAGATTCCCCACTTACCATCATTCCTATGTAGAGATTTCTCCTCTGGAGAAGGGAGGATCGGAGCGAAAGTATTATCGGATCTGTGCGGGAAGGGAGAATGCCATCATCCTGGTGAAGTATTCCGGGCAGAAGCAGGAAAATCGCCACTATGTCGAGATTGCGAAATTTCTCGCGGCTTCAAACCTCAATGTTCCAGCGATCTATTTTCATGATGCGTCCGAGGGCCTGATTTGGATGCAGGATCTCGGTGACGAAGACTTGTGGTCGTGGCGGGAAGCGCCGTGGGAACGGCGCCGCCTCCTTTACGAATCCGCGCTCTTTGAAGTGAGCAAATTGCATATCGCAGCCACCCGAAGTCTTGAGGGCTCCGGCCTGCGGCTCGAGCGCGAGTTCAGCGAACAACTCTATCTTTGGGAGCAGCAGTATTTTTTCGACAACTGCTTGCGCGCGCATTTTGGTTTGAACGAGTCGACCGTGCGGCGGTATGCGGAACTGCCCGTGATGCATGGCATCGCCGCGCGCCTTGCTTCGTTGCCGCGAGTGCTTGTTCACCGTGACTTTCAATCGCAAAACATTCTCATTCACGACGACACCGCATGGCTGATCGATTTTCAAGGCATGCGTCCGGGCCTGCCACAGTATGACGTCGCATCGCTTCTATACGACCCCTATGTCGAACTGACCGGCGGAGAGCGCGATCTGCTCCTTGAGTTTTACAAATTCGTTGCGCGCCGATCCGGAATGGAGATCTCTCCCGGCTTCGACGAGATTTTTCACTTTTGCGCCCTCCAGCGCCTCATGCAGGCGCTCGGCGCATACGGCTTTCTTGGGCTTGAAAAGGGACGTCCCGATTTCCTTGCGCATATACCGGCCGCGCGCCGCTCTCTTCGAGAAGTGGCGGCCCGTATAGATGGATTGGATGAGTTCGTTGCACTGCTCGATTTATTACCATGAAAATTAGTGACCCCGGAACTGTCATTGTCGAAAACATCTCCCCTCAACTCGATGGAGGTCGATACCCGATAAAACGGGCTGTCGGCCATGATCTCGCTGTCGAAGCCGATATCTTCAAGGAAGGACACGATGTGGTCTCCGCCATGCTCAAATGGCGGCGCGTCGGGGAATCCACCTGGCTGGAGACTCCCATGGAGCCCCTCGTAAACGATCGCTGGCGCGGTGTCTTCACCGTCACGGCGCCGGGTCCATGGGAATACACCATCGAGGCTTGGGGCGACACGTTCAAATCCTGGCAGGAAGAGATTCATAAGAAATTCAAGGGCGGCATTCTCGACCTTCGCAGCGAGTCTCTCGAAGGCGCAGCATTCGTTCAGGGGGCCGCCTCTCGCGCGGCGGGAACCCCGGACGCTGATTTGCTCAACGAATTCTCCGCGAAGTTGAAGTCCGCCGGGGCCGAGGAAACCAACACCATCGCGTCGTCTGCCGAGCTGGAGGGTCTCATGACAGTTTGGACAGACCGCTCGCTCTCTACCGATTATCATCCTTTATTGCCACTTTGGGTGGATGGGGAGCGCGCGGTATTTGCTGCGTGGTATGAGTTTTTTCCGCGTTCCGCCGAGGGCAAGCCCGATAGCGGCTCGACTTTTCGCGATTGTCTTCCAAGGATCGATGACGCCAAGGCGATGGGTTTTGACGTGATATACTTTCCGCCAATCCATCCCGTCGGCGTGACAGCCCGCAAAGGACGCAACAATTCGGTCACCTGTGAGCCGGGCGAACCTGGCGTTCCCTATGCCATCGGCAACAATCGTCAGGGCGTCAACGGTGGTGGCCATAAGGATGTTGCGCCGGAACTTGGAACGCTCGAAGACTTTGCGTGGCTGGTCGGTGAGATCAAGAAGCGGGGAATGGAGATCGCGCTCGACTTCGCCATCAATTGCTCTCCCGATCACCCCTACGTTCACGATCACCCCGAGTGGTTCTTCAAGCGCCCGGATGGAACGATTAAATACGCTGAGAACCCGCCAAAGAAATACCAGGACGTTTATCCGATGAATTTCCACAACCCGAATTGGGAAGCGCTGTGGAGGGAGTTGCATGACGTGATCGCCTTCTGGTGCAATCTCGGCGTGCGGATTTTCCGCGTGGACAATCCTCACACAAAACCGGTCTCCTTCTGGGAATGGCTCATCGCAGAGATTCATGAGAAATACCCGGACGCCCAATTTCTGAGCGAAGCCTTCACACGCCCCAAAATGATGGGGGTTCTTGCAAAGGCGGGATTCACGCAGAGCTACACCTATTTCACCTGGCGGAATACGAAGTGGGAACTCGCCACGTACCTTACCGAGCTTACACAGACGGAAATGAAGGATTATTTCCGCGCGAATTTCTTCGCGAACACGCCGGATATCCTGCCGGTCTATCTCCAGCAGGGCGGGCGTCCTCCCTTCCTCATCCGCGCATTTCTCGCGGCCACGCTTTCGCCTGTCTATGGGATTTACAGCGGATTCGAGCTTTGCGAAGGAACGCCGATTCCCGGCAAGGAGGAATATCTCGATTGCGAAAAGTACCAGTTCAAGGGACGCAATTGGGATGCGCCGGGAAACATCAAGGAATACATCACCAAGCTGAATGCGATCCGCAAGGAGAACCGGGCTTTTCACGAATACGCAAATCTTCGCTTTCACCACGCGGAGAACGACAACATTCTCTTCTACAGCAAGACGACTGCAGCACAGGACAGTCTCATTCTCTGCGCGGTCACCGTCGATCCTAACCATTCCCAGACGGCGTTTGTTTATGTCCCGTTGGACGACTTCGGAATCGGTCAACATGAAACCTTTCAGGTGGAAGACCTCCTCACCGGAGAGCGCTTTCTCTGGACAGGCTCCAGGAACTTTATTTCGCTCAATCCTCACACGCGGCCCGCTCACGTGTTCCGTATTCGCCGTTGGGCCGGGCGCGAGAACGGCGAGGATGTTTATTTGTAGGCTTTCTTTCGAGCCGTGTAGATGCTGGCGACTCCGAAGCAGAGAGATTGCGCGCGGAAATCGGAAAATCCGCTGCGCTCCACGAGCTCTCGCATTTCCGCGCCTCGCGGAAAGGATTCGATCGAACTGCCGAGATATTCGTAGGCTTCCTTGTTCCCGGTGATCGCAGCCGCGAAGCGAGGCAAGACCTTGTGCAGATAGAGGCGGTAGAACTCTCGCAAAGGAGCAATTTCTGGCAACGAGAAGTCCATAACTAAAAGCAGCCCGCCGGCGCGCAGCACGCGGGCCATTTCCCGTAGCGCGCCTTCCCAAGACGCCATGTTGCGCAGACCAAAGGCGACAGTCAGGGCGTCAAATATTCCCGCGCGGAATGGCAGGCGAAGTCCATCCGCCTGCACGAGCAGGGGCAGCTTTTTTTTGCGCGCGATCTCCAGCATGGGAATGCAAAAGTCCGCTCCGATAACGACGGCTCGAGGGGAGGCCTTGCGCAGGGCCCTGGCCAAGTCCCCGCTGCCGGTTGCAAGATCGAGGATTCTCACGGGATCGTCCTCGGCGACAATGCGCGACGCTTTCGCGCGCCATAAGAAATCTAGGCCACCGCTTAGGAGATGATTGGCCAGGTCATAGCGTTTCGCAATGGCTGCGAACGTGCGGCAGACAAAACCGGGATTCTGTTGTGGAAGGATGGTTTCGATGTCGATTGGTTAAGTCTGAGATTTTACCACAGAGGGCACAGAGATGAAGAAGCGAACGCTGGTCAAACGGCTTCTCTTGCTGAAGCAGAAATATTTCCCACCAGTGGATTCAAATCGCCTTTCACTGTGTCCCCTGAGTCCTCTGTGGTGAAGATTCATGTCTGAGAAGCGAAGAATTCGCGGCGTGCTCACGAGAGGATTCGAACCTCCAAGGGTTGCCCCATGCGCTCCTGAGGCGCACGCGTCTGCCAGTTTCGCCACGTGAGCAGATTGAACGGTCACAATCACTCTGCTGTCTGAGGCTGTAAATCGTAAAATCCAAATTTCCACTGGCGTAGAATTCCTGCGCGTGCGAAGAAAAGCCTCCTTACTAATGAATAAAGCATCCTCCATTGTGCTCACTTTGGCCGCTGCGGTGGCTTTCCTTTCTTCGTGCAAGCCATCCCAGCCCGCTGCAGCGCCCGAGCCAACGGGGACGCCGAAGCCCGCCGCCACACCTGCCTCGACACCTGCGCCCGCCACACCCGCCTCGACACCTGCGGCCGCGACGCCCGCCTCGACACCTGCGGCGGCGACGCCCGCCTCGACCCCCGCGGCGGCATCGACCCCCGCGGCGGCGACGCCAGCTTCGGCCCCGGCGGAATCGACCCCCGCGGCGGCAACCCCGGCGGAATCGACCCCCGCAGCAAGCGCAACGCCGGCTGCGCCCGAGGGCGGCTCCGCAAGTCTCGACCTAAAGGACCCTGTTGCGACTGTCGATGGCGATAAGATTTCCAAAGCTCAGCTCGATGAAGTTTTTGACAAAGCCGTGCAGATGACAGGAGTGAAGGCGGCAGACCTCACATCCGAGCAAAAAATGGAAGGATACCGTCAACTGCTCGATGAGTTGATCACCGAGAAACTTGTAACTAAGGCTGCGGCGGGCTTCACCGTGCCACAGTCCGAGGTCGATGCCCAGATCGCGAAAATCAAGGCGCAGTTCCCTTCCGAAGAAGACTTCGGCAAACAACTTGCGCAGGTTGGGCAATCTCCTGAACAGCTTAACGACACCATCAGGAAGATGCTCCAACAGGAGCAGTGGCTGGAAAGTCAGATCGCGGGCAAGACGGAAGTGACTGACGAAGAGGCGAAGCAATTCTATGAGGCAAACAAAGCGGAGTTTCAACAGCCGGACACCGTGAAGGCCAGCCACATTCTCTTTCTGGTGAGCAAGGAAGATTCTCAGGAAATCGTGGATCAGAAGTTGGAGGCGGCGAAAACGGCCGAGGCCCGTGCAAAGAAGGGTGAGGACTTCGGGGCGCTCGCGAAGGAACTCTCCGAAGAGCCCGGCGCCAAGGAGTCCGGTGGCGATCTCGGATTCTTTCCGAAGGATCGCATGGTTCCCGAGTTTTCCGAAGTGGCCTTCAGCCAGAAAGTCGGCGATATCAGCGACCCCGTGCGTACTCAATTCGGCTGGCATGTAATTAAGGTGACCGACAAGAAAGCAGCCGGCACTGTGCCCTATGAAGAAGTGAAGGCGCAGTTGATTACTTATCTTAAGGCGAAGAAGCGAGAGGAGGCCGCGCAAACGTTGCTTAAGTCGCTTCGCACTTCCGCGCAAATCGAAAACACGCTTCCTCTGCCGGCGCCGGCGCCCTCCCCAGGCGAGCCTGCCGGAGAGTGATGGCCCGCACGGTCAGACAGAATGCCGGAGTCATTGGCCTTGGCATCATCGGCAGCCGGGTCGCTGCGAATTTGCGCAAGGCTGGCTTCCAGACGTGGGTCTGGAATCGAACGCCCCGCCCCGAACCGAATTTTCTGTCGTCCGCTTCGGAGGTCGCCGAGTCGGCGAAGATCATTCAGATCTTCGTTTCAGACGGGCCGGCATTGATTGAGACCATCGAGGCGATGGCCCCAGTGATCGGCCCGGAGCACATTATTCTCAACCATGCCACCATCGCGCCGAAAGAGACGCTCGAAGCCGCTCGCCTGATTCACGATCGGCATGCCAAGTATCTTGACGCTCCATTCACCGGGAGCCGCGATGCCGCCGATGCCGCGCAGCTCGTTTTCTTCATCGGCGGCGAAATCGATGTGCTGGAAAGGGCTCGCCTTCAGCTTGAAGTCAATGCCAAAACAATTCTTCCCATTGGAGAAATCGGCCAAGCGGCTGCGATGAAGATCGCCACAAATTTGATTGTGGCCGTGGCCGTCGGTTCCTTTGCCGAGGCGATGTGCCTAATCGAGACAAGCGGCATCCCCCTCTACAAGCTTGGGGAGGCCCTCCAATACCACGCCGCCCACTCCCCTCTGGTCGATCTAAAGATGCCGGCGATGATTACCGGAGACTTCGACCCGAGATTTTCGCTCAAAAACATGTTCAAGGACGTCCAGATCGCTCTTTCGATGGCGGAGCAGCATGGCATCGACTTGCCGGAGGCGGCCGCGTTCGCCGGCGCCGCCATGTCCGGAATCCAAAAGGGCTGGGGTGATCTCGACTTCTCATGCATTGCGCGGCACTACGGTTATCCCAACGAGGAAAACATGCTTCCCGAAGACGTTTTTGCCACCGCAAAGGCAAAGCCAGGGGAAAATGGAACGGACGCCCCGCACAAGCAACGGAAGAAGCGCTTTCTTTTTTTTGGACGCAGGGAGTGAAGTATTGTGCCTTCGGGAACGAGCCGCCTAACTCATTTTCGCAGGGAGGGAGGATTTTTCTTCCCGGGACCGCGCACTCGCGTTCGCGTGACCGGCGCGGACCGTCTCCGGTATCTCAACGGTCAGTTGAGCAACGATCTTCGCCGCCTGGTGCCTGGCGAGGCGATCGCTGCCCTGATTCTTACCGCGAAAGGAAAACTCTGTGCCGACCTTTTCGTCTGGATCGATGGAGATGCGCTCATTGTTGAGGCTGATGCCTCGCTCGAGGATAGCCTGCCCGCCCGTCTGGAGCGTTATGCAGTCGCAGACGATGTGGCGTTTGAGCTGATGCCACAGGATCCGCACCGCTGCCATGTCTTTGGCTCGCTGCCCGCAGGAGAGGGGAGTGTGCGCGTCCGCCGGCTTGGCGTTCAAGGTCTCGATCTTTCCAATGTGCCGGAGAATCTGATGGAGGCCGGGAGCGACGAAATCGAGCTGCTCCGAATTGAGCGTGGCATCCCGCGCTGGGGAAACGAGCTCTCCGAGGACACTCTTCCTCAGGAGGCCGGGCTTGATGAAATTGCCGTGGATTTCAAAAAGGGCTGCTACGTCGGCCAGGAGGTCGTCTCGCGCATTCATAGCGTAGGGCGCGTCAACAGACGCCTTTGTGGATTTGTGGGAGATTTCGACCCCCACCACGTCCACCATGGCAACCCTTCTGTCCGCCGAGGGTCACAAAGCCGGCCGCCTAACCAGCGCCGCATACCATCCTGAACTGCAAAAAACTGTCTCCTTGGGGTTCGTCCAAACCCAAATCGCTGATTCATCTTTCTCCGTCGTGGACGAAAGTGGTGCTTGCCTTGGCAGTGTAGAACGTTCTGAATTTCCGCTCGTTTCCTGATGAAAATTCTCCCAGCAGTAATCGGACTTCTTATCGTAGCTCTAGCCGGCGGACGCGCCGCCACCGTCGGTCCGGAGGTTGCGGTCATGCAAATTAAGGTCGGCAAGGAAAAGCAATTTCAGCAGGTCGTTATCGGCCTTTATGACGACGCGGCTCCACAGACGGTTGCGAACTTCAAGGAACTTTGTCGAAAGAGGTTCTACAATGGCATGCGCTTTCATCGCGCCTTTCCCAGTACGCTCGTGCAAACCGGCGACCCCAAGAGCCGCCATGGCGTTGCCGACCGGTCGGGTACGGGCGGACCCGGGTATACGATCCCTGCGGAGCTTGGACGCAATCACGTTCGCGGCACGGTTGCGATGTCGCGTCTGGCTGATGTGGTCAACCCGTCCAAGGCCTCCAGCGGAAGCCAGTTTTACGTGTGCCTGACTTCGATGCCGAAGCTTGACGGCAAATATACTGTTTTTGGGGAAGTGCTGGAAGGCTTGGACGTGCTCGATTTCATCAGCAACCAGCCGACCGACAGCAACGACTTTCCGTTGGCAAAAATCGTGATAAAATCTATTACGATTCAGCCGCGTTTCGCCGAGACTGCGAGCCAATAGCGCAGGCGTGCGTTACCAAAGTAGGAGACGGGTAGGTACCGAAGTGGCCAAACGGGGCGGACTGTAAATCCGCTGGCTTACGCCTTCACAGGTTCGAATCCTGTCCTGCCCACCATTTCGCGAAGCGAAAGTCGTGACCTATCGACAGGATGAGAATTTGTTCGACTGCCACGCGCGGAGCGCCCAAACCTTTATCGATCTCCACGGCGAAAGGCACGACGCGGACTACAACGTGTCCATCATGCTTTCTCGCCAAGATGCGCTGAATGCAAAAAATGTTTTGGCAGATGCGTTTATGAAATGGACTCCTGTTTTTGCGATTTTGCGCCCAATTTATCTCTTGTAATCAATCTTAAGGTTATAAGACGAACCGAATTTCTGGAGAACGGAAACAACGATGGAAACACTTCCTTCCTTAAAGTTTGCAACATCACTAACTTGGTACGGAGCCTCGTGGAGGTAACCGTAATCAGGGCTCGTGCTGGTTACTTTAGGGATTACAACAACCGGCGAATCGCCCGTGGCGATCGTGGCATCAACGGTATATATCAGAACGCCATCGCCCCAGTATTGATTATTGGTGCTAAGAACAGGTTGCGCCAACTCAACGACAAGCACCTTTGAAGGCTTCTGGATATCATCGACCGGAAGCGCGATCATGGACAGGCCGTAGCTGGATGAGAACGGGCTAAGGGTTTTATACCAGGTTGAGGTTGTGCCCCGCAGGTAGGTTTTCCTTGGCTGGTCGAGCCACTCATTCTTATGCCTGTGCCAGCCAAGGAAGCGTACCGAATGAAAAATGTCAGACATGATGGACCAGCACCCCGCTTTTGCACTATCTGCACCCCCCGAAGAAGGATACAGGTCGGGCAGACCGAAAAGGTGGCCCACCTCGTGAACAAGATTGATATAGCGGTTCGAGTAGCTGTCGGTGCCAAAGGTAACGGCCAGTCTTATCTCGCCGCTCGGAGACGAGGCGCCCTCCCCGAGATCGGCATTGAAGGCAGGCGAAAGCGGAAAGCCCGCATTCTCGGGAGTCACAACAAATACAAAATCATAGTCGGCAAATCTTACATCTGAAGAACTGAAAAGCGATGCCGCCGCGCTGATATACGTTTTATGCGTGTCGAAGGTAATGAAGCTGTATGAGGTGGAAGGCAAAGCCATTCGTTTCCAGCCGAGATTGGATTTGACTGCAACATCCAGGCTCATTTTTCCATACGACTGAGTGCTGTACAATTGCTGCGCAGCACCATTGCCCAGCAGATGGTTGGTCACATCCGTTGCAGACGCGGAACCCGCGGGAGCATTTGAAAAATCTACAAAGATCATTACAGCCTTAACTGTTCCAGCAGGTTTTTTGTAAAAGTTAAAGTCGGTAGGGCTCTCCGATTTATACACACTCCCCTTTGGATCTAAGGGCGGGATGGGGTCGTTATTCTGCACTTTATCTATTTTGGTCAGTGTCCAGTGCTGGCCCGTGTGGTCGCCGGTGTCCATGAACGGTGCATATGTGTCACTGTAGGTGTCCAGCGACTTAGCTGGCCCTGTAAAGTCATTGGTGAGCTTACATGTTCCATCGCCCCACTCAGTTACCGACCAGTACTGGCCCGAGTAATTTCCGGTTCGGGCAAGGCAGGGCGTGGTATTGACTCCGTTGATTATATCCAGCGACAAATCGTCGCCGAGATAGAGCGTGCGGAAAGCGTACTTGCCCCCACTCAGGTCAACAGGTTTCCAGCACTGGCCGCTGAAGGCGCCAACAGCGGCCATCATCAGACGGCCGCTACCGTTAGGGTTCACATCAAGCGACATATTTGCGCCCAGGTAATTATTTGTCAACCGGTAGTAATAAGTTGTGTCTAGTTTCATGATGTTTAAGTTTATCGGATCAATCTCTTGATAGTAGGTCCGACCGTTCTCGTAATCCTCACGAAGTCTCCTGCTCGTGTTAACCGAAGGTCGGGAGACTCGGTTACGGAAATGTCGCCCATGGATTGACGTTTTACGGTTCGGGAAATCCGCCTCGTTACCCCGGCGGCTACGAGACCACGTTCCTGGGCTTGCCGGTGAGGAAGGCGTGCACATTCTCGACAACTGCATCCATCAATCGCGAACGCGCGGCGCGCGTCGCCCATGCAATGTGCGGGGTGACAAAGCAATTTTTCGCGCGCAGCAGCGGATTATCCGCTGTGGGTGGTTCCACGGCGAGCACATCCAGCCCAGCCCCGGCGATGCGGCCCTCATTCAATGCTTTCGCCAGAGCAGCCTCATCGATCAACGGACCCCGACTCGTGTTGAGCAGAAATGCGGTCGGCTTCATCCACGCAAGCCGCTCCGCATTCACCAAGTGCTTGGTTTCTGGCGTGAGCGGACAATGCAGGCTGATGACGTCGCTTTGGCCAAAGAGATTTTCCATTTCCTCGGCGCGCTGCTTGCGCGAATGGGTGAGGACTTTCATTCCGAATGCTTCGGCCAGCTTCCCCACCGCCTGGCCAATTCTTCCGAAGCCGATGATCCCCATAGTGAGGCCATCCAACTCGATCAACGGATAGTCCCAATAAGAGAAATCGGGCGAACGGGTCCAACGGCCCTCGCGCACGGTTTGCACGTGATGCCCGACATGCTGGGCAAGTTCCAGCAGCAACGCAAAAGTCATTTGCGCCACCGACTGCGTTCCGTAAGTCGGAACATTCGTGACAATCACCTTCCGTTTACGCGCAGCGGCGAAGTCCACGATGTTGTATCCGGTCGCCGTAACGCCAATGTACTTCAAGGCCGGTAGCGCCGACATATATCCGTCGTTGAGTTTGATCTTGTTCGTGAGAACGATTTCAGCCGATGCGGACCGCGGAACAATTTCATCCGAAGCGCTGCGGTCATAGATCTCACACGGGCCGAGTTCCCGCAGTGCGTCCCAGCTTAGGTCGCCAGGATTGAGCGTGTAACCGTCTAGGACGACGATGTTCATCTCCCGGCGAAGTCTTTCCTAATCCACCATAAGCAGACCCCCATTGACATGGAGGGTCTGGCCGGTGATGTAGGCACTGGCATCCGAGGCCAGAAAGATTACGGCCCCGGCGAGATCCTCCGCGACCTGGATTCTGCCGAGCGGGATGTCTTTCTCGCAAATCGCCTCCTTGGCGCCCGCCATGTCGGGGTCCGCGCCGGGAAGTTCGATGGCGCGCGGCTTGATCGGGCTGATGAAATACGGCCGGTAGTCTGGCGACTCGTTGATCAAATGCACGCCGTCGACGCATTTCACATGCGCGAACACTTCGTCGATGTTGGTGACCCGCAGGCAAACGTGCCTCGGACCGCCGACGTCGTTCGTCTTCCTGGGCGTGACCTCCTGCCTGCCGGCCGGACTGTGAAACGTGAACAGTTCCAGAAACAAATCCTCCGACCGGGCAAATGGAATCTTCAGGAAACGAATGCTCACATCGACGGATTCCGGGTCTCCCAAAAAGCCGGCCGGCCGCGCAAACCCCACATTTTTGAAGTGCGGGAAGGTTTGCTCTACGCTCGCATCAAAAAGCCTTTGATAGAATCGTGTCGCCTCTTCCAGATCGGGCACAACGACATTGATGTGTCCCAACGAATCATATGAGAACATATGTGCGACGAAATCCGAGTGTTGAACGGCTCCCGCAGCTTCACGCCGCGGCGAACAAGAGGCAAGCCGAGAGCCCGGAGGAGGTCAAGCGAATTGGATTGCGCTGATCCCTGCGATCGCCGCAACTGACATCGGGATTGCAAATATGAAGTTACCGTCTTCCGTATTCGCGCTCCTTGTCTCTTTGCTGACTCCCGCTGAGACCGCACTTGAAAAGAAAGATCAGCGTGGATGGAGCACCGAGGTAGCTCAGCGACCAACGGTGATCCTCGATTTGTTCAGCCAACTACGAGAGCGCTGCGTCGAGTTTGTAAAGATCCTTTTCGAATGCCTATTGACAATTAGGCGGCTAACGACACGCCTTCGCGTCGCGGCGGGCCTAGTGCAGACTGCGCAGAAATGAAGAATAAGAAGAACGACGACCCTGGAGCAGGAACGGGCCTAATTGGGTTATGTTGACCCGTTCCTGGGTATGGGCATTGAAAGGATGATCGGGGGCAGGATACTCGAACAGCGAGATACTGAAATGCTTCCAGAGAATGCTGACGATATGACGCACTATATCCAGGGCGCTCGGCGAGCAACTAGACCGGCTAGGGTTCGCCGATCGGCGTCCGACGATGAGAAGCGGGCAGACGCTGCTTCGCAGCGGTTCGGGGCCTCTATGAAGGTCTGGGCCCTTGTGCGTTCGCATCTTGATCCATTTCTGACAAGAGGGTTTCGCTCATGCGGAAGCCAGCGTTCTCCGCTTTGGTTTCAGCTTCGATGGCGGCCTGATCTTCTGGCTTGGTGACGACGCGTTTCATTTTGGGAAGATGCAACCCAATTCACGGTTTGGCACAAGTTGAGATACGGCGCACAGGAACAGAAACCGAAACTTTCCCCCAAAATTTACCGAGAGCGCGCAGACGTCATTGATGCGGATCAAACGTTGCGTAATTTTTCCCTTCGAGACTATCAGGAGATCTGCCTTGAACGTTCGATATTGAAGATTGCCCGACGCACGTTGGACTTCCTTGCATTGAACAGATGGTTGTCTACCCTAACACCTATGCGAGAGGATCCCGCAAAAGACCGAGAAACAGGTTCATGGCAGGACTGGGAGATTGAACACGTTGTGGACAAACTTTGCAGGGACTTTCCAAAAAAGCCCCGCTCGGCCATTGAAAGCGTTATCAAAGCCTGCAAGGAGACCATCCAACCTTCTTCAGGACGCGAGAGACTCATCGATTGCGCTAGAAGAAGCCTATCTTTAGAGGCGTAAGGGTTAACGTAAGGCGAATGGAAGGGGGGTCAGGCGACATGAATGCTGATGGCTTGATCCACTCCCCACCCATGGTGGATCACGAGGACGCCGCGTCCCTTTGGGCAAGCCGGCAGGGCAAAGTAACCCTTGTCACCAAGATGCGATCGCGCGATAGCCAATCCCTGCTGTATTGCGAGGAAGGCAGGAACCAGCGTCGGGTTGAAACACTTGAATGGCTGATTGCCAATGAGGCAGATTTCGTGGTGGACTCCATCATTCTCGGCGAGTTGCTGGTCGGAATCCTGACGCTTCCCGCAGGGCGCAAGCGCGCCCGACTGGAGGAGTGGCTCGAGGCTGTGGTGCAAACAATCGACTGCGTCCCATGGGACGCCGCAGTGAGCCGGCGGTGGGCAAGATTGGTAGTGGATTTGAGGAAGAGGGGGCATAAGCTGCCGTTGCTTGATGGAATGATAGCCGCGACCGCACTGGAACGCGGACTGACTGTTGTCACCCGCAACACCCACGATTTTCAAAAAACGCGCGTAAGAATGGTCAATCCATTCGACTAGGCGCTGAGTTTCGCCAGCGTGCGGCGGCTTGCTGAGCTCGGTCTCGCTTTCCGCGCAGGGAAGCTCGGGGCGACAGCCACGTCGAACGGGACATGAAACTTCTTCAATGACCCCACGCAGGCTGACTCTAGCGGATTCCACACGTTTTCAAACGAGGGCTTTCCCACCGGACAGAGTTCCTCCGCAGTGGCATTTACGCCGATCAACTATTCAGCGACGAGACACGAAATGAACTCGGAGGATCGGGCACTGGAGGATTCAACTTCACCCTGACTGCGGCTGATGAAGGCGGCAATGGAGGGCGCGCGTCCCTGACGCAGGCTCTACCTTGATGCTGCTAGGCAGCCCGTTGGGCGGGCTGCACTTCCTGCCTGCGCTTCGTAAGGGCATAACCATCCCCGAAACAACATCTACATCTCAAAAGACCGGAGGTTCTGCCGCCTCCGGTTTTTGCCTTTGCCTAGAACGCGCAAGTAAATCGCCTTTGGCCTATTCTGTCTGATGCAACGGAGTTAACTCGAAAAGTAGAACATCAGGACGGCCCAGCTTTACATGTCTGTCCCACTGGCGAAACGAACCCCGTAGTGTAACGGTTTTTCCCTCGGAGGCTTTTTTCTTCAGTTCTTTGAATCGAGGATCATTTTCAGAAAGAAAAATAGCTACACGTTTGACCGGAAGAGATTTCGGTACATTCTGGTACCACTCGTCAGGGTTACTCTGGACAACCACATCGTTGGAGGTAATGGTTATTGTAAACCCGTCTTCCTTATCCGTGTAAGAGCCGAGCTTGCCTGTAATCGTGACGGGCTGATCGGATTTGTCTGCACATGCCAGAGAGAAATGCTTACCTTGAACCGCATATCGGTCGCGGGAAAGTTCAAACTTGTAGACGTATCCGGTATGAGGACCGTTGCTCCACACAATTGTAGCTATGTCCCCTAAGTCAGGGTTGTTGCCGCGGAAATATTCTACAACCTCAACCACGGTTCCATTGGGGAGATCGAAGGCTCCGCCATTGCGTTCCAATTGTTGACGTAAATCGAAGGACTCCCGCTTACTGTCGCTTGTGGCCAAGGCTAAGACTTTTATAAGATCTGCTTTACGAGCTGTGATCAACGCGCCGGTGCCGCCGAGGCGGTACAGGTCGCCCGCTTGTGCGATGCCCGTCAAACAGATTGCAGCAAGTGCTGGAAGTAATAGTTTCATGGCGTTCGAGTGGGGATGCGCCGTAAAGGTATATCGATTTGATTAAGTGATTAACACAGCGCCCCTTAGAAAGCGGTCGTCTGCGGCTGCAACAGCCGTCGGTGCGGTGATTTACCGGGCGATTTTGGCTCGACCAGTCCACGTATGGCCTTCTTTCAAGCGCCGGTATTTATCTACTTGTCCCTGGGTGCGAAGAATCATCTCAGAGTCAGTCAGCTTTAGAATTTCACTCTGTCTGCGAAATCCACCTGCATAGTAGCGAGTGAGTATATTTCCGCTGATTTTCCATTTCCCCGTCTGCACGGTGGGATCGCCCAGATACATGAGCGTCCAGGTTCCATCCCCAAGATATTTAGGAAATCTTGGGGGATTTGCATGGATCATCCATTGCCCAACGATGAGCTGTGATAGATTCTCTGCGTCCTTGGGAGCAGCGAAACTCGCTGTAATGCCAACAAGCCAAGCGGCTACTGCGATCGTTAATGTTTTCATTTGAGATAATCAATTGTTTCGAGCATTTCCGGATAAGGTGTGTGAGGTTTGATCCGAGCTCTTCGTGTTCGAGTCGTTCTGATAGGCAACTCCTCTCGAACTCAGGGAGCGTTCGGCCTCTTGACAACAAGCTTCAAGGGCGCTAGCTGCAAGGCCGGACCCCGTGAAAGCTCGGCCTGAAGATCAGTGGCGACCACGTCTACAGCACGAAACGTCGCCTTTGCATTGACGGCCTCACAGTTGCCCGGATCAAACTCGAGCTCGAGCGGCTTCATCCAGGAACACGGCTTGACAAGAGGATCAAGCTTCGGTCCCGAGGTGGTAGCGTTGAAATGTTTCTTCGCGAGAAAGGAATAGGAAATCAGGTTGCGATCGCCAACGAGGGGCTGTGGCACGGGAAAAATCGCTTCCGCGTCCACAATCGACAGCCCGGCTAAGGGTTCCAGCGAACCAGACACCTTCGCCACACCTGCGTGGAACTTCCGGCTCATCATGTCCACTCCCATCATTGTTAAGAGCAGAGCACCGTCCCAATCGCGCAGGCCAAATGCCGCCATGTTGAAACGCTTGGGCAGAACAGCCTGATGAAGAATGTCGCCGGTCTCGAAGTCAAGTGCCATGACCAAAGAACGAATTGCGGGAGTCGGCGCGCGACGAACCTCCATCGCGGAAACGAGGAGTGTGTCCAGTTTGAAGCGCTCGGCGGACTCTAAAATAGGCAGCAGAGTGACATTTCTTCGATCGAAGACCTTTGCCCACTTTAATGCGCCCATGTCGTCCACAAACGCAACGAATGTTCGGGCGCCTTTTGATTCGAAAGAAAGTGTAATCAGGACCCCGCCTGAATTCACGGGGAGCACTTGGAACATCGTAACGCCATTGGCGGAATAGTCCAACGCTCGCGCCCACATTACCTCACCCGCAGGGTCGAGCCGGACAAGCCCGGCGCGATAGTCATTTTGCGAGCGAATTCCGCCCGCAGAAGTCTGCTGTCGGCTTTCGAAAGTTCGCGCCAAGTATCCGCTGTCTCGTGAAAGAACGGAGCATCTCGCACGGCTTCCAAATTGCGGATCGGCATCCGTGCGGAAGAAAAAAGGAATCTTGTAGCTACGGTCGAAACGAAGCTTTAGATCCTCGGTCAGTGCCGTCAAGCGGAGAGAGTCGCCCAGATCCTGGCAAACGCCGGGCCCAACAGCGGCCTCGCCTGGCATCATAAAACCCGTCGCACGCTTGTGTCCATTCTGGAGAGGAATGCTTACCGAGATGTCCGCCGGCAGTGAGCCATGTGGAAAGCGCGCGATCCAGAACGCGTTCTCTGTCATGACAGTTCCCAATGCGCCTGTGGCAATTGGTGTCAGGCTGCCCCGATATCCACCCGGGATTTGATTGGGCCGAAAACCGCCAGCCCATGTTATGCGAAGCGATGGGTCCGCTCTCGCGATCCATCGCCACGTGTCGCAAATATCCTTCGCATTCCATCCGATTGTTCCCCATAGCGTTAATTCGTCGTCTTCTTCACGCCGCCAGGCTGCGCCTCCGAAGCAAGCGACCCCGGGTTCATTAACTCTGCATTCAAATGCGTGAGGAGCCGTGCTCTCCGCCGCGCCATAGACAAGACTCCCCGCGAGCAGCAGCGCTGGGGCAAGAAAGACGTGGAGCAACCTGGACATGCGGTCGCCGCTAATCGGTCTTCTCCCCGTAGAAAGTGCTCTTCGCGTCGCCCTCGCCGAAAAACGCAAGCCACGGAAGCTTTGCCTTTACGGCATTGTAGGCCGGACCGGTTCCCGTGATACGCAACTGTAATCACCGCTATTAGTTCTGCGATTGCCATCGTTGATGACTGGCCGGGACAACTTCCCGATCTGAAACTTCACCCCCTCGGGTGTCAGGTAAGTACCTGGGGAAGCTGCCTTGAGTTTCGATTGGAACGTCGTTTCCTCACCCTGCTTGTCTCCCTGGAAGAAACGCACTTCTCCCTGCTCACCCCGCGTCTTGATTTCGACACCGCCGAAGCGATTGAAAAGGAATAGATAGCTGTCCGCCCTCGAGATTGTCCCGGCGAGAGAAAGAATTGAGAGGGCCAGGGCAAGGAATTTCCATACCGGCCGGCGAATCGCACAGCAGGAATTGGAGAGTGAGTGAGTTTTCATGTTTCCTTTCTCGCGTTTGGACGATCAAGATTACCGGATTCTTTCCATCCGAAACACCGTTCCTGTTTGGTCCTCCTGGTAAGTCACCTTGTCATTGAGAACGCGGATCTTAAGAGCGCGGGCGGGATTGCCTGGAGGGCTCTCCAGGAAACCATTCCTGATCGTCCACCGGCCGCTGGTTGTGACGTGAGCCATATTAGGCTCCATCTTCCATGTTCCATCCGCGGAATAGCGATAGGCGTGCCGCGGGCTTTGCCAGTCGCCGACCATTCGCCTGGTAAGCTCTGCATCGGATAGCTTTTCCTGCGCTGCCTCAAAGGCTCCTCCCGAGAGGCTGCCCGTGCCGTCGAGCAGCCAATGGCCGTTTTTCCTTATGAATCGAGTATGGATAACGTGGTTGAATGTGGGATCGCGGCTCACAAGGAAAACGAACGCCAGAGGCCCTTCGATCCAGACACGCTTCACCTCGCAACCCATCTCAGGAAAATCCTGCCCGCAGATCACGGCATCCGCGCCATAGCCAATGTCGGGATCCTCTTTCAGCGCATCGCGATAAACCTTCGCCAGCGCTCTCTTATATTCAGCGGTTGCGAGCGGGTTTTTTTGTCACCCAGGCAATCGTCGCCTCATAGGTCATGCGGTCCGCAAGCGCGCGCTTGTTGTAGTCGTCAAAGAACCGCTGGGCTTTCGCGCTCACCTCCGATTCAGAATTCGCTGTGGCCTCCCGGAAGGCCGAAACTGACAACCATCAAAGCAAAGGCATAGATGCGCGTTCTTAGGGAAATCGATCTCATTTCCGAGTTCAGCGCCCTCCCTCGCTGCAGCCCACAATGTGGACGCTTCCATCCGCAGGGATAAGCGGTTCGTGGAGAGGACCCCAGTTAGGACGCTGTAGAGACTCGACCATACTCAAATCATGATTTAGGGTTTTTTCTCGTTCGAGGAGCCCTGAAGCGCTGACACCTCATTTGAGAGCTTTTCGATCTTCGTCGTCAGGGCGACCGATTCGTCCTTCGCTGCCGACAGTGACTTTTGGATTTCCGATAGCTTTTTCCTGTTGCGCTCCAATTCAATTTGCGCAGGCCTGTTGGGGTCGTTGCTCCCGCAACCCATGCAAGAAAACGTCACGGAAAGCACGGCAATCATAGTCCACGAAATAGATGCAACTTCTTGTGCTAGACAAGATACTGTTGATGCGGTTTTCTTGACCTTTCCTAGTTCTAATCGTGAGCTGCGGCAAAGGACCCTCCGCCGGCGTCCACATGTGCCAGCATCCGGAATGAACCGTGCCTCGCCGTAGCTATCGTAGCCACGGCAAAACTCGCTATCTACTTCCACTACTGAAATCCTGCGGTGCATTAGACTTAAAATTCGTCAAATCCAAAATATTTAATCCTCCCGGGACAGATTATCTACGCCAAGCTCTCGGCATTGAGCGTCGGTAAGCCAGTGTCCCTCCTTTACCCATCTTGGACGAACTCGCGGTTGAAACTACCGCGAATTCGCCATAGTTCTAAGGACTGCCGGTTGAACCCGTTTTTCAATACCAGACCGCGGTAATCGATGAATAAGACGAGTCTAACACGTTGGTTTCGTAAAGCTCCGCTTCTACCTGCCTGTATGGATCGCCTACACCGCCAATGTGGACAAAGCCGTCTCTGTCCTTAGGAAGCGCCTGGATCTTGCGCGCTGCCGCGATTAAAGCTCTTCTTCAACCGATCAGTTAGTTTCTTATATACGCGTTGAGCCGATATGATCGCACCTGGGGGTCCGGGGTGCCTCGTATTGCCAAAATGATGCGCGCCAGTATCTTTGATCGTCAATTTTCTTCCCGCTTCTGTTCAATTCCGCCTGGTCCCTGGCAAGCTTGTATCCCGCGTAGGCTTCAGGTGTCTTTACGATTCCGTTCAAGATTCGGGCGGGAATCTCGAAGAGGCTGTTTAGGGATCTTCCGCCCTCTCTCATGTAATCCTTGACCAATCGAGCCCAATAGCCAAAGCCGCTGCGCGCCGCTCCAGGTATGTCACCGTCAAGTTCGCCTGCGATCGCACTTATCACGAGCCGCTGGTCGCCGATAATTTCCATCTATCATATAGTGGATGTCCTTCGCCATCAAAGCCCGACCAAACTGCGAGTCGAAAGGAATTATGTCGGTACTCTTTGGATCAAAAGCCTCCCAATGCTCTTTACGAAGCCGATCCAACTCAAGGTTTCCTTTGGCCGCGGCCCGCTGCATAGCGACGCAAGAACTTGCCACCTCCCCGAAACTTTGACCAATGCCCTTCCCAATCTCCTCCGTCATGAGGTATTCAATGAGCTGATCCTTGGGTGTACGTCACGCCAATCAACGTCGTGAAGGAGGAAACCTGCAAGGAGGAGAATCATGAGCGAAAGCCGGCTCGACCCAAGTTCGATGCATCTTCCAGAAGGGGAAATCTTCCTATTGCTTATTCTATCATCGGTTTGGGTCGCTCATTGGTGTAATCCAGGTCCATTCTTTTCCAGTATAGATGAAGCGAGCGCTAACGCCGCTACCGGAATAGAGGCCGGCGAAGTCCTCCAGCAAGGGATTGGGTCCGTCGGCTACCGATACCTTTTAGGTTGTAGGTGCATTCATATCCTCTTCCCGGTGATCTCAGCCAGTTTCGCGCCAAGCTTTCGAAATTCTACCAGGGTGAATTCTTAGATCTTCGGACGGAATGCTACCGGTCAAGACTTTCCAAGAAAACAGAGGATTTGTTCTATCCATTGGCGCCGATGCCCAGTGGCGGAGTTCAGTTGCGACCTGATCAAAAGTCGCCCTCATACGCCCGTTTCATGTCGTCAGGCTTCGGCTCACCTTTGAGTTGGTCTCTTTCGGATTCCTTTGCATCGTCCGCCGCTTTAGCAGCCACTTCCAGGTGAGCGGAGACAGATTTGGAGCAAGTGTCGTGTCTCGAAACGTCGCCTCAATTAACTTCAGCTCGTCCCTTTGGCGACGCAGGTCAGCCTCCGCAGCCGGATTTGATGGCCTTCCACAACCTACGAGGACTAGAACAGGCAACCATCCCGACCAATGCGAGCGCGAGGCCAGGCCCGACTGCGCTTTGAGGTCCGAACGCTTTCATTTCCTTCCTCTAGAGTTACCAGCGCCTCTCACATTGATTGCTTCGGAGATTTAGTTGGACTATCCCGCCGCGTTCGACGTCGCGAGAGAAAGGGGGGATCAGATAAGTGGCTTACTTTCAGAGGCTTGCGAAAGCATAAATGATGCCAAATCAAGAACATAGGTCGTAACTCACAGAAGATCAGCGGAATACAATGGA
>CAWJZG010000019.1:0-39712 GCA_963847295.1 uncultured Verrucomicrobiae bacterium
TTGGGGTCTTTGCGTTGGGAGACACGGGCTATGACAAATTCTGCCAATGCGGCAGGGATCTCGACCGCATGCTTGAGGAACGCGGCGCCACGCGCCTGCTGGATCGCGTCGACAACGACATCGATTTCGAGGACGCGCTGGCAAAATGGCACGACGCGCTGGTTGCGATTCTGCAAGATACCGTAGCGGCCTGAGGCATCCCGCGAAAAGTGCCGCGGGCCCTGGGTGTGGGCACCCCGAGGGGAGGAAAATAACCGGCGAATTTGTTAACTTTTCCCTTGCTTCGCCCTCCGCGCTACCTAATATCTCTTTTCCCGCACCATGTCGGGGAACTGTGAGAAGCACCTCAGCGTGCTTTTTTTGTCCCCTGATTTCAGCGGAAGCTCACGAGGCAGGCAATCGAAGAAATGACACCATGGATTCCATGCAGAATCGCGGCGCTCCAAAAAGCGCTCGTTCGTCTTTGCTGCCGGAAGCGATCCCGATAATTTCCATCATAAGGGTAAACCCTCAACCGTTCTTTATTAAACATGTCCACTCCCGCCGGCCAGCGCATACGCATCCGCCTCAAGGCCTTTGATTATCGTATTCTGGATGCCTCAGCCGCGGAGATTGTCGAGACAGCCAAGCGAACCGGCTCGAAAGTCACAGGCCCGATTCCGCTGCCGACCCGAATCGAAAAGTTCACCGTGAATCGCTCCCCTCACGTGGACAAGAAGGCGATGGATCAATTTGAGATCCGCACCCACAAGCGGTTGCTGGATATCGTCGAGCCCACCGCGAAAACCGTGGATGAACTCCGCAAGCTCAACCTCCCTGCCGGAGTCGACATCACCATCAAGATCTAGCGCCCCATGAGCATAGGACTTCTAGGCAAGAAACTCGGCATGACCCGCCTCTACGATGAGAAAGGGCGCCTCACCACCGCCACGGTCATCGAAGCCGGCGGAAATCGCATCCTTCAGGTCAAAAACGCGGATAAGGATGGCTACCGCGCAGTACAGGCCGGCTTTGGAGATCAGAAGCCCCAACGCGTCAGCAAGGCGCAGACCGGCCATTTCGCAAAGACCTCTTCGACCCCCAAAAAATTCGTTCGCGAGTTTCGTCTTGCCGGGAGTGAAACATCTCCCGAGAGCGCCGACATCGCTCTCACAGTGTTCGAAGTTGGCCAGTTTGTGGATGTGATCGGCCAGTCCAAGGGCAAGGGCTTTCAAGGCGTCGTGAAGAAGCACAATTTCGACGGTCAGCCAGCCAGTCACGGGTCGATGATGCATCGCAGAAACGGCGCAATCGGAAATCGTTCCACGCCGGGCCGGGTTTGGAAAAACATGGGAATGCCCGGCCATATGGGAGACGAGCGCGTCACCGTCCAAAATCTGAAGGTTATCCAGATCCGCGAAGAGGATGGAGTGATTTTGGTCAGCGGCGCCGTGCCCGGCGCCAAGGGTTCCAACGTCATCGTGCGTCCCGCAAAAAAGAAACCCGCCAAAGCGGAAAAGGGATAGGCCATGAGCGCGACTGTTTTCACTGCCGAAGAGGCCAGGAAAGCCCAAATTGAGCTGATCACGGATCCCAAGAAGGGACGCCAAGCCGTTCATGATGCCGTTGTCGCCCTGCGTGCGAATCGGCGCCGGGGCACAGCCAGCACCAAGACAAAGGCCGATGTCAATCTGAGCGGAGCCAAGCCATGGCGTCAGAAAGGAACGGGGCGCGCGCGCGCCGGCGACAAAGCCTCTCCCATCTGGGTGGGTGGCGGCGTCGCCTTCGGGCCGCATCCGCGCGACTATTCGAAGAAGGTTCCCAAAAAGGTCAGGTCGCTGGCGTTTCGAAAAGCCCTCAGCGAACGTGTGCTCGCCGGCGATGTCCTCCTCGTTGAGGACTTCGCCGTCAAGGAGGCCAAGACCAAGCATTTTCTCGCGCTGATCGCCGAGACCGCCAGCAATGTGCGAAAGACCCTGATCGTCGGCGCGGCCTTTGACGAAAAAACCTATCTGGCCGCGCGCAACGTGAAAAACACTCTCCTGGCTCGTGCCGCCGACGTCAATACCGAGCAGCTCCTGGCTTTCGACAAGGTCATCGTGACGAAGGAAGCCCTCGCCACTCTCTCCGAAAGGCTCGCGTGATGAAAGAAGCCTTTGACCAAATTCAAACTGTGATTCTCACCGAGAAGGCGACCTTGCTTTCCGAGAAGCACAATCAATACGTTTTTCGCGTCAGTCCGAAGGCCAACAAGATCGAGATCAAACGTGCCGTTGAACAGCTTTTCAAGAAGACCGTGGTCGACGTCAATACTGCCAACTTCGCCGGGAAGAAAAAGCGCGAGCGCACAGCGAGTTTCGGGCGCCGCCCCCACTGGAAAAAGGCCGTGGTCACACTCAAGAAAGGCGAAAAGCTCGAACTGATCTAACTACTATGGGACTCAAAAGCTTCCGACCCTTTACTCCCTCGAGCCGCTTCAAGGCGCTTCCCGACTTTTCCGAGATTACCAAGGACAGACCTGAAAAGTCGCTCACGTCGACCCGTAAGAGGACGGGTGGCCGCAACAACAACGGTCGCATTACCATGCGGCATCGCGGCGGCGGCCATAAGAGGAAATACCGTATTGTCGATTTCAAGCGCAAGAAGCAGGGAGTTTTCGCCGAGGTCCTCGCCATCGAATACGACCCGAACCGCTCGGCCCGCATCGCCCTCCTGCAATACAAGGACGGCGAGAAGGCTTACATTCTGGCCCCGGTTGGTCTCGCCGTGGGCGCCAAGGTAAGCGCCGGGGAGAGCGCCGAGCCTTCCGTGGGCAACGCTCTCCCGCTTAAGGCCATCCCGCTCGGCACCACGATCCATAACATCGAGATCATCCCCGGCCGAGGCGCGCAAATGATCCGCAGCGCCGGTTCCCACGCCACCCTGGCCAGCCGCGAAGCCGGTTACGCATCGATCAAGCTCGCCTCGGGCGAAATCCGCAAGATCAACGAGGAATGCTACGCCACGATCGGCCAGGTCGGTAACACCGACCATATGAACGTTTCCAGCGGGAAAGCCGGGCGCACGCGCTGGCTTGGCCGCCGCCCGCACGTTCGCGGCATGGTCATGAACCCTATCGATCACCCGATGGGCGGGGGCCAGGGAAAGAGCAAGGGCGGTGGCGGACGCCACCATCCGATGAGCCCCTGGGGCCAGCTCGCCAAGGGCTTCAAAACCCGTCGCAAGCATAAGCCGTTCGAACGCTTCATCGTCGAACGGCGCAAGAGCAAAGTTAAAAAATAACTATGGCGCGTTCGCTAAAAAAAGGCCCGTTCGTTGAGTGGAAACTGCTCGATAAGATCGATCGGATGAATGAATCCAGTGTGAAAAAGCCGATCAAGACATGGTCGCGCCGCAGCACGGTCACCCCCGACTTTGTCGGCCACACCTTCAACGTGCATAACGGCAAGACGTTCATCCCGGTCTTCGTCACCGAAAACATGGTGGGCCACAAACTTGGCGAATTTTCTCCGACACGCATCTTTAAGAAGCACGGTTCTCACACCGCAAAAGTGACCAAATAAACAATGAAGCTCGCTGCGATAGCGGCGGGGCTTTTCGCTCTCCTCCCCGTTGCAAGACTGGGAGCGCAGGGCGGCCGATCTTTGACAGACTCTGAAAATCGAATCCTCCTCGCGCAGGGGGTCACCATCACCGTGCCCGCGCCCGGCGAAGAAAGCCGCGTTGACGTTGAAGCGCTGCAAGAACAAATCATCCTGCTTCGTTCCGCCGTCAAATCGCTCACCGAAAGCCTCGCCATTTCCAACAGCGAAGCCGAAACCTTTAAACGCCAGGCTGCCGATCTTACCCTAAAAATCGAGGCCCTCGGCATTCCTGGTGTGGAAAAGGACAAGAGCAAGCTCGAACAAAAGCTGCTCGCCGCAGTGCGAGACATCCGCCTGTTGAAGAAACAACACGAAAGCGCGATCGACCAGCTCGTCCGCATCGCCGAGGCGGTGCAAGTAATGATCAAGAGCACCGAGAACATCGACCCCCAAGCGCGCTTGGTTGTCGAAACGGAACTCCGCAAAACGAATGAAATTCTTGGCGCGCCAAAGGCCGCGAAAGCCGGTTCGGTGGAAGCGACGCTCGATGATGGAATGGTCGTTGATGTGAAGGAGGACCTTGCGCTTGTCGTCGCCAACATCGGCGAAAAACAAGGCGTGCGCATAGGCATGCCCTTCCAGGTCTGGCGCGAGGACAAACGCATCGGCGACGTGCGCGTTGTGGACGTGCGCGCGAGCATCAGCGGCGCAGTAATTCAGAGTCTCGAATCGGAAAAAGTGCCGGTCAAAACCGGCGACCGCCTCAAGGTGGACGCCCGGCGATGATCAACCGAAATCACCCAGGAAAACAATAACAATGCAGGTTCGATCGACATACCGTCTTGCCCGGATCTCCGCCTTCAAAGCGCGTGAGGTCACGCGGGAAATTCAGGGACTTCCGGCCTCGGATGCCCTGGATTTGCTCCGCTTTGTGCCCAAGAAGGCCGCCGGCCTCGTCCGCAAGACGCTTGCCAGCGCCATCGCCAATGCCGAGAATAACAACAACCTGAACGTCTCCAACCTCGTCGTCCAGGAGGCCGTCGTTGGGGAGGGACCCACCTCGAAGCGCTTTCAGCCAAAGGCTAGAGGAAGCGCCGGCCCGATCCGCAAACGCACCAGCCATATCCGGATCATTCTGACCGACGAAATTGAGATCAAGCGCCGCGAGAAGAGCGGCTCGAAAAAATCAAAGAAATCCGCCTCCCCGAAGGCTGCGGCAGGCGGGCCTGCCGGGAAAAGCACGAAAAACCAGCCAGCCGCCCCTGCCCAACCTGCAAAAGCAGCGCCGGAGGGAGAATCCAAGGAGTAAATCATGGGACAGAAAGTTAATCCAATCGGCTTCCGGCTTCCAATCAACCGCGACTGGTTGTCAAAGTGGTATGCCTCTCGCAAGGACTTTGCCGACTATTTGCTTGCTGATGGAAAGATTCGCTCGTTCCTCCATAAGAAACTCAGGCAGGCTGCTGTTTCACGCATTGTCATCGAGCGCGCCTGGAACAGCCTGCGGGTGACGATCCACACGGCCCGTCCCGGAGTTGTCATCGGACGCAAGGGCTCCGAGATCGAGAAGATGACGGACGAGATTTCCCGTCTGGCAGGCGGCAAGCAGGTAAAAATTGACATCATCGAGATCAAAGTGCCCGATATCGAGGCTCAGCTCGTTGCTGAAAATGTGGCGTCCCAGCTTGAGCGTCGCATCTCTTTCCGCCGCGCGATGAAACGCGCGGTGCAACTCGCTATGGAGCAAGGCGCCCTGGGAATCAAGATCCGTTGCTCCGGCCGTCTTGGCGGCGCGGAAATCGCGCGCACGGAGTGGTATCGCGAGGGCAAAATTCCCCTCCATACGATGCGACAGCCGATCGACTACGGGTTCACCGAAGCATCGACCGTTGCCGGCAAAATCGGAGTAAAATGCTGGATCTGCAAAAAGCCGTCCAACCCCGAAAGCGAGGAACAAAAGCAGCAACAGCCGCGAGAGCGTCATCGCGCTCCCCGGGGAGATACTGCAACCATTTGATTAGGAGGAACGAGCTATGCCATTGATGCCCAAGCGCGTGAAGTATCGCAAAACCCAGCGCGGCAGCCGTGCCGGGAATGCTTCACGCACCCTAAAGATCGATTTCGGCGAATTCGGCCTGCAGACCCTCGATCGAGCCTGGATCACGAATATTCAAATTGAGGCCGCCCGTGTCGCCATGACCCGCAACATGAAGCGCAAAGGAAAGCTCTGGATCCGCATTTTTCCCGACAAGTCGGTGACCGCCAGGCCGCCCGAAACCCGCATGGGCAAAGGGAAGGGCAATCCCGAGCATTGGGTCGCGGTTGTCCGCCCGGGCAACGTGCTCTTTGAGCTTGATGGCGTCTCTGAATCCATCGCCCGCGAATCCCTGCGTCTCGCCGCGAACAAGCTCCCTGTGCGCACGCGCTTTATCTCCCGTCACCACGCAGCAAAATGACGCGCCATGAAAATCGCCGAAATTAAGGAATTCACATTCAAGGAACTCAATGCCCGCAAGCGCGAGATCCGGCAGGAAATATTCAATTTGCGCATTCAGCAGCAGGGCGGCCAGCTCGAAAAGCCTCACATGCTCCGCTCCTTGCGCCGTGACGCCGCTCGCGTCGAGAGCGTTCTGACCCAAAAAAGGAAGACCGCGCCGGGTGATTCCATCCCCGCCGAATCTCGGACGAATAAGAAGTAAGCCATGAACGAAGTAATTCCAGACTCACCTTCGCCTGCGCCGCCTGATTCGAAGTCAACGATCGCAGAGACCAGACGCAACCTGCGCAAGACCCGCGTTGGCGAAGTCGTTTCTCATACGATGGACAAGACCATCGTCGTTCACACTGTCACCCGCGTGCCGCACCAGAAATTCGGCAAGATCATCAAGCACGTGAAGAAATTTTACGTGCATGACGAGAAGAACGAAGCCAAGGTCGGGGATCGCGTCTCCATCATGGAAAGCCGTCCGCTTTCCCGCCTCAAGCGCTGGCGGCTCGTTGAGGTGCTCAAGCACTAGGAGATCCAAAGTCTCAAATCTTCACATCTTATGATCCAGCTCCGCTCTCGTCTCGATGTCGCCGACAACACCGGCGCCCGCATGGCCACGATGATCGGCGTCATTGGCAAGGCATCGATGACTGCTCGCGTCGGCGATGTCATCACGGCCAACGTCAAGGAAGCCTCTTCTGGGGGCACGGTGAAGAAGGGGGAAGTCGTGCGCGCGGTCGTGGTCCGAACCAAGCAGCCGATCAAGCGCCAGGACGGCTCCTACCTTCGCTTTGACAATAATGCCATCGTAATCATCGACAAGGATCTTAACCCCCGCGGCACGCGCATCTTCGGACCGGTGGCCCGCGAGCTGCGCGAAAAGAACTTCATGAAGATCATTTCCCTCGCGCCTGAAGTCCTATGAGCAAGGCAAAATTTCACGTCAAACGCGGCGACATCGTCCAGGTCATTTCCGGGAATCACCGTGGTTCCTCGGGCAGGATCCTGCAGGTCCTTCCTGAGAAGGCCCAAGTTATTATTGAGGGCGTCCGCCTCATCAAAAAACATCAGCGCAAAACTCAGGATAATCCCAACGGCGCCATCGTCGAACGCGAGGGCCCGATACACGTTTCCAATGTGAAAATCGTCGAGCGCGCCAATTCGGAAAAGGACAATGCAAAAAAGAAGGCCGCCTGAAATCCGCCACGGATGAACGCAGATTCACACGGACTAGAATGGGAATGTGGATGTGGCCGCTCCGGCGGCCTTACCATCCGTGTTTCCGTGGCTCACATTACTTAGAGACCTATGGCTACGCAATTGGACCCAGAGCTTCTTGAGGAATACAAGACCCGAGTCGTGCCCGCCTTGCGCGAGAAGCATGGCTACAAGAACATTCACGAAATTCCCAAGGTCGCGAAGATCGTCGTGAATTCCTCCATCGGCGCCGGGGCGGACAGCAAGGAAGCCCTCGAGATTGCCAAATCCGAGATCGCCATGATCACTGGCCAGCGTCCCATCGCCACGCTTTCCAAGAAGAGCATTGCAAACTTCAAACTTCGGAAAGGTCAGGCCATCGGTGCGAAAGTGACTTTGAGGGGACGGATGATGTATGAATTTCTCGAGCGTCTCATCAAGATGTCGCTTCCGCGCATCCGCGACTTCCGCGGAGTCTCGACCAAGGCTTTCGACGGAAACGGCAACTACACCCTTGGCGTCTCCGATCAATCCATCTTTCCCGAGATTGAACTCGACAAAGTCAAGCGCAATATCGGTTTTGATATCACAATCGTCACAACCGCTCGCTCGAACGAAGAAGCCAAGTCGCTCCTGAGCGAACTGGGCATGCCATTCTCCGACAAGAAGAAACCCGCAGTGCGGAAAACCGAGGAGCAGCAAGAGGAGGCCGCAGAGGCGTCCGCCTAACTACTGCTGAACAGAAATGACCGATCCCATCGCAGACATGCTCACCCGCCTGCGCAACGCTGCCCGCGCGCGCAAAACGGAATTCACCGTGCCTTATTCCAAGCTCAAGAGCGAAATCGCTCGAATCCTGGAAAAAGAAGGCTACATCGCCGGTTTTGAACTCGAAACACCGGAAAAGGGCCATCCGACTCTCAAGATCAAGAATAAGTTTGTCAACAAGGCCTGCGCCATCGCCGGCCTCAAGCGGGTTAGCAAGCCCGGCCTGCGCCGCTACGTTGGAGCCGGCGAAGTTCCGCGCGTGCTGGGCGGCATGGGCATCGCCGTGCTTTCCACGTCACAAGGGGTTCTCACCGGACAGGACGCACGGAAACAAAACGTTGGCGGAGAGCTGCTCGCTTACGTCTGGTAAGGGAAAAATCCATGTCACGAATCGGCAAAAAACCCATCGAAGTGCCCGCCAAGGTGAAGGTGAACGTCGGCGCGGAAGGCGCGGTCACCGTCGAAGGCCCCAAAGGCAAGCTTTCCTGGAATCTTCCGGCGGCCGTTCGCGCTCGAGTGGAGGGCAGCACCGTTTCCGTAGATCGGGACGGAGAAACCCGCCAAGTGAAGGCCCTTCACGGCCTTTCACGCGCGCTGATCGCCAACATGGTTGCCGGCGTCAACGAGGGATTCAAGAAAGAGCTCGAAATTCAGGGCGTCGGGTTCAAGGCGGCTGTCCAGGGCCAAAAGCTCAACCTGAGCCTCGGCAAATCTCATCCCATTCTTTTCGAAATTCCGACGAACGTGAAAATCACGGTTGCGGAAAGCACGAAGATCACCATTGAAGGCGCTGACAAGCATCTCGTCGGTCAGACGGCCGCGGATATCCGCGCCTTTCACCCGCCTGAACCCTACAAGGGCAAGGGAATCCGCTATGCCGGAGAACAGGTCCGCCGCAAGGAAGGCAAAACCGTCCAGTAAATCATGTCCGCATCCACCAGCAAACGCCAGTTCCGCCATCGGCGCCTTCGCAATAAAGTCGCTGGAACGTCCGAGCGCCCGCGTCTCGCCGTCCATTTCTCCGAGCGCCACATCACCGCGCAGGTCATCGACGATACGGCGGGAAAGACGATTGCTTCCGTTCATACAACGGAGTCCGAGCTCCGCGCCGACAAGAGCGCACGTGCCAATGTCGCCACCGCGGCAAAGGTCGGAAAAATCATCGCCGAACGCGGCGCTTCCAAGAAGGTGAAGCAAGTCGTCTTCGACCGCGGCGGCTTTAAATACCACGGCAAGGTGAAAGCCCTTGCCGACGCTGCACGCGAAGGCGGCCTCGAATTCTAAACCGCCTATGCCAACTCAAAGAAAATCCCAAAACAGGTCCTCCAATCCAGAGTTCGACAAAGGCGAACCAAAGGAAACGACGGAGAAGGTGGTCTTTATCAACCGCTGCGCAAAGGTCGTCAAAGGCGGACGTCGCTTCAGCTTCAGCGCGCTGATCGTTTCCGGCAACCACAACGGCCGCGTGGGCATTGGCTTCGGCAAAGCCAACGAAGTGAGCGAGGCCATCCGCAAGGCCACCGAGTCCGCGAAGAAAGGGATGGTCAACGTGGCCGTCCATGAGAACACCATCCCGCATGAAGTCTTGGGCGAATTCGGTGGCGGCCGCGTGCTGCTCAAGCCGGCGTCGCCCGGGACCGGCGTCATCGCGGGCGGCGGTGTTCGTGCTGTCATCGAGGCAGCAGGCATCCGCGACGTCCTCGCCAAATCCCTCGGCTCCAGCAACCCCGCCAATGTCGTAAAAGCGACTCTGGAGGCCCTCACAACGCTCCGGCCGAGGGACGAAATTTTCAAGATCCGCGGGAAGACGCTCAGGGTCAAAACTCCCGCGCCCGCCGCGGCTTAAGCTATGAGACTGCATGATCTGAAACCCAATCCCGGCGCCAAGCATCGCCGCAAGCGCCTCGGCATCGGCGAAAGCTCCGGCCATGGAAAGACCTCCGGCAAAGGCCACAAAGGTCAAAAGGCCCGCTCGGGTGGGAGCATTCGCCCCGGATTCGAAGGCGGTCAGATGCCTTTGCACCGCCGCTTGCCGAAACGCGGCTTCAATAACGCGGCATTCAAGACCGTCTATGGCATCGTCAACCTCGACGATCTGGAGAAGCGCTTCGAAGACGGAGCGGCCATCAATGAAAAGCTGCTCCGTGGCGCAGGGCTGGTTCGCGGCTCGCTGGACGGCATCAAGGTCCTCGGTCGCGGCGGCGTGAACAAGAAATTCCATCTCGAAGTGGACAGCATCAGTGCCTCCGCCCGGGAAAAGATTGAGAAGGCGGGCGGCACGATCGTAATGACAAGTCGCAAGTCCGACGCCCGAACGCGGAAATAGAGCCCCTTTTTTCGAGCTCGTCCTTCCCGCTTCGAATGATCTCCGCGTTCACCAACATCTTCAAGATACCCGAGTTGCGCCAGCGTGTTCTCTTCACGCTGGCAATGATCGTGATCATCCGGGCAGGTTCGGCTATCACCACGCCCGGAGTGAATGCGGAGATATTGCGCGAATGGTTCCGCAATGTCGCCGATGCCCAATCCGCGGGCGGCGTCGCCTCGCTTTTCAATCTCTTCAGCGGTGGAGCCCTGGCGCATTGCGCGATCTTCTCGCTGGGGATCATGCCCTACATCAGCGCTTCCATCATGCTGCAATTGCTCACGGCCGTCGTCCCTCACCTTGGCAAGCTCGCGCGCGAGGATGGCGGCCGCCGCAAGATCATGCAGTACACGCGGTATTCAACGATCGCACTGTGCCTCTTTCAGGGTTACCTGCTCGCAAAGTCCTTTGAGAATCCGCAGGCAAATCCGTTCCTGCCGGGAATCATGGATACCATCACCCGTCTGGGATTGGATCTCGTGCCTGAGCCCGGTCTCGGATTTCAGTTGATGACAGTCGTTACCATGACTGCCGGGACGATGTTTTTGATGTGGCTGGGAGATCAGATCACTGAACGCGGGATCGGAAATGGTGTCTCGCTCATCATCACCGTAGGCATCCTCGCGCAACTCCCGGCTGGTCTGATTCAAGCGTGGCGCACCTTCGTTCCAAGCGCCGCAGGCGCCCAAGCCAGTGTGAGCCCGATTGTGCTGGTCTTGTTGTGTCTATTCCTGGTCTTCGTCATCGCGGCGGTCATCGCAGTGACGCAGGCGCAGCGCAAAATCAGCATCCAGTACGCGAAACGTGTTGTCGGGCGCAAGGTTTACGGCGGGCAAACGCAGTACATGCCGCTCAAGATCAATTACGCGGGTGTCATGCCGATCATTTTCGCCCAGGCCATTCTGCTCTTTCCGTCCACGATCATCAACATGGCCTTCCCGCAAAGTCGCACAGCGCAGGAAATCGCGAACCTCCTCGCGGTCGGCTGGCTGCATTACGTGCTCTATGGCGCTATGATTTTCTTCTTTAGCTACTTCTGGGTGGCGACGCAGTTCCAGCCGGTTCAAATCGCTGACGACCTCAAGAAGTACGGAGGCTTTATCCCCGGCGTCCGTCCCGGCAAGCCGACGGCGGACTTCCTCGATTTCACGATGTCGCGCCTCACCTTCGCCGGCGCGATCTTTCTCACCGTGATTGCCGTGTTGCCGCAGCTGCTGGCCCAGGCGCTAAAGGTTCCGTACATGACCGCACAGTTCTTCGGCGGCACCGGCGTGCTGATCATCGTGGGAGTCGTGCTCGACACAATGCGTCAAGTCGAGACGCACTTGCTGCAGCGGCACTACGACGGCTTTCTTCGCAAAGGCAAGATTCGCGGCGCACGCGAACAGCGTCCTCGCCTCAGCTCGGGCCAGGTGCTCGATGACAGCTCCCTCGTGCTGATCTATGCCAGCCTCGGGATTTTGGTGATCGCCGGCGTGACAATCTTCTTCGCCACCCGGCAGTAAGGACATGAAGAACCGCATTGTCCTTCTCGGTCCTCCTGCTTCCGGCAAGGGTACCCAGGCAGCTCTGCTGTCCGCGACCTTCGGCATTCCCGCGACATCTACGGGATCCATGCTCCGCGACGAGAAGGCTCGCGGGAGCGAGCTCGGCGTCGAAGCCGAGCGCTGGACAATCGAGGGAAAGCTGTTCCCCGACGAGCTTGCGCTGCGTGTCGTCTGGCACTGGCTGAACGATCATCGCCGATTTATCCTGGATGGATTTCCGCGAACTCTCGAACAGGCCAGGTCATTCGATATCGGTCTCGAAGAGCGCGGCGTGCCACTCGACGTCGTCTATTTCCTCAACCTGTCCGACGAAGTGATCCGGCAACGCATGACAAGCCGCCTAACGTGCTCGCGCTGCGCCTCGGTCTTCAATCAGAAATTTCACAACGTCACGACCGATACCCCGTGCCCGAAATGCGACGGCGAACTCGTGCGCCGCGACGACGATACAGACGAAGCCTTGGATCGCCGTCTCGCGCAGTTCCGCGAACATACATTGGCCGTTGCAAATCATTATCGAGCCAAGGGCTTGCTCAAAGAAGTGAATGCGATGGCGGGACGCGATGCGGTCTTCAATCACCTCTATTACGACGTTCGCGAGGATTTGCCGAATGATCCCAATTAAGCGCGGTCCCGAAATCGACAAGATGCGTCGCGCCGGCGAAATGGCGGCCGATATCCTTAATCGCTTGGCGGAGCTGGCCGCTCCGGGCGTGTCCACCGGCGAGATTGACCACGCTGCTGCCCGGTTCATGCGCGAAGCAGGCGTCCAAAGCGCCTTCCTCGGCTACAAAAAATTCCCTGGACACATCTGTGTTTCAATCAATGAAGAGGTTGTCCACGGAATCGGAGGACCTAGAAAGATTCGATACGGCGACGTCGTGAAGATGGATGTCGGGATCGTCCGGGACGGCTGGATCGGCGACACGGCCATGAGCGTTCCTGTCGGAATCATAGAGCCCGAGACCGAACGCCTTCTCACGGTAACAGAACAAATTTTGGATGGTGCCGTCCAGCTCGTCCAGGCCGGTCGCAGACTCGGAGATGTTAGCGCTTACGTCGAGGAGCACGCAGTCCGCAACGGCTACTCCGTGGTCCGTGAATTT
Organism: uncultured Verrucomicrobiae bacterium; assembly: GCA_963847295.1. GTDB lineage: Bacteria > Verrucomicrobiota > Verrucomicrobiia > Chthoniobacterales > Terrimicrobiaceae > DASTFP01. Next base: position 13,035 of record CAWJZG010000019.1, read on the forward strand.
GTCGGCCACGGCGTCGGACGGCACCTTCATGAAGAACCCCAGATTCCAAATTTCGGAAAACGCGGCACCGGTCCGATCCTCAAACCAGGGATGACGCTCGCCATCGAACCCATGATCAACATGGGTAAGGCCAAGGTGCGCGTCCTCGAGGACAAATGGACCGTCGTTGCCGCTGATGGCCTGCCCTCCGCCCATTTTGAACACACTGTGCTCGTCACCGACAGCGCTCCTGAAATCTTGACATGGCCAAGAAAGACGCTATTGAGGTAGAAGGCAAGGTCGTTGAGCTGCTGCCCAACACCATGTTCCGCGTCGAGCTGGCTAATGGGCACAGGATTCTTGCGCACATTTCCGGAAAAATGCGGCTCCATTTTATCCGTATCCTTCCGGGTGACAAAGTCATGGTGGAGATGTCTCCCTACGATCTCACCAAAGGCCGCATCACGTTCCGACACAAAACCGACACGCCGAAACCACAAACCGTAAAATGAAAGTCCGAGCCTCCGTCAAGCGCCTGTGCGAAAGCTGCAAGATTGTGCGCCGCAAGAACGTGGTGCGTGTTGTCTGTAAAAACCCGCGCCACAAACAGAAGCAGGGCTGAAGCCCCCGCAATCTCAAATTTGAAATTTCAAATCTCAAATCCCTAAATATCATGCCCCGCCTTCTTGGAGTAGAAATTCCTGGTGACAAGCGCATCGAGGCCTCGCTGCCCTACATTTTCGGCGTTGGCTCAAGCAACACCAAACGCATTCTGGAGGTTGCGAATATCGACCCAAATATCCGCGCCAAAGACTTGTCCCCTGAGCAGCTGAACGCGATCATTCATGCGATCAACTCATTGAAAATCGCCATTGAAGGCGATCTTCGCCGCGAGGTGCAGAGCAATCTCAAGCGCCTCCAGGCCATTAACTGCTATCGCGGCATCCGCCACCGGCGTGGATTGCCCGTACGGGGCCAGCGCACGTCCACCAACGCCCGGACGCGCAAAGGCCCGCGCAAAACGGTCGGCGTACAGCGCAATCCCGACGCCAAAGCCGGCAAAGTTTAACGAATTCATATGGCTGACGAAACCGAAAACAACCCGGCGGCGCCCGCAAGCGAAGCCCACCCCACGACGGAAAAGAAACCAAAATCAGCGCCACGAAAGAAGGATGCCGAAGTCCCGGCCCCGGTCGCTGGAAGCACGCCGGCGGCCAGCGCGGAGGTTCAGCCGAAGGAAGCCAAACCGGCATCGGCGGCCAGAAAGCCGGCAAAGAAGGACGACAAGAAGGAAGCGGCTCCCGTCAGCAGCGTGGCGCTTTCGCTTGATGACAACATCGAGCCTTTGAAGATCGTCAAGGCCAAGGGCAGCAAGAATGTCGTTCACGGTATCGCTCACGTTCAGGCAAGCTTTAACAACACGATTGTCAGCATCACGGACCAAAAAGGCGCCGTCATTGGCTGGTCCAGCGCCGGCAAGTGCGGCTTTAAGGGCTCTCGCAAGAGCACGGCCTATGCCGCCCAAATGGTCGCCCAGGATGCCTGCAAGCAGGCCATGAGCCACGGCCTGAGAGAAGTCGAAGTGCGCGTGAAGGGCCCCGGCGCAGGCCGCGAATCGGCCGTGCGCGCCATGCAGGCGGTGGGTCTGGAAATCACCGTCATCCGCGACGTTACACCCGTTCCTCACAACGGTTGCCGTCCTCCCAAACAGCGGCGGGTCTGATGCGCTGGATGCAAGCTTCCACTTCACTATCAACGACCGCGGCCGAGATCTGATCCCAAAATAGTCATATTCCAAAACCGAAATCCTCATGGCTCGTTATACCGGACCTAAAACCAAAGTAAGCCGCCGCTACGGAGTGCTCATTCACGGATCACCAAAGGCGTTCGAAAACAAGAACTATCCTCCCGGCCAGCATGGACCCAAGGGCTCCCGCCGCAAGCTTTCCGACTACGCGCTGGCGTTGGCTGAAAAGCAGAAGCTACGGTATCAATACGGTGTGCTTGAACGTCAGTTCCGCCGCTATTTCCAGCTCGCCTTGAGCAAGCGCGGTGTCACCGGTGAGATCCTCCTGCAGCTCCTCGAAACCCGGCTTGACAACGTGGTGCAAAAGCTCGGATTCGCGAGGACCTTGCGCGCCGCCCGACAGATGGTTTCGCATGGCCATGTCACCGTCAATGGACGCAAGACAAACACCTCGTCGATGAATGTGAAAGCGGGTGACAAGATAGCCGTCAGGTCCACCGATCGCTCCAAGCGTCTCGCTTTGAAAGCCGTTGATCAAACTTCGGCCATTTCCACACCCGAGTGGCTCGTTGCGGACAAGGACAATCTTGCCGGAACCGTTGTGCGCATTCCGACCAGGAACGACATCAACCCGATCGTGAACGAGCAGCTCGTCGTCGAATTGTATTCCCGATAGCAGGCTGTCGGACTTGGAAGTCGGAGTGGAGTTCTCCCTCGAAAACCCACCGTGCAAAGAGCGCCAACCGCCCGACATCCTGCTAAAATCGGCACTTCGTGCCGAAAAAAGGCCTAACTAAAATCCGTGTTTTTTCTCCGCGAAGCGGAGTTCCAGCAGCCCTGTCTGAAAGGGCGGGTTCATTTTTTCGACGTTTTCTCATGCTTCAAACCTCGGCTTCATTCGAAGTCCGACAGGCTGCTGGCGTTCTTTTTGGTGCCGCTCTTGTCATTCGGCGCAATCCCGTTTAATTCCTCGAAGACTATGCCGAAGACTGAAGATGCCACCTCCGCCTTTGACGAAAAGGCCGCCGCCATTCGCACAAAAAACCTCGATCTGGCCATCCAGCAGATTGAAAAGGACTACGGCAGCGAAGCAATTCGCAGGCTTGGCGATGCAACGATATCGGCAGTTGAGGTCATTCCCACTGGGAATATCCTGATTGATCGCGCGCTTGGGGTTGGGGGTTTTCCGCGCGGGCGCGTGGTTGAGATTTTTGGCCCGGAGAGCTCGGGAAAGACAACACTCACCCTCACAGCGATTTCCCAGGCGCAAAAACGGGGCGGTCTGGCGGGTTTCATCGACGTCGAGCATGCTTTGGATCCCGGGTACGCGAGAAAACTCGGCGTCAATCTCGACGATCTCCTCGTTTCCCAGCCAAGCTCCGGGGAGGAAGCGCTGCGCATTTGCGAGACACTGGTTCGTTCAAATGCGCTCGACGTGATCGTTGTGGATTCGGTTGCCGCTTTGGTGACCAAGTCTGAGTTGGAGGGCGAGATTGGCGACGCCGTAGTCGGGGCGCAAGCGAGGCTCATGAGCAACGCTCTTCGCAAGCTCACGTCTTTTATTTCCAAGGCACGCACGGTCTGTATTTTCACCAACCAGATCCGCGAAAAGATCGGGGTAATGTTCGGAAACCCGGAGACCACCCCCGGCGGCAAGGCTCTCAAATTCTACGCAAGCATGCGGGTGGACATTCGCCGCATCGGCGCAATCAAGAACAGCGATGGCACAGTCACAGGCAGCCGCACCAAAATCAAGATCGTCAAGAACAAGGTTGCACCGCCATTTACCGAAGCGGAATTTGACATCATGTACAATGAAGGAATATCCAGCACGGGTTCGTTGCTCGATCTTGCTCTCGAAAAGGGCGTTCTGGAGAAACGGGGCTCCTGGATCAGCTACAAGGGCACCCAGCTTGCTCAAGGCCGCGACGCCGGCAAGGAAGTCTTGAAAAGCGATCCCGCACTCTTCGAGCAGATCAATCAGGAACTCCGCGCCGCCCTCGATGCCGGGAGAAAATCGTAGCTGACTATTCCCATGCGAATTGGCTCAGTACCTCGCATTCTCCTCCTTGGCAGCTCCAATACGGACCTTGTCATTGTCTGCGAACGTCTTCCAGGGCCTGGAGAAACGTTGCTCGGTGGAAGCTTTCAGCGGTCCGCCGGCGGCAAGGGTGCGAATCAGGCTGTGGCGGCTGCGCGGGCCGGGGCTCACGTCATCTTCGTCGGCGCGCGGGGAGAGGACGATTTTGGTGCCGCGGCCGCGACGGGATTGCGGCGGGAGAAAATCGACATCCGGCATTTTAAGGTACACGAGGGCGTCTCGAGCGGCGTCGCCCTGATTCTTCTGGGCGGGAAATCCCGCGAAAATCTCATCGCCGTCGCTCGCTCGGCCAATGATCTGCTTTCTTCCGAAGCCGTTCGGGACGTCCGCTCCGAACTCTTCAAAAGCGACGTGATCGTTACGCAACTTGAGATTCCGCTGACCGCGGTGAAAGAGGCTGCAAGACTGGCGAGTGAGGCGCGAAAACCCTTCCTCCTAAATCCGGCGCCTGCCCGCGCGTTGCCAAAGTCGCTGCTTCGTCTCGTTCACACATTGACCCCAAACGAACACGAGGCGGCCATCCTCACGGGCGAACAAAGTCCTGAGCGCGCGGGCGAAAAGTTGCTGAAGACGGGCTGCCGCAATGTGGTCATTACTCTCGGTGCGAAAGGCGCCATGCTTGTCGATGGATTGGGTATTCGCCGGTTTCCCGCTCCCAAGGTCAAGCCGGTCGACACAGTTGGCGCCGGGGATTGCTTTACGGGCTGGCTCGCTACGGGCATCGCTGAGGGCATGACAATGGAACAGGCCGTGGAGCGCGCAGTGCGCGCCGCGGGCATTTCCATCACCCGTCCAGGCGCCCAGGATGCAATGCCACGCCGCGACGAGGTCTGTTGAGTCCCCGAAGCAGGCCGGATCAATAAAACCGTGGTGGCTGGCCTGTGGACTCGAGAAGGGAGAGCCAAAGATCGCCGCCGGGATCGACAGTTCGTCGCGCGGACGTGGCGACGCCGACTGGAAGATGCACGTAGCTGTTGTGCCATCGAGCAACGACCAAGGCGGTCTTGCCTGCCATGCCGGCGTGGACGGCTGCCTGACCAAGGCGCATGCAGTAGGTACGATCCTGCGGCGAGGCAGGAACACTGCGAATCATGTAGCTGGGATCGATGTACTTGAGGGTACACTCCGTCTTGCACAGACGAAAGTAATCTTCAATCTTGCCCTTGAGAAAAACGCCGATATCCCCAAGGCGCTTGTTTCCAGACGCATCGGTCCCGGAAGTTTCAACCAGGCTTTGCCCGGCGCCCTCGGCCACAATGACCAGGGCGTGGCCGCGCCGAACGATGCGTTGCCGCAGCTGCTCGAGAAAGCCGTGATCACCCTCCAGCGCGAAAGGCACTTCCGGAATAAGCACGCAGTTGGCATCACCGCTGGAAATGGCTGCGGAGCAGGCGATGAAACCAGAATGACGGCCCATCAGCTTGACCAAGCCAATGCCATTCCGGGCGCTTCGCGCCTCGGTATGTGCCGCGGCGATCGCATCGACGGCGGCGGCGCAAGCCGTTTCGTACCCGAAGCTCTTGTCCATGTAGGCCATATCGTTGTCGATGGTCTTTGGGACCCCGACAACCGCGAGCTTGTGGCCGCGGCGGGAGGCCTCCTCTCCGATGGCGCGCCCGCCCCGCTGTGTGCCATCGCCTCCTACGACGAAGAGAATATTTACCTTCCACTCGACGAGCTGGTCCACCATGCGCTTGGTCTCCTGAGGCCCGCGTGATGTGCCGAGGAGCGTGCCCCCAAAACGATGGATGTTGGTGACGTGGGTGGGAGTAAGGTTAATGAGCTTGTGCCCATAGTCCGAAATCAGGCCTTCAAAGCCGTAGGGGATTCCCAGTATACGCGGAACGCCGTAGCGATAGTAGGCCTGCATGACGACAGAGCGAATGACGTCGTTGAGACCGGGACAGAGCCCTCCGCAGGTGACGATTGCGCAGCAGGTGTCTTTGGGTTCAAAGAAAATCTTTCTGCGCGGGCCTGCCGACTCGAAGCAAAGCGGCTCAGCGCCGCTCTCGAACGTGGTTCGAATTGTGCCTAAATTGTGATCCAAAAGGACGCGCGCATCGTCTCCGTAAAAGGCGTGCGTCTTCCCGACCTCTCTAAAGTACGCATCGAGGGGCGAGTCGATAGTGCGCTCTCCGAGAGCCTGGATTGCGAGATCTTCCGATGTGAATTTAGCCATGGGTTTGCGCCATCCCTTCCCTGGCGATTCGCTACACGAAAGCTAGGCAGGTTGCGAGAGATTTTTCGTCAATCGTATCCGGTAGCGAAGTTCTCACATCCTCTCCGGGCAATTGATTCCCAGCAAGCCGAGACCCATACCGAGCACGCGAGCTGTGACGTCGCACAAAACCAGCCGGGAGCCGCGACGTTCTGCGCCATCGGCCTTGAGCACCGGACACGTTTCGTAGAAGCCGTGAAACGTGATCGCCAATTCATAGAGGTAATTCGCGAGAAGGTTCGGGCGAAAATCCTCGAGCACCAGGGGAACAATCTCACCAAACTGAAGCAACTTGATTGCCAGCGCGCGTTCCTCAGGAGCTTCGAGACTCGGAATCTCGGGCGCGTCAAACCCTCCGTCCAACTTGCGGAAAATCGAGCGGATGCGGACGTAGGCGTTTTGCAGGTACGGCGCGGTATTGCCTTGAAAGGACAGCATCTTGTCCCATGAGAAGACATAGTCCGTCATTCGATGCTGGGACAGCTCGGCGTATTTGACCGCGCCCAGGCCAATCGTTCGCGCGATCTCTTCCGCATCCTGCTGATCAACCGCCGGTTTCTTTTCCGCGATGATGGCCCTGGCACGTTCGATGGCTTCGTCAAGAAGCTCGGCAAGGCCGACGGTCTCACCCGCGCGCGTGCGCATGATCTTTCGATCATCCCCGAGGATGCTTCCGAAGGCGATGTGCTGGAGGTTTGAGGTCACACCGATGCGCCGCGCCGCGGCGAAAATCTGTTGAAAATGCAGGGACTGCGGGACGCCCACTACGTACCATATTGCCGAAGGGTTCCATCTCTTGACGCGGTAGTCGATCGTTGCGAGATCTGTTGTGGCATATAGAAATCCACCGTCGCTCTTGCGAATAATGACCGGTTTGTCCGCCAGAGAGGGAATGTCGCGGAAAAAGACGCAGAGGGCTCCCTCGCTCATCTCGGCTACGCCGCCGGCCGTCAACCGGTCGCAAAGAGGAGCAAGGGCGTCGTTGTAGAAGCTTTCGCCCAGCCGCTCATCAAAATGAATGCCGAGGAGGTCGTAGAGCTTCTCGAATTCTCGCCAGGATAGCTCGACGGTGCGCCTCCAGATTGCAATGTTTTCCGCATCCCCCCGCTGCAGCTTTACAAGCTCTTCGCGCGCAGCTCTCCGGATCGCATCGTCGGTTTCCTCAAGAGTGTTGACCTTGCGATAGAGCCGGACAAGCTCTGCGATGGCATTTTTTTCGAGTGCCTCTTCATCGAGAAAATGCTTCCAGCCATAGATGACTTTGCCGAATTGGGTGCCCCAATCACCGATGTGGTTGTCCGTGATTACCTCATGGCCAAGTACACGCGCGATCCGGGCGAGACAATCTCCAAGAATCGTGCTGCGAATGTGGCCGACATGCATCGGCTTGGCAACATTGGGCGAGCTGAAGTCGATGATGATCCGCTCCCTGTCCTTGACAACGCTGACGCCCAACCTGCTATCCCGGAAAATCGCCGCCACCCCGAGAGCGAGAAACCTGGTCGTCAGCCGGAAGTTGATAAATCCGGCGCCCGCCACCTCAGGCGGTTCGCAAATATCCTGGACATCGAGATTGCGCAAGATCTGCTCGGCAACGCTTCTTGGTGCGGTCTTGTTTATTTTGGCCAAGACCATCGCCACGTTGCTTTGATAGTCGCCAAACCGGGGATCGGCCGCGGGAACCACCTCGGGCGTCATCCCTGGGCGGGTTTCCTCCAGTGCCAATTTGAGCCGCTCGGTGAGGAGCTCGCGCGGAGTCGCCATTAGCTTCGCGGCGACCGGCTTTCAAAAACTCGAAGAATCTGCGCGGCGTCGTGTGCCTTGCTCAGCTCATCCCGCACCGCCTTGTCGTTTAGAAATTTCGCAATGGCAGCCAGCGTCCGGAGGTGAGTTTGAAATTGATCCTTCGGAACGACGAAGAGCACGATGAAGAAGACCGGCTGCCCGTCCAGAGAGTCAAATTCAATGCCGATGGTGGAACGCCCAAACGCCGCGACCACTTCCTCCACTATGTCCGAGGAAGCATGGGGGATGGCGATGCCGAAACCAATTCCGGTGCTCATCGTCTGCTCGCGCTGCTTGATCGATTCCAGGACGAGTTCGCGTTCCTCGTCGCGGATCTTCCCGGCTTTCACGAGCACATCCACCAATTCCCCAATAGCCTCCCACCGAGCCGTCGTCTTCATGTCCGGCACGATCTGCTCGGCCGATAAGAGATTTGCCAACGTCATGATCTGAAGCGGGCAAGGCTACAAAGCAGACGGACGAAGACAAGTGGGATTATCTAGGAACCGATTGTCGCTGCAAACGCCCAGTCGCATGCGCGGCGGACCCTGGGGGACAGAGGTAATGAAAACGAGGTTGAAAAACGGGTAGCAGCAATTCGCGATGACGCATTCGTTTGGCAAACAAGAGATCCGGCCCGGCAAATGCTTCTGAGTAAATGGCGAAAGGCAAAAACGCGCGATGCGGCTATATTTCACGCGGAGATCTGTGAAAATCCACTCGTTGACTGTGTGCAAAATCATAGACTGTTAGGGTCATCGCAGCCATGGCACGATTCGCTAAACGCCTGATCGCATGTGTCGCGCTTGCCGGCGTGGGGCTGGCTGTCGCCGCGTCCCTTTTCGTTTATCCGAAGTATCACGAATACAAGCAGATTGCTGACAGCTTCGATCTCGCCGAACTGGATCGGATTCCGGCAATTTCCGAAGTCTTCGATTACGCGGGTATGCGCTACAGCAGACTCGAGGGGGAAGTTCGCTACGTCGTGACCTTGACGCAGATCTCTCCGAATTTCATCAAAGCTCTGCTGGCGAGGGAGGACTCGCGGTTCTACAAGCACCAAGGCGTCGATTTTCCGGGAATCGCCCGGGCCGCGATGCGCAATCTAAACGCCGGAAATGTCAAAGAAGGGGCAAGCACGATCACGCAGCAGCTCGCCCGGAACACGTTTCCGCTTGGCGATGACCGCTGGCGAAAAAAATTCGTCGAGGCGCTGCTTGCTCTTCGCATTGAGAAAAGTCTCAGCAAGGAGAAGATTCTCGAAGCGTATTCCAATCGAATTTATTACGGCGTCGGACTGTATGGTGTCGAAACCGCTTCGCGCGCATGCTTTGGAAAATCCGCGACCGAACTCACGTTATCCGAGGCGGCTATTCTCGCCGGGTTGATCCGCAGCCCGAACCGTCTAAGTCCCCTCGAGGATACCCGCACCGCTCTCGCGCAGCGGGACCAGGTTCTCGCGCGGATGGAGGAGCTCAAGATGATTACCCCCGCCGAGGCCAAGGCGGCGCTTGCCGAGCCGATGCCGCTCTCTAAGCGGCTGCTTCCCCCTGCGCAGGAAAACTACGCGATGGACGCCGTGATGCGCGACCTGGCAATCCTTCTTCCCAAAGAGATCATCGATCGAGGTGGATTGAAGATCTACACGACCATCGACCGCCGTCTTCAGATGATCGCAGAGGACGCTGTGGAGGCAAAGCTTTCCGCAATTGAATCCGAAAAGGGCTGGCCGCATCCCAAACGCGTCCGCTCCCTTGAAACTCCTTCTGAGGACGGTCTGCCAAAGGAAAGCGAGTCTCCACACGTCCAGGGAGCTCTGGTGGCCATTGACAACGAGACTGGCGGCGTCCGAGCCGTTGTTGGTGGTCGCGACTTCAAGGAAAGTCCGTATAACCGCGCTCTGCTCGCCAAGCGCCAAATCGGTTCCACCTTCAAGCCGTTTGTTTATGCGGCGGCATTCAACCATGGGATGGCGCCAGGAACGCTCGTTGACGACGCGCCGATCCGCGGAGGCGACATCGCGGGCCTTGCCACCTCTTGGTCACCCGAGAATTCCGACGGTCAAAACCAGGGGCTGCAACCGGCCGCGCTCGGACTCATCCGTTCGCGGAATACCATGACCGTGCGTGTCGGCGAGTTTGCCACGCGGAGCGCAGTAAGGGAACTTGCCTTGAACGCGGGCCTCGAGAACGTCCCGGATATTCCGGCAATTTATCTTGGGGCCTTCGAAACGACGCTCAAGAATCTTACGGCCGCCTATACAATGTTTCCAAATAATGGGGTAAGGAGGCAGCCTTACATCATAGAGTCCATCGAGGACCGCTACGGCCAGACGATTTACAAGGCGTCACGAGCCGAGCTTCGCTGCATCACACCTGCAGTGGATTACGTGATGAATGAATTGCTTCGCGACGTCATTCGAAAAGGCACCGCGACGGCAGCTGCGTCATTGGGCCTCACCGTTCCAGCGGCGGGAAAGACAGGCACCACCGACGACTACAAAGACGCCTGGTTTGTGGGGTACACGACCCGGTTGACCTGCGGTGTGTGGGTTGGGATGGATCGTCCCCAACGGATTGCAGACCGCGGCTATGGGAGCAAACTCGCGTTGCCGATCTGGGTGGATTTCATTCAGAACGCTTCGGCATGGAAATACTTGGCGCAGAACTTCGCGGTCCCGGGCAACCTTCAGACTGTCCAGCTCTGTCGGGCTTCCGGCGCGATCGCAACACCGGAGTGCAAAGCCTCAGGAGCGATGTACGAGGCTCAGCTTCCGGAGATGATGATTCCGCGTCGCTACTGCCTGGATCACGGTGGCGCCTTGGCGGGCCTTCCCACCGGTGGAGCCGCACAACCGGAAAGCTACGCTTCTGTTGCGCAGATCGCTGCAGACAAAGTACCCGTTGCGCGGGCCGTTCCAGTCGATCCACAGGCTCCGCAAGGGGAGCCAGAGACCAACTACCGCATGATCCGGAAGCAGAAGGGATTTATCTTTCAGCACTAGGACTAGCAGCCTGCCGGACTTGCAATCGAACCTCCCGGGGTATTGCGGTTAAGAGAGGAAGTTTGCCTGCCTGAGAGGCCGCTAAGATTTCGCCTCCGGCGGAGAAACAGGGGAGAATCCTGCTCCTATGAGACCTCGGGCGAGGCTCGATTGCGATGCTTGCCACCACGGAAGGCTTGCTTTGTCCTTGTGTTGCAACCATCATCAGTGCAGGTAGTCGCCGCCATGTCTGATCATCTCTTTACCTTCATTCTTGCAGGGGGGAGCGGCGAACGATTCTGGCCGCTTAGCCGTTCCAAGACACCCAAGCATCTGCTCCGTCTTCTAAGCGACCGAACCCTTTTGGAGACTACAGTGCGGCGTGTCGAGAATCTCGTGCCGTGGGATCGCGTCTTCATCCTCACGAATGCCGCCCAGGCGGAAGCCATTCGCAAAGAACTGCCCTTTCTTCCACCCGAAAACGTCGTCGCGGAACCGGAAAAGCGCGACACCGCTCCGGCTTGCGCGTTGGCTGTGGGTTTCGCGCGGGCTCGCGACAAGGACGCGATTTGCGCGCTCCTTCCTGCCGATGCTGTTATTCACAACATCCCTGTATTTCAACGGCAGCTAATCGAGGCGGCTGATGTCGCCGGACAGCGCGATGCGTTGATCACTTTTGCGATCCCTCCCACGTACCCGGCGACCGCTTTCGGATACCTGCATCTCGGCGAGGGCCACAACTCGGTTCACAATGTCATTCGCTTTATCGAAAAGCCTGATCTTCCCACTGCCGAGACTTACCATCGGAGCGGACAATACGCTTGGAACGCCGGCATGTTTATATGGCGAGCCGAGGTTTTTCTGCGTGAAACCGAACGCCTGGCTCCGCCGCTCGGCGAATTCATCCGCGGCTTTCCCGAGGGCGATGCGACTGGCTACCTCGCCGAGCGCTTCCCTAAACTTCCAAAGATCTCGGTGGACTATGCGATCATGGAGCAAGCCTCGGAGGTCCTGGCATTCAAGGCGGCCTTCGATTGGGATGATGTCGGCTCCTGGACCGCGCTTCCGGATCACCTCGGGCACGATGAGGATGGAAATACATTACGCGGCGAGGTGGTAGAGCACGATTCCCGCAACAATGTCGTTCTCAGCAATGGAAGGCTGATCGCGCTCTGTGGAGTCGAAAACCTGATCGTCGTCGAGACCGCAGACGCCTTGCTCGTGTGCCATCGTGACGCTGCGCAAGATATCAAGAAGCTGCAACCACTCCTGCCACCAAACGTTCGCTGAGAGAATCCGGCTCCTCTTGCATTGATTTCCAGGTCGCTTCGGCTGAAGCTTTCACCCGTGCAATACCGCAAGCTTGGCAGGTCCGATCTGCACGTTTCCGCGATCGGCCTCGGAACGATGTCCTGGCCGGGGTGCAACTATGGGCAGAGCGGCTATGCGCCCACAGCGAACGACTTCACCGCGGCGCGCGATATGGTGCAAGCCGCGCTCGATGCCGGAATCAATCTCTTCGACACAGCTGAAGGCTATGGCCTGGGACTGGCCGAAGAAATCTTGGGGAAGACGTTGGAGGAACTCGGATGTCGCGAAAGGGCGATCATCGTCACCAAAGTCGGCCCTCTCTTTGGAGACGAGCAGATCAACGGTCGGACGTGCAACCTCAGCGCAGCGCACATCGCCGCACGTTGCGAGTTGAGCCTCAAGCGACTGCGCACCGATCACATTGACTTGTATCTCGCTCACTGGCCCGATCCGTTGACACCCATCGAAGAGACCATGGAAGTCGCCAACAACCTGAGAGAACAGGGTAAAATCCTTTGCTACGGAGTCAGCAACTTTCCCATCGATCTGCTAAGTGCCGCGTTGCGGCGCGGCGTGATTGCCGCGAATCAACTCCCGTACAGCCTGGCCGATCGCACCATTGATGCGGACAAACGTCCGTTCTGTATCGCAAATCAAGTAGGCATCATGGCGTATTCCCCGCTCGGCAAAGGCGTGCTGAGCGGAAAGTACGATGTGCAACATCTGCCGCCAGCAGACGACTACCGGCATACGCGCAAGTATTTTGCAAAGGAGAACCTTCCGCGGTACCTCGCGCTCTCGGAGCGTTTACGCGAGCTCGCACCGCAGTGCTCCTGTACGCCCGCTCAACTTGCCTTGGCTTGGGTCCTCGCCCAGCCAGGGATTACGGCCGCCCTCCCCGGCGCGAAGTCCCCAGACCAAATCCGCGCTAACGCGGGAGCGAGCGACGTTTCCCTGACGGACGACGTCATCGCGGTACTCGATGAGTTGTCGCGAGGCTGAGTGGCTTCGCGCCACCAGCCTTTCGGACTTCGAATAAAGCCGAAGTCTGAAGCATGAGAAATCGTCGAAAAAATGAACTCGCTCTTTCAGATCCGGCGGCTGCCCGACTGGAACTCCGCTTCGCGGAGAAAAAGTACGGATTTGGGTCTTTTTCAGGCACGAAGTGCCAGTTTTAGCGGATCGGATCGCGTCTCTGCCGCTCATCTTTTGTCTCCTTCCAATGTCGGGTCCGGTCAAGACTTCCATGCTTTCGCCACGCTTGCGTAGTTCAGCCCATCTTGCTCTAATCAGCCAGTAGGGCCGGCGCGATGAATTCCGGTGCCGTAGCGCAGCGTTCTCACGCTCGCCAATCGGCGCGTTCTTGATCTGTCAGCGGCAGCGGCAGGACTTGCCCTTTCGCAGAGGATTCGATCGCTGTCTCCAACACAGCCATCACAGCGATCGCCTGTCCTGGTGTGACCGGATTGGGTGCCTGATTGAGCAAGGCATCTCGAATGCCGAAATAGTATTGGCGATGATCTCCTTTGGGCAGGGGAAGTTCGAGCGTTTTGTTGTTGGAGCCGCTGTAGAAAATTCCCGGACGCGGATCCTCGCCCCAGCCCATTTCTCCGGGAACAACGCCGCGAACGAGTTGTTCTTCTTGCACATCCAAGCCGTATTTCAGCCAGCTGCCAAGGGTGCCGTGGATAGCCATGCGAGCAGTGCCTCCCGCCACCATTAGGGAACCATGGAGGATGGCTTGAAGCCGCCCATAGTCGAGCAACACGTGAAACCAGTCGTCGGTCTGCGCCTGAGGGCGCTGCTTTACGAGCTTCGCGCTTACGTTTTCGGGCAATCCAAATAACTGCAGGGTCTGGTCGACCAAATGGGGTCCCAGATCGTACCACAAGCCCGCTCCTGGACCGGCGACTTCGCGCCACCGTTTCCGGACTTCGGAGCGGAAGCGGTCGATGTGTGATTCGAAGTGCAGAATCTCACCGAGACGCCCCTCCTCGATGATGGCTCGCGCTCCAAGGAATTCGCTATCCCACCTCCGGTTCTGGAAGACAGAGAGAAGTCGCTGCTTGGCCCGCGACAGTTCGCCAAGTCTGCGAGCTTCCGCCAGTGTGATCGTAAACGGTTTGTCCACGATCACATGTTTTCCTGCGCTCAGCGCGGCAGTTGCAAGGGGCACATGCGTTTCGTTCGGACTAGCGATGACCACCAAGTCCACATCAGCATGAGTAGCCGCTTCCTCAGGATCGGCCATAACCTGCACTCCCGGCAGATCTTCCCACACCTTCTCGGGGTGGCGAGAGCTGACCACGCTCAGTTCGAGACCGGGAACGGACCGGATCAAGGGAGCGTGAAACGTTTTGCCGACGAAGCCAAAGCCGATTAGAGCAATGCGTATCGGGTCGTTGTATTCACTCATGAAGAAACTCCGGGAAAGATTGACGAATGAGAAATTTACCTTAAGGCGCCTTAGGCTTTTCCGACGGCGGTGGGACTATTATCATGCGCGCGTTCGACCGCGACAAGACAGACATCATCGTCGAAGTCCGATCTCGAAGAGAACGCCAGCACTTCCTTCAAGACAGCCGCGAAGAGCTGATCTGCAGGGAGGTTTGCATAGCGCTTGAATGTGGACATAAGGGCCTCTTTGCCGAATTCCTTTCCTTCGGGGGAGTAAACTTCAAAGATTCCGTCTGTGAAAAGCACGATGCAATCGCCGTTGTCGAAGGGAATGCGGGAAGTCGGGAAGGACGCTGAGTCGAAAATTCCCAAGGCGGGACCGTTTTGTTTGCGGTCGGTGCCCAGTGGTTCAACGGTGACTGTCTTGCGACAGATGCGGAACGGGCCAGGGTGGCCCGCATTGGCATAGGATGCCTCTTTTGCAGCGGTGTCTGCAATCATGTAGAAAGCGGTCGCGACAAAAGGTTCCTCCACACGCTCCAGCACGGCGCGCAAGCGAAGGTTAAGAGCCTCGAGGAAGCGGCCCGCCTGGTGCATCATGGACCGGAGCTCTTCAAGCAGGGCTCTTATGATTGCGGTGATCAGCGCCGCGCGTAATCCGTGCCCCATGACATCGCAGACCAGGATGCCTGCGCGGGTTTGGGAGAGCGGGAAGATGTCAAAGAAATCACCGCCGACCGCAGCCGCCGGAAGGTAACAATGCGCAAAAGAAAGCGCGTTCTGGCCGGAAACACCGAACCCCGGAAATGTCGGATAATCGCGCGGAAGAAGAGCTTCCTGGACCTCGCGAGCCAATTGAATATCCGCTTCAAGGACGGCGTTCTTCGCTTCCAACTCGGCAGTCGTGGCCTTTAGTCGATTGCGTTCTTCCGCCAGTGCATCCTGCATCTCCTTCATCGCCGTGAAATCCTTGTTTATGCCACAGATTCCGATTACCTCGCCACGGGAATCCAAAAGCGGCAACTTCGTCGAGTAGTCATAAGTAACCCTGCCATCGGGATGAACAAGCTTTTCGACTTTTCCGATCAGCGGTTCTCTTGTTTCCATGATTTTCTGCTCGTCCGCCGCACACTTTTTCGCTGTTTCTGGCGACCAGAAGTCGAAGTCGGTCTTGCCGATGATTTCCTCCGGATTTGAAACGTCGAGGTATTCGGCTACCGCGCGGCTTGCACGAAGGAACCGCCCGTGCCGGTCCTTGAAGTAAACCTGGTCGGGCATTTTCTCGAGCAGGAAGTCGAAGAATTCTTCGGATGCACGGAAGGGTCGGAATCGGAAGGAAGGGTGGAGGACATAACTCAATTCTTAGTTTACCGGTTCTTGTCACGAATTGCTCCTGGAAAATTCGCTTTGAGCCTTTCGAAGGGCAGCGTTTTCGGAAAGTGCTCGAGTTCCGAACGCAAAACGGTCCACTTTCTTCCGAATGCAGGGAAGACAGATCGAGGTTTCTGCAAATGGAAATGTTCCGAGCGTTCGGCGGTCCGTGCTCTTCAGTTCGATCGGCGAGGTGGTGGAGTGGTTCGACTTCATGGTATATCTTTCGCTGGCGCCTGAATGGAGATGTTCCGCGCGTTCGGCTTTCCGGCTCTTCATTCATGGCCGAGCTTATCGAAGGTTTTCCCACTTATGGCATATCTTTCGCTCCCGCCTTGTGCTGGCACGGGTGATTTTTCGTGGCGCTGGCGATTCGCACAGGTGCGGGAGACCCCCCTCTTTGAAGAGTTGCGGCGTCAAGGAAAGATCTCGCGCGCGCCGATGAGAGAGGCCTTGAAGCGTCAACCTGAGCCGTAAATTCGTCGCGTTCGCGATGGCTGGATTCAACGCGCTATCGTATTATCTCGTGGTGGCCTTTGTTCCGATCTACCTGGAGTCATTCGTCAAGGTGGACCATGCCAGCGCGATGCTCGTGGCGACCTTGGCGAGCGTTTTCAACGTTGGCTTCATCGTGATTCCTGCCTGGATCTCCGACGCGGTAGGACGCAAGCCGGTTCTCGTCGCCGGATGCATAGGATTTCTGCTCCTAAGTTATCCGCTTTACTATCTGCTGGCGAGCGGAGACTTCGTTTCAATGTTCGTCGGGGGGGCGCTTGGATTCGTCATGCTGGCGGCGTGTTTCATGGGACCCACCATGACAGCGGCGATGGAACATTTCTCAACCGAAGTGCGCTTCAGCGGGTTCGCCCTCGGCTATAACGCCGGCGCAGGCCTCTTGGGTGGAGTGACGCCGTTCGTGGCAGGATGGCTCATTCATTCTACCGGCTCGCTGACTGCGCCGAGTTGTTATCTAATGGCGGCCTCGGCCATTCTGCTCGTGGTGTGTTGCCGCTTAAAGGAAACGTTCCATATCGATCCAAGGTAGCATTTCCAGGGAATGCGATCATGTACCGCGTCAGTTGAGCTGTTTGCAGTGCTTGCGCGGATTGGAGTTTGGTCACCTGAGGATGCTTTCCCGGACGTTGTTGGAGATCGGTCGAAAATCGCTGAATGAGCGAAGAGTCTTGGAGGAGGCCGTTATTGCTGCGTATATTCGCGCACAATTGGCAGGCATGAGTACCTTGCGGCTCGAGCGAAAGCGTCGAACTCAACGATTTCACCCTCAGCCCTCGGCAATCAACCAGTCAGGCAGGCTTTATGAGCAAACCCAGAGTTATCATCGACCCGCAACCGCGCACCGTTGATCTGATCTTTGATGCAAGGGCCCAACGCCGGCTCTCCGAACTTGCCGATCTCAGGATCTTCGATACGGGTCCAATGCCGGCTGAGATGCTGGAAGAAGCGTTGCCGGAGGCACAGATCATAATTGGTCAAACCGACCTTCCTCGCGAAAGATTAGAGCGTGGCGGCAAGCTGCGGGCGATATTTAACGTGGAAGGAAATTTTCTTCCCAACATCGACTACGACTATTGTTTCTCGCGTGGTATTCGCGTGCTGATCGCCAGTCCGGCGTTTGCTGTCGCCGTGGCGGAGATGGCACTTGCGCTGGCCTTGGATCTGGCGAGGGGCGTGAGCAAGAACGATCGCGCCTTTCATGAAAGGAACGAGAAGTATGGTTTCGAGAGCAACCGGGATTGCTCCCTCTTTACGGGCTCTCGTGTGGGCATTATCGGCTTTGGAGACCTCGCTCGGGCGTTCCGCCCCATGCTTCGACCCTTTCGCTGTCCGGTGAAAGTCTACGACCCGTGGTTACCCGAACGGGAAATCCTGCATAATGACTGCACGCCCGCGAGTTTGGATGAGGTACTCTCTACCTCGGACGCCGTGTTTGTTTTTGCAAGCGTCACCTCGGAAAACCAGGGCTTTCTGGGTGCACGCGAGCTTCTCTCTCATCCGGCCGGGAGGGCTTTTTGTGCTCATGAGCCGGGCCGGAGTCGTCGACTTCGAAGCGCTAACGGCCGCGGCCAAGTCGGGCGACCTCAAAGTGGCGACGGATGTTTTTCCGGAGGAACCCTTTTCGAAGGACCATCCGATTCGGGACCTTCCCAACGTGATTCTTTCCGCTCACCGCTCAGGCGGAATACAGGAAGCCTTCACGGAAATTGGTAATATGGTATTGAGCGACGTGGAGTTGCTGTTGCGCGGCTTGCCGCCCTTGAGTTGCAGGGTTGCGCAACCCGAAACGGTAAGCCGGTTTCGAAGCAAAGCGGTAACCGTGTCATGAAACGTCAAGAATCACCTTATGGCTGCTGAATATTCATCCTTTGCCGGCTGGGAGAGAAATTTGAAGCTCTCCAACGACTTCGTCGAAGTCATCATCACCTTGGAGGTGGGACCGCGCATCATTTCCTATCGACCCGTTCAGGGTCGCAGCGTCTTCAAATTGGTCCACGAGGAGGCGGGCAAGTCGAAGGAGGACGTGTGGAAGATTCGTGGCGGCCACCGGCTATGGACCGCCCCGGAAGACTTCGGCAAGGAAGACAGTCTGTGCTACGCGCTCGACAATTCGGAAGTGGATCACGCGATCGAGGGTGAGTTTGCGGTCAGGGTTTCCAACCTGATCGAGAAGCCTGCAAGGATTCGCCGAGAGATGGTCGTTCGGTTGGAAAAGACGAATCCGAAAGTCACCGTAGAGCATCGAATTACCAATGAAGGCGGCATGCCGCTGGAAATCGCGCCCTGGGCACTTTCGGTGATGGCGGAGGGTGGCTATGCGGTTCTCTCTCAGCCGCCGCAAGGCACACATCCTCAGGATTACCTGCCCAACCGCTTGATCGTCGCGTGGCCGTTCACAGACCTCTCAGACGAGAGATTTCGCGTCGGACCGCGGATGATCCGTCTGCACCAGACTCGCCGGCCGCCGTTCAAAATCGGGCTGCGCCATTCGGAAGGTTGGGCCGCATATATTCTCGGCGATCACTTGTTTATGAAAAACGTCCCGTTGATTGAGGGAGAAAGATACCCTGACTTCGGTTCGAACTTTGAGACGTTCACGAATGCGGAATTTCTTGAACTTGAGACCCTCGGACCACTGAAACGAATTTCCGCCGGCGAAACCTTCGTGCACAACGAATCGTGGGTCGTTTTTTCAGACGTCCACCTCCCAGAGCCAAAGGACGAGGCGGCCTTCTTGAAAGCATTGGAGCCGTACAGGAAACAACTGTAGAACCGCTAATTTACGGCTCGAGTCACGAGCGCCGGCCCGGTAACGGCAACAAATTGCCAAAAGGTCATTTTTCTCGCCCTGGCACGGGATAGAAAATCATCTGCGTGACGCGCGACTTTCGCGCAACGTACCAAGGCACGCCTGTGTGCGGGTCGGCATGGAATCGGCCAAGGAGCACGACCAGAGTGCCGGAATGATCGGACAGCCAGGCAAGTATCCGTCCGGCCATGGTTTGATCCCACGCCCGTTGAGCTTCGTAGTATTGTCGGAGCAAACCGACGTTGCCATGGCCGGCCATGACTCCCCGGAATTGTTCGAAGCCTCCGGGCGGGCCAGTGTGGCTCGGCAGGAATTGCATTTCTTCGGCGGTGAGCGATGCGCCGCGAGCGAGCTTGCGCGTCACCGTTTGGGGCGCATTCAAGGCGATGACGGGAACTTCGTTTCTGCGGCACCAGGATAGAATGCGCCGGTATGCAGGAGAGGTTTTACCCCATCCGCGATCGAACGCTGTGCGGCGCGCAAATTCGCTCCAGGAGATTTTTTTCTCGAGGTATTCGTCCAGCGCCGCCTGCTGTGTCACATCCACCATTTCCATGCCGACGGTCACCGGTTTTCCCTGCCCATGGAGCGAGCGGATGACTTTTTCCTGAAACTGATGATGGGAAGCGTCATCATGCTTTTCAGCGATGTAAGCGATACGCGCTCCTTCCAAGCCAGGTATGGCTCGCGCCGCTCGGGCAAAGGAAGCGGAGCCTCGCTGCGTGACGCAACCTGTCAACGCAAGCGCTCCGAACGCGGCCCAGTGGGCAAGAGTTCTATTGAGAAACAAATGACCTGCAAGCACTGGCCGGCCTCGTGCTCGTCGTTCGGCCTGGAACGTGCGGAAAATCGAGGACGAGGAACGATTCTTCGGGTTAGGCATAGTACGGTCGGAGGGCCGGTGACAGCGTTCCGACGCGGAGAGATTGTTCAATTTGGTGGTCTGGCTTGGGCGTCTCAGGCTCCATGGAGATCACTTCTCCGGCCTTGAGTGCGGCGACAGGCACTCCGCCACGCAGGAGAATGCGGTGCGCTGTGATTGCGGCGATGCGCGGGCCAGGCGCGAGTATTCCCGCAAGATTCAGTGGATCGGCGCCGCTGATCGGTATCAACTGGTTTGAGAGGGGCTTGTCACCTCCCAAAACGCCTTTCTTGCGAATAGAGCGAAGCAATCCAATCGCTTCTGGCAGCGCGAATTGCTCCCCGCTCACGCCGCCAACGAAGTAGCCGCCTCGAATCTCGCCTCGAGCCTCCAGCCGCCTGTAAACCCGGAGGAGCTCGAGCCATGACACCGCAAACGCTTCCCTTTCGATCATGCGCCGAAATATTACTCCATAGCGGCGAAGGAGCACTCGCGCGTAGACCTCGAGCGACTCATCGCGTTCACTTTTGGAACTCGGAGTGGAGGCCCGAAGCACTGACCAGCGTCCGGCAAACTCGACGCTCGTGACGGCCCGGTGGTGCTTGCGCCGTTCTGAAGGGGCAAATGGCCGGCGCTTCTCTTCCGGGATAAGCAGGGCGCGCAACCCTTCGAAACTGTCGGCGGTAACCGAGCCCTGCGCTGTGAGCTCTGCGAGCGCCCTCTCCACCCTGGAAGGCAGCAAGGCTGTCTGCTTCACGATTTCACCGAAAAACAGCGCCCCTCCGCGATTGAGTGCTTCCAATACCAGCGTTGCGTCCGGCGGAAATTCAGAAGATCCTGCTGCAGCGGAGAGCGCCAGCCAATGGGGAAGATTCTCTCGCGTGAAAACGGAAATCGGACTGGAGCGCACCGGTGTCGCGAGCCGTCCGTTGGCGGTTCGCGGCGAAGTCAGACGTCCCCAGCCAATCCAGCCGGTAAGACAGAGTTGGTCGAGCCAGGCAGGTGCGTAGTTCTTGACGCGCAGAGCGAGCACTTCGGGCTCCCAGGCCGACGCCGGCAATTCGTAACCATCGAGCAGCTCGAGCACGGCTTTCACACCCTCCTGTCCTTCGGCGCGGTAATCGGCGCTTACTCGCTGCCACGCGAGGAGGAAACCCTGAAACTCCGCGAGCGAGACCGGTTGAATCTCCTCACGCAGACGATGGATCGTCAGGCGATGAATTCGAGACAGCAGGCGACGATCGCACCATTCGATTTCAGCCACGCCTGGATTAAACTTGCCTCGTAGAACAAATCCCTCGGCTTCCAGGGCGAGCAGCGCTCCGTCGATCTCGGGGCAGGGGATTTCCAAGAAGCGCGCGAGAGTGGCTGTAGTGACCGGGCCGATCACTTCGATTCGGCCACGCACAAGCTCTCGCACGGCATCGGGGCGCTCCCATGACTCCTTCCGATCCAAGCCCGGTACCGGGAGTAACGGCACGGAATCACCGTAAACGGCGCGGAGCATCGGCAGCCTCTCTGCCGCCCCCCAGAATCCGTTCGGAAGCTCTGCGGCGCGCCTATCGCTTGCCAATAAGTCCAGCCACTCCGTGGAACCACCTGCTGCCGCTCGGACCTCATTTTCCGTCATGGCGCCCATCAGCAACATGGCTTCATGAAGTTCGTCGGCATTCGTGGCGTGGGGCCACGCTTCTGTGCAGACTTTTTCGATGGCCGAAGGGTCGAGAATTCCCAGCTCGGAGTCTGGCGAGCTTGTTCCGCGCCTCAGGTAAACCGCCTGCGTTCGACGTTCCTCGAGCGGCGCATTGTCGAGAAAAGCGTAAGGTTTGGCGTTGAGAATCTCATGCGCAAGCGGCGATGGCTCGGGCAAATCGCGAGCGATACACTGCACGGATCCGGTCTCGATTCGCTTGAGCACGTCTGCCAAACCATCGAGGTCCATGGCCTCCTTTAGGCAGTCCGCGATCGTCTGCTGTACCAGCGGGTGCTCGGGAACCACACGGTCACCGGCGATGTTTTCCAGGCAGGCAAGCTGGTCCGGGAATACCGCCGCGAGCAGGTTCTCCGATTCCATGCGCTGCAATGGCGCCGGAACTTTGCGTCCGCCGCGCTGGCGTGGCAAAGCGAGCGCTCGGGTTGCGTTCCACCGCCAACGGATTGGAAACATCGGAGCGTCCAGGAGCGCCTGGACAAGAAGCTCGTGAACGGTGCCGCTTTTGAGATAGTGAAAAACATCATCGAGCGGAAACGAATGCTGAGTTCCCAGCGAGAGCACGATGGCATCGTCGGTCGCAGCCGCCTGCAATTCGAAATTAAAGGAGCGACAGAATCGCTTGCGCAGCGCCAGACCCCAGGCCCGGTTTATCCGAATGCCGAACGGCGAATGCAGCACAAGCTGCATGCCTCCGGATTCATCGAAAAAGCGTTCCAGCACGAGCTTCCGTTGTGACGGGACGACGCCGAGAGCGTGGTGAATCGCGGCGAAGTAGTCCGCAAGCTGCCGGGCGCCCGAGTCGCTGAGGGCGATTTCAGCGCCAAGCCAGGCGGCAAGGGTTTCCGCGGGTTGTGTCCCGTTTCGGCTGAGTGCTTCTTCGATCTGCTTCTCCGCCTCGACGCGCAATCGCGAGACGGCGTGCGACAACTCATTCGTGCGCCCCGGCGCTTCGCCCAGCCAGAAAGGAATTCCCGGCGGCTGTCCGTGAGCGTCCTCCACCCGGACGGCACCGGAGTTGATGCGGAGAATTCGCCACGAGGCATTGCCAAGCTGGAAAATATCACCGGCCATGCTCTCGACCGCAAAGTCTTCATTGACTGTGCCGATGAACGTTTCGCCCGGCTCGAGCAGCACGCGGTAGTCCGAATTGTCCGCGATGGCGCCACCGGAAGTCAGCGCCACGAAGCGCGCTCCGCGCCGGGCGCGCACGCGTTGGTTTACAGCGTCAAAATGAACCAACGCGCCACGCCGGCCGCGTTTGGTGCTGAATCCCTCCGCAAGCATGCGCAGGACATCATCGAACTCCTTCCGCGTAAGCTCGCGATAGGGGTAGGCCGACCGCATGAGGTCGAAAAGTTTTTGTTTGTCCCAAACCTCGCACGCGGCGCAGGCGACCATCTGCTGGGCGAGCACATCCAGCGGTTTTTGTGGCATAATGAGACTATCGAGTTCTCCGTTGCGCACTCCGCGAAGCAATGCGACTCCTTCGACCAGTTCATCCCTGCTCAGTGGGAAAAGGCGTCCCTTCGGCAGACCGCCGCGCCGGTGCTCCGCGCGTCC
Source organism: uncultured Verrucomicrobiae bacterium (assembly GCA_963847295.1). Taxonomy (GTDB): domain Bacteria; phylum Verrucomicrobiota; class Verrucomicrobiia; order Chthoniobacterales; family Terrimicrobiaceae; genus DASTFP01. The sequence goes on from CAWJZG010000019.1 coordinate 36,388, forward strand.
GACCCGCTGCAGAAACGTCGCAAGAGAATGGGTCGGCCCCAGCTGGCAAACAAGATCGACGGAACCAATGTCGATGCCGAGTTCCAAGGAAGCGGTGGCCACCAGGGCCTTGAGCTCACCTCGTTTCAAGTGGTTCTCCGCCTCCAGCCTCAGTTTGGCTGAGAGGCTGCCGTGGTGCGACATCACTTTGTCCCGACCGAGCCGATTACCCAGGTGATGTGTGACGCGTTCCGCGAGGCGCCGCGTATTGACAAAGACGAGCGTCGTCCCGTGAGCATCGATCAGGTCCGCCAGGCGGCTATAAACTTCCTCCCAAACCTCGTTCGACATCACGGCCTCCAGCGGTGAGCCAGGTAACTCGATCGCCAGATCCAGTTTGCGCTTGTAACCGCAGTCGACGATCTTGCATGGAGTTCCGTCGTTCAGCTCGGGCGTTCCGGTGAGGAAACGCGCCACTTCCTCGATGGGTTTTTGCGTCGCCGACAAACCGATGCGCTGCAAGGGATGTTTCACCAGCGCTGCCAGCCGCTCGATGCTCAGGGCGAGGTGCGAGCCGCGCCGGTTGCCAGCCACGGCATGAATTTCGTCCACGATCAAGGTCCGAACGGGTGCTAGCAGCCGGCGGCCGGACTCCGAGGTCAGCAGCAGATAAAACGACTCGGGCGTCGTCACCAAAATATGCGGCGGCCTGCGGATGATGGATTGGCGTTTCGCAGCGGGCGTATCCCCCGTCCGCACTTCTGCGCGGATGTCCACATCCCGGCCCTGGGCGGCGCGCAAGGTATCGCGGATGGCCGCCAGCGGCTGCTCGAGATTCTTATGGATATCGTTACTGAGCGCCTTGAGGGGGGACACATAAAGGACTCTGGTCTCATCCGGCATGTGGTTTGCGAGGCCCTCGCGAAACAACTGGTCGAGGGAAGCCAGAAAAGCGGCCAAAGTCTTCCCCGAACCCGTTGGCGCTGAGATGAGCGTATGCGCACCGGATTGAATGGCTGGCCAGCCGCGCTGCTGCGGTTCGCTTGGTGTTCCGAACTCCTGCTCGAACCACTGCATAACACCGGGATGAAACTGGAACGTCTCCATTAGCCCCAAATCTAGCCCGCATTTCTCAGTGCGCCAGACCGACCGAGACCCGCACAGAGTTTTGCGCGCCGGTTGGGGGATGCGGGAACGCGGAAGCAGCTTAAGTGTGGTTCAATGCACTGGGAAAAACGTGTTTGCATGACTGTGATATCGCGCCGCCGGACTCTCCAAACAGGCGAAATGCGAATAGACATTCCAAAATGTGTTGTCGGTCGAGAATCCCAGGCTGGACGCAGAGTTTGCACCGAGGTCAACCTCGCCCACGGTTCGCGTTTTACCTCGGCAATCGAAGAGCCGACGGGATAATCTCGCTTTAAATTCCTCGCGCACCCATGACGACGCACCAAGAATCCCTTCGCGAGCTCTTGGGCATCGAACTGCCGGTTATTCAAGCTCCCATGGCGGCGGTGCAAGGCAGCGCGCTAGCGGTCGCCGTATCCAACGCGGGCGGCTTGGGCTCGCTTCCGTGCGCCATGCTAACCGTCGACGTCATGCGTAAAGAGCTGGCGACGATCTGTGCACAAACATCAAGACCTTTCAATGTGAACTTCTTCTGCCACGCGCAGCCCTCGGCCGACATCGAACGCGAAGCGGTCTGGAAAATGACACTTGCCCGTTATTACGAGGAGTTTGGCATGGACGTGAACAGCATTGAGGCTGGTCCCGTCCGCATGGCCTTTAACTCTGAAGCTGCCGACGCGCTGGAGGAATTCAAGCCCGCCGTGGTGAGTTTTCATTTCGGTTTGCCCTCCGCAGAATTGCTGGCGCGAGTGCGACGCTGGGGGTCCAAGATTCTCTCGTCAGCAACAACCGTTGAGGAGGCGCTTTGGCTTGAAGCGCATGGGGCCGATATCATCGTCGCGCAAGGCCTCGAGGCGGGCGGGCACCGGGGAATCTTCTTATCGGATGACTTGACGACCCAAGTCGGCACGTTTGCCCTGTTGCCGCAGGTGGTGAAAGCGGTGCGGCTTCCGGTTGTCGCGGCCGGCGGCATTGCGGACGCGACGGGCCTAATTGCGGCCATGGCGCTGGGCGCGGCGGGCGTGCAAGTTGGGACCGCCTATCTGCTCTGCCCTGAGGTCACGATCAGCCCGGTGCATCGCGCCGCGCTGAAGAGCAATGCGGCGCGGCACACGGCGGTCACGAACGTGTTCACCGGTCGTCCCGCGCGCGGCATCGTAAACCGCATCGTTCGAGAACTCGGCCCGATCAACATCGCCGTACCAGCTTTTCCGTTGGCAACCTCTGCGATTGCTCCGCTTCGCGCCAAGGCCGAAAGCCTGGGCAGCGGTGATTTCTCGCCACTCTGGTCGGGTCAGAATGCCAGCGGATGCAAGGAAATCCCCGCCGCTCGTCTCACACGGGAACTGGCCGGGTTCTCGCACTCCGCGGCTGAACATGGCGCAAGTGTCCTCTGACGCGAAGCCTGTTGTGGCTCGTCTATGATATAGCGTCCCTGTCCGGAGCACCCCAAGGCCACAAAGACTATGACAGCGCAATCTCGTCGCACAGCCGGCATCTTGCTGGTAGTTCTACCCACAGTGATTTACGGGGGCGTTGCCATCCTCGGCCTGTTGGTTGACGATCCTCGGTATCAGCAGAATGCACTGCGCCAGGATCTCTGGCGAGCAGGGCACGCGCACGCCGGTGTTCTGCTTTTGCTTTCGCTCATAGCGCTGCGCTATGTGGACGAAGCCAGCCTTTCTGAGCGCCTGAAGAAGGTTGTGCGCTCAGCAATTCCCGCGTCTGCGATCCTCTTGCCGGCGGCCTTCTTTCTGTCTGTGCTAAGTCCCGACGCGACGAGTCCGAATCAGTTGATCTACCTGGCCTATGTGGGCGCTGTCATTCTGGCAATAGGCTTGGTTCTGCTCGGGGTTGGACTACTCAGACAACCGCCGCGAGATCTGCATAGCATACGAGACAAAGATGCGGCTGATTTTCACCAGGAGCCGTGAGCGTCAGGAGCGTGAGTTATCGAATGACAACGAGTATGCCGAGGCGCTTCGGGAAAGCTTCGGGAATCGTGCTGCCGGGTTTAGGTAGCAGCCAGGACTTGGCCTACCCCCAACACCGCGGACAGGCGGTGGGCTCGGAAGACCACTCATGCACTTCCGAAGGAGTTGGTTCAGAAGAGGACTAACCCGCTTGTCTCACACTCGGGTGGTTCAGATTGCGTAATGCTTTGGTCGCCAGAGGGTGAGGACGACCAAGGCATATCCAAGTTGATATGGTGCGGGAG
>CAWJZG010000020.1:0-136072 GCA_963847295.1 uncultured Verrucomicrobiae bacterium
CCTCGGTGCTATTTATGGCGCAGAACGCCTTCGGGCGACTCGCTGCAGCAGAGGCTGCCTCCCAAACACGTCACGGAGTCGTCTCGGCAGCGCTCCAATTTCTCGTGGCGGTCTACGGAGGCTACTTCGGCGCCGGAATCGGAATCCTAATGCTCGCTGTCTTTGGATTGATGGGCCTGCACGATATCCATGAAATGAACACCCTCAAGACCATACTCGCGGCGCTCATCAACCTCGTCGCGAGCGTCTATTTCATCTTCTCCGGCTTGGTGGACTGGCCACAGGCCATCGTGATGATTGTGGCTTCCACGCTTGGCTACTTCGCCGGCGCGCGCCTTACCCAGCGAATCTCCAAGCAACGGGTCCGCCAGCTCGTCACCGCCATCGGCCTCGGAATCACCACGGTGATGTTTTGGAAGGAGTTTTCATAAAGCAGCGCGGCGCTGCTTTATAAATATTGCTTCCCAAAATGGGAGGCCATCGTCGAATTCGCGCGTTGCATGCTTCCGCACAGCTCGCGCGGCTGTTTCGGTCCGGCAACCGCCTGGCAACCGCCGGACCGCAAAGCCGCCTCGCTTCTCGATGCCCTCCGTACCTGCCCCAGAGCCTTCTTCGCAAGTCCGGCAAACTGCTCGCTGGATTATTTCAAGCGGGCCGGTCATCATTGGGCAATGCTCGATGTGATCGAAAAGCTGCTCACCTTGCAGGACCGCGACCAGCGCCTTCGAAGCTTCCAATCAGAGCTCACACACCTGCCCGAGGAGCGCAAGACTCGCGAAAGGCAAATCGCCAACTCCGCCGCCCAGCTCGACCTGGCAAAGGTCCGCGCCAGGGAAGTCGAGATCGAGAAGAGAAACCTCGAAATGGAGGCGCGAACCAAAAGAGATACCATCGCCCGCTACAGACAACAACAGCTCCAAAGCCGAAAGAATGAAGAATACGCGGCCCTTGCCCATGAAATTGAGGCCGCGGAAAAGGCCATCATAGCCCTGGAAGATCGCGAGCTGGATCTAATGGAGGATCTCGAAAAGCTAACACCGCAAATCGCCACCGCGGAAAAGACGCATGCCGAAGAGCGCAACAAACTCCAACACCTCCTCGCAGCTCTCGACAGCAAGAAAGTCAATCTGGAGACGCGCATCGCCGACCTCAGAAACGAGCACGAACTCCTGGCAAAAGCGCTCGACGAAGATGTCCTCGAACTCTACCTCCGGCTTTTCAAAACCAAGCACGGCACCGCCGTCGCAACTCTCGAGCATGAAGTCTGCATGGGCTGCCACATGAAGGTCACCGCTCAAACCGTCGTACAAGTCCGAGGCGGAAAAGAGATCGTCCATTGCCCCCAATGCGGACGCATCCTCTACATGCCGAAATAGTCGAGTTTTTCGGACGAAACGACAAAAATCCCGTTGACAATCGGTTCAAAGATACTAAAACGCGGCTCAATATACGACGCAATTAATCGTTATTTAAAGGGAACCTTAACCGCATTGGGAACAAGGGCATATCGGCCTGGAAATTGCTAGCTGCCAGCTCGTTACATAATAGAATGAATAAAAACAAAGTCATTTCGGGTTTGGCTGCCTTGGGACTTTCGTGGGGTTTTCCCCTCGGAGCCCAAGCCGGACAGACGTCAACTTCTGAGCCCAAGGCCGAGGCTTCGGCGCTTGAGCAATGGTGGAATGGAAAATGGGCGACGGGCAACTGGTTCGGTTTTCGCGATACGCTTGAAGACCATGGGCTGAAACTTGGTGTGGAGTGGAAGGCCAATTTCCTCTGGAACGTTGACGGCGGCCTTCAACAGCGTTTCGGCTACGACGACGAGTTCAAGTTCCGTGGCACGCTGGATTTCGCCAAATTGACCGGATGGGAGACGATCGAGGGACTGACCCTTTACTCAGACTTGCGCTACCGGGGTGGCGCCGGCGTGAACAAATGGGTCGGTGCGAGCAGCCAATTTGCTCCGAGCACGTTCCAAGGCGGCAGGCTGTGGCGTTTCCAGCAGGTCTATCTCACCTATACGACGCCGGAACTCTTTGGTATAAAGGAGTTTCTGACGCTGTCCGGAGGCTGGCAGAATCCGACGGATATCTTTATAAACCAGCCGTTGAACAAGTTTTTCATCAACAACACGTTCACCTCGGATCGAGGTATCCGCGCCAATGGCTTCGGATGGGGAGGCAGCTACTCGGCATGGGGCGGCTACATCAAGATAAAGCCCTTGGACTGGTACTACCTCCAGAGCGGCTTGTATATGGCAATTCCCGGTGCTACCACCCCGTCCAACCACGGCCTTTTCTTCGCGGGTGCTCAACCGCCGGACCGCAACGGCCTTTACTGGCTGAACGAAACCGGCCTTACGCCAAAGATCGGCCCCTCCAAACTCCCAGGGCGGTATGCAGCGGGCTTGATCTACTGGGGCGTCGAGAACTCGTCCTTCTTCGGAGAGAACTATGATCAACAGCTGCTCTTCTACTGGCAGGCCGATCAGCAACTTTATCGTGAGCCTTCGCCCGAGACGCCAGCGCCCCCGCTTCCCTCTGATGGCAAATCAATCGCGGACGGGAAAGAATTTAAGGAGACGGTTGAACCGTCGAAGCCGAAATTGAACGAGCAGGGACTCTATTTCTTTAGCTTGATCAATTTTGCGCCGAAGTACAACAACCCTCTGCCCTTCTACTTTCAGACCGGTCTCGTTTACAAGGGGCTCATTCCGGGTCGAGACCAAGATCAGCTTGGTGTTGCCTTTGCCTACGGCAACTACAGCTACTACAAGCAGCTTGCCGATGAGAGAAGGGGACGGACAACGCAGATCTACGAGGCTGTATTGGAGTTTGATTATCGCATCCAGGTCAACAAGTGGTTTTACGCGCAGCCTGTGCTGCAATACATCATCCGGCCGAATGGCACCGGACTCGTCGAGAACGCTACCGTTCTCGGATTCCAGCTGGGCGTGTTATTCTAAAAGGAATCCGGGGGAAAATTTTCCTGATTTTCCGCTATTTGCCCGCATTCTGCGTTGCAAGATTCCACCTTCCAATGTTTGTTTGGCGGACACCATAAAGGAGGTCTCGTTATGGAGAGTACTGTCGACAGCCAAATCACTGATTGCTTCAAGTCCGGACGCCAAAATGTGCAAGATTTGATAGCTCCTTTGATCGAGCTCGCTTCACAATCTTCGTCGCTTTTAGTGGGCTACGGAACGCCACAAGCCGGCGTTCGGAGCGAGATGATTCCGTATTTCCATGTTTGCGGCACTCCTGCTGACAAGGAACCTATCCGAGTCCTGGTGATTGGCGGATGGGTCGGCACGGAAATCATTACCCCCTATGCGATCGCGCGCTTGCTTGTCGCGCTGGAATCCCGGCTTCGACTCGCGACGGGAATCGAAATCACCGCGTATCCGGTAGCGAATCTGGAAGCGCATCGCGAGACAGTTTTCCTCACCAGCAAACAGCAGAGCGACGGTATGCAGTGCTGGGAAAATTCGCAATGCGGTCATGTTCAGGTTCTCGAGCGCGAATTGGAGCGCTATGCATACGACGCGATTTTTCTCTTGCGTCAAAACCCGCGCGCGCTGGACGCTGACGTGGAGGCCTGGCTCGCCGAGGAAGAGCAAAAAACCGCGCTATCCGACGCCCTGAAGCGCTACGCCACGACGAGTCCCCTGTTCCAATGGAGAGCGAATCCGGTGCGCCCGACCTATAGCCGAACCTTCACCCCGATTCCTAATCGGGAGCGCCAGCCCGCCGAAATCATCATCGGCTTGCCCGGAGCCCTGAACCCCGAACGGCAGGCTCAAGAAAGCATGGCATTGATCCTGAGTCTTTCGCATGCCATGCGCCAGGCACGGGCCGAAGGCGTCATGTAGCCGGCCGCCTCAAAAAGGGGCTTCGAAGGGAATATTAGGGATGGGCATCGGCGATGCGGGCTACAATCGGAATCGCCTGAGCCAAGGAGCCCCTGCGACCTCAGCGGAGGAGCGCGTCTCCCTGCCCGAAGGCGGCAGCTTTTCGGAGCCTGCTCCGGTCGGGAAGGCGTGCAAGAATTGCCATTCGATCCGTCAACGCCATCGACACGTTTCTGGGACATGTCGAAATTGTAAGTTAATTTCGACGTTTATTTTCAACGGGTCGAGATTGACGACATATCATGCTGTAAGCACTTTCAGGAGCGCCGGATACCTGTAGAGAACCTCACGGCCCTGCTTTTCGGCGGTCAGAACGCCAATTCCTTCCAGTTGCTGAAGATATTCAGAGGCTGTCTGCCGCTTGGCGATCCCGGCTTCCACGAGAAACTGGATCTTGCAATAGGGCTGCGTAAAGATGAGCTCGACCAGTTCCTTGGAATAGACCTTGGATGGCAACTTGGCGCGGCAACGAGCGAGCGTCTGATCGAATAGATCGCGGACGGCCACAATCCGGCCGGTCGTCCATTCTGCGGTTTCCTCAACGCCCGTGAGCAAGAAGAGCAGCCAGTCCTCCCACTCCGCGCGTTCCGTAACGCCACGGAGAAGGCGGTAATACTCTACTTTGTTCTGAATGAGATGACGGCTGAGATAGAGCACGGGAATGCGGAGCAAGCCCGCATGCAGGAGGAACAGGATATTGAGAATGCGGCCCGTCCGCCCGTTGCCATCCGTAAACGGGTGGATCGCTTCAAACTGATAATGTGCGACCGCCATCCGCACCAAGGGATCGAGGTCGTCGCTGGCCAGTAGAAATCCTTCGAGGTTGCGAAGCTTTTCGTTCATCACGGTCCCGCCTGCCGGTGGCGTGTACGTGATCGTGCGTCGGGATAGATTCCCGATGTAAACACTGTTGTCCGAGCGGAAGGCGACTTTCTCATCGCGCAAAATGCCGCATAGATCTTCGAGCAGTCCCAAGCGGAGTGGAGCAGATTGCAGGGCCTCGCTCCCGCGACGCAAGGCCGTACGGTAACGCAGGACTTCCTTCGTTGCAAAATCGGCGGTTTTGCTCTCATCGAGAGCGGCTTGGAACAAGGCATCCTGTGTCGTGACGATGTTTTCTATCTCGGAGCTGAGCTTGGCCTCCTGGAGGGGAATAGCGTTGATCAAAATGGCCTGATTGGGAATCAGATCGCCAGCTCCCTTCAGCTCCGCCAACGCCTTGTTGGCCGACACGCACTTCTTCAACACACGCCTGGTCTCCAACTCACAATCAGGGGGAAGCAACGGGAGATCATTGTACGGCTTGTTGGGATCGAAGCTCATCGACCGGAACTTTGAAGAAATTGAAACAAAAGACCGATGAAAATTTGATCCTCAAGAGGGATCAAGCTGGCCTCCTTAGCAAACTGCCGCACGGCATCCTCCAACGCGAGAGGGCGCCACGCGGGTCTCTTCCAATGATTGCAGCAGGAAAATTCTAATTTCCCCTACCGCGCGAAAAGCCACCGCAAATCAGACACTATGGCGTCACACCTCGAGGGCCGGGAACTCTCAAGAAGCGATTTGCCGGCTTCGATCCATCCACGCCTTTTTCTGTGTAAACTTTCTTGAGCTCATTGTCTCGGTAAGGCTGCGCGCCTCACGTTCTGTCGAAACGGATCTTCGCGCTCGTCTCGATCTGCACCACACGACCCTCGTGGACCGTAATCTGCACAGAACCAAATTTCAAGCCGCGGACCTGACGTTCGACGATCTCCAGCCATACCCCCCGTGTCAGACTTGGCAAACGCCAAGGTCTCCCTCGAACCCGCGATGGTCGCTCCGGTCGTCATTTCAGGACCTCACATGGCGCGGACCTCCGGAACGTATGCCTCGGAATGCCGTCCGAAGCGTTCTCGCGCAAAGATTCTGCAGCTTCCTCTGCCGCAAAAACCCCGCTGTGATTGGCGGCGCGTATCGAAATCCCTCCCCCACATCGCCATCCGATCGCGCCGCTGAAACACCTCGTTCAACTCGGCACGAAAGATTTGATTGAATCACATATACGATTGAGCAGTCGTTTTTTGACAAGTTCAACAGAAAAATCGCAGCGACCAGAGAATTTGGTAAGACTCGACTCGCTACAAAGTGAATTGCGTCATCGCGTCGTGGAAACGGATTGATGCCGCAAGATTTCGTTTTGTGATTAGCTTACCGAAACCTTTATTTCGTGATGCTCCGTCCATGTGAAGGTGGACCGCGAGGAACGTCCGGACGAGGGCCGTTTCTGCATGGCGTTCGTTCAGGCGGCACCGGCTCCGGCGGCTCTTTACCTCTGCGAAAACTTCACTTGCCGCGCGCCCGTTACCTCGCATGAGGACGCGCGCCGCCTTATTTCCCAGAGTCCTCGATGGCCTTTGCCATCAAAGTGAAAATCTCGGTATTGTCGAGAAAGCCCCTCACGTTCTCACTTCCGGGGCCATCGCCAAGCAGCCAGACATCGCCGGCGGTATGGAAGGATGCCTTTGCCTCGATAAGGGCGGGTTGCTCGTAGTCCACATCCGTCTCCTGGACGATCTCTTCGACAGAACGCATCGGTTTGCCGGGTTCGGTTATGATTCGCGTTCGCGTGGCAGAGGCTTCCCGATCGGCTCCCGGTCCACTTGCCCAGGTGAAGTAACTTGTTCCCGTCAGCGGATTCTTACCGAGCAAGGCCTCCTCGCGGAGTCGCAGCGGAACGAGCGGACCGTTAAACGAAAACCCTCCATTGTTGTGGTCGGTGGTCGCGAGGACAAGCGCGTTCGGGCCAAGGTTCTTGCGGAGCCAGGCCACCGTGGCGTCGAGTTCGAGGACCTCGGAAATCGCCCGTTTTGCGTTGTTCAGATGGGAAGCCTTGTCGGGCAAGCCGGCCTCGACCATCAGAAAAAACGGCTTTCCTCGCGCGCGAAGGAGGCTGACGGCTTTCTCGACCAGGTCTTTCAGGCGCAGTGTTCTCTTCCCATCCGCGTAGTAGGGAAACTGTTCCGGGAAGAAGACACCAAGCACCGGTTTGGGATCCTTTCTCGGGTCGTAAGCGCGCAAGCTCTCCCAGTCGTCAAATACCGCGATCGGCAGCGCGGAAAGCTTCTCTTGAGTTTTTTGCACGACGATTCGCTCGCCGGCCTTGTAAATCACCTCGGGGTCTTTCACTCGGTCGAAGAACCATTTCGATCCGCCGCCAAGAACGATGTCTCCTCGACCACCGAGCTGCTCCAGGATCTTTGCAGCGATGATCTCGTGCTGATCTCGATTGTCGTGCTCGACGAGGAAGGGCGCGGGTGTCGCACCGGTGACGGAATCGTCGGTGACCACGGCCGTAGACCATCCGGCCTTCTTGGCAAAGTCCAGGATACTCGGCGGGCTGGACAATGCGGCAGGGTCGACCATTCCGATGACTCGATTGTCCGCCTTGATCCCTCTCGACATCGCCGTGGCCGACGCACCGGAATCTGTTACCATGTCGGAAGCCGAGTAGGTGCGAACGAAGGCTGTGTTCGCAAATTCCTCCAAAGCAAGCCGCCCTGCAGCTCCCAAGGCGTAGTTTCTGGCTGCCGTGATCAACTCCAGCGACGTGCCATCCGCGACCACAAGTACAATGCCATCCAGCTTTTCGCGCGCTTCGACTCGCTCGCCACCCGCGAAGATGATGATCATAATCAGCAGCGGCGTCACAAAAAGAGTCCTGCGATTTCTCATGAACGGGTCATTTAACCTTGGCCTCGGCGCCATGATCGAGGAAGACGCCAGCAACCTAAGGAGTAATTTTCCTGTTTCCGCCATTGGTGCTTTTATCATTTCCGTATAACGTATGGATGCCCTTATCAGCCGATTGGGAGGAAAATTCCTGTTACAAAATCGGCACAATCCTTCGGTCCGGTTGCAGGAGATCCAGGCGATTCAGAGCAACACCGACTCGATAGGCTGGCTCGAATCCAAGCCGTGAGCAGCGAGCCACTCCGCATTGAAAAGCTTCGACTGGTACTTGTGACCGGAGTCGCAAAGGATCGTAACCAGGGTTTGGCCCGGCCCGCGTTCGCGGGCGAAACGGGCAGCACCCGCGATATTGATCCCCGAGGAAAGTCCGAGAAACAATCCTTCCTCCCTTAGAAGCTGATAGACGACGGTCAACGCCGCCTGGTCCGAAATTCGATAGGCTTGATCCACGACAATGTCTTCCAGGTTCTTGGTCACCCGCGTCTGGCCGATGCCTTCCGCGTAGGAGTCGCCGTCCTTTGTGTCGGTATTGCCGTTGGTGAACCACGACCACATTGCGGCTCCATACGGGTCGGCGCACACCGCAGCAACTTCGGAGCTCCGTTCCTTCAGAAACAATGCCGTTCCCGCCAAGGTGCCTCCCGTGCCGACCGAGGAAACGAACGCCGTCACTTCACCAGCGGTTTGTTCCCAGATCTCGGGACCGGTGGTCCGGTAATGCGCGAGACGGTTGGCGGTGTTGTCGAATTGGTTTGCCCAGAACCAGCCCTTTTCCTCTGAGAGACGCTGCGCGACACGATTGTAATTTCCTGAATCGCTGTAAGGCTTTTCCGGCACTGTGAGGACTTCGGCGCCAAGCGTGCGGAGAAGGGTAATCTTTTCCTGCGATTGTGTCTCTGGAATGACGATGACCGTGCGATAGCCCTTGGCATGACCGATTACCGTTAGACCGATTCCGGTATTACCCGCCGTGCCTTCAACGATTGTGTCGCCCACGCGCAAGATTCCACGCGATTCGGCATCGGCGATGATCCCAAGCGCCGCACGGTCCTTCACCGAGCCGCCCGGATTCATGAATTCCGCCTTGCCCAGAATTTCGCAACCGGTCAATTCGGAAAGACGCCGGAGCCGGATAAGCGGTGTCCTGCCGACATGACCTTCGACTCCGTTGTAAATCAATGCGCTCATTTAGCGAAGCTTCGCATCAAACTGATGAGGATTAATCGAACAATCGGCAGGTGACACAGTTGGACGCAGATTGAAGACCAAGCACCTGAAATCGAGCCACGGGCTGCCGAACCTCGGCACAGATCATTTGAGGCGCGAGGCACCATTTACAGTCATCGTGGCGGCTTCAACTCCTGCATCAATCTGCCTCTGCTTCTATCCGTGATGTGTGGATCGTTCCACGCCAGCGAGCCGTCTTCCACCACCAGCGCCTGAGAAAATCCTCCTGCAAATTTCTCAGCCGCCTTCTTCGCGCGTGCGCCGGTGCGACAGAGAATGTAAATGGGCTGATCCTTTGACAGATGGTGGCACGCTGCGCATAAGAAAAACGTTGGCTCCGATCGTGGAGTTTTTTCCGATGACGGTCTTGCCGCGCAGTATCGTTGAGTTTGGGTAGATTGTCACGTTATCCTCCACGTCAGGGTGCCGTTTACCTCCCTTGATGATGTGCCCTTCCTCGTCCTTGACGAAGCTGCGAGCGCCTAACGTCACCCCATGATAGGGCTTCACGTGTTTGCCCACGCGGCAGGTCTCACCCACAACCACGCCCGTGCCGTGATCGATGAAGAAATGCGTGCCAATAGCCGCCCCGGGATGAATGTCGATGCCGGTGCGACTGTGCGCCCACTCCGTCATCATTCGCGGAATCACTGGCGCTCCGAATAGGTGCAGGCGATGCGCGAGGCGCTGGATGGCGATCGCTTCGATGAAAGGATACGAAAGGATGATCTCCTCGTGGCCGAGCGCGGCAGGGTCGCCGTCGAAGGCGGCCTCAATGTCCGTGCGCAGCACCTCGCGCACCTCAGGCAGCGATCTGCAAAACTTCTGCATGATGGGCGGCGTGCGGCCGATGGGCCGCTTGGGATCGCCGATGCGCACGCTTTTTTCGGAGATCCGATACAATTGATGACGGGAAAACTGTCACGTCTTCTCGAAGCGGATCTTCGAGCTCGTCTCAACTTGCACCACGCGACCGTCGTGCACCGTGATCTGCACCGAACCGAATTTCAGCGCACGAACCTGACGCTCAACGATCTCCACCCAAGCCTCAGCGTCATTCCCAACAATCGGCGAAAGCCTCGCCGAACCTCCTACGGTTGCTCCATTTGCCATCTCAGTACGTCACGTAACCGCGACCGAACTGCGTTCGCGTAAAGATTCTGAATCGCCTTGATCTCGAAGGCCGCGCAAAAAGCTGACTGAGATGCAGAAGCCGTGGGCACTCTGTCGCTCCGTTCAAGTGAAACACTTCTCGAGTCGGCGCCTGTCTATTTTTCCACCTGCGTCATCTTTCACCGATGCAACGCGCCGCTTCATCAGCAATCGCCCGAAAGACTTTGCGCGCGCGGTGTTTCGAGCGAGAACGCGTCAAATCGCGAAGTCCTTGTATTCTGGCCTCGCAACCTCGGTGGGCGGGAAGAGCATGCCGGCGCCAACGGTCGCGTTGGTGCCCTGTTCTATGAGAATAAAGGACCCGGTCAGGCGATTGGCCGCATAGGCGTCAAAAATGAGCGGCTTCGAAGTCCTGAGACGGATCTCTCCGATATCGTTCATCGCCAGTTCGGGCGTCTCAGGTTCCGTGTCGAGGGTGGAGACATTGATGCGATGCTCGATCGCGGTGACGACAGCCTGAACAGTCTGCGTCGTGTGTTTGAGAAAGTATTTTTTGCCCCGTTGAAGCGGACGCGGATGCATCCAGCAGACTTTCGCGTGCAATTCGGCGCTTGCCCCCGGAAGGTCGTTCGGGTCCACAATGACGTCGCCGCGGCTGACGTCGATGTCGTGCTCGAGCACAAGGGTGACGGATTGAGGGCTGAAAGCTTCCTGCATCAGCCCGTCAAGCGTCCAGATTTCCTTGACGGTGCTGCTAAAGCCGCTGGGCAGAACCATCACTTGCTGGCCAACGCGCACTATGCCGCCGGCGATTTGGCCGCTAAAGCCACGGAAATCATGCAGGCCCGGATTCTGCGGATTGTTCGGACGGTTCACCCATTGCACGGGCAGGCGAAAGTCGTTCAGATTCCAGTCGCTGCCAATGTGGACACCTTCGAGATGGCCCAGCAGGGTAGGGCCCGGATACCACGGGGAATGGGCCGACGGATCGACAACGTTGTCGCCATTGAGAGCGCTGACGGGGATGAACTTGACATCCTTCATGTCGAGGCGCGGAAGAAATTCCTCAAACTGGTTGCGAATCTCGATGAAGCGTTCCTCGCTCCAGTCGACCAGATCCATCTTGTTCACCGCGACGACGAGGTGCGGGATGCGGAGCAACGAGGCGATGCACGCGTGGCGGCGGCTTTGTTCGATGACACCCAAGCGGGCATCCACCAGGATGACCGAGAGATTTGCCGAGGAAGCGCCCGTGACCATGTTCCGCGTGTACTGAACGTGCCCCGGTGTGTCCGCGATAATGAATTTGCGGCGCGGCGTGGCAAAGTATCTGTAGGCGACGTCGATGGTGATGCCCTGCTCGCGCTCCGCGCGAAGACCATCGGTAAGATTTGCGAGATTGATCTGGCCGCCGCCCGTGATGTCCGCGGAGCGCTCGAGCGCCTCGAGTTGATCCTCCATCAACGATTTGGAGTCATAGAGCAGCCTGCCTATGAGCGTGGATTTTCCGTCATCGACAGACCCGCAGGTGTTGAAGCGGAGAAGATCGACAGGATGATGAAGCGGCACGGTCATACACGATCGTTCTTAAAAATACCCCGCCTTCTTGCGGTCTTCCATGGCCGCCTCGGATGCCTTGTCGTCGGCACGGGAGCCGCGCTCGGTAACCCGGGCGACCGCGATCTCGGCGATGATATCGTCCACGTTGTCGGCGGGCGAAATGACGCAACCGGTGCTGATGATATCGCCTATCGTCCGCACGCGAACGACAAGTTCTTCGACTTGCTCGCCGGCCTTGGGGGGCACGAGATCGCTGACTGGCAGCCATTGGCCATCACGGCGCACGCAGCGCCGCTCGTGACTGAAGTAGATCCTGGGAACTTCGAGTCGTTCCTTGCGGACATATTCCCACACATCCATTTCGGT
Source organism: uncultured Verrucomicrobiae bacterium (assembly GCA_963847295.1). Classification (GTDB taxonomy): domain Bacteria; phylum Verrucomicrobiota; class Verrucomicrobiia; order Chthoniobacterales; family Terrimicrobiaceae; genus DASTFP01. The sequence goes on from CAWJZG010000020.1 coordinate 11,909, forward strand.
CCAATTGCTCAGCGGAAAGACCCGCATGTTTTCGCCGGGGTTGATCCGGGCATTGTAGAGATTCCAGATTTCCGGCCGCTGATTCTTGGGATCCCACTGGCCGAATGAGTCCCGAAAGCTGAAGAATCGTTCCTTGGCGCGCGCCTTTTCCTCATCCCGGCGGGCTCCGCCGATGCAGCAATCGAAGCGAAACTCCTCGATGGCCGCGAGCAGCGTGGGGATCTGCAGATGGTTGCGGCTGATCTGCCCGGGGGACAGCACGGCAATCCCCTTTTCGATGGCTTCATCGACCGTGCGAACGATGAGCTTTGCCTCAAGTTCCCGCGCGCGCCGGTCGCGAAACTCGTTCAATTCCGGGAAGTGGTGACCCGTATCGATGTTCAGAAGCGGCATCGGCAGTTCCGAAGGGCGAAACGCTTTTTCGGCGAGACGAAGCAGGCAGATCGAATCCTTCCCCCCGGAAAAAAGCAGCGCGGGCCGTTCAAACTCGGCCGCGACTTCGCGCATCACGTGGATGGCTTCCGTTTCGAGAAACTGCAGGTGATCGAGATAATAACTGCTCATCGAACGAGGGGAGAATCCTCAGACCTGGCTGTCTATGGCGTCGAAGTGCAAGGATTCAACCCCTGATGGCCTCTCCGCCCCATGTCGCATGCAAACCGCACTCGCGCTTTTCGTCCGCCTTGGCTGGGTCGAAGTAGTCCCATTCGTTCGGGAGGTTATACTTTTCCAGATACTGTTCAAGGTCGGCGTCGCCCAGGTAGAACACCGGGCTGACCTTCAGGGTACCGAAATTGGAGTCAAGCGAGACGGTGTCAAGTCCGGCTCGATTCGGGTTTTGGACCTTGCGCAGCGCCGTGATCCAGACTCGTGGCGCCAGCTCTTTCATCCCTCGCTGGAAGGGTTCAAGCTTCATCAAAGCGCTGAATTCCTTGAGTCCCTCCTCGTCTTCAATCGAAGGAATCGGTCCATGGATCGTGTCCCGGTGCGCGGCGCTGATTCGCGGGAGATAGGCACGAATGTCCAAGTTTAGCAACCTGCGCAGCTCCTCGGCGTGCCGGTAGGTGGCCGGCCGGTTATAGCCGTGATCCACCCAAAGGACCGGAATGCGCGGCTGCACCTGCACGGCAAGGTGTAGAATTACCGCTTCGTAAGGGCGAAAATTCGTGGAAACGATGGCGCGTCCATCGGCCTGGGAAATCGCCCAGCGGGTGATTTCGAGCGGCGAGACATTCCGGAGCTCGGCGTTCCATTTTGCGATTTGCTCGGGAGTCATTTTAGTGCGGGCGTTAAAGTGAGGTCCTCGGTTGGTGTGCCGACGCTGTGGATCGTGGCATCCTCCGGAAGGATCACGCGGTCGCAGAAGTCGCCAAAGCCCTCAGCGTCGTCTCGTTCAAGAGCATAGCGCCTAATCACTGGCGTGAGAAGCTTCAAAGCATCGTCGATCGTGATGCTTGGAGAAACGAGCCGGCCGAGCCGCGTGCCGTTGTAGCTGGCTCCAAGATAGAGCGCATATTTGTTTGGGGCCCTGCCAACAAAGCCGATCTCCGCGAGAAACGGACGCGCGCAACCGTTGGGGCATCCGGTAATGCGAAGACTAATCGCGTCATCCGTCAGGCCAGCCTCTTCCAGCACAGCTTCGAACTTGCTGAGAATGTCGGGCAGCACGCGCTCACTTTCAGCAAGAGCGAGGCCACAGGTCGGTAGCGCCACGCAGGAGAGCGCGTTGAGACGCAATCCCGAGCGTCTGTTCTCCCTGGTCAGACCGTGCTTTGCGAGGATGGCCTCTATGACGGGCTTCTGTGCAGTGCTGACGCCTGAGATACTCAGATTTTGCGATGGGCTGAGACGGAAATCGCCCGTGTGAACCTGGGAGATTTCGCGCAGGGCGGTCTTCATCGACCAGCCGGGGAGATCCTTGATGCGACCGCTGAGGATGTGAAGTCCGTAAAACCAAGTGCCATCGGCACATTTGTGCCATCCGAGGGGATCCTCGATGGTGGAAAAATGGAAGGGACGCGCAGGCGCGAATGCGATGCCCGAAAGCCGTTCGACCTCGGACTTGAACCAGGCCACTCCGCGATCCTCGATGGTATATTTGAGGCGGGCGTGCCGCCGATTCGTGCGATCGCCATAATCACGCTGTGTGACAATAACGGCCCTTCCAATGGCATTGACTTTGTCGGCCGGGATAAATCCAAGGACATCTGCCAGCCTGGGAAAGGTTTCGGCATTGCCATGATTCATGCCTAGCCCGCCACCCACGGTGACGTTGTAGCCAACCAGCTGATCGTCCTCCACGATGGCAATGAAACCAAGGTCCTGCGAGAAGATGTCCACATCGTTGGTGGGAGGCACCGCAAACGCGGTCTTGAATTTGCGGGGCAGGTAGGTCGGTCCGTAGATCGGTTCGGATTCTGGTTCGCTTCCCGCAACGAGTTCATCGTCGAGCCAAATCTCGTGGTATGCGCGGCTCTTCGGCAGCGCGAATTCGCTCCACGCCCTGGCGTCGTCGTGAACCCGCAGAAGGATGGGGTTGCGCTCGGGATTCGGTGAAGCCATCACATTGCGGTTTACGTCGCCGCAGGCGGCGATGGAGTCCAGCAGGACCTCGTGCATTCCCTGAATGAGCGGCTTCACATTTCCCTTCAGAATGCCATGAAATTGGAATGTCTGCCTTGTCGTGAGACGGAGCGACGGGGAGGCAAGTTCCTCGGAGAGTTTGTCCAGAACGAGCCACTGCTCGGGAGTCGCCCGGCCGCCCGGCAAGCGCACGCGAAGCATAAAGCCGAAAGCCTTCTCCTTGCCGGCTTTCCTCAGCGCCGAGCGCTGATCCCGATCGTCCTGCAAATAGAGACCGTGAAATTTGGTGAGCTGGCTGTTACTCTCGGAAATCGCTCCTGTAGATTCATTGGCCAGATCCTCTGCGATGGTGCCGCGCAGAAAATTCGAGCCGGCTTTGATGCCTTCATTGGCACTAGGCGGTTTGACGGATTTGGGATCAGAACTCATAAGCAGTTTGGCCGATTAGGAAGAAAATCGGGGCGAAGACTTGGAAAGTGTTTGAACAAGCGCAGCGGCGCGGCGCCAAACTGCTAAAGACAGCCCCGCGGGCTGTCAACGACACAAAACTCTTTGGCAAAATTTGACCCAATGCCTTGTCCATCGAAAAGGCGCAAGTATCGGCTATCAACCACGATAGTCAAGGTCGTATATTATGTCTTATCTATGGCGATCGGGTCTTTATAGTCGGCGGCCGCCACAGTTCGCGTTGAAATGAACAGGATTGAGAGACAATTGCGGGGGCCAACCCGCTGGACATCGCCGAAACTGGGTCAGGCTTGCTCTTCTTTGTAAGCGCCCATCTTGGGCGCATCGGGGTTCACTTCGGGACCGAAGTAGCGCAGAATGACCAGAGGCTCGGTCGCGCCGGTGTTTTCATAAGTGATGCCTGCTTTTGCGCCTTCCTCCGTGGCGGAGATTTCAGCCTCCACAAATTTGGCAACGTTCTTCTTGACCGTCCTCAGCGCGGCAAACGTCTCCATGGGTGACGTGTTGAAAAGCAGCCAGGCAGTTCGTTCCGCTGGGGATATGCCGGCGAGCCGGGAAAGGAAGAATTACGAAGGGTTTCGAGTATGACGAGAGCGAATAAAAGTGGCATCGTGCCGCAGCCCTCGTTCTCAGCTTTGAGAACGATTCAATTTTGCGCCGAGAATAAGCTCGTTGGCATCCTGCCACTGAGGAGCCTTTCCTGTCGGCCGGGCTTCGAAGCATAGCCAATCGCGATCCGGAAAGGCGAAGAAATAGCGAACCGCATTCTGCGCTCGGAGACCGAAAGAGTGTCGCACGCCGTAGGCTGCCTTGACTCCGCGCAAGGCACCTGATGTGGCGATCGAGCGCGCATAAAGAACGTCCTGCTTCGCCGATAGATCTTTCACGAGCGTGCGTCCTTCCATGGCCAACGGCGCGATGCGGCGCAGCGTCACTTCGATATCCTCGCCGACGAAACGTGCGAGCAGGCCATCCCGGGTGCCGTCAAAAACCGAGTATCCCCATTTCGTGCGATCCAGCTTTATCGTCAGGCCGCCCGCGGCGACATCCTCTTCGACCTTCGGAAGTGCAAACGAATAACCAGAATCTCCTCCGAATCCACAAAAGCCGCCTCCCCCTCCTCCTCCGGCGCAGCCTCCGCCTCCGCCCGAGGCGAGAACTCCGCCCATCATGCCGCACCACGCCGCGACTCCGATCAGGGCCTTGAACATGGAGAAGGATACGGCGAGGCGTTCTCTTCCGCAACTCTGCGGCCGAAGAATTGGCGTGTTGGTTGCGATGTCTTCGATGGAGAGAAGGGTGGCGGACATTGCTTTCTGTAGCGGCGGTTGTGTCAACCGCCTCATAGTTTCTCGTCAATCTTCGATAGCGTGACGTCCACGCCACGTCGGAAAGCCGGCGTCGATCCACGATTGAAGTCCTCCGGCCAAAGACTTGACGCCGGTGTAGCCCATCCGTTGCAGATTGTCCGCCGAGAGCGCTGAGCGATTTCCGGCCCCGCAATACGTCACGATCTCCGTTTCAGGATTCGGTGCGCGCTTCTCGATCTCCAACTCGAGAGTCCCCCTTGCGAGATGCACTGCATTGGGGATATGCCCGCGCAGGAATTCCTCTCTTTCGCGCACATCGAGCAACAGAGCCCCGCGTTTGATCGCGGCGGCGGTCTCGGCGGCGGAGATCTCCGTGATGCGCGAACGGGCCTCGCGGGCGAGTTTGAGAAAGCGTTCGCCGTGTGTTTCGGCGACTTGAAGTTTAGCGAGCTTGAGCAAGACGCTCGCCGCCCACGAATTTACGAGCTTCGGCATAAGTCAGAAGGTTCCCATTGTTTGCTTGCGCCCATTTCTCGGCGCCGGATTTCTCAAGAAAAGCCGCGATGGAAAGTCCGCCATGGAAACGATGTCCAGCCGGTTGGCGAGAATCTCGCTGTTGAGTTGGGCGCCAGTTGGGAGGTTCAGCCAGGTGATCTCATACGTGGCGTCCTTGTACTTTCCGCCACGCGGCAAATATTTCTCGAGCAGTCTCAGTTCCCGCACAACCGGTCCGCCGGCCGCGCAGTTGATCGTTATGTCCTGCGTGCCGATGGCGACGCGGATGGTTTCGCCTGCGAATGCCTGCGCGGCGCCGAGAAAAAATGCGAGCAAGAGAGTTTCCATCAGGAACAAGGAGTTTGACGTTTTACTGGGACCAGCCGCGCGATAGCGCGACGGGCGGATTTTTGCACTCCCGTGTCCGGGTCGTTCAGAAGAGGTTGAAGCCGGGCGATCCAGGCGGGATTTCGCGACTCGCCTAAAGCGACGGCCGCCGCCATGCGCAGGTCCGCCAGCTTCATGCAAGAGCAGTCCGGCCAAACGCTCGTCGTCGCCAGCCTGGAGACGCGAAAGGCTAAGAGCGGCCTCGCGCGCCACCTGCCAGGCGGAATCGCCGAGGGTGTCGCGCAGGGCCGCTTCGGCGGCCTGGCCAGGAAAACTTCCGAGAGCGATAGCAGCCTCACGGCGCACTTGCCAGTTCTCGTCGGACAGGGCGACAACCAGATCGTCGAACACAAGCGCTCCATCAAACTCCGCAACGGCCGTCACCGTGACTTTCCGCACGGAAGGGCTCGTGTCGCGAAGAGCAGAACGTAGCGCGGGCAGGAGATCGTGATTGCGATAGTGCGCCAGCGCGATCACAGCTTCGCGCCTCACCTCGGGTTCAACGTCGCTGATATTGCGCAGCAGGCCCTTCACCGCGTCCGGCGCACGCCGTTCTCGCAACGCGACCACGGCAGCGAGCCGGGTTTCCGGCGCGGGATGCCTGAGGCCGTCGATTAGGTGCTTGACGGCGGAAGGATTGCGGAACGCCCGCAAGACTTCACTCGCTGACACGCTGACTTCAACATTGGCGTCCGCCGCAGCCCGCAGCAGGGCGGGAATTGCCGCCGGATCGTTTCCGTATTCGAGCAGCTCAATTGCAAGCCTGCGGATAGAGTTCTCCGGGTGCTGGAGATACGTGACCAGAATTTTGGTTGGCAGACGTTCTCCACCCTCCAGGCTTTCAACCAAGGTCAGGAAAATGTGCTGCGTTTGTTCATCATCAAGGGTGATGCTCATCGGATCAAATAAGGGATTTTTACAGTTATGGCGTTTGTCGGGCAGTCCACCTCGCAAGCAAGGCCACGCTCCCAGCGGTCCCGCCGCCGATTACCAATCGACCCGAATCGCAGATTCTTTGCTGGCTGAATTCATGGATGAAAGTCAGAAACCCCCGCATCCAGCTGCCCCGTCTGCGCGAGTTAAATAACGATATAATTAGTCGTTATTATGTCAATAGAAAAGCGATGAGATCTCTCTGAGCGGCAAAATCAGGCGGGGATGGTGCCGTCGAGGTCCAGAAACTCCTCGACGAAGGTATTGGCCGGGAGGTCGCGGACCTCGTTTGGAGTGCCGATTTGCTGGATGGCGCCTTTGTCGATGATGACGACGCGGTCGGCGACTTCAAAAGCTTCCTCTTGGTCATGGGTAACGAAGAGGCTGGTAAGGCGCGTGGTATTGTGAAAGCGGCGCAGCCAATGGCGCAATTCCTTGCGCACCTTTGCATCGAGCGCGCCGAAAGGTTCATCTAGGAGGAGAACTTCCGGCTCGATTGCCAGGGCACGAGCGAAAGCCACGCGCTGACGCTGGCCGCCTGAGAGTTGGCTGGGAAGGCGTTTGGCGAACTCCGTGAGCTGAATGGTCTCCAGGAGCTGCTCGACGCGGGCGCGGATTTGCGGCTCTGGCGGTCGCTGGCTTCTCTTTCGCACGCGCAGGCCGAAGGCGATGTTCTCAAAGACGCTGAGATGCTGAAAGAGCGCGTAGTGCTGGAAGACAAATCCCGCGCGGCGCTGGTACGCGCTCTGCCGCGTGACATCCCTATCGCCGAAGAGGATCTGTCCCTCCTCAGGAAATTCGAGTCCGGCAATGATACGCAAGAGAGTTGTCTTGCCGGAGCCGCTGGGTCCGAGCAGGGCCACCAGTTCGCCTCCCTCGACGGTAAAGTCAACGCTGTTTAGCGCAGGATATTCGCCGAAGCTCTTTGTGATGTTCCGGATATGGATGCTCATGTTATCCTCCAGTTGCGGCAGCGGCCCGGAGCTGGTGTTCGGCTTGCCATTCAGCATAGGTCTTGATGATTAAAGTGACAAGGGCAAGAACGGACAAAACGGAGGCGACCGCAAAGGCCGCGGCGAATTGGTATTCGTTATAAAGAATTTCGATATGCAGCGGCATGGTATTGGTTTTGTTGCGAATATGGCCGGAGACCACCGAGACGGCGCCGAACTCTCCCATGGCTCGCGCGTTGCACAGGATCAAGCCATATATGAGACCCCACTTGATCTTGGGCACGGTGACACGCGTGAAGATTTGCCAGCCATTGGCGCCGAGGGTCATGGCGGCTTCCTCCTCCTTATGGCCCTGCGCCTGCATAAGCGGGATCAGGCCGCGGGCGACAAAGGGAAACGTTACAAAGATCGTCGCAAGGATGATGCCCGGCTCAGCAAAGATGACCTTTATGTTATTTTCGTAGATGAAACGGGCGATGAAGTTGCTGTTCATCATTTCCTCACTCGGGAAGAAAATAGGGCCTAGCCAGCCCTGCCGGCCAAAGATCAGGACGTAAATCAGGCCACCGATAACGGGAGAGACCCACAGCGGAAGATCAATGAGCGAGATGAGCAACGAGCGACCGCGGAATTTGAAGCGTGTTACTGCCCAAGCGGCAAATAGGCCAAATATCGCGTTCAACGGAACGGCAATGGCTGCCGTGATGAGAGTCAGCTTCACAGCATGCGCCGTCGCGCGGTCTTCAAACGTTCTTAGAAAAACCTCCACGCCCTTGGAAAAGGCTTCGTGAAAGACCACGAACAATGGAAGCACGAGAAAAAGGCCGAAGAACACCAGGAGGATTCCCACGAGGAGGGCCTTGACCAGAGGCGATTCCGCGGTGGCACGCCGAGGCGCGACGACTTTCGTCGGAAAAGTGCTGACTGCGCCGGCCACTATGCCACTCCTTTCCTTTTGTTGTCCCAAGCCTGGAGGCCATTGCTCACCAACAAGATCACAAACGCAGCCACGAGCATGACAAACCCTAAAGCCGCGGCGCCGGTGTAGTCATATTGCTCGAGTTTCGTGATGATGAGAAGGGGCGTAATTTCCGTCTTGAAAGGAAGATTTCCGGAAATGAAAACCACCGAGCCGAATTCGCCCACGGCGCGCCCGTACGCCAGGGTGATGCCGGTGAAGACCGAGGGCAGCAGCGCGGGAAAGATCACCCGCCTGAAGGTCTGCCATCGGCTTGCGCCAAGGGTTGCAGCAGCCTCTTCGACGTCGGCCGAGAGATCCTGAATGACAGGCTGCACCGTGCGCACCACGAAGGGAAGACCGATGAAAGTTAGAGCGACAAAAATGCCGAGCTGAGTGTACGCGACCTTGATTCCGTAGGGCTCCAGCAGCGAGCCGATCGCGCCATTCTTGGCGTAGATCGCCGTGAGCGCGATGCCTGCCACCGCCGTCGGCAGCGCGAAGGGAAGGTCCACGATGGCATCAAGAATCTTGCGTCCGGGAAACTCGTACCGTGCAAGCACCCATGCGGCGATAACGCCGAAGACGCCGTTAACAAGCGCGGCGGCGAGCGAGATGCCGAAGCTGACGTAGTAAGACGCGACGACGCGCGGCTCCGTGATGGTCTTAAAGAAATGTTCCCAACCGCCGGTAAATGTCTTGAGAATCAGCCCGCTGAAGGGGATCAGCACGAGGATGCTCAGATACACGACCGTGTAGCCAAGCGAGAGCCCGAAGCCCGGAAGAATTCGGCGCGATTTTGTCATCAGATATTCTGTCCCTCGGAGATCATCACCTTAAAGCGGTCCAGAATCGTCTGCACCGCCACAATGTGAGCTTCAATCTGTTTATCGAGCGCCGCATGGTGCGGGGTTTCAAAAACAATCTCGAACGGCCTCGGCTTCTGTTCGGGCGGCGCAGTGAGAATACCGTCGTAGCCTTTCTCGATGATTCCATTGTTCGCCTCGAAATTGTCGATACTCTTGCCGAAATTGCGCGGAAGGATGCGTCCGGCCTCCTCCAACGCCGGCTCCAGAACGTGGCGCGTCAGTTCATGGCCCTTGACAAAGCCGTAAAGGCCCTCGCTTGTGTCGTCGCTATGAAGGGCAATGATTCCATTAAAATTCAGCTTGCCAAGCTGGCGTTCCAGAATTTGAACCTCAATCTCCTCAGAGCCTTTCCAAAACTGGCGATTCAAATCCAGCCCACTCCGCGTCCAGCGAGAGCCTTCCACATAGCCCCAGGGATTGATCACCGGATAGACAAAGAGCTCGTAACCCCGGGCGCGCTCCGGATCAGCGTGCAAACGTTCAAGGAATTCAATGGCCGCGTGCACGCCGCTCTCTTCATCGCCGTGAACTCCCGCAAACAGACCGACACGGAGATAACTCCTCTTCTCCCCGGGACCCGCGAAAAGATACCGAGGAAGGCTTTGCAAAACGCCCAGCGGATCGCTGTATCCCAAATGCGCCGCGAAAAGATAGTCCGACCCGCGCGCCAACTCGTCCAGCGGACGCAGCAGCGGCCGGAGCGATCGGCGCTCTTTTACGGATGGACGGCGAGGCGTAGTCACGGTCGTCGGCATTTTATTTCGCCTGGTAAATTTGATCGAAGTATCCGCCGTCCGCAAAGTGCACCTCTTGCGCCGCATTCCATCCGCCGAAAACATTTTCCACGCTCACGAGTTTGATCCGCGGAAAAAGAGACGCATTCTCGGCAAGAAGCTTGTCCGAACGAGGGCGGAAATACGACTGCACGGCGAGCTTTTGGCCGTCGTCCGACCAAAGGTATTCGAGATGGTCGCCGGCAATCCTGCCGTAATCCGATTGAGCTTGATCAGCGGAGTGCTTCCAACCGAGGAAACAACGTTTTCGTAATAGGCCATGATAGAGCTTCTTAGCGAGGTGCCTCGGTGGGTTGGTAGATCGTGTCGAAGATTCCTCCGTCGCCGAAATACTTCTTGCTCACGTTCGTCCAGCCGCCAAATTCCTTGTCGATCGTGATGAGATCTACTTTTGCGAACTTGTCCCCGAACTTCGCTGCGATCTCCGGTTTCGTGGGTCGATAGAAGTGCTTGGCCGCAAGTTCCTGCCCAACGTCGCCATAGAGATAGTTCAAGTAATCGGTGGCGACTTCTCGCGTGCCGCGCTTGTCGACAACCTTGTCCACCACCGTCACTGGAGGCTCGGCAAGAATACTCAGCGAAGGGGTAACAATCTCAAAGTCCCCCGGTGATTCTTTCAATGAAAGATAGGCCTCGTTCTCCCAAGCCAGCAGAACGTCCCCCAATTTGCGCTGAGTGAATGTGACGGTCGAGCCGCGAGCGCCGGAATCCAGCACCGGAACGTGCTTGTACAGCTCCGTCACAAATTGCTTCGCCTTCTCCGGATCATTGTTGTTGTGCTTGAGTGCGTAAGCCCAAGCGGCCAAAAAGTTCCATTGCGCACCGCCGGAGGTTTTGGGATTGGGGGTAATCACTTCGACACCCGGCTTGACGAGATCATCCCAATCCTTGATGCCCTTCGGATTGCCCTTGCGGACCAGGAAAACAATCGTCGAGGTGTAGGGAGTGCTGTTGTGCGGCAGCCGTTTCTGCCAATCCTCGGGTATAAGATCGCCCTTCTCGTGCAGCGCATTGACGTCGGCCGCCAAGGCAAGCGTCGCCACATCGGCCTCCAAACCATCAATGATCGCACGGGCCTGCTTCCCGGAGCCTCCATGCGACTGATCCACCTTCACTATGTCCCCAGTCTTTTCCTTCCAATACTTGGCAAAGGCCTCGTTATACTCCGCATACAGCTCCCGCGTGGGATCATAGGAAACGTTGAGCAAGGTAATGTCCTTGGCCACCAGCGAGCCAATGGAAAGGAGAGATAGCAACAAGGAAACTCGTTTCATTTTGAAGGACGATAGTAGTCGCATTCAAAGCGTCAATAAAAAACGACTAAACTTGTCGTTTATTGAAGTTTTGGCTCAAGGTTTTTCTATCGCGGACGGCTGACCGTCCTCGTGCTGGTAACTCCTCGGAGGCCGGCACCAGCGTCTACAGTTTTCAGCGGATTCGACGAAGGGGAGTCAGTTGAACGTGCCTAGTCCCCAGCGTCGGCGCAGGAAATTCTCCCAAGGCGAGAAGAGGATCCGGTCGGCTACGAGGCCGATGACAACAATGACGAGCATGATGGCGACAACCTGGTCCATGGCGTGGAGTTCTCTGCCGTAGTGCAAGAGCTGGCCCAAGCCGAAGCCGGTGAGGATGGTGACGAAGATTTCCGCGGCCATCAGCGATCGCCATGCGAAAGCCCAACCCTGTTTCATTCCGCCCACAAGGTATGGCAGCGACGCGGGCAGGATGACCTTTATCCAGGTGTGCATACCCTTCGAGCCCATTGTGCGCGCCGCGCGCAGGTACATCGGCGGCATTGTGCGCACGCCGTTTTCGGTAGCGATGATGACGGACCAGAGTGTGCCCATGACGACGATGAAGAGCATGGCCGTTTCGGTCTGACCGAACCACAGGAGGGCAAGCGGCACCCAGCAGACGCTTGGAAGCGTTTGGACACCAAGCGCGAGCAGCCCGATGGTGTCCTGAAAAATCTTCAAACGAGCCGTGAGCAGTCCAAGTGGGACGCCAACAACAATTCCGATCAAATAGCCGATAAACAGCCGACGCATGGTGACGACCGTGGCGGTCCAAAGGGTGCCATCGCCGGCGGACTGCCACAGATACTCCCCGACTTGCATGGGAGATGGCATCAGAACGGGCGAGTACCAGCCGGTCCGCGCAACGGCCTCCCAAACGAGGATCAGGAGCAGGAAGAAGACCGCTGAGTTGACAGCTCGCTTCATTCAGCTGCCTCCGTTCCCACCGTGAACCCTTTGAGGGCCCCTGTAATTTCGGTGGAATATTTAGCGAGCTCCACACTGTTGATGTCTCTCGGCCGTCCAAGCGAAACAGAGAATTCCTGGCGGATTTGTCCTGGGTTCGGTGAAAACAGAACCACGCGATCGCCGAGGCAAGCCGCCTCGCGGACGTTGTGCGTGACGAAGATGATGGTCTTGCGGCGCGCCTCCCAGATGCGTTGAATATCCCCGTAGAGCTGCTCGCGGGTCAATGCGTCAAGGGCGCCAAAGGGTTCGTCCATCAGCAAGACGCGCGGATTGGGCGCCAGAGCGCGCGCGAGGGCGACGCGCTGTCTCATGCCGCCTGAGAGCTCGTGGATATTGGAATGGGTGAAGCGCTCAAGTTCCACGAGCTTTAAATAGTATCGAGCCACTTCGACGCGCTCGCGCGCATTCAATCCCGGCTTGAGCTTCAGGCCGAAAAGCACGTTGCCCATCACGTCCAGCCAGGGAAACAGCGCATGTTCCTGAAACATCATCATGCGATCCCGTCCCGGCTCGACGATCGGCGCCCCGCTTGCCAGGACCTTTCCACTATCCGGCTTTTCGAGGCCTGCGATAATGTTGAGCAGCGTGGACTTGCCGCATCCGCTCTGCCCGACCAGGCAGACAAACTCTCCTTCCGAGACCTTCAAGCTGATACGGTCGAGCGCCGCCAATTTGCCGCGCTTTGTCGTGAAACTCTTGCTCACATCGAGCACTTCGATGCGATCGGGCTCGACGTTGGCCAACTCCTGTTCGAGGCTCATTATGGATTCCAGATAAGGTTTGAAAGATCGATCTTCGCGCGCAGGAAACCAACCAGCCGCGCCTGGTCAAGAAAGGATTGAAAGGGCTCCGCCGAAATCATGTCGTCGAATCGGAGGCGTGTCCACGCCTGCTGAATCAATGCCAGCGGAATCTCCTTGCGCGTCAGGACGGAAAGCTCGTCGCGCACGCGCCGTTGCGCCTCCTCGGGGTGATCGCGAATCCATTGCGTAAGCTCGCGGTGGGCAGCGGCGAACTTGCGAGCAACCTCAGTGTTCGCCCGCAAGAACTCCTCGCGGCCGGCCAGCACGGTCGTGACGGTATTCTCCGGTTCAAAAAAAATGCGTCCCCCCGCCTCAGCCAGGAGCCGGCTCACCCAAGGCTCGACCGTCCAGGCAGCGTCGAGCTTTCCTTGCTGGAACAGAGCCAGAATGTCCGGGTTTGCGGTTGGGAGCACGCGCGCATCGCCGCCGACCAGCGTAACACGAATTCCGTTGCTGATCAGCCAGGCCCGGCACTCGACATCCTGCGTATTTCCCAGCTGCGGCGTGGCGATTGCTTTTCCGCGGAAGTCCTCAACTTTCCTGATAATATCGCCGCGCACAACGAGCGCTTCGCCGCCACGCATCGCGCCGGCGACGATCCTCACGTCGCGCCCGTTCGCCCGCGCGTAGGCGTTCACCGCCGGACTCGGTCCGACGTAGGTGAAATCAATCGAGCGAGCAAAAATCGCCTCCATCGCGGAAGGTCCCGCATTGTAAACGAACCATTCGATCTTGGTCCCGGGACCGAGACGCTGCTCAAACCACCCCTGGCCCTCCGTGCTGAGGTTTTTCGCAACAAGCCCCTGCGCGTGGGTAACGTTGGGAAAGAGGCCCACACGCAAAGTCGTTTGCGCCCACGCGGTGCCGAATGCCGCGTAGAGAACGGCAAGGCGAAGAAGCGTTCTCATACCGGCATTCTGCCGCGTCCAGGAAGGAGAGCAAGGAAGTCCCGGCGCCGTGCTCAAGGACCTCGTTTCGACTAGATTCCTTCGCCGTGGATCCCCTGGATGCTTATTACCTCCGCGTCGCTCACAGGCTTTCCGCGCATCACCTCCGCAAGCGTCGCCTTATCCATGAGTTGTGCCACCATGTTTCGCGCTTGCAGCATCACCCGCCGGAACCGGCAAACGGGTTCCTGGGAGCAGCGTCTGTAATCGCTCACAGAAACGCAGGCGAGCGGCGCGAGATAGCCGTCGAAGTGACGGACCACCTCGCCCATGGTGATTCGCTCCGGACTCCTGGAAAGCCGGTAGCCTCCGCGTTTGCCGGCCACACTGTCCACCCAGCCACGCTCTTTAAGGTCGAGCATGATGTGTTCGAGAAAGCGCTTCGGGATATCGTTTCTCCGCGCCAGCTCGATGATAGGGATGGGCTTGCCGCCGTGGTGCTCGACCAACGTAAACAACGCGCGGAGCGCATAATCCGTACGCATGGACAACTGCATGCAATAGACGATAATTCAAATCGCGATTGTCGTCAAAGGCTCGCCTTTCGCTTGTCAAAGATCTGCAGCGCTATCGACGCGCCCATTTGCAGTTGCCCGCTGCGACAATCAAGAGTTGAGTGCTCAGACAGCATGACGCCGGCCAACTCCCTTGTTCTTGGTTTGGGACTATTTTTTCTGGGACTGCGTCTCATTGGAGAGAATTTGCGCCGGCTCTACGGGTCCAGCTTCCGTGACGTTATCAAGCGAACAATGCATTCGCCGCTGCTCGGAGCGGGGCTTGGGACGATCGCCGGCGCCATCATGCAAAGCGCGACAGCCGTGACATTCATTCTGGTGAGCCTGACCGACAGCGGACTTATCAAGGCGCGGGCCGCGGCGCCCATTATCGTCTGGTCCAACGTCGGCCTCACGGCGCTTGCGTTCGTGACCACCCTGAACATCCATCCCATGGTCGCCTACCTCGTGGGCGGCGCGGGAATCGCCCTCGGGACTCTCCGCATCCCGTTCTGGCAAGCGCTTGCGGGCTCGCTTCTCGGCATGGGCCTCATTCTTTTCGGTCTGGAGGAAATGGGGTCCGGTGCCGCCCCGCTGAAAGAAGCCGAATGGTTTCGGAGCGCGATGTCCTTCGCGCTCTCCGCATTCAGTCTCACCTTTCTCGCAGGCGTGCTTATCGCGATGCTCTTGCAATCCAACACCGGCGCCGCCATGCTCATCATCACCTTCGCGGCGAATGGCGTGCTCGGTTTGAAGCCCGCCATGCTAATGCTCTACGGCACGAATCTCGGCGCAATCGGCCTGCGCCTTTTCCTTTCCGCGGGGCTGCGAGGCAAGCCCCTCCGGCTCGTGCGCCTTGAGGATTTTTTCTGCCTTCTCAGCGGCGCGCTCATGGTCATGCTTTTTTCGGTCGAGCAAGCGGGAGTTCCCCTCGTTGCCGCGCTTGTGAATTCCCTTCCCGTTCCCCTCACGACAAAACTTGCAGGAGTTTTTCTGATCTCCAACCTCCTTCCCGCGCTGCTTCTTTCTCCGGTGCTCGGGCGTGTTCTCGAGCTTCTCAAAAGGCTCTGGCCCGACAAACCCGCAATCGACGACCCGTCGCGGCCCGCATTCCTGCGCTCACAGGCCCTTGACGACTCTCCCAGCGCGCTTGATCTCATACAGAAGGAATTGGCTCGACTGCTCGGCACGATCCATTTGACCGAGACGAAGCAATCTCCCGACGAAGAAACGCCGCCTCGCGCGTTTCAGGATCTTGCTCTCGCGATCGAGGAATTTGCCGCCAAACTGGCTTCGAGAGGCTCGCTGAGCCAGGCAGACGCGACCCGGCTTCACCTCCTCCGCGCGGAACTCAGCATCATCCGCCACGTCGAGGAAGGCGTTCGCTATTTCGCCGAAGCGCTCGCGCGCCAGGGCGGACCGGCCGTTCTAACCGAAACGCTCGAGAAACTCCTGTCACTTGCAACTGCCGCGGCCGAAAACGAGCGCTCCGATCTCATCCAGGAGCTTCTCGCAAAAAGCAAACTCAAAGGCGAAGAGATGTCCCGTCTGAAGGAGAGGACCGCCTCGGCATCTCTCTCTGCCACCGCATTGTTTGAAGACTTCAGTATTGCAGTTTGGACGCTCCGGCGCCTTGCAAAACTGCTCGCCCGCATCCGGGATGATTCGCAGACACGCTAGTCCCCAACCGATACGGGCGTGCCAATTTTGACCTTGGTGTAGAACAGTTTCGCGATTTCATCCGGCAGACGGATGCAGCCGTGGGAGGCCGGGTAGCCCGGCAATATCCCTGTATGCATGCCCACGCCTTCATTCGAAAGCCGCATGAACCACCTCATGGGCGCGCCGCGATAAACGGTGCCGCTCGGCGCTGAATCAATTCGCGTGCTGACTCCCGCGCGCACCACCCTCCCGGTTCGTGAACTCACGAAATCGCCATAGACGCTCGAGCGATGATCGGAATCTTTTTCCATGATCTTGTAGTCGCCGGCCGGTGTCATTCCAGCGCGCTTTCCGGAGGATATCGGTGAATCGACGGCGACCTCGTCGCCAACGGCCAGATACGCTCGTTGCTTGCTCAAGGAGATGTAGATTGAGACGTTGTCAATCGTCGCCTTCTCAAGCACTCGCGGTATGACCTTAGGCGGGTCCTGTTTCTTGATGAGCTCGCCAGCCCTTTTTTGCTGCTTTTTCGGAGGAAAGAGGGGAGCAGGCTGGGCAATGGCGTTGCAAATAAGCGCCGCGAATACCAGAGCGACCAGCGAAGCGAACATGGCAGACTTCATGTCGCGGATTGGATGTGCTATGGTCATTCTATTTCCCGAATCGACATCCGCTTAATCGCTGAGATGATTTTTCGCAACGAGATTCCATGGGACATTGGCGATACTTGGTTCTGGTCGCGCTGCTCGCGGGACCCTTCCTCCAGGCCGCTCCAAACGAGGCGCCCATCTTGCCGCCTCCGATGGCCCAGCCGCAAAGCCTCTCGGTGTTTCGCGGACGCAGTGTCGAAATCCCTCTGCAAGCTCAGGGGCGAACGCCCGGGCAATTGAAATTCCTTATCCGGTCTCGTCCTTCAAAGGGACGGCTTGGCGAAATCCGCGTCACGGGACCCAAAACCGCGGTGGTCACCTACGCGCACGACGACGAAAGCGAGGGTAGTGATTCGTTCACATTCGCCGTTCAGGCCGTCGATAGCCCCGTCTCGGCGCCTGCTTCAATCACCATTACGGTCTCCGAAGAACCGCCCGCGTTGTCGGTCGTGCGGTCCATCGACTTCGGCAGCGTGCAAGTAGGTGAGATGCGCGAAGAGCAGATCACCCTGCGAAATAGTGGAGGAGGCATACTGGAGGGGCGAATGGATGCCACACCGCCCTGGAAGATCCTTGGTACGGCCCAATACCGCCTGGGGCGCAATCAGGAAATGCAGGTCCTCGTCGTCTGCGCTCCTGACGAGGAACAGAACTATTCTGGAAAGCTCCATTTCTCTCACGACACTCGCTCCGCGGTCGAGCTTTTCGCGCGAGCGGAATCGCCCTTCGAATTTGAACCTTCGCGCGAAATCGAACTGGCAAGCCGGGAGGGGGAAACTGCCCGTTCTGGGAATGTCCTGATCCGAAATCGCACCTCTCGCGATCGAACCGTCGAAATTTCCGTGCCGCCCGAGATTACCTCGCCCGATCGGATCACCGTTCCCGCTGCCGGGGAGATGGGAATTGCCTTGAAAACCCAGCCGTCCTTCCTCGGGGCATCGGAAGGCGCGCTTAGCTTCGAGAGCGAAGGATTCCGGCGCACCATTCCCGTGCGGGTTTTTGCATTGCAGCCTCTCTTGCGGATCGAACCGCGCGAAGGACTTGATTTTGGAAACATCGAGCCGGGCAAGCGCTATATGGGATCTCTTCGAATCAAGAACGAGGGTGGAAGCGCGGCTCGGCTGCAGGCAACGACGACGAACGATATCCTGCTCCTGCCTGACCCGAACACCGCCGTCCTTCAGCCGGGTGAAACACGGATTTTCGAGGTTGCCCTGCAGCCCTCCTCGATCGGCGACTATAGATCCCAAATCATCATCGATGCCGGCACAGGCAAGCCAGCTTCAATCGACGTTGCCGGGCGAATCGCCGCTCAGCCACCCGAAGCCAGAAAGATCCCAACTGCGATCCTGGATCCAGCCTCACGCGAGCCGCCGGTCGCCGAACCCGAGCCGGATACGTCAGTGAGCGCGGTTCCTCCGGTGACTGAAATCAAGGTGCTCAAGGCCAGCAACCGAATTTTTGAGATCGGATGGAAGAAGCCTGCGCCAGATCCCGTGACCTGGGTGATCCAGCAGCACCAATTCGAAATGGGGGAACCGCCAACGTTGGTCTGGAGGGACCTTCGCAATATAAAGTTTTCCGAAAAGAATGGCATGGCCGTCGCTCGGTTCGAGAATCTGGCGCCTGGCCGGGTTTGGCTCCTTCGCATCGTCTCGGTCGACGAGCAAGGCCGGCGCTCGACGCCTTCGCCGACTTTCAGGCTCCTGAGCGCGCCACCACAGCAATTCCCCTCGCTTTGGTGGCTCGCCGCTCTTCTTGCCGCCGGCGCTGCGGCGATTGGCTGGACGAAAATTCGGAAGCGAAGGCAGGCCGAGGCATCCCGCGAAGCGAACCGCATCGCCCGAATCGGTGGCGGCTGACAAATCTTTCCGCTGAATCTTGTTGCCCCGAGGGTGAGCCGCGCCCAAAATCAAAATTCCAAATATCCCTCTATGCAACTCGGAATGATCGGTCTCGGCAGGATGGGCGCCAACATGGTCCGGCGCTTGATGAAGCAAGGTCACCAATGCGTCGTCTATGACGCCAATCCCGAAGCGGTAAAGCAGCTCGCTGGCGAAGGCGCCGCCGGCGCGAGCTCGCTTAAAGATTTTGCATCGAAGCTGACAGCACCACGGAACGCATGGATCATGGTGCCCGCCGCCATCACCGACAAAGTTGTCGACGAGCTCGCGTCTCACCTCGAGCGCGGAGACACAATCATCGATGGGGGCAACTCCTATTTCCGCGACGATCGGCGCCGTAGCGCCCATCTCAAACAGTCCGGTATTCATTACCTCGACGTCGGCACCAGTGGCGGCGTTTGGGGCCTCGAACGTGGATACTGCATGATGATCGGCGGAGACAAAGAAGCCGTGGATCGCATGGATCCAATCTTCAAATCGCTCGCCCCAGGTCGAGGAACCGTGGATCGGACGCCCGGACGCGAAAAACTCGGCGGCACAGCCGAGGACGGCTATTTGCACTGCGGACCTTCAGGCGCCGGTCACTTTGTCAAGATGGTCCACAATGGCATCGAATACGGCATCATGGCTGCCTTTGGCGAAGGTTTCGACATTCTCGCAAACGCCAACGCAAGCCTCAGGAAAGGCGGGGCCGACGCCGAAACCGCGCCAGTCGGGGATGACTACGTCTTTGACATCAATCTCGCGGACGTTGCCGAAGTTTGGCGCCGCGGCAGCGTAGTCAGTTCCTGGTTGCTGGATCTTGCCGCCGCTGCTTTCGCCGATAACCCGACGCTCTCGAACTTCTCCGGCCGTGTCTCTGACTCTGGGGAGGGACGGTGGACCATCATGGCCGCCATCGACGAAGCCGTTCAATGCGATGTGCTAAGTGCTGCGCTCTTCGCCCGCTTTCGCTCACGCAGGGACCATACGATGGCCGAAAAGGTCAGCTCCGCCATGCGCTTCCAGTTTGGCGGACACATCGAGCGTGCGGCCGGGGGGTAAGGCTGGCAGAGGTTGAAGCGGGGGAGACCGGCAGACACTGACATATGACCAGTGCGCTCTATGATGTAGCAATCATTGGCGGAGGCCCCGCCGGCAGCATCGCCGCCGCCTCGCTCGCGCTCGCAGGGCGCAAGGTAGCTGTCTTCGAGCGCGAAAAGTTTCCACGCTTTCATATCGGCGAATCCTTGCTGCCCTTTAGCATGGAAGCCTTCGAGCGCCTCGGCCTCATGCCGAAGCTGGAAGCCGCGGGGTTCGTCCGCAAATATGGGGCCGAAATCACCTCGGGATGCGGAAGCGGGGAAATCCGCTTCTATTTCAAAGATGGCTTTCGCTCGAAACGTCCGACCGCCTTCCAAGTCGAACGTTCTAAATTCGACAAGATTTTGCTCGATCACGCACGGGAATGCGGAGCACATGTACACGAGGAGGTTGAAGTTGAAAACATCGCTCTGACCCCCGGCCGCCCAAGGCTCACCATCAAGGGACCGGAGGCAGCTGTCGAAGAAATCGAAGCCGAATATCTCCTCGACTGCAGCGGGCGCCACTCTGTCATCGGCGCGCGGCTTGGTCTCAAACGCGAATATTCCGGCCTGCAAAAATTTGCCGTCTACGCCCACTACGAGGGCGCAGAGCAGCCCGCCGGCATCGACGGCACGCTGACTCGAATGGTGCGTGCGCGCGACCATTGGTTCTGGATCATTCCTCTTTCCACGGAGAAAATCAGCGTCGGCGTGGTGATGGATACTAGTCGATACCGGTCTTTCGGGCGGAGCCCGGCGGATGTCCTGGACGCGTTCCTGCATGAGCAACCAATTATGCGGGAGCGCTTGGCCGGCGCGAGGCGCGTCAGCAAGGTTTACGCGAGCGGCGACTACTCCTACCGCAACTCCGCGCTTCACGGAGAGCGCTGGCTCATGGCGGGCGACGCCGCCGGATTCATCGATCCAATTTTCAGCAGCGGTGTTTTTTTGGCGATTTTGAGCGGCGAGCGGGCGGCAGAAGCCCTTTGCAAGGCACTTGCAGCCCCGCAGCGGGCGCCAAAGCTCTTCGCCGTCTACGAACGCCATCTGGCCAAGGTCATGCGCCTCTATCTTAAGTTCGTTTACTCGTGGTATCGCCAGGAATTTGTGGAAACCGTTCTGGCACCGCGGGAGTTCTTCCAGGTCGTACCCGCCGTGAATGCCGTTCTCGCCGGGAACGTGGGAAGATCCTTTGCGCTGCGTTGGAGGCTTTGGCTGTTTCATTTGATTGTGGGCATTCAGCGCGTCATTCCGATTTTTCCAAAATTGCCTCTCGTTCCAAGAGCTTCATGAAATGGGTCTTGCCGATCTGTGTGGCACTGCTTCTCGCGGGCTGCCCGGCGGCGCGCGAGCTGACCGCTTTTGACGCCGCCTCTTCGGAGCAGGCCATCATTCGATGGAAGCGAAAGAGCGTGTCGATGGTCTGCGACGCTGTGTGCGCGCGCTCCCCAAGCGGTGCGGTGCTTGTTCGCCTCTACAAGCAATCGCCAGCCCCGCTCGTCGAGTTTCGCCTGCAAGCCGAAAACTACTTCGTTGCGAAGGGACGGCTGGCTGGGCGAGGATGGACGGGTCCTGCCCCCGACGCACCCATGATCTTCTCGTCTTGGATCGCTTTTCTCACCGCCTATCGGGCGTCAGCCGGTTCGGAGT
Source organism: uncultured Verrucomicrobiae bacterium (assembly GCA_963847295.1). Lineage (GTDB taxonomy): Bacteria > Verrucomicrobiota > Verrucomicrobiia > Chthoniobacterales > Terrimicrobiaceae > DASTFP01. Next base: position 33,097 of record CAWJZG010000020.1, read on the forward strand.
CGGGCATTCAGCAGGCCCAGACTGCCGCTCTGCAAATCTCTTACACCAAGTCCGGCGATAAGCTAAAAGTCCTCAGCGTATCGAATACCGGCACGGGCGAAGCGATCTCCGCGGTGTTCAAGTAAATGACGTCGCTCCACCGGACTCCTGAGATTGAATTCCTCGCGCGCACCTGACGGATCGCCGTCCGCTCCGCGATGAACGAGCCGGATGGCTTCCCTCCCGACGCGAAAATTTCGCGCGAAGAAATCACGCGAGCGACTCGGCACCTCTTTCTATGCGCCGGACCGGACTGCTGCAATCCGGCGGAAGGTAGCGCGATGTGGGACCTGCTCAAGGCAGAGACGCGCAAGCTTTCCGTGCCCGTGCTTCGCACCAAGGCGGCCTGCCTGCGCATTTGCAAGGGCGGGCCCTGGCTGGTCGTTTATCCGGACGGCATCTGGTACGGGCAGCTCGATGCAAGCAGGCTGCAACGCATTCTTAAGGAACACATCGAAGGAGGCCGGCCCGTGCACGAGTGGATCGCAGCGGACATGCCGAATCTCGCCGAAAGATGACGAGCCCAATCCGGCTTCGTCGAAGAACGCCTGAGAATGCGCGATTTTCCTAGTCTGTCGCTTGATACCGTTGGCTCCAGAGTTGGCTATGCCTGTTTTTGCACGGCGACCGCATTGTCGGCGGGAGCCACGTGCGAGCCGAATCGATTCGCGTAAACCTGCGTGACCTCCGCTCCGAAAAAAAGGATCTGCGAGGAATAATAAACCCATAAAAGCAAGACAATAAGTGAGCCCGCAGCACCATACGAAGAGCTCACGCTGCTCTTCCCAAGATAGAGACCCAGCGCAAACTTCCCCACTGTGAAGAGCGCCGCGGTAATGAAGGCGCCGATCCAGACATCGTGCCACGCGATCTTGGCGTCGGGCAGGAACTTGAATAGCATGGCGAAGAGCAGTGTGATCACCGCCAGCGAAAGACCAGAATTCAGGAGCTGGATCAGGAACTCCATTCCCGGCATCATGCCGCCGGACCATTCGCCCACAAGAGCAATGGCTGCTGTGAGAAGAAGGGAAACCAGGAGCAGAAAGCCAACCACCAGGATAAAGCCGAAGGAGAGAATCCGATCCTGGATGATACCGAGAACGCCTCGCCCAGGCTTCGGTTGCACGCCCCAGATTGCATTGAGCGAAGTCTGCAACTGTCCGAAAACGCCCGATGCACCAAAAAGCAGAGTCACAATCCCGATGACAGTCGCAAAAATCCCGGTCGCCGGTTTCGCATTGGCGTTTTCGACCAAATCCTGCATTGATTTCGCGCCTGCCTCGCCCAGCAGACCCCGCAATTGCTCGAAGATCTGGCCCTGCGCCGCCTCCGGCCCAAAAACCAATCCTGCAACGCCAATAATTATTATCAACAGCGGAGCGAGCGAGAAGACAGTATAGTAAGCGAGCGCGGCGCCCAAGGTTGGCGCTTGATCCTCCATCCACTCCGAGGCGGCCTTTTTCAGAATGCCAAAAATCTCTTTTGAATGCATTGCGAGTGGATCTCCCGACAGGTACTTCGGACGCAGGTGCTCCGAAGGATGCCTTAAAACGACGGGGGCCGAGCGAGGCTATCGATGGTCGACTCTGCCAACCTGCGCTTCGGATGGATGGCCCTCCACCTTCTTGATGTTTAGCTCAGGCTGGAACTTGCGAGTGGAGCCGCGCTCCTCTACGCCCACGGGGATGGGCGCAGGTATCATTTGCTCGGCAAGCGTTGGCGCATGTTTCGCAAGCTGCACGACAGCATCTGCGAGAGTTGTCACAACCTCGTCCGCCCCTGAATCGCGCAACCGTCTGGCGGCGTCCGTCAGACCATGGGTCGTATCCCAGAGCCCGATAACGATCTTTAGTTGAGGGAAACGCGCCCGCAGTTTCACGCAGAGATAGCGCGCGTGGATCACGGTCGAAGGCGAAACGACCGAAATGCACGCCGCGTCCGCATTCGACTTTTCCACCAGATCGATCAACTCGCCGACGGCGAGCTTTCCCGGGCCATTCTGCGCCGAGAAGCCTTGCTGATTCAGCAACTGAGTGAGCATTGCGCCCGCGAGCTCGTCGCGATCGGCCCGCGCGGGCAAACAGTAAGACGCGAAACGGCGGCGCCGCAATTTGCGATGGCGTATCCTGGGCCGCGGCTTCGTTCGCGTCGATCTTCAATGCAACCTGCGGAACGGTGCCCAAGTCTTCAATGATTTCGCGCAGGCTTTGCTCAATAAACGATCGCTGCTCGTCGTCAAGCAGCTCGAGCCTGTGATCCGTCTCTGTCGCAATTATTACCGGAACGAACACAGAGTCGTAGAGCGCCGTGAGCGAGTTCGCCTTCAAATACGACTCCACAAACTCCAGTTCATCCTGCTCGCCGATCGTCAGCAGGCGATGGTAGAAGTCTTCGGCAGGCGTAAGCGCTTCCTCATCGCTTAACAGAACGCTGAGAAATGAAAGGCTCGGAACGCGTCGCCCCATGACGACAAGGCAGACTGTCAGCGGCGTCGAGAGAATGAGCCCGACCGGGCCCCAAAGCCATGTCCAAAACACCGCGGCGATGATAAGCGCTATAGGGGTTACACCGGTGCTCGTGCCATAGAGCCAGGGTTCCATGACGTTGTTGCTCAGTAGTTCGAGCATGACGAAAAGGCCGATCGTCAGCAACGGCATCGTCCAGTTGGGCGAGACGGCCAGCGAGAGTGCCACCGGTATCGCAGCCGCGATCCACGGTCCGATGTAGGGAATGAATCGGAGCACCGTCGCACAGGCGCCCCACAGCACGGCATTTGGCACGCCGATGAAGTAAAGGCCAATCGCGACGGGAATGCCGTAGCTCACATTCACCACGAGTTGCATAAATAGGTAGCGAAAGACGCGTGAGCCCGCGTCATCCATCGCGTGGGTGGCAGCGCTAATGCGGCCCTTGCCGATGAGCCGGATCAGCCGTCGACGCAAGTCTTCGCGACGCAGGAGCATAAAAATAACGAGCAGCAACACGAGCGCTGCCCTGCCAAGCGGGCCCAGCAGCGGCGCGATCAGGCGCTGCCCGAGCTCCACGGGATTTACCTTGGAAGTGTCCGCTATCGTGCGCCGGCGCAGCGGCTGGCGTGATCTTCGGAGGCAACACGGGCGTCTTGGGCGCTTGCGCAGCTGGCTTCGCGGCCTGAGCCGGTGTCTCTGCACCAGGCAGGTCTTTTTTCAGCTCCTCGATGGTCTCCGAAAACTTTGCAAACGCGCCACCGCTTGGGACCTTGATGGAACGCAGCTTGGTGCGAATGTTTTCTTTATAGTCCGGCAGCTTCGTCGCGAGATCGACCAGTTGCCGAGTAAGCACCCAACCCGCCGCCCCAGTCGCGGCGAAAATCGTCGCTACAACGAGGAGCACCGCAGCGATCCGCCCAAGCCAGCGCTCTATTTTCGTCACCAACGGCGACAGCAGAAATGTCAGCAATGCCGCAAGCGCGAGCGGAATGAAGAGATCGCGAGCCAAGTAGAGCATGGCGATAACAAAGGACGTCAGTGCGACGGCCCACAGGCCGACAAGCGCATCAGTGGCCGCGGTTTTGCTCTTGGGCGTTTGCATTCAGAAGGGACGTTGCTGAAACAGTATCGTCCAAGAAAGCATCGGCGCTTGTGCTAAAAAGCGGCATTCAAGCGCGGCACCCCCGGCTTTCCCATTCTTGGAAACTCATGTCCGCATGCGCTCAGACGCGCGACCGCCCGTTCGCCATTGACATGCGATTTTTAAGGGTTCGATGGCGATTTGCTCTCGCTCCCGCTGGTTCCTTCTCCGTAAGGGCTGTCCGCAGCCAGGTGAGGCGGCGTTGCGGCTTCGCTCGAAACATTTTCGAGCCCATTGTTGATGAAGGCGATGACTTCTTTGTGTGCCTGGCGGTCAATCGGACTACGCAGCGCGTAGATTGGGTTGAAAACCGGGGCGAGGTAGAGGGTTAGGAGGCAAATCCCCACGCCCAACGGAAGTCCGAGGTAGAACCCGTGGAAGCAACCGATGATGGCGACGGCAGGCGCTGAAAAGCCGACGGCTCTGGCTGCCGTACAAAAGCAAGGGTGTAAGTAATAATGGTACCACCTTCGCAGCATGACGTTCGCGTTGCCGGAGAGTTCAGAAATGTGCCCGAGCTTTGCAGACCCTGTCGCGGAAGCGGTGACGAACAGATGGGCAATTGGAACTAGCAAGATCCCCCAAGCGACAGCCCGCGAAAAGAAGGCGACGACGACGGCAGAGACGCAAAGCAGCATGCTGCCTATTTGAATTATCTCATTTTCTGAACGCGGGCCGGAACCGCCTGAGCGAATGGGAATCTCGCATCTCACGCTTGAATTTATCTTGCTGCTGTCGTCCCTAAAAACGCTCTGTGATAGGCGAGCCATTTTCACGCTCGAATGAGTCCTAAGGGTGTGAAAAGATGGCCCTCGGCACCGAAAACTTTCGGGAAAAGGGATGATTCGAGCCGGCACATTTCTGCCTCAAAAAACTTGGCCGCCAGAAACGAACTCCATGCGGGGTTAAACCCCGACCAATCGAACCGGCTCTGATAATTACAAAATCGAGCGCACGACGCCACCTTCGACGCGGACAGCAGCACCATTCGTCGCGGCGGCCAAGGGACTTGCCAGGAAAAGGACCATCGAGGCGACTTCCTCGATGGATGCGAAGCGCCGAATGAGCGAACTTGGACGGACAGTTTCAAAGAACTCCTTCTCGACGGCTTCCGGCGTCTTGTCCTGTTGCGCAGCCATATCCTGAATGAACTGCTCGACGCCTTCCGAGCGTGTCGGACCGGCGAGGACGGAATTGACCGTCACGTTTGAGCCGGCTGTGGTCTCCGCGAGTCCGCGAGCCAACGCCACCTGCATGGTCTTGGTAACGCCGTAATGAATCATCTCTGCGGGAATGTTGACCGCCGACTCGCTCGAGATGAAAAGTATGCGCCCCCAGTTGGCCTTTTTCATCTTCGGAAGATACTGCCGCGAAAGCCGCACTCCGCTGAGAAAGTTGGTTTCGATGATTTCCGACCAATCCTCGTCGGTAAGATCCTCGAAAGACTTGGGTGCATAAACACCGAGGTTATTGACGAGAATGTCCACTGCCGGAAATCGAGCCACCGCTTGTTTCGCCGCTTCGGCTGTTGCAAGGTCGGCAACGAGCGGTTCCAGCTTTGCATTCGGATATTGTTCGAGAATAGCCGAAATGGCACTATCAACGCGCTTTTCGGAACGGCCGTTGACAATCACGCGCGCGCCTTCAGCCGCGAATCCCGCGGCGATGGCGAATCCGATTCCAGCACTCGATCCAGTGATCAAGGTCACCTTGTTTTCGAGATGAAGATTCATGTCTCGTTTGTATCCTCAAGCGGTATGCCGGCTCCAGTCTTCATTCTATAAGACTTTCGAAACCGATCCTAACGTTCGCCTCGAGAAATCCTTTGATCAGAAACACCGCATAGATACGGTGAACTGACGCCAAGCGAAATCGGAACACCTCCTTATGAGCGAGCCCGAAGAGCATCTTTTTCCGGATGGAGGCGAGATACCAAACAATCCGCGCCTGCCGTTGTTGATCTACAAAAATGTGATTTCACCGCGCGGAGGGCAATCGGCGGAGGAGTTCGAGGCTCTCTATGCGAAAAACGATTGGAAGGCCGCGTGGCGCTACGGCGTCTACCCCTTTCCGCACTATCACAGCACCGCTCATGAAGTTTTGGGCGTCTACCGCGGGCATGCGCTAATTCGGCTTGGACACACCGTGGGAATCAGCGCGCATGTCGGGGCGGGAGACGTTATCATCATTCCCGCCGGCGTCGGACACCAGAATTTAGGCAGCAGCCCGGACTTCCACGTGGTCGGAGGATATCCGCTCGGACAGGAGCCTGACCTGCTGCGCGGCACTCCTGGCGAGCGGCCCGCCGCCGACGATCGCATCGCCGCCGTTCCTCTTCCCAAAGCGGATCCGGTTTATGGCACGGACAGCCCGCTGGTCAATCTGTGGAAAGTCCGAAGACAATCTCCCTGATTAGCGCGCCGAACCTTTACAGCATTTGGCCGCTTTGGTAGTCACCATTCTGCCCTTCAGACGATCGGCCAACCAATGCGCGTCACCATCTTCGGATCCGGCTATGTAGGACTCGCATGGTGCGTGTCTGGCGAGGGTCGGAAGTCGAATTCGCTGAAAGTGCCGAAGAGGCCCTGCGGGGCGCTGATGCCCTCGCTATCGTAACCGAGTGGCAGGAGTTTCGCAGTCCTGATTTCGAACGCATGAGGCAGCTTCTCAAGCAACCGGTCATCTTCGACGGCCGCAACCTCTATGACCCGGACTTCGTCAAACGCGAAGGCTTCCGATACTTCGCAATCGGTCGCGGCGACCGCGTCCATGCTCAGGATTAGGCCGCGATGGCGTAACTACTTTGCCAGGATACTTTCCTGCGGCTTCGGCTGACCCTTGTGGAACGTCAGCCAATCCGTGCGAATCTTGTCCCAACCCTGCACTGACAAACCGTGAGCCTCAAAGAACTCACGAATTTGCTCGGCATCCCATTTGAGAATATCCTCAAGAATCGGAACGAAAACACTCGTCGCATTGTCGCTTAACACGGTCCGCTTCGCGATTCGCCCGATATCCTTCGTTTCGGAAACCGCGATCGTATGTCCGTCCCGGCTGTTGACGTGGTGCATTACGTACAGATCCGAGCTGCCGTCGCCGATGTAGATTGTGTGGTCTGGACGGGTCCCGAACTTCTGTTCAAGCTCTTGAAGAACAACAACTTTTCCATAGCCGGCTGGCACTCTCTCGACAGAGACGATCTCGACGTCAGACGGGTCGCGGCCGAACTCTGTCCCGAACACATTCTCAGGCGGCACGATGCCATCCAGTGCGGATTGCACCACTTCTCGCGGACCCGCCGATATCACGACGAACTCAAAGTGGGCCTGGTCCAGCTCTTCCGACAGCATTTCGGCCAGCAATTTGACGTTGTCCTTGAGCCGAACGCGTTTGCCGGCTTCGACCAAGTGCTCGCGCCGAACACTCTTAAATTCCTGGTCGTGCCGCAGCAAATAGGCCAGCTCCGCGCCCGATTGGACCAAATACGTCGACGACAGCGCTTTAACCTTAGCTTCAAAGTCCTTGACGCCAATGATTTCTCCAAGCACATGACCGGAGTCGTTAAAGCTTAGCGTCTGGTCAAAATCACTTGCGACCAGATAGCGGGTCTGTTTTTTCGCACTCATAATTTCACTTTTCAAAATGATCTCCTCTTCTGAGGTGGTATTCCAGTATCAACAGGTTTCTACGCATTGAGAAGGGCGATCTTGTCGGAAGATACTGTCCAGGGAAAAAGCTTGCCGCCATCTTTCACATTGACTTCTTGACCGCGCTCCAAACGGCGTATGCGATCTCGAGGCCGGTGACATCTCCATGATTCGTAATGAATTGGCTGGATTCAAGGTTGAGAAACTTCCCCGATTCCAAAGCATACACCCCGCCCACAGGAAGCAGTGTGCCGAGGATTCTCTCACCTTCCTCCATCTGCTGCGCGCCGTTACGGCCCACGGCGCCGAAGACATCATTTTCATCGCCAAGCGCGGCCGTTTTGTCCCCGTTGATACGTGAAGCAAGCGGATAGGCGATGCCGACGGCCTTGTCGTTCTTTGTATGGGTAATAAGGATTGGGCCGTTGATCCGGCGGTTGTCCACGACGCTGCGGAAGTAGCCATTTTTCTTTTTTGAGAATCCGTTGTGAGAGAATGCCGCTTGCAGAAGAGTCAAGCCTCGGAGCTTCCCAGTTTGGGAATTGGCGGCGGCGGCGGTGACAAGGCGGCCTCCGAAACTGTGTCCGATGAGATAAATGCGCTGAACTTCCGGCGCCAGTCGATCGACGAGCTTCGCAACCCCGTTCTTGCCGACCTTGCCGGCGCGCTCCTTCATCAAATAGTAGGTCGTGTAATTTAAGAGGTTCAACGCGGAGGCGTTGAACCCGGAAAGAGAGTTGGTGAGTCCCGCAGCAGTCCCCGCTGCGGGCGTATCAGCGACTCCAAGCGGCATCGCAGCGCCGCCGGCCACCTCTGCGTCAAGATCTTCCTCTAAAATCTTGAAATCCTTCATCAATTCGTTTCCGTCCGTCTTGAAGAAGGTTCGCGAGGCGTCCTCGTCGTTCGCCGCAGAGGGATCCAACAGAGAGCGGATCTTGTCGGCGAAGGCCCGCCTCGCTGATTCCTTCGATTCCAGCTCGGGCAATAAGGCCTTGACCTCTTCAATGGTGCGGTGCTGGGCCGGCTCACTGAAGAGATCGTTCATTCTCTCGAGTTTTTCTTCCAGAGTGTGCTGAGCCTGGACGTCGTTGTGAGGCGAAAGACTTGCCGAACCTTCCGCGACGCCCGCTTGGGTGGAGACAGCAACCGACTCATCGAATGTCTTTGAAGGCCATAATACACCGAGAATCGCAAACTTCCGGCCAGCGACGTCCGCGGGCTGCGCAACGGCGGAAAAACTTTCGAAAAACCCTCGATAAAACTCGCGGGCCTGTTGGTCTTCACGATTCCAGCCATGAGAAATTACGAAGAGGTCTGAGGTCGCCGCTGGCAGGCTGATGCTGCCTTGCAATGCTCCATTCTTGTCGAACCGCGCCTCGATGTATCTAATTCCTGCAATCTCATTCATAAACGTGTTTCCGAAGGGTTGTAATTGTTCATACAGATTGAATCGCCCGCATCAGATCGACAAGTCCCGCACCTTGAAAGTAGCGATCACGCCGGAGATCGGTGGCCGTGGACACAAAGATTTCCTTCACGCGTTCGGCCTGTCCGATAAACTCGTTTCGGACGGATAGAAAAGCCGCAATGACGCCGCTTACGTGCGGCGCGGCCATGCTGGTTCCGCTGCTCTCTACGTAGTCGCACTTTCCCACGGGCCTCATCAGCTCACCGGTGGCGCAGGAGATGATGCGCTCACCTGGCGCAACGATATCGGGTTTGAGACGTCCATCGCCCGTCGGACCCTTGGACGAAAAATAAGAAACACCGTACATGTGCGGCATCTCCCGATGGGTGGAGCCGACTGTGATGGCGAGGTCCGCGTTCCCGGGGTCATTGATCGTGAGCGCCAAGCCGGCAGCGGTCGAGCCGATCGCCGACTTGAGGGCTCCGTAGCCGGTATTTCCAGCCGCCACGACGACGACCACACCTGATTTGACAAGACGATCCACTTCGGTGCACAAGGGGCTCTGACCGCACGCAAACCACTCCGGTTCGAAGCTGTAGCCAAGGCTCATGTTTATACCTTGAATCAGCAACCGCCGGCCGTACCCGTTGATCTCCTGCACATGTGTGATGGCTGCGATCAAGTTGCTCACCGTGCCCTTGCCGTTCTCGTCGAGCACCTTCAGACTTACCAGCCTGCAACGGGGCGCCATCCCGCTGATGCCTTCGAGCCGATGTTCCTGGTATTCGATGTCCTCGGCGTCTTGTTTCCGGTACCGCGAAATTGCCAGAGGCCTGTCCTTCTCCGGTGTGTCGGGACTCACAACCCATTCGCCCGCAATGATACCTGCAACATGAGTGCCATGACCGTTTTCGTCCGCCAGCGAGCCGGGACCGTCGAGCGTGAAGTCTCTATGCCAGGAGGAATTGGGATCGATGTTGTTGTATCGCCGAAAGTGCGGATGATCCGCATCGATTCCAGAGTCCAAAACGGCCCAAGTGATTCCCGCCCCTCGGGCTGCGAATGACTTTTGGGCTGCATCGGCCTTGACCGTCGCAATCGATCTTTCGATGCAGGTGGAAACTTCGAAATCCGGCCAGATGTGATAGATGGCCCGAAACCGGCTCGGATCGACTTGCGCTTTGACAGACGCCTCGTCAGCGAGCTCCCGGCGTTTTTCCGCTTTCGCCTTTGCGTGATCGATGTCCAGCTCGACGAGCTTTTGAATAGCCCGAGCTTCCAGGCGCGCGAAGACGTATTGATTGCTGCTTCGGCTCTTCTCAAAGTGCACATTCTGTCCTGCGTCCCGAACATCTGCCTGCTTTTTCGCAGTCTCTATATTATCGAACACCCATTTCCTGGCCGCTCCCCTCCCCCCCGGATGTTCCAAATTCAAGTCGATCATCACCTCAAACCGTTTGGGCAAGATTCTCTGGATTGGCTTGATTGACGGATCCATGCGATCGTTTAGCGCCTCGAGCCGGCGGATTACGGCTGAGTGGAGGCTCGCCAGGCAGAAAACACCAAACTTATCCTCGATCCGCTGGCCGATCTCTTGGTGCGCGATCGCTGTTTGCAAAGACCGATTGTACTTTCTTTCCGCGGACCGCGATTCCGCGGAAGCTCTTTTCAGTCGCTCCGTCGAAGCTTTGAGCGCCAGGCTCGCCGCCCTGGCGGCCATTTCCGTAATTCTGGCCTGTGCCGCCTCGAGGCCGGCGGGGTCCTTCGGACTAAGGAGGATTGCCACATTATGGCTTCTGGCTGCCTCCGGAAAACGAAGGTTGAATTCCTCAATGATCCTCAGCTCCTCTTGAATCTGTTTTAGCAAGGGAATCGCAATGACCGTACGGTCGAGATCGAGGGGACTAAATCGCTCGCCGATTGGCGTCCCATGAGGAAAATCGAACGAGGGCATCGTGTCTCCAGCTCTACCGCGCAAAAAGGGGAAACCGGCGATCCATTGGGCGCATGTTCACATTTCCTCCTATGGAGCGAAGAAAGCTCTAATTCTTAGGACGTAACGTGTCAATCAAATACGCTTCTGCTTAGCTCACATCCCACAAAAAACAATGACCTGCCGTCGGACGCGGGATATAAGCTTCGGGAAAGGACGCCGCCGATGTTTGCGCGAAGAACCCATTCCAGCTGCCCGAAGTCCCTCCCGGATGTTCTGGAGGAAGAACTCGACGGCAAGATCGGTCCCGACCCTGGCGTTGAGCTCTCGGAAGCACAGCAACAGGCGCGGTTAAAAGAAATTTACAAACGCATCCATTCGCTGGAGACGAAACGCTCGGCGCTTTGTCTCTCGGGCGGGGGGATCCGCAGCGCAAGTTTCGGACTCGGCGTTCTCCAGGCGCTCGCTCGCGCCGATTTGCTTGAAAAATTCGATTATCTTTCAACCGTCTCTGGCGGCGGCTACATCGGGGGATGGCTTAGCGCATGGATCCACCATCATCCGAGCGGCCGCGAAGGCGTTCTCACAGAGCTAAAGACTACGCCGGATCGGACGATCGAGCCGGAAAGCGATCCGGTACGCCACCTGCGAGCCTTCAGCAATTACCTTACGCCCCGATTCGGCCTTTTCTCGGCCGATACCTGGGCGATAGGCGCCACTGTGCTCCGCGACATTCTGCTCAACTGGATTGTCCTGCTCTCCTGGCTCGCTGCGCTCCTGCTGATCCCTCGCTTTTGTGTGCTGGCAGCGTTCTCGAGGCCCACCCCGGCCACTTTGTTCGCTCTGCTTGTTGCCGCGTTCGTTTGCCTGGCAACAGCCACGGCCTATGCCGCCATCGACCTCCCGAGCTTAGGCAGCTCGCGCTGGCCGCAACGCCGCTTTCTCGCAGGCTGGTTCGCCCCGATGCTCGCAGCGGCATTTTTTCTGTTCGCCTGGTGGGCCGGGTTTCGCAACACGAGTCAACTCGCCGGACCCCTCATGTCATCTCCGTGGGGCTTGCCATTGACGCAACTCATTGTCGGTCTTGCTTCGGCGGCGGGCTGCCTCGCGGGCGCCGGCTTCGTGGCATATCGCGACCGGGGTCAGAGCCAGTCGCCTCCAGGACTAGGCAAACTCCTCAGCCTGATCGGAACCACACTTGTGACGGTGCTGCTCACCGGAGCGTTGACCGGCCTCTTTGCTTGGTGGATCGTGGCGAAAATCTTTCCCGATCCGGTTAACGATGTGCGAAACTTCGCCTGTTTTGCGCTGCCCCTGCTCCTTGGGCTCTTCTGCGCGGCGAACGCAGTATTCAATGGACTTACGAGCTGGTGGATTAGCGATGAAGATCGCGAATGGTGGGGAAGAGCGACCGCTTGGCTCTGCATAGCGATCGTCGTATGGGCGTCGCTGAATGTGCTGGTTCTCTGGGCGCCCACTGCAGTGGCGCAAATCGAAATCGGGGCGCTCTGGAAATGGTTCCTGGCTGCATGTGGCGGCGCGCTCGGTATTGTAACCGCCCTCCTCGGCTCGAGTACGACCACGGGAACTCTCTCGAAATACGTTCCATTGCACTCGGTAAACCGGCTTTTGGCGGCCGCGTCGCTAGCGTTTTTTGTCTTACTTTCCTGCGCGCTCTCCTGGTTCCTCGATCCTCCTGGCGGCCCGATGACAGACCCCCGGTTGCTTTGGGACGCCGGGACGCACCGCGAGTTCTTCAAGCTCCTTTGGCTCCTCGCCGGTCTGGCAGGTCTGGGTGTCGTCATGGGTTATTTCATCAACGTCAACAAATTCTCCCTGCATGCGCTGTATCGCAACCGGCTGATCCGCGCATACCTCGGTGCGTCGCGCAGCGTTCGAAAACCGCATCGGTTCACCGGGTTCGACCCGGACGATAACTTCAGAGTCCATGATCTGGATCCAGGCCGCCCCTTTCACGTCATCAATATCGCGCTCAATCTCGTCAAGGGCGGCCAGCTAGCGTGGCAGGAACGAATGGCCGCCCCGTTCAGCGTCAGCCGGCTCCATTGCGGGAGCTGGGTGCTGGGCTACAGGCCCTCCGCTCGATTCGGCGACGGCATTACGCTCGGCACGGCGCTCGCGATCTCCGGTGCTACAGCCAACCCAAACCAGGGCTACAATTCGTCGCCACTTGTGGCTTTTCTCATGACGCTGTTCAATCTCAGACTCGGATGGTGGCTTGGCAATCCCGGCCGGCACGGCGCGCTGACATGGGAACGCTCCGGGCCGGCCCATGCGGCTCTCCCTCTCTTTAACGAAGCCCTCGGAACCACCAACGCATCCTACGCCTACGTCAATCTCTCCGATGGCGGCCACTTCGATAATCTAGGCCTGTACGAAATGGTTCTCCGCCGTTGCGGGCACATCGTGGTCGTCGATGCCGGATGCGACTACGCTTATGTCTTTGAAGATCTTGGCAACGCCATACGCAAAATACGCATCGACCTCGGCATCTCAATCGATATCCAGACCGTCTCGCCTAAGAAGGAAGGCGCCCAAGTCAGCTATTACGCAATTGGAACCATCCGCTACTCCCAACTCGACGGCTCCGGCACCGACGGCACTCTGCTTTACATTAAGCCAACTCTCTGTGGTCTGGAGCCGGCCGATGTCGCCCACTACGCAGCCTCCCATCCCGAATTCCCCCACGAACCAACCAGCGACCAATGGTTCAGCGAGTCGCAAATGGAAAGTTATCGAGCCCTCGGATTTCATGCCGTCACTACCATCTGCCGCAGCGAAACAAAATACCAAACATTCGCGGAGTTCTTCAGCAATCTAGCCAGAAGTGCTCGCTCATCCCAGGTTGCACAGGGTAGCGGGAAAGACACCACGCGCGCCTGAACGCTCCTCTGCAGTGCGTCCACCATAACAAGCAAGATCTTTCACGGCGCTTAATACTAAACATCGTTAGCAAGTGCTTCTAATGACTCACCAGAAGCCGACCCGGGTCGCTCGATGACATTCCCGTTTTTCTTAGCAATAAGAACGCCGCCCTTCCTCGCCAGAGACTTTGATTGCTTGCGATGCAAAAATGCTTGCTTTCCGAAGTTTCAATTGCTAGCTCTCAATCAGGGTAGTCGTGCGTGGGCAGTCGTTCAAATAACCGTGTGGCATGAAGCACTTTCACAATTTTCTCGCCGGATCGTGTGGTCTGGCATTTTTCTTAACTCTCACGGCAAGTTCCTGGAGCAAGCCAATTGTTGACGAAGCCAAGGCTGCTGGAAAAACGCCGGCGGACTTTCCGAAGATCACTGAGGATGTTTTCAAACCGATGGACAAGGGCGCTATCGTCGGGGAGTTGACCGCGGAGGAGATCCGGGGCCGCAATACGTGGAATCTGTGGACCGCCGGCAACCAGCACTTTTGGGATGGCGTCGCGCGGAACAGCTTCGGTCTCATGGATCTCCTCAAGACGCTCGACAATCGGAAATACCCGCGCGGCGAACGTTTCAAGACTCTCGGGCTCATCAATCAGCCCGGTTTCCAGGCGCCATCGAAACCTGACGAATACGGTCTCTGGCTCGACGAAGCGACGGAACCGGAGCCGGCGGGCATTGACGAGAAGATTTACGGAAAGCCTGCAGGCGTCCTCGGGTTCCGCCTCTTTCCGAATCCGGATTTCGACAGCGCCGCTCGCAAAAAATGGGATGGCGAGCGCTTCATGAACGATCCGAAGTACTACAACGACAACAAGCTCGTCCGTCCGTATCGCGTCGGCGTTTCGTGCGGTTCGTGCCACATCGCGCCCAACCCGGTCAATCCTCCTGCGGATCCCGAAAGTCCTAATTGGGACAATCTTGCCTCGGCCATCGGCAATCAATACATCAGCGAGGGAAAGGTCTTTGCGTGCAATGTTCAAAAAGGGGGCCTGTTCTATGAAATGATCCAGGCGCAACCGCGCGGCACCTCCGACACGTCGCGCATCGCAACGGACCACATTAATAATCCAAACGCCATCAATGCCATCTTCCTCCTCGCCGAGCGGGAAAAGATCGCTGCAAGCGAGAAAATGGCTGGCGGCACGCTCGCGTTGCCTGACGAAAAGGTCCTCATGCCCGTTCCGCACATCTTGAAGGACGGGGCGGACTCGGTGGGTGTCAGAGGTGCCACGATCCGTGTTTACGTCAACATCGGCCTGTTCTCGGAATACTGGCTCACGCTTCACAACCGCCTAATCGGACTGACGCCTCAGAAGCCGTTCGAGGTCGCTTATGCCCAAAAAAATTCTGTCTTCTGGCGCGCCACGGAGGAACGCCTTGATGACATCGCAGCCTTCTTCCGCAGGCTCCAGCCATTTCACCTTAACGATGCGCCCGGCGGCAGCGACAATATCACCAAGGACGAAGCAGTAATGACGCGCGGCAAGATCGTCTTCGCTGAAAGCTGCGCCGGGTGCCATTCGAGCAAACAACCCCCGCCAAACATCGATGCACACTCCGGTGAGGGCCGGGCGTGGTTCCGCGCGGAAGTTGTGAAACCCGATTTCCTCGAAAACAACTTCCTCTCCACAGAACGGCGCTATCCGATTTCGAAGATCGAGACGAATTCATCGCGAGCCTTCGGCACGAATGCACAGGCCCGGCATGTGTGGGACAATTTTTCATCTGAAACTTATAAGAATCTGCCCGCAGTTGAGGAACAGGAATGGTACAATCCATTCGACGAGAGCGATCGGATCAAATTCAAGCCTAAGGGAGGCGGTGCCGGCTACTATCGCGTTCCATCGCTCGTCAGCATCTGGAGTTCAGCGCCCTTCCTCAACAACAACGCTCTCGGCGAGTTCACAGGCGACCCCTCCGTGAAGGGACGCCTGAAAGCCTTTGACGATGCCGTCCAGAAGCTGCTCTGGCCCGAAAAGCGGCTCGCTAAGAATTCGATCTGGCGGACCCAGGATGAGTGCGCGCTCAGCCTTCGCAAGGAATTCGTGCCTCTTCCGCTTCGCGCGTTAGCGGATGCCGATGGCTGGATACGCATCGGAATGATCCCGAAAGGTACGCCGATCAACCTCCTCGCCAACGCCGAGCCGGACTTCAAGCAACTCGTTGTGCTCAAAGGCAAGATCGCCAAGGCGCTTGTGAAAATTCATGCGCTGGGCCTCTCGCCGGAGGCCTCCACCGCAGAACTGGTCAAGCTCGTTCCTGAACTGCTCGCCGCCAACAAGTGCCCCGACTTCATCGAAGACAAAGGCCATTACTTCGGCGACACCCTCCCCGATGAGGACAAGCTGGCGCTGATCGAGTTCCTGAAAACAATGTAAAAGCGCCGCCCACGCGGCGAATTACGGTCCATACATACCCACCAACCTCCGCAGCACGCATACCAATGACCATCGCCGAACTCAAGAAAATGACGCAGAAGGAACTCGACGACTTGTTCCGCCAGAAACCGGCCGGGCCAATTCCGAATGGCGAAGCTAAGGGGACCGCGTTAGTCTTGCCGGGAACCGCCGTCACTAACATCATCGCCGACATCATCCGGATCAAAATCTGGAAGGGCAAAGTTTTCGAGCGTGATCCAAAAAGTCCGGATCGCGGCGTTCTTAAGAACAAAATTCTTCTCCTTGGTCATCGCGCGATTGAGGCTAATGTTTACAAGGACAAGAGCTGGTTCGACGGCAAGGAGTGCATCGTTCTTGATTATTCAAAAACGTCATTCATCGCGAAAAAGGTGCGTGACGAGATCCGTGAGATCGAGCCGGGCTTCTATCTTGGCATCGTCTATTGGGGCAAGAAGCGCACCATCGGCTTCGCTCTGGAATTTCCGAAATCTTGAATTTAGCCAGCGCCTCGCCTCGACTCAAGACGCGTCTCCCGAGTAGAAACCTCTAGTTCACTTTTCAGCCTTGAGCTCAAACCCCAGTCGCTCGTCGCCGCGAGCCAATACCGGTTCCGTGTTCCTGGATCGTCTCAGCGATCTCTTTACCTTCCTGCTCCTGTTCGAGCGCCGCTTTGATCCCTTTGTCCGCCCGGCGTTCGATGCCGCGCTTCGGGATCCGATCGCAAAATTCACCACGGCGTTGATCAACATGAAGCGACGGAGAGAGGGCTTGAAAATCGCCGAGGAGAAGCTCATGCCGGATGAAGAGGAGTTTCTCGACTCAATCGTCTCGAGCTTTACGAAGCAGATGCACTCGCTTTGGAAGCCCGGGGCGTTCGAGCGTGGTGGGAACACAAAGACGCATGGTATTGTGCGCGGCGAGTTTATCGTTCACGACGGCCTCCCGGCAAAATTCCGGCATGGTGTCTTTGCGCAGCCAAAGATGTATCGCGCCTGGGTGCGTTTTTCGGGGCCCGGTCCGTACATCACGCCAGACATCGAAGATGTGGGCTTCATGAGCATTAGCATCAAGTTGATGGGCGTTCCCGGGCCAAAGCTGCTGGATGATGAGAAATTCACGCAAGACATGTTTGGTGTTTCCACGCCCACGTTCGTGACACCAGATACTAAAGCCAATGCGCAGTTGCAGATTGAGAGCGTGAAGAACGCGCAGATCTTCTATTTTCTCAACCGCCATCGTCCGCACGTCTTGGATCTCATCATGCAGTCTCTCTGGATCAAAACGCAGAGCAGTCCGTTTGAGGCCCCCTACTTTGGTTGCGTTCCGTATCTGCTGGGGGAAGGCCAGGCGATGCAATATTCGGTGTGGCCAAAATCGAACAAGCGAACTCCCATACCGCGGCTGCCTTTTCGGCCTCCCCACGACTATCTGCGCGATGCGATGGTGGCCGCGCTCGAAGGCGATGTCGAGTTAGATTTTCGCGTGCAGCTGCAAACCGACCCGCATCTTATGCCGATCGAGAACAATGCCGTTCTCTGGCCCGAGAAGCTTTCGCCTCGTGTCTCGGTAGCCACACTGCGTCTGCCGCGGCAGAAGTTCAACTCCGCCGCGCAAATGGAATTCGCAAAACGCCTCACGTACAATCCGTGGCATTGCATGCCCGAGCATCGCCCTTTGGGAAATCAAAGCCGCGCCCGGCGCCGCATGTACTTCGAACTTTCGCGGCTGCGGCAGCGGATGAACGCCGCCTCCCACTACGAACCGACGGGAGACGAGGTCTTCGACTAGAAGAGTCATGACTCCGCAATCAGACTTCATGGTCCTCGGCACAATCAATCCCGAGCGCGAAGCGGAGCTTCGGCGTTTGCTCGAATCGATGAACGACGCCCCCGGGCACGTCAACCCGAACAACGCGCTGATACCGTTTGGGCAATTCGACACGGTGCACGTCGCAAGATTTGTCATCCTTAAAGACAATTCGCCTGATGAGGTTCGCGCCTATGGTCTGCCCCGCCGCGACTATCCGCCCTATCTCGCCTTCCTTGGCAACGTCGATGGCGATGCAGAGACTTTCCTTGAAGATGTGGCGAGGCAAGCATCGCCCGGACTGCGTGCGATTTTTTCATGTTGCAAGGGATTCAAATCCGAAACTGATCTCGCCGGCTGGATGAAGAGAAATAGCCGCTTTCCGGCCGCCGCTTACACGAATTGGCGCGGGCGGACGGTCCGCCGCGTTCGTGAAGACGCAGCACTGCGCGACGCGCTCGAGAAATACCTGCAGAGCAATACAGCTGCCTTCGCAGGCCTATCGCCGAGGGAGATCCACGCTGCCTTGCGGCGCTTCGTAGATGCCGAGAGATTCGCCGGGCGCCTCACGCTTTCCAAGGAGAGCCCGACCCCGCTGAAATGGTGCATCGATAATTTGCTGCGATTGATTGGGCCTCCGTTGCTGACCCTCCTCGCCTCGCCCATCCTCATCCCTGTCGGGGTGATCTTCCTCATCCGCATTCGCCGTCTGGAGAAAACGGATCCCGAATTCTCTTTGCGAGTGGACCAGGCGTATTCAGACGGATTGGCGAAGTTTGAAGACCACGACGTGACCAACCAGTTCAGCATAATGGGGAGTATTAAACCCGGCTTCGTGCGGCTCTGGACGGCGACCTTCGTTCTTCGAACGGTGGACTACTTTGCGCGGCATGTTTACAATCGCGGTCGATTTGCTCGCATACGGACGATCCATTTCGCCCGCTGGGTGTTTCTCGACGACAGGCAGCGGATGGCGTTTTTCAGCGACTATGACGGAAGTTTCGAAAGCTATATGGACGACTTCATCAACAAGGTGGGGTTTGGCCTCAATGTCGTTTTCAGCAACTTCATTGGCTACCGCAGAACCAATTGGCTCATCTTCGATGGATGCGCAGACGAACCGAGACATAAGGAATTGGAGCGCCATCACACAATACCGACACAAGCTTGGTACAAGGCCTATCCGGGTTTGACGGCGGTGGACCTGGAGCGCAACCTGCGGATCCGGCAGGGTCTGGAGTCACAGTCTATGAGCGATAAAGAAGCCCGCGAATGGGCAGCCCTTCTCTAATGAGCAGCGAGGTCAACTTCAGCGACGTGCAAGGTTTGGTGCGCTTCGGCTATGGGTGGATGGAGGAAGCGACCTATTTTCTAATGAGAGTGAAGGATGCTGAGGCCGCGCGATTCTGGTTGCGAGCCGCACCGATAACGAGCGCTGTGAAGCCGCCTTCTTTGCCCTCCACCGCGGTGCAGGTCGCTTTCACGGCGCCGGGTCTGAGGGCGCTTGGCGTATCCGATTCCATAATCAACGCCTTTTCCCATGAGTTTGTTTCGGGAATGGCAGAGTCAAGCCGCTCTCGGCGCCTCGGTGACGTGGAAAAGAATGCGCCTTCAGAATGGGAATGGGGGGGTTACCCGAATGATCCAGAGTACGAGAACGATCCGAAGGCACAAGAAAAGATGCCGCATCTCGTGGTGATGTTCTTTGCCAAAAAGGGACTCCTCGAGGATTTTGTGCGAAGCTCTACCGAAGGCACATGGAACGAAGCGTTCGCGAAGGTGCGCAAGCTCAAGACGTCAAATCTTGATGGGTTCGAACCTTTCGGTTTCAAGGATGGTATCAGCCAGCCGGAAATCGATTGGAAGCAAGAGCGCAACATGCTGGCTGGTCAGCTTGACTACGGCAACATCGTTGCGCTTGGCGAGTTTCTCCTCGGGTATCGCAATGAATACGGCAAATACACCGATCGACCGTTGGTCGATGCCGATACCTCGAGCGCTGGGTTGCTTCCCGCGGAAGATGCACCTGAGAAGAGAGACGTCGGCCGGAATGGAACGTACCTTGTGATGCGCGACTTGAGGCAAGACGTTCAACGCTTCTGGCAATTCGTCGGCGAGCAAGCCGGTGGCGATCTCGCAGCGGGCTGAGAAGCTTGCGGCGGCGATGGTCGGCCGCACGAAGGAGGGCTATCCTCTGGTGCCGATTCAGCAAGATCCGATCCCTGGCATTGGACCGAAACCGGATGAGATTCGACAGAATCGGTTCACTTACGATGGAGATCCTAAAGGTGTCCGCTGCCCCTTCGGCGCGCATGTGCGACGCGCAAACCCGCGCAATACCGATTTTCCGGGGCGGCCAAATGGGCTTCTCGCAAAAGTGATCACAATGCTGGGTTTTGGCCCAAAGGGCTTCCGGGACGATCTCATGTCCTCGGTTCGCTACCATCGGATCCTTCGACGCGGCCGCGAGTACGGCCGCTGCATATCACCCGCGAAAGCGATGTCGCCCGCAGCGCACGACGAACCGCCGAGTGGCCTGCACTTCATCTGCCTCAATGCAAGCATTTTGCGACAATTCGAGTTTCTGCAGAACGCGTGGATTGCGAGTACGAAGTTCTCCGGCATGACGGGAGAGAGCGATCCACTGCTTGGCGATCGCCAGGCGATCCCGGGCTGCCCGGTTACCAGCGATTTCAACATGCCTCAAGATGATGGTCTGCGGCGCCGTGTTTCCGGACTACCGCAATTTGTCACCGTGCAGGGCGGCGCCTACTTCTTTCTCCCAAGTCTGCGCGCTTTGCGCTACTTCGCAAGAGCGCAAGATACTTAGTTAAAGCTCTGAGAAGCTTAATCCTGGAACTTTAGACTTTAGTTTAAGCAGTAGCGTTCACAGGCGAAGCAAACAGTTCCCTAAGGAGCCCAGCTTATGTGCCCGATCCTCGCTTTGGCGTCCCGTCGCCGTCTCAGTTCTTTCGCAAGGTCCTGGCTGATCCTCCCCGTCTCGAAAACGGTCTGATAAGTGCCGGGCTCCAGAGCGCCTCTCCCGGCCTGACTCATCTGGTAGGCAAGTTTGCGAGCGATGCCAAACTCGGTCGCGGGCTCCCGGATGGTGTCGTCCCTATCGTGAACCCAGTTGCCCGGATTCGCGCCCATTTCCGTGGCCAGAATTCCAAGGAGAATGGCTTCTTCGGAATCAGGGTCCGACTGCGGGAATATGACAGTGCCGGCCAGTTGCTTATGATCTTCCGCCCACCGATCAGTAAGCGTTTTGGTTGGCGTCTTGTCCTCATTCAAGAAGGGAATCCAATAGAGCCGGAACTCCACATCGCCGGAGCGTTGTCGCATTTTCCATTCTTCTGAAAGATGGCGCTGTCCGGGGCGAAATTCCGGACGGCGGTTCTCATTCCGGGCCGGGACAAACGTAAACTTGCCGGCCATGCCGCCGATCTCCTCGATTCCGGTCCAATAGGTTTGATAGGCGGTGCTGGAGTGAAACGTGCGCAGCGTTTGCTTCGTCAGATGAGACAGGGTTTTCCCCGCCTTGATCCACCCCATGCGATCTTTGAGCGCGAGGCCGAAGGCCGTTTGCTCGGCGATCAGGTTTGGAGCATCGTAAGACCCCAGATCGCCGACGAATGGGGCCTCAGCTCCTGCGGATTCTCCGGTGGCATGGAGGACGTTGATAAAATCCTTGTGATTGTCGGCAGGAGATGTGGGATCGTTAATGCCAAGAAAATCGACCCGGCGGCCTTCCGGGGATTGGAAGGCTGTCATAATCCCGAGAAAGTCGGGATTCGTCTCGATATGCGGCGTTCCGAGCCCCGTTGAAATGCGGCCGATGCCGGTATGCTCCGCGCCTGGGTGAAACAGGCCGACGTTTTCCAGCGGCGCGGGAAGCACCTCGGCGACCTTGAGCAGGACCTTGCTGCCGGCAACCTGATACTGATGCGCCACACGGTCGAGGAAATGGACCTGCTTGTTCTTATCAAGAATCGTCTGCTGGATGTTCCGCACTTCGGCGACGTCCTTGCGAATCGTTTCCAATTCGTCCACGCCAGGGCGAAACGGACACCATCTTGCGTCGTTACCGGGATTCATCGTTCAGTTGCTTGAGTTCAGAAAGTCTGCGGATTTTCGCCCTGGCATCACCCGGCGGCCTGTTCCTGATGACCGATATTCAAAAACGGCCATGGCGTTTATGGCGATTGGAATGGCCGAAAGTATTCGAAGCGCGTGCGGAAATCGTCGTATTGAAACGGGAGAGCCTTTAGCGGGTTTAGCTTGGGCTTCGTCAACACGTAGCGTCCGCGCACGAGCAGAGTGCCGATAACCGCTTTGGCGATGAACAACGCGAGGCTTTTGCCGGCACAAACCTGCGTACCATTGCTTAGGTGGTTGAACCTGTAGTCTGAACGCTTATCGAGCCAGAAATCGGGTCGAAAGTTACCAGCATCAGGGTTAGTCTCCCAGTCACGGTGATTAAAACCATTAAGAATGACCACTTGCGTGCCGCGCGGAACGGTGTTGCCACCAAGGATATCATCTTGCACTGCTTGCCGCATCAGCATTGGCGTGGTGGGCCAAAGCCGCATTGCTTCCTGTATGCACCCCTCGAGAAGACTCAGCCGATCAACTCCTTGAGGTGTTTGCGCACCATTCTCCCGGATCTCCTGCCGCACGCGACTTTCAACATTAGGATGAGAAACGATCAGCGCCAAGGCCCGCATGGTGTTTGTGGCCAGCGTCTCCATCATCGCGAACATCCAGTGCGGCATTTGATTTTCAACCTTAGTCTGTGCCGTCGAAGGGGCATGCTTGCACATGGCTGCCAGGCTGCCGGCTTCCGCAAACTCCAAGTAGTGACGCAGTCTTTCGTAGAACAAATCGAATTCTTTCGATTTGCCCAGGAGGAATACGCGGTTGCTTTCCCTCATCATCGCGGTGAGGCGTTCGGCCAGCGCGGTGTCGTCCCGCGCCTCATGACCGAAAATGATCTCCAGGGTAACGCGCTTAAACAAATGATCGAAATGATTCCATACCAGGTATTGGCCCGCATTGGCGGTCAAGAGTTCCGTCGCCTGGTCAATCGCTCTCAGAAATTGATCCGCAAGCGGATGGACGCGCTGAGCGGAGACGAGAACCGCTTCGTTGAATTGGCGCCGATCTTTCCATTCATCACCACGTGAAATGGTTAAAGCGTTCGGCTGGAAGTGCGACATTCCCCTGCGCTTCAGATCAGGATCGGCGGCATAAGGCACCGGCGAGTGATCGAGCACTCGCCTGATTCCGTCGAGATCGAGCACCACCAACGACTTCGTTCGAAGCAGATAGATATAGAGATAGTTGCTCTTGTATTTCTGCCGGAGCCGCCGAACGAAATTCACGGCGAGTGGGTCGGGGTGAACTTTATTCCAAAAGGAAATCCAGAACTCGTTCCTAGTGAAAATACCCCGAAGATAGTAAGGGACGATGTGACAAAGGTTGAAAGCAACGCTATCAGCGACGGACACCGTGGGGATTGTTTGTGGCATGATACGTTAGCAGGCTGCCGGGCGTGGAAGGCCGCGTCGAATTACCGTCAAGAAATCCTTCGCGCAGCGGGCGCCAAACGACCGGCATCCTGCTAGAACGGCACTTCGTGCCGAAAATAAGCAGAATTTTTTTCTGCTTTTCTGTCGGAGGCGCAATTCCAGCGGCCCGTTAGAGAGGGAATCTTCGTTTCTCAACCGCGATTTATTCATAAAAATGAGCGTTCGATTCGATGTCCGACAGCCTCCTAGACGGGGCGGTTCCAGGGAGCGAACGCGTTCTTCACGCCACGGAGCGCCGGGGCCAAGTCCGGATAATGCCTAAGGAGTACGCTCGACATGTCGTTGGAGTTGATCCAGTCCATACCAACCTGCGTGTAAGTCTTCGGCGTCCAGTCGGTGGTGAAGAAGCGATCACTCTTCAATCGTCTCGACGCCATCAGGATGAAAACGCGAAAGGCAGTGTCGCTGAACCCGAACCCCGCGGGCAAATCCTCCGCAAGCATCCCAACCTGCGTATCCACGCGGTCTATGTCTCCGCCATAAAGATCGCGAATCTCTTCCGCCCAGATCCTGTTGCTGGTCAATTCGTCGAACGTACGGACCGGCTCCTTACCAAGCAATTGCCGGAATTTGTTGTAGCGTGGCACGCCCCGCTCGCGGTCGCGCATGACGTCGGTCGCCGCAAGATCGAGCTGGCGCTCCGGCACAATGCTGCCGTCCTGCCCGGGATGCGCCGGGACAGTCAGATTCCGCAGAAATTCCGGAAAATTGTGGAGCGTGATCGCCCCAGGATGAGAAATGCCGAACGAGTAGAAGACGTCTTCCATGGTCACTTTCTTCTCCTTCGGTATCGTCTGATCCTCCGGGTCATCGACTACACTTTGCGCGCTGTCGAACGCAAGGTCGAGCATGGTTAAGGGGCGCTCCTTCAGCGGTGCGCCCGTCGTGAGTGAACGAATTTCAACTTCGTCCGGGATCAGAGGATGCAGGCGATAAACGGTGACAAATTCCTCGGTCAGCGCAAATGGCGCCCCATGATGATTGACTGGCGAGCCCGGAATGCCGCTGATCGCCTCGCTCGAACTCACGCGTCCGAGAAGCCGGGTCACTCTCTCGGTGGCAATGCCCCACCAGTTCGCGTTCATCGCGATTTGAAGAGCAGGGTGAGCGAGGATACCCGGCGTCCACTCAACGGTGTGAATTTTCGCAGTGAGAGCAGAAATGATTAGGCGTGCCTTGTCAAAGATCTGATCGCCAGACCAGCTTGGATACTCTTCGCGCAAGCGTTCGCACACGGCATTGTGCTCGCGAGCAAACAGAGTATGCAACAAAGCCAGCCCCAGCCACCAATTGTCGCGATGACCGGTTCGCACTCTTCTTGTATCAGGGTCCAAGGGAAGGCACTCATTCTCAAGAAACAGCTTCCCGTCCGGCAGAGGGTCCTTATCCGCAGCGTTCGCCCGCCGCAAGCTATCCGTCGTCGTCTTCTGGCTCCCGTAAATGGCCGAGGCGTCCCACCAATGCGAAACGGTATTAATGTAAGTCGGCGGCCGCGTGCGCTCCAAATCGGGGTGCGGATCCGGAGACGTGCGAGGGATTTCCATAGTATCCGATCCGCTCGCCGCAACGAGCGGATCATCCGGCCGGAGCTTAAACTTAAAAGTTTTGTCCCGCTGCACTTCACCATGGCTAAACCAGTCGTGCGTTTGAAATTGAATCCATGCGGCGGCGAGAAGGTTGAGCGTGCGCGCCGGAATAAACGTATCCCTTGCAAGCAGTCGACGACTCACCTCACGCGGACTAGGCTCAAGCAATCCAGGCTCGGATTCCGGAAATGTGTATTCTATCGGCACATTCCGGCCGAAGCGTTCTCCGGCGGCTGCCATTTCTGGGAATTCGAGGTCATTGTATTTTCCATCCGACCTGCGCGTCACCAAATCTTCCGGCGGGCATTTGCCGGGGCTTTGCCGGGACATCAAATCGGACGTGTCATGCAAATTTCGCTCGCGCAAGAGATTGCGTAAAGCGAGGAGGTTGAGAACGCCCAGAAACGGCGGCAACTTGTGCCAGGCAATGTATTGGTTAACCTTAGTAAAGGCGGCATTAAACAACCGCCAGCCGATGGATTGGCGGCTCCGCGATTGATTCGGGCTCTTACGTTTCCTCCGCAAGAACGAAAAGCCCAGCAAGCCGACCAGGGCGAAAAAGAGGATGCATCTCTTGCAGCAAGATTTTTTTGACATAGATCGAACTCCCTTGCCCAGGCAGTGTATTCCACCAGTATTGAGATGCAATACTGCAAGCAAGACTTTCAACCGGTCCTCGGAGCTGCCTGATCAAACGCGACGATTTGCAGGGTGGGTCGAAGATCGCTCGTTTGTCGTCGCGCTCGCGTCTTCTATCCCTTCTCAACCGATCAAAACGTCCACTCGGTGAGCAACCGCCGGCGAAGGCGTTCCAGCTCATCTTCCACCGGAGGCTTGATTGAAGACTTGGATTTTTCGAGTTGAGCCATTATCGAGATCGTTTCCTTGTTCAACGCCGCAAGCCGCTGGGCGAGCACTTTCGCGGTCGCCATCAGAAACTTAGTTGCCCATCG
This sequence comes from uncultured Verrucomicrobiae bacterium, assembly GCA_963847295.1. GTDB lineage: Bacteria > Verrucomicrobiota > Verrucomicrobiia > Chthoniobacterales > Terrimicrobiaceae > DASTFP01. The sequence continues at coordinate 59,010 of CAWJZG010000020.1, forward strand.
ATCGCCACGTTCGAGCCCGGCATCAAGGGTCCCAATCGGAAGCGCCGCGAGATGCGTATCCGTGACCGCGACGGATGTGGCCCCGCGCGGCTCATCGGTCAATGGACCCATTTCGCCGAGTATTGCTCCAGGCCCGAGCGTCACGAGGCTGTGTGGCGATTGACCCGGACTTTCGATCCGTATTTCCACTTCACCCGAGATCAGCAGATACACGGCGGTGCAGGCGTCCCCCTGCCGAAACAATGTTTCCCCGGTCTGAAGCTCAATTGCGCCAAGCAGTCCGGCCACTTCCCGGGCTTCCTCAGGCGTCAGCTCGACGAAGCAGAAATATTGCTTTAGCATTTCGGCGTCGACGGGTGGTTTCATGGCTTGCGATTTCATCAAATTCCACGGAGCACGGTGGCCTTCGCGACGCGTCCAAGCGCGACGATGAACGCCGCAGTGCGCCACGTGAGGTTTCTGTGCTTTTTCAGTTTCCGCACTGTGGCGTAGCTGCTGGTCATGACGTGCTTCAGGCGGTGATTAACCTCTTCCTCAGTCCACCGCAGGCATTGAATGTTCTGCGCCCATTCAAAATAGCTCGCGGTCACACCCCCCGCATTGGCGAGGATGTCTGGGATGACAGGGACTCCTCGTCCATTCAGAATCTCATCGGCTTCGGGATCGGTGGGCGCGTTGGCAGCCTCGATGACCGCCTTCGCCTGGACATTACGTGCGACCTCAGGCGTGAGCACTCCGCCGAGCGCCGCAGGAACAAGGATGTCCGCCGGCGTCACGAGAACTTCTTCGTTGGAAATGTGTGACACACTGTCCGCATCGTATTGTGCGAGCGGACGGCGCAAGCGCGCGAATTCCGCCAGCCCTGGTATGTCAAGGCCTTGGGGATGCGCGATCCCGCCCGATGCGTCGCTTACGGCAACGATCTTTGCGCCGAGCTGATGCGCAAGAATTGCGACGAACCAGCCTACGTTGCCGAAGCCCTGGATCGCGATGCTGGCGCCTTCCAATGTCGAGCCGCAATCTTTCAGGAACTCTTCCGCAACGAAAACGACGCCGCGACCGGTCGCGGCTTCGCGACCCTCGCTGCCGTGCAGGTCGAGCGGTTTGCCGGTCACAACGGCGGGCGCAAATCCGTGGATCTTCGAGTACTCATCCATCACCCACGCCATCACCTGCGCATTCGTGTTCATGTCTGGGGCCGGGATATCCCTTTGCGGACCGATTTCTTCGCCGAGACGCTGAACGAATTTGCGGGTCATTCGCTCCACCTCGCCCGAGGAAAGCTCCGTCGGATCCACGGCGATGCCGCCTTTGGCGCCCCCGAAGGGTATATTCACCAGCGCGGTTTTCCAAGTCATCAGCGATGCCAGAGCGCGGACTTCGTCGGCATCCACCGAAGGGTGAAAGCGCAGGCCTCCCTTCATCGGCCCGCGAGCGGAATTGTGCTGAATGCGATATCCGGCAAACACCGCCAATTCTCCGTTGTCCCTCTCGATGGGAACCGTGACGTGGTGTTCTCCCTCAGGCGTGAGAAGGAGGCGCTCGACACGCGCGCCAAGCTCCATTGTGCGAGACGCCTCGCGAATATAGTGGTTAGTTTGTTCGAAGGGGCTCATCCGTGCAACGCCGTCATCCCTAGACCACGATTTCGCAACCCGCAAGCAGCGAAAGTCGCCGGCGGTTGCCGGAAATTCTGCCAAAAGATGAGGGGATGCTGCGGGTCGTGCTATCATGAGGACATGAACTTCTGGATCGGCACCTCGGGCTTTCAGTACACGGAATGGAGGGAAGTTTTCTATCCCGCGAAGCTACCGGCGGCCAAAATGCTGCCATTCTATGCGGAGCGGTTTCAAACGACTGAGATCAATTATACCTTTCGCAGGATTCCAAGCGGCAAGACGATTGAGAGCTGGTACGAGCTGACTCCTGAACAGTTCGCGTTCAGCCTCAAGGCACCACAACGCATCACGCATTTTGCCAAACTACAAAAGTGCGCTGAATCTCTGAACTACTTCCTTGGAGTGATCCAGGGGTTGGAGCAAAAGCTGGGGCCGTTGCTTTTCCAATTGCCTCCATCGTTCAAGAAGGACGCGCAGGTCCTGAACGCCTTTCTGGAAGAGCTGCCAGATGGCATTCGCGCCGCGTTCGAGTTTCGTCACAACTCATGGCTGGATGATGAGATTTTCGAGAATCTTCGCGCGCACAATGCGGCGCTTTGCATCGCGGAGAGCGCGAAGCTTAGCACGCCGGCGATTGCGACGGCCGGCTTCGGCTACTTGCGCTTGCGACGCGAAGATTACAATGCGGCGGACATCGCCCGTTGGGCGGAATTTCTGCGTTCGAACGAGGGCAAATGGAGCGACGCCTTCGTCTATTTCAAACACGAGGAGCGTGGAGAGGGGCCCCGGCTTGCAGCCGGGATGATCGCGTTGCTGAGCCCGGATCGCTCTGGCTGAGAACCGGGAAAGCTTTCATCCTGCTCCCTGACGTCGCTTAAGCCTCTCCTCCAAGATTGCTTCCGGGGCATCAAGTGCTTCGTTGCCCGCCTCAAACCGGCCTGGCGCGCGAAGGGAACGCCTTCAGTCTATTTCAGCATTGACGATAGCCTTCGTGCAGTGCAAAATCGCTCGCAGAGGAACAAAACCTTATGCTTACGAGAACCAGCATTTCGATGAAATCCTTAGTAGTCATCATTATGTCTTTGCTTCTTTGGCAAGGCACAAACGCAGGCGCCGCACCGCCGTCGCTCTTCTATTCTCTCCTGCCGCTAAATTTGAGCAAGGAGGATTCCTTAAAGAGGGCTTACGCCGCCGTCTCCAGCGAGGTAAAGGGAAAACTTATGAAGCGGCCGGACGACGTTGCCCTTGTAAACGAGGAATACAACCTGGCCGTGCATTGTCGAAAGATTGAAAACAAGAAGACCTTTGTAACCATTATTGTCGCGCACAATGCCAGCTTCAATGAGGCTAAGGGACTTGCCTTGAACATTCGGCGTGGAATGGAAACGGGTATTTTTGAATAGGCATGCCACGTTGAAAAATTCGAGTCCAAGCCGTTTCACAGGCAACTTGGCGATCTGACTTAGGACTAGTATTCCATCGCGGATAAGGACCAGCTCCCTTTTGTGCGATCCGCGCCACGATAGGGTTGCCATCCGGCTCAACCCTTCCTAAAATCGTGCAATGCAGCGGCGATGGATCTTTCCCAGCCCGGATGGCGATTTTGCCGTCCGCCGTCTGAGCCGGGAGCTGAGCGTTCCGGAGTTTCTTGCCCGGGTCCTCATTCGAAACGGCTTTAGGGACTTCGACCTGGCGGCAGACTTTCTCGAGCCCCGCCTGCGACGACTGGAAAACCCTTTTGTTCTTCCGGAGATGGAGCAAGCGGTCGACCGCGTCCGCGGCGCAATTGAAGCGGGTGAGGGAATCGTCCTCTATGGGGACTACGATGTCGATGGCGTCGCGTCGCTGGCGCTTCTTCAGCGCATTCTGACTGCCGCCGGCGCGAAGGTGAGCTGCTTCCTCCCGCTCCGGGCCGAGGACGGCTACGGGCTGAGCGCATCGGGAGTCGAGCGCTGCTTTGAGGAACACTCGCCGGGGCTCCTCGTGGCGGTGGACTGCGGCACGAATTCTGCGCGGGAAGTCGCCAGCATTCGGAGTCGTGGCGCGGATGTCATCATCCTCGATCACCATGAAATTTCCGGCGAGCGGCCTCACTGTGCGGCATTGGTGAATCCAAAGGCTGGCGGGAGATTTGGCTATCTTTGCAGCGCCGGAGTGGCCTTCAAGCTCGTTCATGCCTTGCTGAAACGCGCGCCCAATTCCGAGATTGATCTCAAAGATTACCTGGACATCGTGGCGCTTGCGACGCTTGCCGACCTGGTGCCGCTTATTGGCGAGAACCGTATCTTCGTCCATCGCGGCCTCCAGCAAATGGCACGGACACGCTGGCCGGGGCTCGCGGCGTTGATGGCCGTTTCCAACGTGCGGCCACCTCTTCGAGGAAGCGACATCGGCTTTCGCCTCGGACCGCGCATCAATGCCTCCGGCCGCCTCGGCACCGCGCTCGAGTCGCTCCGGCTGCTTTTATGCGACGATATCCGCGAGGCGACGCAACTCGCGGACAACCTTGACCGCCAGAATCGCGCGCGCCAAAACGTGGAGCGGACGCTGATCACTGAGGTGGAGCAATGGGTGGAAGAACATTACGATGCGACAAGCCATGCCAGCATCGTGGCCGGACGGCGTGAGTGGCATCACGGAGTGCTCGGGATCGTCGCCGCGCGTGTCATGCGGCGGCATCATCGCCCTACGTTGTTGGTCGGCTTCGACGACGAAGGGCTTGGGAAGGGCAGCGGGCGCAGCATTGAGGGCCTCTCGCTGGTCGAGGCCTTGCGGCAATGCGCTTGCCACCTGGAAAAATTCGGCGGACACGAAATGGCCGCGGGTGTCACCGTGCAGGAGGATCGATTCGAAGACTTTCGGCGTGCGTTTGAAATTTCAGCGCGTGAGCGCGTGAACGACGAAATCCTCACGCCCAAGCTGCGCCTCGACGCGGAACTGCCCATGGAGGACATCTCGCTCTCCCTGCTCGAAACACAGGAACTGCTTGAGCCTTACGGAATGGGAAATTCCCAGCCCATCTTCGCCGCGCGAATGGTGACACCGGCCGCGGCTCCGCGCGTGCTTAGGGATAAGCATCTCCTGCTGGACTTCCGCGCCGGGCGACGGCTCGTTCAAGCGATCTATTTCCGCGGCGCTGAGGAGAAACTGCCTCGGCCCCCTTGGGACGTCGCATTCACCGTTGAGCGCAATGAATACAATAGCCGGGTGGACGCCCAAGCGCAGATTGTTGCCATTCGCTCAGCAGTTTGCCAGGCGTGAAACGCGGTTTCCGCGGAAATTTGGATATCGTCTTAAGAATGCCAAGGGGCCTTTCCGGCAAACTGCAAAATGAAGTCTTCCATGCTTGCACTTGAAACGCCTCTTGCCGATCTGGATTGGATTCCTCGCAACCGGCTAACCCCTCTCGCCCGCCTGGGACTTTCAACTCTCCGGGATCTCATCGAACACTATCCGCGGCGCTATGAGGATCGGCGGCGATTTGACCGCTTCCCCGACGGGGAAATGGAGCGCCCTGTATGCCTTCTTGGCGTGGTAACCAGGACTTCGCTAAAGCGGCTCGGTGGATGGCGGCGAATGTTCGATATCACGTTCGAGAATGAGTCCGCCGGGATCCTCAGCCAGCCGTTGTCGTGTCGTTGGTTCAACATGCCCTACATTCAGAAGATGATCGCCGTTGGCCAGCGCTTGGTCATCTTCGGAAGGCCGAAAAAACGCGGACGACAAATCGTCATCGATCATCCGGAATTCGAGACCGTGGAAGACGACGAGGAAACCTCAATCCACATGAATCGGATCGCCCCGGTGCATCCGGCAGGTGACGGCGCTTCACCGCGGCTGCTGCGAACCTTGATTTTCCAGGCGCTTGACCGGGCCGATCTCGAAGCGTTTCCAAATTTGCTGCCTGCATCGAAAGCCCACGCCCTTCGCAATATCCATTTTCCGGCCACTTCCCAACAGCTCGAAGTTGCCCGGCGACTGTTGGTTCGCGAGGAGTTTTTTGCCATTCAGTTGCTCATTCACGCGCGACGGACCGACTGGCAAAGGCTTCCGGGCACCTCAAAAGACGCGAGCGGTCGCCTGTTTGACAGATTGCTGCGGGCTCTTCCGTACTCGCTGACGGACTCGCAGGTTCAGGTTATTTCCGACATCCGTCGCGATCTTGCCGCACCGCGCCGCATGAATCGCCTTCTTCAAGGCGATGTCGGGTCCGGCAAGACACTTGTCGCCCTCGCCGCGATGCTCTTAACGGTCGAAACGGGCTGGCAGGCCGCGTTGATGGCGCCCACGCAGATCTTGGCCGAGCAACATTACCTCAATTTTAGGAGGCTCCTCGAGCCGCTGGGAATCGGGGTCGCATTACGAACCGCATCTCGGAGCGAGGATACCGTGCCGCTGCCGCTTTTTGCGAACGCACTCGCAAGCGATCCGCGCGAACTGGATCGGGGAGCATACGCGTCCCGCGTGTGCAGTTCGGCGTCCCGCCGAACTAGGGTTTCCGGCGAGACGCCGGAAACTGCACGCGGGGACGCGTGCGCTCCCCAGATTATCCTCGGCACGCACGCGCTCCTTTACGAATCCAGCGAGTTTGAATATCTTGGGCTTGTCGTCATTGACGAACAGCACAAGTTCGGCGTTTTGCAACGCGCACGAATGATCGCGCGCGGAGATGCGCCGGATGTGCTGATCATGACCGCGACACCCATACCGCGCACTCTCACGCAAACCCTCTACGGCGATCTCGAGGTTTCCACTCTGCGCGAAAAACCCGCCGACCGCGGCGCTGTGCTGACCGCTGTCAGGGAGAGAGGAAAATTGCCCGAAGTAGTGGATTTTGTTCGCAAGCAATTGGACCGCGGACGCCAGGCATACATCGTCTATCCCCTCGTGGAAGAATCCAACAAACTTGTTGCGAAGTCGGCGACGGCGGAATTCGAAAAATGGAAGCTGCACCTTGCGCCGCATTCCGTCGGGCTCCTTCACGGCCGGATGCCGCCGGACGAAAAGGAACAAACCGTCGCAAAATTCCACGCCGGCCAGCTGGCCGCGCTCATTACCACGACAGTCATTGAGGTCGGCGTGGACGTGCCAAATGCAAATATCATGGTCGTTGAAAATGCCGAACGCTTCGGTCTCGCGCAGCTTCATCAGCTGCGCGGACGCATCGGACGTGGAGAACACAAGTCGTACTGCATCCTGCTTCACGATTCAAAGATCGAGGAGGGCTCTCGAGAAAAGCTCGCCATTCTGGAGAAAACCACAGACGGCTTTGAGATCGCAGAAAGCGACTTCCGCCTGCGAGGTCCCGGCGATCTTCTGGGAACCGCACAAACAGGACTGCCGCCGCTGAAACTCGGCGATCTGCTCCGCGACGCGGAATTGATGAGAGAAACTGCCGCGCTTGCAGCTTCCATCTTCGCTGACGATCCCGAGTTGCAAAAATATGAACATCTCGCATTGCGCGCCTTCCTGGGGCAATCCAAGGCAAAGATCGATGCGGCGGCGGGCTGAAACTGCAAATCGCATCTTGATTTTTCAGGACGGACGCCTATCGGTTGTGACAAAATGGCGCTCTCGAAGACCATCCTGATCGTCGACGACGAGAAGAACACTCGCGATGGTCTGCGAGATGCTCTTGAAGATCACTACGAGGTGTACGTCGCCGGCGATATTGCGGGCGCGTTTGCGGCAATGGAGACGGAACCCGCTGATGTTCTGATCACCGATCTGCGCCTGGGCGCCGAAGATGGAATGGATTTGATGGAAAAGGCGCTGAAGCTGCCGAAGCCGCCTATTTGCATCGTGATGACGGCCTATGGCTCGGTGGATACGGCGGTTGAGGCAATGAAGCGAGGCGCATACGATTTCGTGACGAAGCCGGTGAACATTGACCGTCTTGAGATGCTCATCCAGCGCGCTCTGCGCGAGCGCGACATGCGGCGCGAAAATGTCGAACTTCGTCAGCAGGTGAACCGCCGTGCGGGCTTGGAGAGCATGATAGGGCACTCGCCTCCGATGGTCGAGGTGTTCGAGACGATCAAGCAAGTCGCTCCCTCGCGGGCCACTGTTCTCATCCAAGGAGAGACGGGAACCGGAAAGGAGCTCGCCGCCCACGCCATCCACGCGCTCAGCACCCGGGCCGCAAAGAAATTCGTCGCGGTGCACTGCAAGGCATTTTCTCCTCAACTTCTCGAGAGCGAGCTTTTTGGACATGAGCGTGGCGCGTTTACCGGAGCTTTCGAGCGCCGGATCGGGCGCTTTGAGCAAGCGTCGGGCGGGACTCTCTTTCTGGACGAAATCGGTGAAATCGACGAAAACACGCAGGTAAAGATTCTCCGCGTGCTTGGCGAACGCACCTTCGAACGGGTAGGCGGAAACCAGACGCTGCATACCGATGTCCGCCTGATCGCGGCGACAAACAGGGACCTTGCCACGCTTGTAACGGAGGGAAAGTTCCGGGACGATCTCTATTTCCGCTTGAACGTCGTTCCGCTCACGATGCCGCCGCTTCGTACTCGCAAGGAGGATTTGCCTCTCCTTGTGCGGGCGTTTCTCAAGGAATCCGCCAAGGAAAATGAAAAACCGTTTCGCGAGCTTGCGCCGGAAGCTATGGCCTGCATCCTCGATTACAACTGGCCGGGCAACGTACGCGAGCTGCGGGCCGCCATCGAGCATGCGGTCGTAATGTGCAGCACGCCAAGAATCGGTGTGCGTGACCTGCCTGCCAGTGTCCGCCAGCCTGCCCCCTCACTGGACGCTGAGACCCATGAGCCCAGAGAATTAAATTTGCACCAAACGGAGCGAAACCTTATTTTCCGGGCCCTTGAGGAAAGCGGTGGTAATCGCACCGAAGCCGCCAGAATTCTCGGAATCAGCCGGCGCACATTGCACCGCCGGCTCAAAGAGCTAAATATTACCAAGCACACCCTAACCTAATGGTTGCATCATATTTTCCTGCGGTGCGCGATGGAACAAACCTCGAAGTCCCAAACCATGAGCGAAAAGGAGACAGTTGCTGTTGAACTCTTGTCCATCGAACAGGCGATGGAGAGGCTGGAAGCCCTCGTGCGCGAAATGGAGACCGGTCAACTGCCTCTGGAAAAGCTCATCTCGAACTACGAAGTGGGCGTAAAACTCGCGAGCCTGTGCCAGGAAAAACTCGACGCCGCCTCCAAAAGAATCCAGGTTATCGCGAAAAATGCCTCCGGCCAAACCAGGCTGGAGGACTTTCCTCTAGCTGCCGATGAATCCTAAAGCGCTACTTTCGACCATTCACTCCCCGGCGGATGTGAAGGCAATCCAAGAAAAAGACCTGCCTCTTCTGGCCCAAGAAGTGCGCGCGGAATTGATCAGCGTCCTCTCGAAAACAGGTGGCCATCTTGGGCCCAACTTGGGAGTCGTCGAGCTGACCATCGCGCTGCACCGGGTTTTTAACACACCGAAGGACAAGTTTGTCTTCGATGTCAGTCATCAAGGCTACGTCCATAAGCTTCTCACCGGCAGGCGCGAACGCTTCTCAACCATCCGGCAGTACCAGGGTCTGAACGGTTTTCTCCTCCGCACCGAGAGCGAGCACGACTGCTATGGAGCGGGCCATGCAGGCACAGCTCTCTCCTCGGCGCTTGGGATGGCGGCCGCCCGGGATATCCTTCGCGGTGAGGAACATGTCGTTTGCGTGGCAGGGGATGCCGCTTTCACTTGCGGCGTGAGTTTTGAGGCCCTTAACAATCTCGCCGCGACAACAAGGCGCCTCATCCTCGTCCTCAATGACAATGAATGGTCAATCGCCAAGAATGTCGGCGCTGTCGCAGAATATCTTAATCGCATCGTCGCGAACCCTGCCTTCGCCCACCTGCATGACAAAGCTGGGCAGTTTGTCGAATGGCTCGCGGGCAAGCAAGCTCGCCACTTCGCGCACAAGGTCGAAGCCGGCGTCAAGAACCTCCTTGCTCCAAGCGTGATCTTCGAAGACCTCGGATTGCGATATTACGGCCCAATTGATGGACACGACATCTCGTTGCTGATTCGCACATTCGAGTTTCTCAAGACCCAGCACGAACCAGTGATCCTGCATATCCTAACGAAAAAGGGAAAAGGATATGCCCCTGCCTTGGAAAAACCCGACAAGTTCCATGGCCTCGGCAAGTTCCACCTCGACACCGGCGAAACGGTCGCGTCTGCGAAACCTACTTATTCCGAATTATTTGGAAAGACACTCGCCGATTTTGCGGACAACAACAACAAGCTCGTCGCGATCACCGCTGCCATGCCCAGCGGCACAGGGCTCGTCAATTTCTCAAAGCGCCATCCCGATCGATGCTTCGACGTCGGCATCGCCGAAGAGCATGCCGCCCTCTTCGCTTGCGGCCTTGCCGTAGGCGGCATGAAACCCTTCCTAGCCATTTACTCCACTTTCCTGCAACGCGCCTATGATATGATCATTCATGATATCGCGCTGCAAAACCTCAACGTTGCCCTTTGCATGGACAGAGCTGGCCTTTCCGGCGACGACGGCCCGACCCATCACGGCCTTTTCGATATCGGCTACCTTCGGCCGGTTCCAGGGATTGTCCATATGCAGCCCAAGGACGAGGATGAATTTTGCGACATGCTTTGGACGATGGCCAATTACCATTCCGGTCCCATCGCCATCCGCTATCCGCGCGGCGTCGGAACCGGCGCAGAACCGAAGAAACGACCCAGCATCCTCGAAATCGGCAAAGCTGAAGTTCTCCGTCACGGCTCTAGCGCGGCAATCATCGCCCTGGGCACCATGGTCGAGCTCGCGCTCGAAGCCGCCGCGGCGCTGGAAGAACAGGGGATTTCCACCGCAGTGATCAATGCCCGCTGGATCAAACCACTCGATGCCGCGACCATAGAGTTCTTTGCGCGAGGATGTGAAGTGGTCTGCACTATGGAGGACCACGTCCTTCACAACGGCTTCGGCTGCGCCGTAATGGAGCACCTTGCGGAACAACAGGTTACCACTCCAGTCGTCCGGATCGGCTGGCCAGACCAGTTTATCGAACATGGCAGCGTGCCGATCTTGCGCAAGAAGCACGGAATCACCGCCGAGGCTGCGGTGGAGAAAATCGTTGCTGCGCTCCCAGCGAGGAAAGGCATCCAAGTCAAGCCGGCGGCGGCATGAGGGGAGCGCATCGCGTGACCGCGCTGGCGCCACTGCGAGCCGCGCTGGCCACCCGGCGGAACGCGACTCGCTGAGGCGGCAACGCGGCGGAACGCGGCACAGTGCGGCGCGTCCTCGCCGCGTGAGGCCACGTTGCCGCGTGGCCAACGCGGCTCACAGTGGCGTGCAACCTTCGGCGTCCCGCCGAAGAACTTCGCACGTAGAACTCGTGCTGCCGAATGGAGCGAAGTTCCGGCTGTGTTCTGTTTCTTCTCTGTGGTTAGCTTGAGGTTTTATGTCGAAAGATCCCGCCACCCAACGCATGGAAAAGATCGTCAGTCTCTGCAAACGCCGAGGCTTCATTTTCCAATCCTCCGAAATCTATGGAGGTCTCAACGGGTTCTGGGACTACGGTCCGCTCGGCGTCGAGCTCAAACGCAACCTCAAGGACTTTTGGTGGCGGCGCAACGTTCGTGAACGCGACGACATGGTCGGCATGGACGGCTCGATCATCATGAACCGCGCAGTGTGGAAGGCCAGCGGCCACGAAGAGACTTTCAGCGATCCGATGGTGGACTGCCGCTCATGCAATTCCCGCCATCGCGCCGATCAATTGCCCGTCAAGGACGGCGTGAAATATTGCTCGAACTGCGGAAGCCGCGATCTCACCGAACCACGGGCTTTCAATCTCATGTTCAAAAGTTTCGCCGGCCCGATCGAAAGCGACGAAAATCTCGTTTATCTTCGTCCGGAAACAGCGCAAGCCATGTTCGTCCAGTTCAAAAATGTGCTGGAAACGTCCCGCCAGAAGGTTCCTTTCGGCATTGCACAGATCGGAAAGGCCTTCCGCAATGAAATCAATCCGAGAAACTACACGTTTCGCTCCCGCGAGTTCGAGCAGATGGAAATCGAGTATTTCTGCCGCGAAGAGGACGGACTGCGCTTGACGGACTACTGGCTTGAAGAACGCCTGAGGTTTTACGAGGATATCGGCATCCCCCGTTCAAAGGTTCATGTGCATGACATCCCGGACGGGGAACGCGCGTTTTACTCTAAAAAGACCTACGATCTTGAGTACGAATTTCCCTTTGGAATCAGCGAGCTCGAAGGCATCGCTTATCGGACCGATTACGACCTTTCACGACACATCGAACACAGCGGCAAGCCGCTCGAGTATTTTGACGAGGAAACAAAGCAAAAATTTGTGCCGCATGTGGTCGAACCGAGCGCAGGCGTCGATCGCACCACGCTGGCCCTCCTCTGCGAGGCGTTCGACGAGGAGGTCGTAACTGGAGAGAACGGCAAGAGTGAAACGCGAACCGTTTTGCGTTTCCACCCGCGTATGGCGCCGTTGAAATGCGGCGTCTATCCCCTTCTGAAGAACAGGCCAGAGCTCGTAGCCAAGGCCAGGGAGATTGCGAACGCGCTGCGACCTTTCATGGCCATATTCTACGATGAAGCCGGCGCCATCGGCCGCCGCTATCGCCGCCAGGACGAGGCGGGCACGCCCTTCGGAGTAACGGTGGACTTCGACACTATCGGCGAGAACGGCCCCGAAAAAGTTGACACCGTTACACTGCGGCACCGCGATAGCATGAAACAGGAGCGCGTTCCGATTTCGGAATTGAAGGGCCGCCTGGTCGAAGCGATCGCTTAGAGCAAGTTTCGAAAGAGAATTCCAAATGGCCAAAGCTGGGCCGGACGTTCCCAGAGAGTTCTGAAAAGCGAAAATATTTTGAATACTTCGGCCGCCGCAAGCGTTTGATCATAGTATGAGAGCACATTCATTGACACTTTGGGTGGCGGCGGTCGTTGGCGCTTTTGCTTTGTTCGCGACCCCGGCGGAAGCAGGTGGGAGGAAACATAGACATTACAGGGACGGCTGCGACCGTGGGGGCTGGGATGACTACGGCTACTATCAGCGGGCACGTTATTACGAGCCACGCTACCAACGCGTGCGTTACGTCCCAGCTCCGGTTTACTATCAAAGACCAGCCTTTCAGATCGGCTTCGTGTTCGGAGGCGGAAACGGCTACGGCGGCTACGGCGGCTGCCGCTAGAAGTAGCACAAGTTACTTCGGATGAGTAAGTTGTGCGGGGGCTAGCCGGCGCCCGCACTCATGATCCATTCGATCTGTCGAACAACCTGTTTCCAATCAACGCTTTGCATTCCCGCTTCTTAGGGAAATTTACAAACCGCTCGCCAGCAATTGGGTAAGCGCCCTCCAGTTGCTGGGGCAAACGATGTGACGGCCCTCGTGCGTTCAAAGCCCGCCTGAATGGACTTCACTTGTCGGGTGGCCCTATCGGAAACTGAAATAATATGCGGCCTTTTCAAGCGGCAACTCTTCGCGAGAATGCCGGCCGGTGGCCTCGAAGAGATTCAATTTCCGTCGCGTAGCGAAGTTCCTGCTTATCGCAATCCTCGTTGTCCTGTTGATTCCACCGGCGCAAGTCGCGCTTGCGGTTTTCTGGGATCCTCCGTTCGTTCCGATGCGCATTCAACGCCGGATCGAGGCACGAACGGAAGGCAAGGCGTTGCAAGAAGTCCCCACCCGCTGGATCGCGCTCAAGAACGTTCCCGTAGAGATCGTCCATTACATTTGGGCTTCGGAAGACCAGGCGTTTTTCGAGCACCAAGGATTTGACGTTCCCCGAATTCGGGCAGCCATCGCTGAGGCAAAAGATGGCGGAACGCGGGGAGTCTCCACCATCACCATGCAATGCGCGCGCTCCCTTTTTCTCTGGCAGGGGCGTTCATATCTCCGGAAGACATTGGAAGCGTATTACACGATTTGGATGGAGCTTTTCATGAGCAAGCGGCGTATTTTAGAGCTCTATCTCAATCATATTGAGTTCGGCCCGGGCATATACGGGATCGGCGCCGCGGCGCATCGATATTTCGGCAAGACTCCCGATCAACTCACCCGCGGCCAGATGATCGCTCTGGCGGCGATCCTTCCCAATCCCCTGAAATGGTCTCCCGTCCGCCCCAATCAGACTGTACTCCGCAAGATTCGGCGAATCGAACGTCTCTCTTCGAGGGCTCCTTTTCCTCTCGAGGAATTGCAGGGAAAATAACCGCGTCCTTGCCTGCGCCAGGCGGGGCGCCTACTGTCGCGCGACGATGCCCAGCGATCTTCGAGTAGATCTTCAACCGCTGTTCGAATATAACCGGAATTGGGCGCGGAAAATGCGGGAGAGGCAACCTGGGTTCTTCGAGAGGCTTGCCGAGCAGCAGATCCCGAAGTTTCTGTGGATCGGATGTTCGGACAGCCGGGTTCCCGCCAGCGAAATCATCGGCCTGCAACCGGGCGAGGTCTTTGTCCACCGCAACGTCGCAAACATCATCTCCCTGACCGATTTCAACTGCCTCGCCACCGTCCAATACGCAGTAGATATTCTCAAGGTCGTCCACATCATTGTTTGCGGCCACTACGGTTGCGGCGGCGTACAAGCGGCAATTGGAGGCGCAGTCGGACTCGTCAATAACTGGCTTTCGCCGATCTCCGAAGCTTTCGAGACTTATCGCGAACAGATCGAAGCCATACACGATTCGGTCCAGCGCGCAGAAAAGCTCTGCGAAATCAATGTGATCCTCCAGGTCCGGAATCTTTGCCGTTCCGCGCTTCTGCGCGATGCCTGGATGAACGGTCGTGAACTGGCCGTGCATGGGCTCATTTATGGTCTCCAGGACGGAATTCTGCGCGACCTTCAAGTGAACATCGTTAGCCTTTCCACCGCCGAAGCCATTTGTCATATGGCGCTCAGGCGGATCCTGGCAACGCCGGGCCGCGTAGTGTCCTGAGAAGTTCCATGCCGGCCCCCTTCGAAGCCTCCGGTGAACACCGCTACACACGCGGCGAAGAGGTTGCAAATACGGTCTCGGCTGCGGCGGGACTTGTTATTTCCATCGGAGTTGCCCCTTTTTTGATGCTAGCGGCCCTGCGCAGCTCGCAATCGTGGGCATTTGTAAGCGCGGCAATCTTTTTGACGTCGGTGCTCGCGCTCTATCTGACTTCGACCATTTATCATGCGCTTGCGCCAGGCAGGGCAAAGGACATCGTTCGCATTCTCGACCACTCCGCAATCTTCGTGCTTATCGCAGGAACATACACACCCTTTGCCCTCGGTCCGCTCGCTGCGAGCGGAGGATTAGCGCTTGCGATAATTGAATGGACGATGGCCGCGCTGGGAATCACTTTCAAGCTCGCAGGCGGGATCCGATACAGAAGGCTATCGAACCTGATCTACCTGTGCATGGGCTGGCTGGGGATCTTTTGGATTCGACCGTTCATCGAGAACGCGACTTGGCACGGCTTCCTCTGGGTTCTTGCTGGCGGCATAGCTTACACCGTGGGAGTCGCTTTCTATGCCGCCAAAAATAAGACCTACATGCACTTTATCTGGCATCTTTTCGTCTTCGCAGGATCCTTTTGCCACACCATCGCAGTGTGGAGGTATGCCATTTAAAGAGATCGTCGAAAAATCTGGGCCGCAAATTCTGCTTCCCGCACGCTGCGAGAATATTAGATTGAGGAATCTATGCAAACCTCTCTCCTCCTCTTGAAGCCCGATTGCGTAGCCGGACGAAAAGTCGGCGAAGTGATCAAACGCTTTGAAGACAATGGATTTCAAATCCGCGGCTGCAAGATGTTCGGTGCATCGCCCGAGCTGCTCAAGGAACACTACGCGCATCTTCTCGACAAGAGCTTCTTCCCTCAGCTCGAAGTCTTCATGCAGTCCACACCCGTCATCGCCCTTGCATTGGCTGGTGACGATGCGGTGGATCGGGTGCGCACGATCATCGGTCCCACGGACTCGAAAAAGGCCGACAAGGGAACCGTTCGTGGCGACCTCGGTGTGGATGTGATGGTGAATATCGTTCATGCCTCAGATTCACCCGAGAATGCCGAGATTGAGCTCGAGAGGTTTTTCGAACCCGAAGAGCTATTCTCCTACGAGATGAGTTACACCACGACCGCAAAGGGTTAGTGGGTCACGCTGACCGGTGTACCGGATGGCGCGTTCGCGTAGAATATCTCAGCCATTCGCCGCGGCATGCGGATGCACCCGTGCGAATCCGGCACCCCCGGAAGGTAGCCTGCATGCATCCCGACGCCGCCATGGATCCTCATGAAATACGGCATGGGCGCGCCGCGAAAGGAAGTCCCTGGCGGCCTGGGGTCTTCCATGACGCCCACGTTTCTCACCACGACATTTCCCGAGGAATCCACATAGTCACCGTAAAGAGTGGAAAGATGATCCCTTTCTTTTTGAATGATGCTAAAACGGCCCGTTGGAGTTCGATACCCCTCGCGTCCGCTTGAAATCGGCGACATGCCGACAATCTGTCCAGACTTGTAGAAAAATGCCTTCTGCCTGCCGAGGTCGATGACGATCGATGGTGCGCCGGACATGTCGCCTCCGCGCCAAAACCCTTCCTCCTGCGGCTTGGCAGCCGGAGTCTGTTTGGTCACCACCGAGCCGTCTGCCCCGAGGTAAAGCGTGGCGTAGGCGTCCGTGAGGTATCGGGCCTGTGGTGGGGGTGGAGGTGTCGTTGAACACGCTGCAATCCCCATAGTGAGCAACAAGAAAATCCTCTTCACCGCGATACTCTCTAGCAGGAAGCTTGTTCGCGAAAAAGAAACAAAGTCGCTTGCAGCCGGCACGGCCGTGCGATCAATTACCTCGTGAGAGAAAAGGTGCCGGAGATTGAGCTGGAGTTGCTTCCCCCCGCCTCGGATCGGAAGGAAGAGTTTTCCCGCCTCCTCGCCTACATTCTGGACGACCTCATCCCGATTCCCGGAACGAAATACCGGGTGGGCCTCGACCCGATTATTGGACTTATTCCCGGCCTCGGCGACACCTCGACCGCGGCGCTTTCCTCGGTGATCCTTGTTCATGGCCTCCGCGCGGGAGTCCCGCGAGTGGTGCTTGTTCGCATGGCGTTCAACATTCTAATCAATTCCATTCTCGGAGCGCTTCCCGGTATCGGCGACCTCTTCTCCGCTTGGTTCAAGTCGAATCAGCAAAACTATCGCCTCTTGAAGCGCCACTCAGCCGGCGCTCGTGCATCCACACTTTCCGATTGGCTTTTCCTCATTCTCCTGCTCGTGATCGTGCTGGCCGTGACTTTGGTTGTGGCTCTCGCGGTCGGCTACATGGCATATCGGATGGCGTCGCTCCTCTTTGGCTGGTCGTGAACGCCCTGAGCGCTCATCTATGCGCTCTGGCTCGCTGTGAAAGATGCCCCGCTATGCATAAGCCGGTCGTCATCGGCAGACCTGTCGCCAGCCGCATCCTTCTCGTCGGACAGGCACCTGGCGTCAAGGAGCCGCAGCTCGGCCGGCCCTTCGCCTGGACAGCAGGGAGGACACTTTTCCGCTGGATCGAGTCCGCACTCGGATGGAGCGAAGAGGCGGCGCGCAACCGGATCTACTTCGCGGCGGTCTGCCGGTGCTTTCCTGGCAAAGACCCGCGAGGTGGAGACCGAGTGCCGAGCGAGCAAGAAATCCAGGCATGCTCTCATTGGTTGCAACGCGAGTTCGAAGTCCTCCGGCCGAGCTTAGTAATTCCGGTCGGCAGGCTCGCAATCTCGCAATTCCTCAAATTCGATTCCCTCTCCAGCGTCGTCGGCAGGCGCTGGGAGCTTTGTTGCCACGGGGGCGTCCAGGACATGATCCCCCTCCCGCATCCCTCTGGCGCCTCCACGTGGCATCGCATGGAGCCCGGGAAAACCCTGCTTGACAGGTCGCTTCGCCTAATCGCCGAACACCCTGCCACCCGCGATACCTGATCGGGCAATGATAGGCCCAACGGTTTCGACAAGGCGTTCGACTTGGTTGTGGAGGCCCTTGTGCCAAGGGCCTGTCGACAGGCGGTTGGCACAACCGCCTCTCAACGCACTTATTCCGGCATTTTCTACCCGAAGGCGGCTTGCCACTCGATCTCGTTGAATCCCACAAGATTCACTCCGTCGCCACTCAGGAACGGGCGCTTGACCAGATTCCCATTCTTCGCAAGGAGCGCGAGCGCCTCGGCCTCAGAAAGCTTTGACAGCTTTGCGCCCAGACCAAGAGCCCTGTAGTCCGCGCCAGCCGTATTGAAGAGGCTGCGGATGTTACCACGCGCAGTGAGCATTTCCCTGAGTTCTGGCAACGTTGGCGGCGTTTCGCGGATTGCAATCTCCCGAAATACAATTCTGCGCTCGCGGAGGAACTTTACCGCTCGCCGGCACGTGTCGCACTTCGAGTACGCGTAGACTTTCGTCATGGCACGATCTTGTGCCACAATCCGAAGTCTGGCTTCAAGCCAATGCGGCAATATCAGAGATATCTCAGGGCCTCTTGGTTCTGTCCCTGAGCGCGAAAATGCGTGCGCGCTTCCGGTCATACTCGAGCGCGTGGAAGATCCGAATTTCCTCGACGCGCCTCGCCGCAGCGAGGCTTTCAAGATAGCGTGTGTAAGACTTTGCAAGAAGAGTCGTTTCCGCATAGCGGGCAGAAATCGTCTTGTCTCGAAATGAGCGCTCCTGTCGCGAATCGAACATGTGGAACCGCAACCACCTTCGGTCCGCGCGGGTAACCCTTCCGGGACTGCGAAAAAAAGCGACGAAAAGGAGCAAGACAAGATAGGTGTCGACTTGGGCCTGCAATTCGAGATTGCGCGCGTAGTGCTCGTCGCGGTTTGGCGGCTCTCCTCGTTGGAACTGGAGGGCGGCATGCAAAGCATGGTTGATTTCCTCGACGAAGGCTATGAGGGCCTTGATATTGGCGTCGCTCAAGCCGGAACGCGGATCATGCTTCTCGAGCTGTTCAATGAGCCAGCTCGAATAATATATGCCAACGCGCAAGCGTCCGTCTGCTGCACGCAAGAAGGTTCTCGCAAGCATGCTCAATTCCGCCGCCTGCGCCCCGGCGAGAGCGGAAAGGTGCCTGCACCGCCGGCGGTCGATAAGGCACTCTTCCAGATTCACGCCCACGCTCGCATAGGTCCGCTCGAGCAGTCGCTGAATTTCGCTGAAGAGCGTGCTCATGAGGCGATGATCACCGCCGCCGGAGCGTCAAGATGGAGAAGCCGGCTCGCCAGATCGTTTAGTGCAAGGCGCACTTCGCGAAACCCGCTCGCCAGTTCCTCATAAATCAGTTGAAGTTTGAATCTCTTGGCCTCCCGATACTCGGAGGCAGCCCGGTAGTTCATCTGGCCCACAGCCTCGTAAAAGGAAAGATCCGGCGCCCCGCGCTGGCGGGTGCGCATCTCCACATTGTCCGCGAAGATTCCGCTTACGAACAGCGCGTAGTTCGCGGCGTGCGAACGAAGGAGAAAAGCTTCCCTCGTCCCCGCGTGGTTCATGGCGTGCATGATGTCGGAGAGATATTGCATGCTCCGCTTGCCTGCCTCCTCGGACGGCTCCATTCGCGCGGTCCTCATGAATCCTTCGAGCACCGAAGCAACGAAATCGGCCGCTTCCCGGCTCTTGACCTTGGTGTCGCGAAGAACTTTTCGGCAGAGAACGTAAAACAACAACTGCGGCGAGATCGGCAGCCTTTCGGGAGACTCAAGAATCGCCTTGGCTAGCAGTTCATGATCGAGGATCGCGTCCCTCGTATCCTCGTCGATCAACAGCTTTACGAGCGAGACGTGATCTGACTCGCTTTTCGACAGCACCCCAACGACGAACGTGAAGTCGTCGGCCGTCAGCCGCATCCGACAATTCGCATGGATCATCGGGACTTCTTGTTAAGCATTGGACGTGCCAACATTGTTGCAGGCCTTCGGCAGGTTAGCGAAATTTGATGTCCGTTCGCATCTACTAAAATTCGTCTATCGTAATACGCGCGGACGCGCCAACTCTTGCGGAAAATATCCTGCAATCGCTTGGTTACGAGGGGCGCGGTTATTTGAGCAAGGGGACCAAGGCATCCAGCACGCCACTTGCACCATCTCTTGCCGCGTCGGGAAATTCCTGGATGGCACGAGCGCCTCGATCAATGGTCTCGTCCCTCATGGCTGCTGCAAGGCGCGAGGAGAGGTCTTCCCGCAGGTCCTGCAATGAGCCGCTGATCTCGACATCGGTCCAG
Source organism: uncultured Verrucomicrobiae bacterium (assembly GCA_963847295.1). Lineage (GTDB taxonomy): Bacteria > Verrucomicrobiota > Verrucomicrobiia > Chthoniobacterales > Terrimicrobiaceae > DASTFP01. The sequence continues at coordinate 78,839 of CAWJZG010000020.1, forward strand.
ACATAGCCGCCTTGGACTACCGTGAAGACTCGTTCCCGCGAACCCGGCAGCCACTGCAAAGTCTGGGGTGTCACTCCGACGCGAAGCGTTCCGCTTACCGCCCCGCCGGCGGCGATTGTGCAATTTCCCTCCAAACGCAGCAAGCCCTTCGATTCCGCGACGAGATTGGTAATTTGCAGGATCCCCTTGGTCCATTCAAAGATACCCGATATTTCCTGCAAAGGCATTCGCCGGAATTGCGGGGCGCCTGTGAACGTTGCGACTCGATCGAGCACTTCCATGTTCAGCGCAAGCCCATCGGTCAGCCGGAAGTTTCCGGTGGCCTTTCCGGCGGCAAGTCCACCTTCAGGCCATTCGAGCGAGGCTGTGCCCGCGCATATGCCCGTAAAGCGCGACCTCCAGGTGGGATCAAGGAACGGCGTCACATTGATCTGGCTCCATTCGATGCGGAGCTTCGAATCGCTGGCGAATTCGCCCGAAGCGGAAATTCTTCCAGACTCGCCAAGCTGAAATTGCGAGTCGGTGAGGAACAATACATCGCCTTGTGCCCTGGAACGGAAATTTACGACGGTCAGGGCCGGGACTTTCGGAAGCACAAGCAAGCCCCCGGAGCCTTCTATCGCCCACCCGGCGCCATCGGGATGAACATGCAACGCCGAGTCCTGCAGGAAGGCAATTTCGAGGCCTTCGATGCCGCGGAATCGAACGCGCGCTCGCGCGATGTCCAGCTCTCCCAGCTCGAAACGCATCGGAAGCCAAGCCTCAATTCCGTGAACCACCGCCGGAGGGGGCGCGCCGGACACTCTTGGTTCATTCGATCCCGGACGCAGTGTCCCGTCAAAGCTTGCAACATGGATTTGGTCTACTCTCCAGGCTCCGTGGATGATAGCCCGCAAGTTCAAATCCGCCCGCACCTGGTCGGCGCGCAATCTTTCCGCAATGGATCCCGGCAGGCCGGTGACCTCGATTGAATCGACAAACAGCGAGGAGCCCGTCCACCTCAAAGGACCGTAAACGGCCTGGGCGTCAAGGGCCTCGCCCGTCTTGGCGGCAATCAGCTTCCGGAAGGCCTCGCCGCGCAAGAATCGACCAATCCATGCAGTGGTTCCCAAGGCAGCCAGCACGGCTAGGAAGATTCCTGCCGCTGCAACGATCCAAAATATTCGGCTGCGTTTCATGATGTGTTAGAACCTAGCCTGGAGAATAATCGCCGCCAATGGTTGAAATACCTCGCCAAAGAAATAGGCTTCTTGGGGAATGTACGCCCTGCCTCTGAATCGTCCATGAGCGCGACTGTCGCATCCGCGCCCGCTCACAAGCAGATGATTGCCGAACGCCGCAAGCGCTCGGCAGCCTGGCGGGTGATTCACTATCTTGGGTCCCTCCAGCTTGCGCTCATCCTTCTCGCAACAATCGCCATCGCCTGCGCTATCGCGACTTTCGCGGAGTCCAATTTCAACACCAAGATCGCACAGACTTACATCTACAAAGCCCCTTGGTTCCAAATTTGGCTGGCCGTTCTTTGTGTCAACCTCTTCGCGGTCACGCTCACCCGATGGCCCTGGCAAAAAAGGCACCTCGGCTTCGTCGTGACCCACTATGGAATAATTACCCTCCTCATTGGCGCAATGGTCGGGACGCAAACGGGATTCGAAGGAAACGTAACGCTCCGGAAAGATGCTTCACCCACCAACCGCATCACGACGAGCCGAAGCATCATTCAACTCGAAAGTGCGGCGGATTCCGCCCTTTATCTGATGCAATTTGACGCGGAAGCCACTCCGCCGAGCGTGCAGCGCCCCCGAACGTTCCCAGTCCCCGGAACGAGTCTTAACATCGTGGCCGACGCGTTCAGCCCAAATCTCGTTCGCGAGCAAAGATTCGTCGCTTCGCAGACGCCGGACGCCGCTCCGTCCGCGCTGCTAAAGCTCTCCAGCGAAATGGCGAGCCGGACTCTCGATGTGCCCCTCGCCCTGCTTTCAGGGCAGGCTGACGAAAAGGATTTCTTCGGCCTCGCGCGCATCGTCTTTAGACCTGCCCTCGTCAAGCCGTCCCCCCCGCCGGTCCAGGAAACTCAGATGGTTTTCGCAAACTACGAGCCGATCGTGCAATCGCAGGGCGCCCGGTCCGGCGTTACGGTCCGCCTTAGCGAGGATGGCTCGAAGGTCACAATCCTGTCCGGGGAAGGCGCTGGCGCGACCTACCTGCGCAGCGAGATCATGAATCAACCGATCGCCGAAGCCGGGTCGCTTGTCGTCGTCGAGAGCTATTGGGCGGATTTCGCCATGAAGGACGGCAAGCCTGCAACCAAATCGAACTCACCCAACAATCCGGCAGCTCTCATCCGCATTTCAAAGCTAGCGGAAACCGAAAACGGCAAGCCGTCCCTCGAACTCGCGCCAGCCGGCGACGGTATCTCCTATCAGCTTCGACGCGGCGCGCAAATCCTCGCTACTGGAAGCGCAAAACCCGGCGATTCTTTTGCGCTTGGCTGGGCAGACTGGCGAGCCGAACTCGTCCAGTTCTTTTCCAAGGCCGAGCTTGTCAACGAAATCAAACCCGGCCCGCCGTTGCCAAAAGGCGAGCAAGGAATTCCGGGCTTTCGCGCCCACCTTGAGGGCGACGGCAAACGAGGCCCCGATCGTTGGGTGGAATCCGGGGAAATCACCGCGCTGACAGAGGGAACTCGAGTCGTCCGGATCGGTTACGGCCTGGAAACCAAGCCTCTTCCATTCTCGCTGCGCCTGGTGAACTTCGAGGTTCCCCGCGACGAGGGTACGGACACCCCGTCAGATTTCCTGGCTACAATTGAGTTTCGGAATTCTGCTGACGGAGCCACCAAAACCGGCGTCGCAAGGATGAACCACCCCGCAAGCTTCCCTGGCACTCCTTTGGCCAATCTCACAGGGTTCAATTACAAATTCTCTCAGGCCGAGTGGAACCCAAGGGATCTCGAAGAAACAACGCTCCAGGTCCTCTACGATCCCGGCTGGCTCCTTAAATGGATTGGGTCGCTCGGAATCTGTTTGGGCATCGCAATCATGTTTTACTTCACGCCGGGAGGCCGAAATTCCGGCGCGGTGCCGCGACCGCCTAAAGATCCTGCGTGAAGTTCAGGTTTTTCCCTTGTCGCCACCCATGATCAGGCCGACATTTCGGGGGAGCGACCGTCATCAAATCTTGGAAATCTCTTGAATGATGCGGTCCTCCGTACCCCCACAACAATGCCAGCACTTCCTAAACACAGGGCGCATGGTAAATGCTTGGGAAACATTTCGTTTCCGCATTCTTGCCGATGACTCGCCCAAACCCTCATGAAAAAGCTCATTAACACCCCAGAAAACGTCGTCACCGAGGCCTTGCAAGGAATGGAGGCCGCATATCCGGACCTTCTCAAGGTCCGCTACAACCCCAACTTCATCATGCGGGCCGATGCTCCGGTGAAAGACAAAGTTGCTCTCATCTCAGGCGGAGGCAGCGGACACGAACCGATGCATGGCGGATTCGTCGGCAAGGGAATGCTCGACGCGGCCTGTCCGGGAGCCGTCTTTACCAGTCCCACACCCGACCAGATGCATGCGGCCACAATGGCCGTCGCCGGCGAAAAAGGCGCCTTGCACATCGTAAAGAATTACACCGGCGATGTGATGAATTTCGACCTCGCCGCCGAAATGGTCCGGGCAGAAGGCATTCCGGTCGAGAGCGTGATTATCGACGACGATGTCGCGGTGAAGGACAGCACATGGACAGCGGGGCGCCGCGGCGTTGGAGCCACCGTGCTGGCGGAAAAACTGTGCGGCGCTGCGGCCGAGGACGGACGGCCGCTCGCGGCAGTTCGCGATCTTTGCAAGCGGGTTAACGCGCAGGCGCGCAGCATGGGAATCGCCCTTACTTCGTGCACCGTGCCTCATGTCGGCAAGCCGACCTTTGACTTGCCGGAGGACGAGATGGAAGTCGGCGTTGGAATTCATGGAGAACCCGGACGCAAACGCGCCAAGCTGCTTCCCGCGGATGAGATCGTTGAACTCCTGATGGAACCGGTGCTCAACGATCTTCCTTTCAAGTCGGGCGATGAAGTGCTCCTTTTTGTAAATGGTCTGGGCGGCACGCCGTTGATCGAACTCTTCATTGTCTATCGCAAGGCGGCAGAAATCGCCGAGCGCGCCGGTTTGAAAGTCACCCGCAATCTCGTCGGCTCCTACATCACAAGCCTTGAGATGGCCGGAACCTCGATCACCCTGCTCAAGCTGGACGACGAATTAACGTTGCTCTGGGACGTCCCGGTCAACACACCGGCGCTGAGAAAGGGAGTCTAATGACGTCGATCTCCTCTGCCAACATTGAAGCTTGGCTGCGGCGCTGCGCCGAGGTCTTCACCAAACACCAGGACGAACTCACGGAACTGGACGCCAAGATCGGCGACGCCGATCATGGCGTAAACATGGCACGCGGATTCTCGGCAATTCCGCCGAAATTGGACCCCCTGGTGGACAGGTCCATCGGGTCTCTTTTCCGCACCAGCGCAATGACCCTTATTTCGAAGGTCGGCGGAGCAAGTGGCCCCCTCTACGGCACGTTTTTTCTTCAGGCGGCCCGGCCGGCCAATGGAAAAACCGAGCTCACCCTCAAAGAGCTTTGCCAGTGCTTCGACACCGGACTGTCCGGCATCGTAAAGCTTGGCAAAGCCGTCGTTGGCGACAAGACAATGGTCGATGCGCTTACTCCGGCTCTCGCCGCCTTGTATCCGAAGGATGAAGACTCGCTCGATACGGCGCTGGAACGCGCGGCCTCGGTAGCACGCGAGGCAGCCGAAGCGACCATTCCCCTCATCGCGAGGAAAGGACGCGCCAGCTACCTGGGTGAGCGCAGCATAGGCCACAAGGACCCCGGGGCAACGTCGTCCGCATTGCTTCTGGAAGCGCTTGCCGAGGCCGTCAAGCCCTCGTCCTAAGTTCCTTTTCGAAAAAATCATGGTTGGTCTCGTGCTCGTCTCCCACAGCCGCGCGCTGGCTGCGGCGGTCCGGGAGCTTGTGCTTTCCATGAGCGGTCCGAAGCTTCCCATCATGATCGCCGCGGGAACTGGCGAAGACCGCCGTGAACTGGGCACCGATGCGACCGAGATTCTCGAGTGCATTAACGCCGTGATGAGCGAGGAAGGCGTGCTCATCTTGCTGGATATCGGAAGCGCGATTTTGAGCGCGGAAATAGCGCTCGGTTTTCTCGAAGAATCGCAGCGGGCAAAGGTGCACTGCTGTGGAGCACCTTTCGTCGAGGGTGCAGTCGCAGCCGGCGTGCTCGCGGCGCTCGGATCGAGCCTCGAGGAAGTTACCAAAGAGGCCCAAAAGGCCCTCCGGCGCAAAGCGGAACACCTCGATGCCACGCCCGAAGACAGCGAGAATGACCAGGCCGCTGAGTCCGAGCAGGAGCAAGGCGCCTTTTTTGCCACCAAGGTCATCGTTCGCAACCCGCACGGCCTTCATGCGCGTCCCGCCGCCGGATTTATCCGGGAGGCGGCACGATACAATTGCGAGATTGAGGTGCGCAATCTCAGCAGCGGCCGGGGTCCGGCCCCCGCAAAAAGCATGAGCGGGCTCGCTTCGCTCGAGATTCTCCAGAATCATGAGATCCAAATCGCCGCGCGGGGACCTGACGCCGAAGTCGCTCTTAGGGCACTGCAAGAGGCGGTGAAAGCAGGCTTGGGCGAAAACGTGGATTCCCCAGCTGTTCCCCCATCCGGCACGGGCTCGCCAAACCAGGGGCCAATCGGAATCTCGGAAGGTATCGCCATCGGCCCGCTCTTCTTTGCTCAGGCCGAAAATGCCGAGGTTCCTACGGACAAAGTCAGCGACACGGAGAAGGAAAAGAGAAAACTCCAGAAAGCCATCGAGAAGGCCAAGGCCAAGCTGGAAAAGGACGAGGAATCGCTAAGGCAATCCCTTGGGAAGGAGGAAGCGGAAATTTTTCGGGCGCAGGCGCTTGTCCTTGATGACCCCGCGCTCCTCGAAGCCGCGGACCGGTCAATCGAAGGCAATCATGAAAATGCCGCTCTCGCCTGGCAGCGGTCGTGTCAGTCCGTGGCAAGCGCCTATCAAAGCTTGGAAGACGAATACATGCGGCAGCGCGCAGCCGATGTCGAGGACATGGGACATCGCGTTTTGGAAGCGTTGGGAATTCGGCGCCGCGAAATCTCCCATCTGCCGCAACCGGGCATTCTGGTCACTGAGGATCTGATGCCCACCGATGCCGCTAGCCTCTCGAACGCATCGGTTCTCGGGGTGATCTGCCTGCAAGGAGGCAAGACCTCGCATGCCGCCATTCTGCTGCGCGCTCGAGGCGTTCCGGCTATTGCCAAGGCAAGATTATCCTTCGAGCGCGCCGGCGTCGAACCGTCGGAGGCAGCGATCAATGCGGCGTTTGACGGCGAAAGCGGTGAACTCTGGCTCAACCCAGCGCCAGACAAACTACAGGAGCTGCGCGAACGCAAGGAGTCGCTCGAGAGTGAAAAGAAGAGGGTCGCTCGCCTCAGTCACAAACGCGCGATCACAAAAGATGGCCACACCGTCGGTATCCTCGCAAACCTTGGTCACGCCGCGGAGGCGGCAGACGCCTTGGAACGCGGCGCGGAAGGCGTCGGACTCTTTCGGACCGAGTTTCTCTTCTTGAATCGAAATGATGCCCCAGGCGAAGACGAACAGTTCGAAGCCCTGCACGAACTGCGGGAAATCATGGAGCAGCGGCCTGTGATCATACGGACGCTGGATATCGGCGGAGACAAAGTCGCGCCCGGCCTGGGTCTGCCCAGGGAAGCCAATCCCTTCCTCGGCGTGCGCGCCATCCGGCTTTGCCTAAACCGCCGCGACCTCTTTCGAATTCATCTGCGCGCGATTCTGCGCGCGGGTCACGGAAGCAATTTTCAGATCATGTTCCCGATGATCTCCGACCCGCAGGAACTTCTTGACGCATTGTCGGAATTGGAAAACGTTCACGCCGCGCTTCAAAGAGAAAACAAGGCCCATGCCTGGCCGATACCCGTGGGCATCATGATCGAAGTCCCTTCCGCCGCGCTCCTGATCGACCAGCTTGCCAAGATGGTCGAGTTCGTCAGCATAGGAACCAACGACCTCACCCAATACGTGCTCGCAGCGGATCGCGACAATCCCGAGCTGGCGCGATTCCAGGACGCCCTTCACCCCGCTGTCCTTCGCTTGATTTCCAAACTTACGATCAGTGCTCACCAACAGGGCAAGCACGTGGGCGTTTGCGGAGAGGCTGCTTCTGATCCCGCAGCCGCCCGCCTGCTCATCGGGCTTGGAGTGGACGATTTGAGCCTGGCGCCCGCACTCATACCGAAAATCAAGGAAACGATCCGTCGCACAAGCAAACGCGCAATGGAAGATCTTGCCAAGAAAGCGCAAACTCTCGGCGCCGCTTCAGAAGTGCGGGCCCTTCCCGGTATCGCATAGCGTTTTCGCGGATCCGCCGCCCGAGCCACCCGCGGAGCCCGCCACGACGGCATCCGCACGAACCTGCCATCGCGCTTTCGCACTTGCGAAAGGGTTTACCTTGTGTCCAATGGCCTAGAGCAAACGCCCGCTCCAAAACCACAGCGTATCATCACATGAAACCTTACCTACCGATCGCCGCAGTGCTCCTCGCCGTGCTAAACAGCCTCTTGCTGATCCCAGCAATGAGCGCCTACACGTTCCCGATCGCATCGTTTGCGCTCGCGCTGGCTATCATCGTCTTGACTCTATCCTTTCTCACCGGACCACGGGAAGCCCCCGCAGTCGCTCCAGTCGCCGCCCAGCCCCCACCCCCCGCCGCAAACCAGGCCGAGGCAGAAGTTGTGGCTTTCGTCGGTCTCCTCCAGGAGAAAGGGCGCCTCGTGGATTTCCTTATGGAAGACGTCGCTCCTTACGATGACAAACAGGTCGGAGCAGCAGCTCGGGTTGTCCACCAGGGCTGCCGGGAGGTCTTGCATGAGCATTTTAAAGTCACTCCCATCTCGGAGGCAGAGGAGGGATCGCGAATCACGCTACCGGCAGGATACGCGGCGGATGAATACCGTCTCATGGGACAGATCAGCGGGGAGCCGCCATTCACGGGAACTTTGCTCCACAAGGGCTGGAAGACCGAATCCGTGAAACTTCCACGCATTCTCAAAACAAGTGAAAAGCGGCTGCCAAGCATTGCCCCCGCTCAAGTCGAGCTGAAATAGCCGGCGATCCATTGATAGAAGATGAGCACACGATTTAGCCTAGGCATCGATCTGGGCACCAGCAACAGCGCGGTCGCAACGGACGATTTTCAGAAAGAACAAACTGCGATAGTGGAAATCACGCAAATTCTGGGGCCCAATCAGATCGGGGAAAAGGCAACCCTTCCGTCGGCACTTTACATTCCGCATCCCGGCGAGTTTCCGGCCGACGCTCTACGGCTGCCATGGTCGAACCGCACTGAGTCCGCCGTTGTGGGCCACTTTGCCCGCGACCATGGTGCGCTGCTCCCCGACCGGCTTGTCACCTCCGCGAAATCATGGCTCTCGAACTTCCATATCGATCCAAAGCGGGCCGTCCTTCCTTGGAAATCCGACATCAATGAGCAAAAGCTTTCCGCTTTCGATTGCTCCCGGCTCTATCTCGAACATCTTAAGGAAGGCTTTCTGTACGCGGAACGCCTCCAGGGCCGCGCTTGGAATCTGTCTGAAGGCCAAATCGTTCTCACCGTTCCGGCGTCCTTCGACGAGGTCGCCAGGAACATGACCGCCGAGGCGGCTGAGGCCGCAGGTCTCGGCAAGGTCGTCCTGCTCGAAGAGCCGCAAGCGGCATTCTATGCTTGGACCGCCCAGGCCGGCAGCGCATGGCGAAGCCAGGTCAGCACCGGGGACATTGTTCTTGTCTGTGATGTGGGTGGCGGAACTGCCGACTTTAGCCTGATCGCAATCAGCGAAAAGAATGGCGACCTCGAAGTCGAGCGCATCAGCGTGGGCGAACACATCCTGCTTGGCGGCGACAACATGGACCTGGCGCTGGCCTACACTCTGCAAGCGCAGCTCGAAGCTGCCGGAAAGTCGATCGACTCGTGGCAGTTCCTCACGCTGATCCACGCTGCAAGCCAGGCGAAGATAGATCTCTTCAACAACGAAGCGCTGGAACAAGCGCCAATCCCGGTCCCTTCACGCGGATCAAGCCTGCTTGCCAAAACCGTCTCGACCACTCTGGACCGAACGACCCTCGAGCAGATCGTTCTGGACGGGTTTTTCCCGATCACCAAGGTGACGGATCTTCCAACGGAAACGCGCAGCGCGGGTTTGCAGGAATTCGGCCTGCCGTATGCGTCGGATCCCGTCGTCAGCAAGCACCTCGCCAGGTTCCTGACACGAAGCTTGATGAACGTGAAATCCAGCGACGCCCTCAAGGCGCTCGTCGGGTCCCATAGCGAAGCCTCCGACTATCTCAAGCCAACCGCCGTGCTTTTCAACGGCGGCGTCTTCAACGCGGCTCCAATCCGGAAGCGCGTGCTGGATCTCCTGACTTCTTGGAATGAAGGCAAGCCAGCCCGTGAGCTCGCAGGATATCAACCCGATCTGGCTGTGGCCAAAGGCGCCGCGCTCTACGGGCGCAATCGCGCAACCGGAAAGGGAATCCGCATCAAGGCGGGCACGGCGCGTTCGTACTACATCGGTTTGGAAACCTCCATGCCCGCCATACCTGGCTTCAAGCCTCCCATAAAAGCCCTTTGCATCGTTCCACAAGGCATGGAAGAAGGGAGTGAATTGCTAATCGAGGGACAGCAATTCGGATTGACAACCGGTCAGCCGGCAGATTTCCGCTTCTTCGCCTCGGAAGTGCGAAGTGGAGACGCGCCCGGACAGATCATCCCGAATGCGGAGCGCGACCTCGAAGAAACCAGCCGCATCGAGCTAACGCTGCCTGCGATAGAAGGTTTCCCCGAAGGCCAGCCAATCCCCGTCCAAATCAATCCCTTAGTCACCGAGCTCGGCAACCTCGAGCTTTGGATGAAACACACCGGCTCAGATCGCCGCTGGAAAGTCGAATTCCAAGTGCGCATGGAATGACTGGAAGAATCTTGACCGCGGATCGCGCGGATTCGGCGGATAAAACAGTAGTTCTCTTTCTCGGCAATCGGGCGCTATTGGATTAGATGAGTTTGATTCACGAAGAGCTCAGCAGGGAAATCATCGGCGCGGCAATGCAAGTGCTGAACACGCTCAAGCCAGGGCTCGACGAGAGGATCTACGAGAACGCGCTCGTGCTGGAACTAAAGGCAGCCGGCCACCTGGTCGAACAACAGAGGCAGTTCCCGGTAATCTATCGAGGTATCAATGTCGGAACGCTGATCCCAGATCTCATTGTGGATGGAAGTGTGATCGTTGATCCCAAGGTGGTCTCAGCCTTTACCGAGACTCACAGCGCACAAATGGCGGGTTATCTTGCCGTTACGGGTCTCCAGCTTGCGATACTAATAAACTTCAAGAATGCCAAGCTCGAATGGAAGCGTATCGTCCGGCAAGACCCTTTCAAAAGCCATGACCGCGGATTTCGCGAATAATCCAGGATCCATCCGTTCAATCCGCGTAATCCGCGGTTAAAATTCTTACATGTCGCGCGCCAAGTTTAGCATCGGCATCGACCTTGGCACCACCAATTGTGCCATGGCGTTCGTTCCGCTCGAGGCAGAGGCTTCGCAAAGTGAAACGTTTCCCGTTCCGCAGTGGGAAGCGCTCGCCGCTCTCTCCGAGTCGCTGACTCTACCATCATTTCTCTATCTGCCTTCAGAGAGCGAGGCCGCACAGATGCTCGGAACACAATTCAGCGGCCGCGAATGGATTTCCGGACGCTTCGCGAGGAAGAAGGCTTCGGAATCGCCGGGTCGCGTGGCCCACTCCGCCAAGTCGTGGCTCTGCCATCACGCCGTGGACCGCAACGCTCCGTTTCTGCCATGGCGATCGGACGAAATCCCCGTCGAAAAGAGAATCTCGCCCATCCAGGCGTCCGCGCTGCTGCTCGAATACCTGCGTGGAGCCTGGGATGCGCGATTTGCTCGAGACGAAGCGCCTTTTCTCAATCAAGAAATCACCATTACCGTTCCCGCATCATTCGACGCGGTGGCTCAGCGGCTCACCCTGGATGCCGCCGGCCAAGCGCGGTTTCCTGACAACGTCCGCCTCTTGGAGGAACCTCAAGCCGCGTTTTACCGCTGGCTCGAACAGCATGCGTCGCCTGATCCTTTGAAGCTTCCTAAAACCGGCGCCTTTCATGTCATCGTCATCGACATCGGCGGGGGGACTTCCGATTTCAGTCTCTTCGAGATCAGCCGCAAGTCCGGCTCTTCCCTTCCGCATATCAAGCGCGTCGCCGTCAGCGATCATCTGCTGCTCGGAGGCGACAACATCGATCTTGCTATCGCACACCACATCGAGCCGCGCCTCGCAAGCGAACCGCTTTCTCCCTCTCAGTGGAACTTTCTGGTTGCGCGATGCCGGGATCTGAAGGAACGCTGCCTCGCAGGTCCGGCTGGAGAGGACTTTTCAGTATCGATTCCCTCACAGGGGTCAAGCTTGCTGGGCAAGACGCTCACCGCGCGCATCGGTCGTGCAGAAGTTGAGTCGATCGCGCTGGATGGCTTTTTCCCTGAATGCAACGCGGACGACCGCCCTTCCCGGACGCAAGCCGCGCTCAGGGAATGGGCGCTCCCCTATGCCGCAGACAGCGCAGTTACACGTTACCTGGCGGACTTTCTTCGCGGCCGGCCTCGCGCGGACGCCATTCTCTTCAATGGAGGCTCGCTCCGTCCCGAAGCGCTGCGCCATCGGCTCCAACAGCAGATCGCCAAGTGGCAAGGAGGCGACCAGCCGCAAATTCTCGATAATCCCGAGCCAGATCTCGCCGTGGCAAGGGGAGCCGCGCGCTTTGGCAGCCTTCTGCAACGGCGCGCCGAACGCATCGAGGCAGGTGCAGCTCGCGCGGTCTACCTCGAAGTCCAGCAGCGGCAAACCAAGGATGGTCAACAAGCAGCTCTTGTCTGCATTCTTCCACGCGGTGCCGAAGCCGAAGAGGAGTTCAACATTTCCCAGCCGGGCCTGGAGCTTCGTCTCAACCATCCAGTCCGTTTCCAGCCGTATTATTCGACTCGCCACGGCACGGACGAAGCGGGATCGCTCGTGCCATTGAACGATCAAGATTTCCATCGGCTCCCTCCTCTCCAGACCGTCGCAACAGTCCGGCGACCTCATGCCGGAGGTGATCGGCTGCCGGTCACGCTGTCAGCCAAAATGAACGAACTCGGTTTGCTTCAGGTTTCCTGCGTAAGCGCAGACCCTCGCGTGAAGCAATCTTGGCCGCTCGAGTTCAACCTGCGCACGCACGAGTCCGGCAAGGATGCCAGCCGGGACAAGGATGACCAGCGCTCGCCTGGACCCTGGCGTTGAGGATGCCCGGCTGGCTGCCGCTCGCACGCGCATCAGCTCCCTCTTTTCCCAGCCCCTAAATAGGCGAGACAAACTCAGCGCAACGAATCTTCTCAAGAGTCTTGAACACACTCTTGGAGCGCCAAAGGCCAACTGGAATTGGGTACTCATTCGCGAGCTCTGGACGACCCTTCACGAGCACATTGAATGTCGCAAGGAATCGATCGAGCACGAAGAAACTTGGCTGATCCTGGCCGGTTTTCTTCTCCGTCCCGGCTTTGGCGCAGATGGCGACGAGTCCCGCATCGACCAGTTGTGGCAAATTCAGACCGACGGTCTCGCTTTCCCGGGCAAGCGCATCCAACTCCAGCAATATATCCTCTGGAGGCGCGTCGCAGGAGGGTTGAGCCACGAACGGCAGGAAACAATCCTTGTGCCCGAGTTGCCGAAGCTCGCCACTCAGAAAGGCCCGGCTCCCGAGCTCGTCCGCCTCGCCGGATCACTCGAAAGAATCCGCCAGAATATCAAGATCGATCTGATAACCCGCTTTCTTGAGACCGTTCAGAATCTCGCCGAACACAGGCAGCATTGTGCCCCGTATCTTGTCTCGCTCGGACTCCTTCTCAACCGCACTCCGCTTTACGCGGGAGTGGAGAACATCATCCCGCCGGACTCTGTCGAACGCGCCTACGAGGCGCTGTGCCACCTCGACTGGGACGAGCCCGAACTGGCGGAAATCCAGACCCTGTTTCTCCGCGCCGCGCGTGTGATCGACAATCCGGACCTCGATCTCCCGAGATCTCTCCGCGAAAGGATCGCCTCAAAACTTGAAAAATCCGGCGTAGCTGCATTGAAAGTCGAAAGAATACGAAGATTCGTGCCGGTCGAACGCGCCGACCGCGCGGGCTTCTTCGGAGAATCTCTCCCGCCAGGCCTGGTCCTCGGCGCGGAATAAGAAACGTATTCATATAGTCTTCACTGCTCCGTGTTCCGATTGATCTCCGAGCTTGCGGGCAAGTGCGGTCAGCTCAGAAGCGTTTTCAAGCCCATCGAGAAAGCGTTGTGGAATACCGGCAAGTCCGGCCTGCGCACCGACAAGTGCGCCGGTGAGAATGCAGCGAGCCTGATTCTGCCCGCCGCCGTTGAGAGCGTGCAGCACCGCCGACTCGAAGTCCCCGGGAAAGCGGGCGGCCAGGTAATAAGCAGCCGGAAGCTGGTGATAGATCGCGCAGGGCATTCCGTAAACGATGGACACTTTCCAAGCGGGCTCGATCTTGATGCCTGCATCAAGTGCCGCTTCGGCCATGTAGGAATGGGTCAGCAATGCGTCGGGCGAGGAGAACAGTCCGGCCCGCGGCAGGTCGATGTCGTCCGGCTTGGGTGGCTGGACTTTTCCGGTCATGACAGCGTTAAAGGGCAGATCGCCCGTCTTCACCAGGTCCATCATCTTGTCGAATAGGAATGGATCAAGTTTCTCGCCGCTCACGAGCAGAGCCAGCACGCAGCAATACGCGGTGGTCATCGCACCAATGGCCTCGTCAGCCTGCGTCAGAAGGCAATTCGATCTAACTGTCTTTGCCACTTTTGCCGGGTCTTTGGCATAACGCGCAGCCAGCACCAGAGCGCGTTCCGCAGCTTCGGTGGTATCGGCATGACCGCCGGTTTCTTTCCATGACTTCTTCTGCTCGACACGCCGGCGCCACGCTTCCCGGATCGATTGGCTGGTGTATCCGCCGGGTCCGCTCATTGGCTTGCCGTCCAGTTGCGGAAAGAGTTCCTCATCGAGGCGGCGGCAAAAGTCGTCTTCCTCATAGCCGCCCTTATCCACCACGGAGCGCAGCAGCATCGTCGTGATGATGCCGGCTTGCGAAAGCTGCCCAGCTTTCAGTCCAGCGTGGTAGCGATGCGGCTTGGGGTCAGTATAACCGGTGATCCAATCCCCGTAATCGCGCCTTAGCTCGTCGAGATCGTAATACCAATGAGGGCCAACCGCCAGCGCGTCGCCGATCAACGCGCCCATTACAGCGCCTGCGGCACGAACTTTTACAGACGTAGAGTTTTTGGCTTTGGTGTGCATGCTAGCTGCCGCTTTGAGACCGTGTTTCAGCGAGCAAATTGTCGAGATCGAGCGAGCGCGTGAACATTTCGACTGCGCCATCGGCGGCCCGCGGCCACTTTTCGCGCGGGCGATCCCAGTAAAGTTCGACGCCGTTATCGTCGGGATCGCGCAGATAAAGCGCTTCGCTCACCCCATGGTCTGACGCGCCGTCGAGCGAAATGCCCGCGCGTACCAGGCGAAGCAGGGCGCCGGCAAGCTCAGCCCGCGTCGGATAAAGAATCGCCAGGTGGTAAAGCCCCGTGCTGCCGCGCGGAGGCGGAGAGCCGCCCAGACTTTCCCACGTGTTGAGCCCGATGTGGTGATGATAGCCGCCCGCCGAAATGAACGCGGCGGCTCGGCCGTATTGTTGCGTCAATTGGAAGCCGAGCACGCCACAGTAAAATGCCAGCGCGCGGTCCAGGTCGGCCACCTTGAGATGCACGTGGCCAATCCGAACGTCGGGATGAATCGATGGAGTGTCTGACATTGCTTGAGGAAGTTCGATCTAAAGCATCCGGATGCAAACCGTCGCGTAAGCTAGCTCTTTTCGGGAGCCGCCTCTCACTCGCGATTGATCGAAATCCGCCACACGCACGCGGCGGGAGGCTTGCTACTCGTTCGGCACTCCATACAAACTGATCAGCTTCAACAAAACACCATTCGTCCATCCAAATCCATCCTGTCCTGGGTATTCACCTCCGCCGGCCAGTTTAGTAATGTCCTTCACATCATATTTCTCCATTAACTTGCCGGTTTGCTTGAATACTTTGACGTTCAGGCTAATCCAGCGTTCGGCGATATCTTTGGCGAGCGCGTCCTGTGCATAGTTCTGCAGTCCTTTAATGGTGAGCCACTGGAGTGGAGCCCAGCCGTTGGGAGCATCCCACTGCTCTTTTGTCTCCTTAAGGGTTGTCACCACACCACCGGGTTGAAGGAAATTTTCTTTCAGAACTTTTACGATACCTTCTATCCGTTCTGTTGGCGCAATCTAAAAGAATAGAGGTGCTGCTCCAGCCAGCGTGATTTCGCGGCTGAGTTTGCCCTTGGTATCACAATCAACATACCAGTTGGCATCAGGTGACCAACAGTATTTATTGATCGCATCGTTTCTTTGTTCGGCTCTTTCGTCAAACTCTCTTGCAAGCGCGAGATCATTCCTCGCGGCGTCACTTCTCACTCTGAACGCCCTCGCCAATGTAACTTCTAGATGATAGAGGAGGCAGTTGAGATCAACCGGTACCACATCGGTTGTCTTAATCGTAGTGATATTTTGGCCATCGTGCGAACCAGCGACTGCTGAAATCCCAGCCACTCTCTGCCGCCGAGCGAAGATTGCGGAATATGACTTTCGGATCTTCTTTCGACGCTTCACTGGTCTCCACATCTTGACGGTATGATTCCGGCCGCGGGGTATCCAACTGGTCGTAATACCGATTTAAGACACTGCCATCCGGCATCTTAACGATATGTTTCGTAGGGCCGGTTTCATCCATCCAGTAATTATACTCTTTTTGCAATGCCGGTAGATATTCCTCATACACTTCGTTCCCCTTTACCTCCGCTAACAATTCCACCATAAGCGAGAAGAAAGGGGGTTGCGAGCGGCTGAGATAATAAGACCGATTTCCATTCGGAATAAATCCGTACCGGTCAATCAGAGATGCGAAATTCTTGATCATGTTCTCTATCATGTCGATTTCGTCGCTCTCTCTTAGTCCCAACATGGTGAAGTATGAGTCCCAGTAATAAATCTCATCGAAACGGCCACCGGGAACGATGTACGAATAGGGCAAGGGGAGTAAGGAACTCCCTTCTACGGGCTTAGAAGGATCTCTCCGCAATACTCGCCACAGTCTCTTGATGTGGGTCGTAATATCATCCGGGTCTGGCGGACGCGTGAAATTCCTTGCGACAAACGCTTTCAGGTCGAACGTGGGTTCCTTTACAAGGCGCTGATATTCAGCCATTATTTCGGACGGCTTGCGGATGGGAACGCAGTCCACAAAAGTCTTTTGATCAGGAAAGACTTCGTGCATTTGCACGTTCTGAAACAATGAACCGTAGAGCGTATCAGGACTCTGCTGTGCAAAACCGTTCGCCAGGCAGAAGGTGACGAGCAGGAGGGCTGGCAATCTTTTCATATCTCAAGAATTTAGTATCCTTTTCGAGGGAGTAATAGAACCAATTCGCGCCGACAGTCCTCTCGCAGGCGCATCTGCGTCGTCGGAGCCACCTTAAAATCTCGCTACTAATTTCTTCCGTTCCAGCCAATTTCCAGAAACAATTCAGCGGCACGCCTATGAACCCCGCATTTCCAGAAATCAGCAAGATCCCCTACGAAGGTCCATCCTCAAAAAACCCGCTCGCCTTCAAACATTACAATGCCACCGAAGTTATCGAGGGAAAGACGATGGCCGATCATCTCCGCTTTTCCGTGGTTTACTGGCACACTTTCCGGAATGTGCTGAGCGACCCGTTCGGCGTCGGAACCGCCATTCGTCCTTGGGATGACGGCTCGAACTCCGTGGAGAACGCGTGCAATCGGGCGCGCGTGGCGTTCGAATTCATCGAAAAACTGGGAGCACCTTTCTACGCTTTTCACGACCGGGACGTTGCGCCGGAAGGCGCCAGCCTCGCCGAGTCGAACCGAAATCTCGACGCAGTCGTTAAGGTGCTCAAGGAAGAGCAGCAGCGCACCGGGATCAAGCTCCTCTGGGGCACGGCCAGCCTCTTTGTCAATCCTCGCTTTTGCCACGGTGCGTCTACCAGTCCAAACGCCGATGTCTTCGCCTATGCGGCTGCGCAAGTGAAGAAGGCGATCGAGGTGACGCATGAACTCGGCGGCGAAGGCTACACCTTTTGGGGAGGGCGGGAGGGATACTCAAGCCTCTGGAACACAGATATGAAAAGGGAGGTTGAGCACCTCGCGAAGTTCCTGCACATGGCCGTCGGCTACAAAAAGCAGATCGGCTTCAAGGGACCCTTCTATATCGAACCGAAACCCAAGGAACCGACCAAACATCAATACGATTCCGATGCGGCGGCCTGTCTAAACTTCCTGCGAGAGTACGGCCTCCTCGAACACTTCAAACTCAATCTGGAGACAAATCATGCCACGCTGGCCGGCCACACCATGCAGCATGAATGCGACGTCGCCGCTGCCGCCGGAGCGCTTGGATCGGTTGACGCCAATACGGGCGATGAATTGATCGGCTGGGACACCGATCAGTTTCCGACCAGTCTCTACCTGACTGCCCAAGTGATGCTGATCGTCCTGAAGATGGGGGGGTTCACCACGGGCGGACTAAACTTCGACGCGAAAGTGCGGCGCGAAAGCTTTGAGCCGGTCGATCTCTTCTATGCGCACATTGGCGGGATGGACGCCTTCGCCCGGGGCTTGAAAATAGCGGCGGCAATTCGCGCCGATGGCCGTCTGGCCGAAATGCTGAAGAATCGTTACGCGTCCTGGGACACCGGTATTGGCGCATCCATCGAAGCGGGCAAGGAGGATTTCGCCTCCCTCGAAAAATACGCAATGAGCCGGCCGGACCCGGTCCAGCATGGAAGCGGACGCCAAGAGCTCTTCGAGAATATCGTAAATGAACTAATCTGACCACGTTTGCATGCTGTTAGCGCGGCCGAGTCTTCCCGATCGCCGTCCTCCCATGGCAACAACGCCGTTCGTGTTTCGCATTACCCATTTTTGATCATCCTGAACCCACTCAATCGGGACATTATCCGGGCAGGCGACACTCGCTGAAGGCATATGGCGGAACCGATCCGGATCTTGACAGCTGTACCGATTTGTGACGGACACGACAGCGCGATCCTGACGATCAACATGGAATTCATCCGAATCGGGATCGAGGTGATCTATCTCGGCTATCACCGATCGGCCCGGGACATCGCACGCGCCGCAATCCAGGAGAACGTGCGTGCAATTGGGATATCGAGCTACAACGGCGGGCATGTGGAGTTTTTTTCCGAAGTGCTCGCGCTTCTTCGGAAAGAAAACGCGAGCCATATCCGAGTATTTGGCGGAGGAGGAGGCACGATTACGAAAGCGGATGCCGCCGTCATGCAGCGGCGAGGGGTGGATCGCATTTTCTTCGCGGGAACGCCATTCGATGAGATAATTCGATTTGTTAAGGAGCGCTATGGCCGCGGGAAGAGCGCGGGGCCGTCACGTGAGAAGATCGTCCATCGTTTCACACGCAACACAGTGGGAACTCGAACGCGACGTCAGGCGATCGTGATCGGTGTCAGCGGACCCGGTGGAGTGGGTAAGACCACGCTGATTGACGAATTGGTTCTTCGCTTTCTTCGTACTGATCGCGAAAAACGGATTGCGATTCTCTCGCACGATCCAAGTGCGCTGGGCAAAGGCGCGCTGCTTGGGGATCGGGCCGCAATGATCTACTCGCAGGACGACCGCGTCTTCATGCACAGCCTCGCGACCCGCGGCGCGACTGGAGGACTCTCGCCCGCGACCGGCCCTTGGCTTCGAACCCTCAAGCGTGCAGGATTTGACATTGTCTTGATCGAAACGACCGGCATCGGGCAGGAAGCGGCGCCCTTCTCTCGCAACTTGGTGGACCAGCGCGTGTTCGTGATGAGCCCCGAATACGGAAGCCGGCTTCAGCTGCAAAAAGTTGTCATGCTCGATTCCGCTGACATCGTTGTCCTCAACAAGGCTGATGCACCCGGCGCGCGCACGGCTCGCTCCGAGGTCGGGCAGCGCCTCGGTTTCAATGCCCGCGAGCAGAGACTGGTCGCAACCATAGCCAGCCGGCACCGAGATGCCGGGGTTGATGAGCTTTTCAGCTTGGTGGAGCAAATGCAAAAATAGGAGTGTGAGCGCGCTTTCAGAAATCGCGGATGCGGTCGAGCGTCACGAGAGCTTCGTGGACCAGCAAGCGGATCGCGCGAGGAAGGATCCTCAGTTTCGAGGCGATCTGCTTCGGCGCTGGAACAGACTCCGCAAGAAAATCGGAACCGTCAGCGCTCCGACCGGACTGAGGCTCCCGCGGGTGGCACTTCCTTTGACGGACGAACCTGGCGAACTTGCAAGGTTCCTCTTCGGCGAAGGACCGCCCGGCGAGTTTCCCTTCGTGAATGGAGCTTATCGCGAACTTTATCTAAGCGGCCAGCACGCCGCGGAGGCGAAGGAGCCGCGCAACGCAAAGAAGGCATCGGCGGCCGAGGAGCCCACCCGTCTCTTCGCGGGTCTTGGACTGGCCGAAGACACGAACGAACGCTTCCGCTTTCTCACACGTCAGCAGGAATCCGTCCGCCTGAGCACGGCTTTCGACGGGCCGACGCTCTACGGCCTCGACAGCGATGCGGACGGCGTCTTCGGCAAAATCGGCGAAGGCGGCGTGGCCGTTGACACCATCGACGACATGCAACGGCTCTATGAGGGCTTTCGGCTGGATGATCCGCATTTTTCCGTCTCGATGACCATCAACGCTCCTTCGCCGATCATCCTCGCCATGTATGTGGCATCCGCGAAACGCCGGCTGGGCCCGCGCGTTCTCGCGAAGCTTCGCGGAACAACACAGGCAGACATCTTCAAGGAGGTGCAGGCACAGAACGAAATCATCTTCCCGCTGCAAGCCTCGCTTCGCTTTCTGGGAGACACGATCTCTTTCACGACCGAACACATGCCGCGTTGGTACCCGATCTCGATCAGCGGCTATCACATCGCCGAGGCGGGTGCGACGCCCGTGCAGCAGGCAGCCTTCACCCTGTCGAACGGTTTCGCCTATGTCGAACTATTGTGCCGCCGCGGCCTCGACGTGAATCGATTCGGGCCGCGGCTCTCGTTCTTTCTCGATTGCGGACTGGACATCGAATATGCGGCGCTTGCGCGTGTCTGCCGGAAACTCTGGGCCATCGGGATGCGGGACGTTTTTGGAGCTGATGAGCGGTCTCAGCTTTTCAAGCTGCACACACAAACCAGTGGCCGCTCCCTGATCGCACAGGAATTCAAGAATAACATCACCCGAACGGCGATCGAGTTAATGCTTGCCTGCATCAATGGCACAAACTCCTGCCACAGCAACAGCGCCGACGAGCCGTTCACGACGCCGGGCGAAGAATACGCGCGGCTCGCAGCGCATGCGCAAGCAATCTTGCTCGAGGAAACCGGACTGTTCAAGACGATGATGAACACCTTTGGCGGCAGCCCCGGAATGAAGATCATCGAGCGGGAAGTCCAGAAGGGCATCCTGGCGGAATTTCGTGAGATCGACCGCTTCGGCGGCGTAATCGAGGCGATCGAGCATCGATACCAGCGAAGTCAGATCCAGACATCGGCGCACCGTTACGAGAGTCAGGTGAATGACGGCACAAGACCGATCGTCGGTCTGAATCGGTATTGGAACGAGGCGCCTGATCTTCCCGCGGTGAAAGTGGTGCGCACGCCGCGCCCAAAGAAGCTGTTGCAGGTGGAGCGGCTCCGCGAATTCAAGCGCCGCCATGACAAGGACTCGGAGCGCGCGCTCGACGACCTAACCGCGGCCGTCGAGACGGGTGTCAATGTCTTTGCAGAGTTGATTCGAACGGTCGAACATTGCTCGCTCGGTCAAATTACAGGCCGATTGCAAGAGCTCGTCGGGAACTATCGCCCGACGGTTTAAGATTTCGCTGCGCTCGCGCACCTTGTTGGGCCGCCACGTCCGGGCCGCACCGGAACGGGCTCGACCGCAGATCAGGCCCTCTGGCGAGAAGGGTCCCCCCGGTGGTCGTTCAGATAGGCGTAGAATAGACCGACCGCAAGCCCACCGCCAACGTAGTTGCCGATAAAGGAGAATAGGAAGTTTTTGCCAATTTGCAGCACATTGACACTCTCGGGTTGTTCCAGCAGCGCCATCGCGAACAGGGCGGAATTGGCGACGACGTGTTCATAGCCCATGAAGGCAAACACGGTCACCCCCATCATCAGCACCACAATCTTTGCAAAATACTCTTTTACGATCATTGCGACAATCACCGATACGTTGATGAAGTAATTCGCAAACATGCCTTTGACAAAAATCAACCAGGCGCCGCTGTTTACGGTTTTGTCATTCACGGTATGCACCAGGTTTTCAACAAGATCATCACTGAGCATTCCACAGCTCCACACCAGAACGGCGATAAGCACAATGCCCAGTATATTGCCGATCAGGCACATACCCCAGATCTTCATCGTGTCGCCCCAGGTTACCTTGTCGTAATAACCTCCCACGGTGAAATACATGAAATTGCTGGTGAGCAACTCCGAATTCGTGAAGTAGATGAACACCAGCGCCATGCTAAAGCTAAGACCCGTCAGGTATTTGCCCAGGGCGGGATTAAAGTCAGGGCCCAGATCGGTTTTGATCTTGAACACAAAGACGTACATCAGGCAGATGATTATGCCGGCCATGGCGGCCCGCAGCGTGTAGCGCAGGAAAAACCGCTGGCTCAGGGCACGTTTGACGTCGATGGTATCGATGATGCGCTCCATCACGTCCCGGCCGTAGTAGATCCGGGTCCATACCATGTCCTGCCTTTTGAAATCCTTCTCTTTTTCCGCGGAACTGTCCTCTGTCGTTTGCATATTGCTTCTCTCTCACGCCGAACGTCGGCCGTCTCCACAGGGGAACAGCCAGCAAGTTAGGTTTCGTGCACCGCCGGCGAGCGGTGCACGAAGTCGCCGGGACAGTGCTAAACAATTGAGGACGCAAGGGAACGAGTTTGTCCCCCGGGCGCCCGGAATCCCAGCGTCGAGCGCCAGCTTTATCTTGCAAGGCTTTTGATCGCCCGTGATCGCGCTGTCAAGCAGAAGCGGGCGCGAGCGGCCCCGTGGATCCATGCGTTCCGCGCGCGGAGCACCGGAACGTCAGGCCGAGACATTCCCCAGAGAACGGGAGGTGTTTCTCAAGGATTTTTCAAACGGACAGCCATTGTCATTATCGTCAAAAGGCGGGGAGATCTTGTCAGTCCTTATCTTCCGGGTGATCGTCCAATACCGGCTGGACTCCACCTTGAAGCGTGGCAATGCGATCAGCAACCGCCGCAACCTCATCCGCGGAGACGTGGATCGTGAAGTCGATTTTAGCGCTGTAACTCTTGCCCGGCGCCAGTTTCGGTACACGTCCGAATTTGCGTTCAATTCGCCGGTTGTTGGGGAACCCCGTACCTGGCTCAAGCCCGGTGACGTAGCCTTCGCTCTCGGCGTTCGTGTTCTTCCAAAGCGCCAAATAAGGAAGTTCGCTCACGGGGTAAGCCATTGAGACCGCCTTGTCGCGCGTCCTGTTTTGGAGCATGATCAGGGCGCGTCCTTCGGCGTCCGCCAAGGGGCGAATACAGTAAACCTGCTCGATGAATCCCAACTGCGGCCCCTTATACTCCGCGTAACGGGCAATATCCTTTGCGGCGTGCGTGTTGAACGGTGTGACTCTCTGGACGGCGCCTGCAAACGAAGCTCCTTCCTCGAGGAGCGGCGGCCCGTAATTGGCATGGTAAAGAACTTGAAACTCCTGTTCGTCGGAACCGCGATTCGTGATCACGTCTGCGATCTGGAAGCTATTAGAGCCCGGAATGGAAGAGATTTCCGTTTGCATCTCGAGTTTCGGGCCATAGAACATGCGTTCATCGACACGCCCACGCACCCGAATGCGATGCGGGGATTGCGCATCGATAACAACCTCAACTTCGCTTGCAGGAATGTTAGCAATCTTTCCGTGGAGCGTAAGCTCCATAGTCGACTCGTCACCCACATTGTTGATGAACTTATCGAGACCTGGGTGGCCATTATTCTCCAACCCGCAACGAACCATCCATTCGTTGAAACCCTCGAGCCAGCCGAGTCCGCCGCGACTCTGCAAGTTTATTAGCGCCGGATGGACCACTTCCTTGACAGGCGAATTCCACCCCAGAAACACGTCGTCCATTGCGACGGACAACACGCCCATGCCGCGAGTTGGACAAACCGTGAACTTCAGTCTCCCATTATCGACAACAATTATGTCCACGCCCTCCTGCCTTCCACCGTGCAATGTCATTTTCTTCACTGACCAGGCCGGGACGCCCGGGGTTATGTCTTCGGCGGTGGCCTCCCACGTCTCAACCAAAAGATTGTCCTTCGCGCTCGTTAGGGTCTTTTTGTGAGGCTGCCCCGCTGTCCCGCTGCCAGCATCAAATGGCGGCGATTTGTCTTTCATATTTAATATCTCCGTGACGCCCGGCGTCGTTGGAGCCCGCTACTGCGAATAAACGGTGCCGTCCGGAGCGACCGAATATTGCGGCGTTGCTCCATCGCTTGAGGCGACGAACTCGCCCAACCGGCAGGCGCGCGTCAAGATTTCATCAGGAGTTCGGCGGACTGGGCCAACAAGTCCGTGAATCAGCGCCGCAAGAAAAGAGTCGCCCGCGCCGACCGTGTCCCTTACCACCACCGTCCGGCCGTCAACCCAATGCCACTTGTCACCGTCAAGCAGGCCTGCGCCGCGCGCACCGGCTGTGACGCAAAGGCGCCGAGTGCCGACCTGGGCGGCATACTCGCCCGCAGCCTTATCAAGAGAAAGCGTCGGATAAAGGCCGTGTGCGACCACTTCCAATTCCTCATCGTTGAGCTTAATCAAATCGGCTTGGCCGGCCAAATGCCTGATTAGTTCGGCATCGTCAAATGGCGGTCGCAGATTGACGTCGTAGATTCGAAGCCCGCCATTTATTTTTCCTAGCACAGCAGCCAATTGCTTGCGGTTGTGCTCCGAACGTTGCGCCAATGTGCCAAATAGCAGCGAGGCACCCCGGGCCGCCATCTCGAGAACCTCTTCGTCTGGCTCAATCCAATCCCAAGCAACATCTTCCACGATTTCGTATTTTGCACTGCGGTCGGGCTGGATGTGCGCGCGCACAACGCCTGTTTGTTTGTCTGGCAAGACGTTCACAAAACGGGAATCCAGACCCCATTGCTCGAGTCGTCGAACCAGTTCCTGCCCAAGAAAATCTGCGCCGACGGCAGTAACGGGATACGCGGTCAAGCCGAGTTTCTGCAGATGATACGCTACGTTGATCGGAGCACCGCCCGGGAAAAGCCCGCGAGGCAGGCAATCCCATAGGATTTCACCAAAGCAAAGCACAGGGGGGACGGCTGCATCAGCCATAGAACCGTCAGCATAAGCGCATTCGCAACTTTCTGTAAACAACCGATTTGATCATTCATTGAGCAATCCCTAAGAAAACAAAATGCATCAACTCATCGGAATCGACATCGGGGGCACACAGATCAAAATGGGCGCGTTCTCCGCTGACGGAAAAGTGCTCACACAGCGGATCAGCGAGACAGGCGACAGGCCGACAGCGGGCGCGCCAGCATTCGCAGAAACCGTCCGCCGCATGTTGCGCGAAGCGGACGCTCCGGAAACGTGTGTGGGCATAGCTGCGCCGGGCGTCGCGGCAAAGGACGGACGCTCGATAGCTTATCAGCCGGGGAAGATGCACGGAATCGAAGGGTTTGATTGGGGTGCTTTTCTCGAACGCGAGGTGCCGGTGCTCAATGATGCTCACGCAGCTCTCCTGGGCGAGGTCTGGCAGGGCGCGGCCAAGGGCGCCAAAGATGCCATCCTTCTTACGCTTGGCACGGGCGTTGGCGGCGCAATCCTCAGTGATGGCCGGTTGTTAAAGGGCTCGTTCGGTCGCGCGGGTCATCTCGGTCATGTCTCCGTAACCGAGGGCGTCGAGCGAAGCATCTTCGGAACGCCCGGCTCACTCGAAGCCGCCATTGGAAACTATACCGTCGGAGTCCGAAGCAATGGACGCTTTTCGTCCACACGGGAAATCGTCGAAGCGCATTGCGCCGGCGATGCCGACGCCACTGTCATCTGGGAAAAATCTCTTCGAATTCTGGCTCGGGCGATCACTTCGTTCATCAATATCCTCGACCCCGAAATCGTTATTATCGGGGGTGGCATCACAAAAGCGGGACCGATCCTGTTCGAGCCATTGACGATCTATCTTGACGAAATCGAATGGCGCCCCGCGGGCCGCCGCGTTGGCATTGTGCCGGGTGCTCTCGGTGAATGGGCGGGCGCCTATGGCGCGGCGTGGAACGCACGAAATCTTTCTCGCGCGTAATTTATCGCGAGATAGCCGAGAAAGACTCTTGGTCAAAGATGGTTTGAGCCAATTCGCTGGCTTATTGACGGATTCGATTTCGCTTCCATTGCGCAAAGAATTGGCGCAACTTCAAGCGTGTCTCCCGTTAGCTGATCCGTCAAACGACCGTAACAACTTGAAAGTTCCCCGCTGACATGTCATCCGCCGCCGCCGCATCTCCCCAGGCTACGCAACCCGCGCCGACGGGGTCAAAGCCAGCCCGACGCTCGATAGCCCAGGAGTTGGGTTTGATCGTGGTGGTGCTGCTTTTGGGAGGCATCTTAGCTATCTACGGGTGGCAGGATGCGGCGCCGGGAAGGCCGAACACATTTTTAAACTTTGACAACCTGATCGACGGGATTGCGACACCGATGTCGTATTACGCGATCATGGCTATTGGGGTGACGATAGTGATAATCACTGGAGGGATCGACATATCGGTGGGTTCGATCATGGCGCTTGCGGCGCTGGGCGGGGCGGCCGCATTGCAGAATTTGCCCCCGGAGGCCTCGGCGGTGGTGGTGCTGCCGATCGCCATTTTGGTGCCCTTGGGGGTTGGTCTGCTCTGCGGGCTGGTCAATGGGGGACTTATAGTGAGTCTCAATTTGCATCCCTTTATCGTGACGCTGGGCACGATGAGTATTTTTCGTGGTTTGGCCAATGTTCTGCCCCCCCAGAAGACATTGCCATCGGCCGGCAAGGTGCTTCCGCCCGCGTTCACCACCGAGTTCATGCGCATTGAGATGCTTGGACTGCAGCCGATGCCGCTCATCATCATGCTGATCTGCGTGGCTGCGGGCTGGTTTTATCTTCGGCTGATGGTGGCCGGACGGGAAACCTATGTGATAGGGGGCAATGAGGAAGCCGCGCGCTTTAGCGGGTTGCGGGTGGGGTGGATAAAGCTGCGCACCTACGCTCTGGCAGGGCTGGCGGCCGGAGTGGGAGGGATGGTTTCCCTGGGTCGGTTTGGCACAGCCTCCACGAGCACGGGCACCGGGTATGAGCTCACGGTGATAGCCGCTGCGGTTGTGGGCGGAGCAAGTCTTACCGGTGGGCGGGGAAGCGCGATTGGGGCGCTGCTGGGCACATTGGTCATCGCGCTCATCGAGAACGGCATCATCATTTTGCGCCTTGAGCAGGAATACCGGCTCATCATCATCGGTCTGGCCATCATTGTGGCCGTCTCCCTGGATCGCTTAAGCGTCTACATGCACAGCCGTCGCACGTAGGCGATTGATAGCGAGCCCCGAGTTCCATCGGGTCAAACTAACCCCTTTTCTCCAATCAAAATAACCCAACGCTAATCCCCCATGAAAATAACCCGTCTGATAACCTCCACAGTGGCAGCAGCCACAGTCGCCTGCCTGGCGATTTCCCAATCAACAGCCAGCGCGGCGGAAGCCAAGAAGAAGGTGATCATTGGTTTCATTGCCAAGAGCCTGAGTAACGATGTGTTCCAAGCCGCTCAAGCCGGCGCTGCTGACGCCGCAACGGAACTGGGCGCAAAATACAATGTGGATGTGGAGCTCGAGATTCGCACGCCGAACGACGAAGACGCCACCAAGCAGGCCGAGGCTGTCGAGGCTCTGACCCGGCGGGGCGCCAATGGCATAGCGGTTTCCTGCTCGGAAGCCAACACGGTGACCCCCTCGATCGACAAGGCCGTTGCAAAGGGGGTGAACGTGATGTGTTTTGACTCCGATGCGCCCAACAGCAAGCGCTTTGCCTATTACGGGACCGATGACAAGGCCTGCGGTCAGCGCACCGTGGACGTGCTGGCCAAGGCGATGGGCGAGAAGGGAACGATAGCGATTCTAGCCGGCAACCAGAGCGCGCCCAATCTGCAGAACCGGGTGGCGGGGGCAAAGGAGGCCCTGGCGAAGTATCCCAACATGAAGTTAAACAATCCGGGGGTTTTCTACCATGTTGAGACTCCCGAGAAGGCGGCCGAGGCGGTGCAAAACGCGCAGAACGCCAATCCCGGCATTCAAGGCTGGGCGATGATTGGTGGCTGGCCGTTGTTTACCGCCGATGCCTTGAAATGGCCCGCCGGCTCCATCAAAGTGGTCGCGGTCGATGCTCTTCCCGCCCAGCTCATCTATGTGAAGAACGGATATGTTGAGGCGCTGCTGGCGCAGGACTGCTACGGCTGGGGAACCAAATCGCTCGATATATTGCTCAACAAGATTGTCAACAATCAGGCTCCGGCCGATGTGAAGGTGATCGACCCTCTGACCCTGGTGACCAAGGAGAACGTGGAGGCCTACGGGGAGAACTGGAAGAAGTGGCTCAAGAAGTAGGCCTTCAAGCCGGCAGAATGTCTGAGAGTTTCATTCAATTCAAGGCGATCACGAAGACCTTTGGCGGGGTCATTGCCCTAAAGGACGTGAGCCTCGAGGTAGCCCGTGGGGAATGCCACGGGCTGATGGGGGAGAACGGTGCGGGCAAGTCCACACTTGGAAAGGTGCTTGCGGGCATTCACAAGCCGGACAGCGGGGAGATGTTCATTGACGGGAAGCTTCACAGCTTTAACTCCCCGCGCGATGCGATGGATGCCGGGGTGGCGATGGTGCACCAGGAGCTGGCATTTTGCAGGGATCTGAGCGTGGCGGAGAACCTGAGCATGGGCCATTATCCGCGCAAGCTGCGAGTGATGGTGGACAAGGGGGAAATGGAGCGCCGGGCCAATGAGTTGCTTGGCAAGATAGGGGTGCACCTCGATGTGACAAAGCCCATGAATGAGCTCTCCACCGCGCAGGAGCAACTCGTTCAGATTGCCGCCGCCGTGGGCATCGGCCCGCGGATCGTGGTATTCGACGAACCGACGAGCTCACTGGCGGAGCCCGACGCGCAAAACCTCTTCAAGCTCATCGAGAGCCTGCGCGAGGGCGGGATGACAATGATCTACGTCTCCCACCGCATGCCCGAATTGTTTCGCTTGTGCGACAAGATCAGCGTCTTGCGCGATGGCCAGTATGTTGGCACGCTGCCTCGGGCGGAAGCCACGCAGGACGCGGTGGTCAAGATGATGATTGGGCGCAGCGTTGCCGACTACTTTCCCCAGCATGTTTCCGCCAAGGCGGGAGAGGTGGTCCTGCGGGTCAACAACCTGAGTTCTCCGGGGCGCTTTCGCGATGTGAACTTCGAGGTGCGGGCGGGGGAGATTGTGGGATTTGCCGGACTGGTTGGGGCGGGGCGCAGCGAGGTGGCCAAGGCGATTTTCGGCCTGGATTCGGCAGCCAAAGGCAAGGTGGAGCTCAACGGGAAGCCCCTGGCGCTGGGGTCGACGAAGGTGTCGATGGCCGCGGGAGTGGGTCTTGTTCCCGAGGATCGCAAGCGGCAGGGCCTCGTGCTTGAATTGCCCATCCGGGCCAATGTGAGCCTTGCCATCCTGGATCGGCTGCGCGGCGCTATCGGAGTCCTTAAGCGCAAGAAAGAAGAGGAGGTCTCAGTGGATTATTTTGGCAAGCTGCGGGTAAAGGCCTCCTCGATGGAAGCCCCGCCAAGCTCTCTTAGCGGAGGCAACCAGCAGAAAGTTGTCCTTGCCAAATGGCTCGCTCGGGGCGGAAAGCTCCTTATCGTGGATGAACCCACCCGCGGAGTCGATGTCGGAGCAAAGGCCGCAATCCATGCCCTTATTGACAACCTGGCAAGTCAGGGACTCGCCGTCATTTTGATTTCCTCCGAGCTGCCTGAGGTGCTCAATCTTTCGACCCGGATTCTTGTGATGCGCGACGGCAAGATTGCCGGAGAACTCTCCCGCGCAGAGGCCACCCAAGAGGGAATCCTGCGCCTGATGGCCGGCGTAACCACCACCGCCAAGGCCGCGTAGTCCCACGGGCGGGGCGTTTCCCGTAAGTCTATCGATCGAGACGTTATGAAAGCTATCTACCTGATTGCGAACGGCGATCTTCGCATCGACGCCAACCAAAAGTGTGAGGCTGCCCAGGCGGCCATGGAAAAGCAGCTGGTCTCCGCGCTCGAAAACGAGGGAGCAAACGTGCAGCGCGCTCACTCCTTCGACGCCGGGAAGAAACATGGCTTCATCGACAGCCAGAAATATGGGATGGAAGTCTTCAAGAAAATCCCGGCCGATGCACCGCTGATCGTGGCCGAATCGGTCTGGCAATACAGCCATCACGTCCTGCACGGTCTCCTCTCGCATCGCGGGCCGATACTGACCGTCGCGAATTGGAGCGGAACGTGGCCAGGCCTCGTTGGCTTGCTCAATCTCAACGGCTCTCTGACTAAGGCGGGCGTCAAATACGGCACCTTGTGGAGCGAAAACTTCGACGATAGCTTTTTCAAAAACGGCATTCGAAAATGGCTCAAGACAGGCAAAATCAAACACGACTCCTCCCATGTGCGACGCCTTTCAGACTTCAAGATCCCCAGCGCAAGCGAGAAAACAGGCAGAAAATTTGCGAGCGCTCTCAAGAAGGAAAAGGCCATCATGGGCATTTTCGACGAAGGATGCATGGGAATGTACAATGCCATCGTCCCCGACGAACTCCTGCACCCTACGGGAATCTTCAAAGAGCGGCTCAGCCAGTCTTCCCTCTACGCGAAAATGCTCACAGTCAGCGACGAAGAGGCGCGCGCTATTTACGCTTGGTATCTTGAAAAAGGGCTTAAGTTCCACCTTGGCGAAACCGAGGAATCCAATCTCACCGAGGCGCAAGTGCTTCAACAGTGCAGGATGTATATCGCGGCCGTGCGCATAGCCGATGAATTCGGTTGCGCAACAATAGGTATTCAGTATCAACAGGGCCTCAAGGACCTCTGTCCCGCCTCCGACCTGGTCGAGGGCACCTTGAACAACGTTGACCGGCCTCCAGTCTTCCGCGAAGGAACCCGGGAGGAACTTTACAAAGGCCAGGCGCTCCCGCACTTCAATGAAGTCGATGAATGCGCAGGAATAGACGGGCTCGTGACGGACCGCCTTTGGCGCCAGCTTGGATACTCGCCTGAAAACACGCTGCACGATCTGCGATGGGGCCGGCAATTTTCCGGAAAGGTCGATGGCAAGAAACTCGATGCCTATGTTTGGGTGTTTCTCATTTCGGGCGCAGCGCCTCCGGAGCACTTTATCGGCGGCTGGAAGGGCGCCGAAAGCATGCGCCAACCGCCGATGTACTGGCGCCTTGGAGGCGGCACGCTTCGCGGAATCAGCAAACCCGGCTGGATCGTGTGGAGCAGGGTGGACGTCTCAAGCGGCGCGCTCAATTTCGACACCGGCCTCGCCGAGGTTGTGAAACTTCCCGCCGAAGAAACCGAGGAACGGTGGCGGCTCACCACCCCGGAGTGGCCGATCATGCATGCAGTGCTCCAAGGAATCACCCGCGACCAAATGATGGCCCGGCACAAGGCCAACCATATTCAGGTTGCCTACGCGCCCGACAAGGCAGCAGCGCGGCGCGCATTGTTCACAAAAGCAGCGGCGATGGACGAACTTGGCATCAACGTTTCCCTCTGCGGAGAGGTTTGAGAATGGGCGGCCCTGCGGAAACAAGACGGACACTCATCGCCCTCTCGCATGATTTGGGAGCCGAACACCGCGGGCTTGCGATTCTGGGCGAAGGAAATGCCTCGGCGAGACTCAGCGACGAGACCTTCATCGTCAAAGCCAGTGGAAGCAGCCTCGGAACGCTTACCGAAGCAGATGTGACCGAGTGCCGGTTCGCACCGCTTCTTTCGATGCTTGACCGGAACGATCTCAGCGACAAGGAGGTCGACGACGAGCTTTTTGCATGCCGTGTGGATCCTTCAGCCAAGAAGCCCTCTGTCGAGGCTCTCTTTCATGCCTATCTTCTAAGCCTGCCTGAAATCAACTTCGTGGGCCACACCCACCCTGTCCACATCAACCAGATTCTCTGTTCACCACGGTCGCGCGAATTTGCCACGAAAAAGCTCTTCCCCGACGACATCGTCTGCTGCGGACCAGCGTCTGTGTTCGCCCCTTACACGGATCCCGGCTTGCGGCTTGCCCAGATCATTCGTCGAGAAACGATGCACTTTATCGAGGACTTGGGGATCCCACCGCGCGTGATCCTGCTCGAAAATCACGGAGTAATCACCCTTGGACGCTCGCCCGACGGCGTGAGAGCCGCAATGTTGATGGCGGAAAAGGCGGCGAAAATCTTCATCGGCGCTGTCGCTCTCGGAGGACCTCAATTCCTCTCCGAAGACGATGTCAGCCGCATCGGCGGCCGCCCCGACGAACACCATCGCCAAAAGGTGCTCAAACTCTGACGTGCGAACCACAACGGCGTCTTCTGTCTTCTTTTGAAAGAAGACTATGCGACGAAGGTTCAGTCGCAGCGTTCCCTAGGATCAGGAAGGAAATACCTCGTGCAACTCCGCGATCTGCTCGGGTGTGAGAAAGCGAGTTGCGTGACCGTGCAGTAACAGATGCAGCCTGGCGGTTTCCTCCAATTCTTCGACCGCAGCACCAGCGGCAGAGAGCGAACTTCCTGCGACCACAGGACCATGATTGGCGAGCAGTACGGCGTGATGTTTATGCGCAACAGCTCGCACTGCCTCAGCGAGCTTCTTGTCGCCCGGGCGGTAATATGGGATCAGCGGCAGTGTCCCGATTTTCATCACGTAATAAGCGGTGATCGGCGGAAGCACGTCCGCAGGGTCCACATCCGCGAGGCAGGAGACTGCCACGGAATGCGTTGAGTGCAGATGGACGATAGCGCCCGCGCTTGCGCGCACGTCATAAACGGCGAGATGCAAAAAACTCTCCTTCGTCTCTTTGTTCCCGCTCACCAGCCGGCCTTGGTCGTCGAGTTTGGATAGCGTGGCAGGATCAAGTTCACCGAGCGAAGCGTTCGTTGGTGTCATCAACCAGCCGTCGTCCACACGCACGCTGATGTTGCCGGACGAACCAGGTGTCAGTCCACGGCCGAAAATGCTGGCGCCGAGCCGGCAGATTGCTTCACGTGTTTTGGTCTCAGTCGAATTCATATCAGTCGGGTAGTTTGTCAAAGGCGGAGGTAAAGAAATCCGGCGCGCCAAAGTTTCCGCTCTTGAGCGCGAGGGCCAGGGGAATGTCGCCCAGGCTAAAGGTCCAAGGAACTCCTGGATCGATCGTTGGGCCGATGCGGAGCGCACGTACACCAAGCCGCTCGACGGCCGCGCTGGAAGTCTCGCCGCCGGCCAGAATCAAGCGACGCACACCAGCGCCTACCAGTCCGCGGGCGATCTCAGCGAGAGCACTTTCGACTAGGTGACCGATCTGCTCACGGCCATGGGCCTGTTGATGTTGCGCCACCGCTGTCGGCGACTCGCTGGCGGCGATCAGCAGTGGTTCGGATCCCAGGCGAGGCCTCGCCCAAGCCAGTGCCTGCGCGACCACGCGTTCCTTTCCCGCGAGCAACGAGCCGATTTCGACGCGAAAAAACGGTTTGTCGGCTTTCACGAAGTGCTCGATCTGTCCGAGCGTTGCGCGTGAACAGGATCCTGCGATGACAGCCGCGGGGCCTTGAACCTTTGGATATCTCATGGCGGCCCGCTCTGTCTCGGATTCGGCGGGATTGCGTAGGCTGAGTGCGAGGCCCCCGCAGAGACCGGAGCCGCCGGTAGAAAACACCAGGCCTTCGTCGAGCACCGCCGCACCAATCGCTGCCAGGTCGTCTTCGTCAACGGCGTCGACGATCGCGTAACGAACGCCCTGGCCGCGCAACTTCTGCATCTCCGCCTGGATCGCCGATGCGCCACGGTTCACGGCACCGAAGCCGATGAGGCCAACCTTATGCCTCGTCTGACCCTGTAGAACTCGAACCAGGTTTGGATCGGTCATTGGCGTCAGGGGATGATTCTGCATGCCAGATTCCGAGAGCAGCACAGGACCGACAAAGAGGTAGCCGTTGAAAATCTTTCGACCATTTTTCGGGAAAGCCGGGCAAAAGATTGTGAAATCGTCCTCAACCTCGTCGAGCAGTGCATCGGCGACTGGACCAATGTTGCCGGCGTCTGTGGAATCAAAGGTCGAGCAGTACTTGAAATAGAGATGCCGGCAGCCTGCCGATCGCAGAAAGCGCGAGGCGGCAAGGGACTGCCGGACCGCCTCGGGAGCCTGGATAGACCGCGTTTTCAGCGCGAACACAACGGCCTCGGCGTCAGCGGCCTCGGCTGGTAGTTTGCCACCCTCGGGCAGGCCGATAAGGAGGATGGTGCTTAAGCCGGAGGCGACAAGCGTATCGGCCAGATCGCTCGCGCCTGTGAAGTCGTCCGCAACGGACCCAAGAAGAAGAGGCATATTCAGTATTTTGGTTGGAGTTTGAGTTTGAGGCCTTCATCGCGAACGTAATCGTCGATGATTCGATCGAAGCCGCCTTCGTCGCGAGGGAAGCCGAGGCCGTCGGCACGGTTAGTGTCAAAACGCGCGGGCCAGGACTTTACGATCTCTTTGATCCCTT
Source organism: uncultured Verrucomicrobiae bacterium (assembly GCA_963847295.1). Lineage (GTDB taxonomy): Bacteria > Verrucomicrobiota > Verrucomicrobiia > Chthoniobacterales > Terrimicrobiaceae > DASTFP01. The sequence goes on from CAWJZG010000020.1 coordinate 112,920, forward strand.
CGTCCGGCTCCCAACGGATGCGTCTTGCCGCCTCAGGCCCGGCGACACGTTTCAGCGAGGTGACCATTTGGTCGACGCTGACGGTGATACCGGGGAGACTAATCGATCGGATCTTGCCAAGCTCTTCAGCCGGCAAATCGAATCCATGCAACAAGGATTCCACGGCGAGGCGTGGCGAAATGAGCCACAGCTTCGTATCGGGTTCGACCGGGCAGATCGCTTCGACACCGTTGAGCGGCTCACGCAGTATGCCGCTGGCAAAGCTGGAGGCCGCCGCGTTTGGCTTCCCCGGGCGAATGCTAACGGTCGGCAGTCGCGCCGAGCGGCCATCGATGAAGCCTTTGCGCGAATACTCGCTCACCAGGAGCTCGCCGATCAGTTTTTGAATGCCGTAGGAGCTTTGAGGTATCGGTGTGGTTCCGTCCGTCACGACCTCTGGTAGCGGCGCGCCGAACACTGCGACAGAACTGGCGAAAAGCACACGCGGAGGCTTTGGCAAGCGGCGGCACGCATCGAGCAGGCTGCGCGTGCCGTCGATGTTAACGCGCATGCCCAGGTCGAAGTTCGCTTCCGCTGCACCGCTGACCACAGCCGCGAGATGGATTATTCCGTCGGTGTCACCTCCTATGGTTTCGGCGATGAACTTCGGACTTGCGGCGTCCCCGACCGAATAGCAAACCGTGGCGTCCGAAAGACCGTTCAAAGGCGGCACGACGTCAACGAGAACGAGTTCGCGGATTGGTTGAGGATTTCCGCCGGCGTCGTTGACCTGGCCGCGTTTGAGCAATTCGCGCGCAACGCGCTGGCCAAGGAAGCCGCTTCCACCAGTAATGACAATCTTCATGGAGACAATCTCGGAGGTAAAGGCCAGTGCATCACAGCCATGGCCGCAGCCAGTCAAGGCCGGCGCTGGTTCCAGCGCGAGGCCGATATTCACAGCCGATCCAGCCGCTATATCCCAGTTCATCAAGCAGTCGAAAAAGATACGGATAGTTTAGTTCTCCCTCGTCGGGCTCGTGGCGGTCCGGCACACCGGCTACTTGAATGTGACCAATGCGGGTGATCTGCTCACGGAGCTTGATGCTTAAATCGCCCTCGACGATTTGTGCGTGGTAAAAGTCGAATTGCACGCGCAGATTGGGCGCTCCAATCTCTTGGCAGATGGCATGCGCCTCGTCCTGCCTGTGGATAAAATAGCCCGGCATGTCGCGGCCATTGATCGGTTCGACAAGAATCGTGATTCCCTGCGCGGCGGCTTGAGCCGCAGCCCAAGAGATGTTTTCCACATACAGGGCGCGACGCGCTGCGCGAAACAATCCCGGCTCGATCAATCCCGCCATCACGTGCAAGCGCTCGTTTCCCAGCACGGCTGCGTATTCCAATGCCCGGCGGATGCTCGCCTGGAATTCCTCCTCGCGCCCTGGCAGCGAGGCAAGACCGCGCTCGCCTTTTCCCCAATCGCCAGGTGGAGCGTTGAAGAGAACCTGCGTGAGCCCGTGAGCGTCGAGCCGGGAACGGATTTCCCGAACATCGAACTCATAAGGGAACAGGAATTCGACCGCGCGAAAACCGTCACGGGCTGCGGCTTCGAATCGATCAAGGAACGCGTGCTCCCCATACATCATGGTCAGGTTGGCGGCGAAGCGTGGCATATAGAACGTTGATTCAGTTGAGCTGCGCAATTCAACGGTTCACATCCTCCGGCCGGGTCTTCAGTACCAGCAAGGCACCGAGCACGAGCATCCCGGCGAGCATGTACATCCCGGTGCGGTTGTTCTGCGTAACATCCTTCAGAAAACCGATAAGGTATGGACTCACAAAGCCGGCGAGGTTGCCGATAGAGTTGACCGCCGCGATTCCCGCAGCAGCGGCGCTGCCACGCAAGAACGAGGTTGGCAGTGACCAGAACAGCGGCGCGCACGTAAGCACGCCGGCTGCAGCGAGAGAGAGGAACGTGATTGCGATAGCCGTATTGCTCGCCGTGACGGCCGCCACCACGAAGCCGACGGCTCCGCAGAGCGCCGGTATCACCAGGTGCCAGCGGCGCTCGCGATGCCTATCGGCACTCCGTCCACACAAGATCATGGTGAAGACTGCTACCAGGAACGGGATGGCACTCAGTAGGCCGGTCATGAAGTTGCCCTTCACGCCAGTGGCCTTCACCAGCGTGGGCATCCAAAACGTGAGGCCGTATTGGCCCATCACGAAGCAGAAATAGATCCCGCTCATCATCCACACGCGGTGGTCCTTGAGCACTCCACCCAATGAGTGGGGACTCTTCTTCTTGCCGCCGGCGTCGGCTTCGATATTGCGCTCCAGCAGGAGCTTCTCCTCCTCGGTGAGCCATTTCGCTTCGCGAATGCCATTATTGAGGAAAAACAGCACGAGGATTCCCAAGAGAACCGCCGGCACCGCCTCGATGAGAAACATCCATTGCCAGCCCCTCATGCCCGCAAACTGATCAAAGCTGTCCATGATCCAACCGGAAAGTGGATTGCCGAAGATGCCCGCGATAGGAATCGCCGCCATGAATGTCGCGACAATTGCCGCTCGCCGACGGTCTGGATACCAATAGGTAAGATAGAGGATGACCCCGGGGTAAAAACCTGCCTCCGCTGCGCCAAGCAGGAAGCGGAGCGTATAAAACCATAGTGGCGACTTTACGAAGACGAAGCACGCCGAGAGGAGGCCCCACGTGATCATGATCCGGGCGATCCACAAGCGTGCGCCAACCCGATACATGATCAGGTTGCTGGGCACTTCAAAGAAGAAATAGCCGATGAAGAACATCCCCGCCCCAAGGCCGTATACGGTCTGGCTAAAGCCAAGATCGATCTCCATTTGGAGCTTGGCAAAGCCGACATTGATGCGGTCGAGGTAGGCGACGACGTAGCAGATCATTATGAAGGGCACAACGCGTCGGAAAACCTTCGCGTAAGCGTTCTCCTCGATGGCCAAGGGATCGGATACAGGGAAGGCAGGAAGCTGAGACATAACATTCTGGTTCATGTTAACTTACGTGGTTGAGGTGGGATTGTTGGAATGGGTGATCGCTCGGTGGACAGGATGCGAAGGTGATGGTTCCTCACTGAGCTTGCCCTGATGGGAGCGTGATGCCGGGAAAGATCTTGATGACCGCCGAGTCGTCTTGGCGCCCGTAGCCCGCAGTCGAGGCGGCCATAAACATCTGGTGAGCGGCGGCAGAGAGAGGAAGCGGGAACTTCGTCGCACGAGCGGTGTCGAGAACAAGACCGAGATCCTTCACGAAAATGTCCACCGCAGAGAGGGGCGTGTAGTCGCTTGCAAGGATGTGCGGCACGCGGTTCTCAAACATCCATGAGTTGCCCGCGCTGTTCGTGATGACCTCGTAGAGCGCATTGGGGTCCACACCCTCACGCAATCCGAGGGCCATCGCCTCCGCAGCGGCGGCAATGTGGATACCCGCGAGCAGTTGGTTGATAATCTTGACCTTCGAACCCTGCCCGTGCCGCTCGCCGAGCCGATAAACCTTGGACGCAATAGCGGTGAGGACGTCTTCGCATTTCGCGTAAGCCTCAGCCGGACCCGAGGTCATCATCGTCATCGCGCCGTCGGCGGCCTTGGCAGCGCCGCCGGAGAGAGGCGCGTCGATCAAAAAGATGCCACTCTCCGTAAGTCTCTGGCCGAGACGCTCGGCATATTCTGGAAGCACTGTCGCACTCGCGATGATCACACTCCCACGGCGGAGCGCACTGGCCGCGCCTCTGTCGCCGAACAACACGGACTCGGTTTGGTCGGCATTGACGACTACAGTGACGATTACCTCGCAGACTGCGCCGAGTTCAGCGGGATCGGCGCAGGCAACGCCTCCCTCGCTTTCAAATTGCTGCAGCACTTCCGAACGCACGTCGTATGCGTGGGTATGGAATCCGGCCCGCAGCAGAGAGCGCGCGACACCGAAGCCCATGGCACCAAGACCGATGATTCCAACTGAACGAGTATGCATAATTGATTGAGATAGTTAGGGTTGATTTTGAGTGTGGAAGAGGAAACGGGTGATTCGGAACTGCTAGAGTAAAAAGTGGAGCGGCCTAATAGCGGGTGATACTGACAAAAACCCCGCTGCCTTGGCGGGAGCCGAGAAGTCCCTCATGCTTCAGCCGCGAAATGGCCTCTCGCTCAACAGTCCGGCTGACGCCAAACTCTGGAGCAAGCACCGCCTCCGGCGGAAGCTTCTCTCCGGCTTGAGCGACTTGATCGTTTAACGTCGGAGCGAATGTGAGCTTCTCAAACATGGCTGTAGCCTGTGACATTGTGATATGTTGACATTGTTATCATACAACTAAACCGACGCAAGTTAAATTTGAAAAAAATTGCACTATTTAGGCTAAAACGCTGGAGAGCGGACTCCTTAGGGCATGAAAGTGCTGCCGGTTGAGCCTATTCTTGCCAGTGCTCGTCCCATCAGTCTCGAATCGCCGCACCAAGGACGAACTTCGAGCGCGGTCGTTCTAGGTGGATTGAAATTCTGCAGTCGCCAGGCGCCTCGCCGCATTGAACATGTGGGCCGCGGCGGCGTTGCGAGCGGCCACTGCGTCGCGCCGACGGATTGCCTCGGTGATCACGCTGTGCTCGTCGCGCACCTGACGCATGAACTCAATACGGCGCGCCTCATTCGCGCGCGTCAGACGCGTCGCTGCCTTCAGATACTGGGTCAGGAACTCGATCGTTTTCAGGAAATACGGATTCCCGGTCGCCTGTGCGATCGCCCGATGAAATCCAACGTCTGAGGCGACACCATCGCCACCCGCAGCCACCTCAGCGTCAATGGCATGCAGCGCAGCTTCGATCTCGGCAAGCTGTGAGCTTGAGCGGCGCTGGGCAGCGAGTGCTGCCGTTTCCGACTCGATCGCCCGACGGAGCTCGACGATTTGCAGGACTGCTTCACGGGATTCAATGACCGAGTCGTCGATCCTCAGGGGGCTGGTCGCGGGTTGAAGACTGACAAACACGCCGCTGCCTTGGCGGGATTCGAGAAGGCCCCCGTGCTTCAACCGTGAAATAGCTTCTCGCACCACGGTTCTACTCACACCGAACTCCGGAGCAAGCACCACCTCCGGCGGAAGCTTCTCTCCAGGCTTGAGCAGTCCTGATTCAATCCGGGCAAGCAACGCTTGAGCGACTTGATCGCTTAGCGTCGGAGCCACACTCACCTTCTCGAACATTGGAAAGTTTTGTCTTATCGTAGTGTGATTATCATACAACATTCGAGTTTTGCTAGCACAAGATCAGTATTTCTTTCGCAGGCGGGCCGCTTTCTATGCATTTGCTGCCGACAATTCGTTCGGGCGTGTGCCCTCAGGTATAGATCGGGGCACAGCCATATCGAGGCGCGCCCTTACGTTCGTTGCAGTACTCTAAATCGAATACAGTCGGTTCTTCGAAAATGTCGGGTTTTTGGCTTTCCGGGGAAGCCTGGATATGCTGTAATTTTGAATGCGGAAAGCCAAATTTCTGAAGGGCGACGAGGTTTGGAGGCGAAAACCCGTGCCAGCGGGAACTCGAGGCGAGAAAGGTGCGCTGATGATTTCTGAGAAAGCGCTCCCCCGGCTTAATGCGGCCATAGCAGCTGCCACCGCTGCTTTCGAATGCGTGACATGATCGCGCGCGGAAAACAAGTCCTGCGCAAAGGGCAAGCCGAACTCGAAAAGCGCGTGGACGAGACCCCGGCAGAACTTGCGCGTTCAAGCGATTTGCTGAAAGAGAGCGAGCGGTTGTACCGGGGCTTGATCGAAGGGCTCCCCGCCGCATTCTACACCACCAACGTCGACGGCTACCTCACATTTTACAACGAAGCCGCTGCGGCACTTTGGGGACGGCGCCCGGTGCTCGGCAAGGAACGCTGGTGCGGCTCCTGGAAGCTCTACGGAGCGGATGGCGCTCCGATCCCGCATGATCGCTGCCCGATGGCGATGACGATCAAGGAAAACCGGCCTGTCCGTTGCAAGGAAGTCCTTGCGGAGCGGCCGGATGGTACGCGCGTAACGTTCATACCGCACCCGACCCCGCTTCGAAATGGCTCGAGCAAGCTTATAGGCGCGACGAACATGTTGGTCGACATCACCGAGCGCAAACAGGCCGAGCGGGCCTTGCAACGGCAAGCCGGCTTGATCGACCTATCTTTCGACGCGATCTTTGTCTGGAGCAAGGAGGGCGGAATTCACTTCTGGAGCAAGGGCGCCACGCAACTCTACGGTTACAAATCAAGCGAGGTTCAAGGAATTGTTCCGCATGAACTGTTTAAGACCGGTTTCCCGAGCCCCTGGCCACAGATCGAGACGGAACTGCGCGAGCGCGGTCTTTGGGAAGGGGAACTGCACCGAACAACCAAGACCAACCGGGAGGCAATCGTTTCTTCCCGCCTTCAACTGGTCTCGGGCAGCGGTGTTCACCCCGTCATTCTCGAAACGGACCGCGACATTACCGAGCGGCGCAGGCTCGAGCAGGAACTGCTGGACATTAGCGGCGCCGAACAGCGCCGGATCGGACAAGATCTGCATGACGGGCTTTGCCAGCATTTGGCGGGCATAGAGTTCAGAACCTCGGTACTTGTCGATCAGCTTGCGAACAGCCCAAAAGCGCAGCAAGAGGCCGCTAAAATTGGTGAGCTTATTCGTGAAGGAGCCCGACAGGCACGAATGCTCTCGCGGGGCCTATCGCCGGTGGGCCTCGAAACTCACGGCCTTATGTCCGCGCTCGAAGAACTGACGGAGAACACCTCCACGCTTTTCAACAACACCTGCCGGTTCGACTGCACGAAACCGATATCGATCGAGGACAACGTCGTGGCAACACATCTCTATCGGATCGCGCAGGAGGCCATCAGCAACGCCGTGCGACACGGCCGCGCGAAGACAATAGTGGTGGCCCTCCGCAGAACGGCTCACGAGACGAGGTTGAGCATCACGGACGATGGCTGCGGACTTCCCGCGCCGGCGGCCCGATCCGGCGGGATGGGCTTGCGCATCATGCGCTATCGCGCGGAACTCATCAGAGCGGTCCTTACGATAGAGGCAGCCAAAGGCACCGGCACATCCGTGGTGTGCGTCCTCCGGAACAACCTGTGAAAAAGCCCGGCCGGAATTCGATAAAGACGCGCATTTTGATCGTTGATGATCATCCAATGACCCGAAGCGGCCTTGCCTATTTGATTAACCACCAGCCTGATATGACAACCTGCTGCGAGGCGGAAAATGCGGCGCAGGCGCTCGATGGCGTAATTCAGACCAAGCCCGATCTCGTGCTGACAGATTTTACTCTACCTGACAGGAACGGGCTGGAACTCATCAAGGATCTTAAGGCCTTCGAACCGCAGCTTCCAATATTGGTCATCTCGATGCACGAGGAGACGCTTTACGCCGAGCGCGTGTTGCGCGCGGGCGCGCGCGGCTACATCACAAAGGAGGAAGGCGGCGAGAGATTGATGCGAGCCATCCGCCATGTGTTGAGCGGAGCAATCTACGTCAGCGATACGATGTCCGCACGGATTCTGGAAATTTTCTCCGGAGGTCAGGCCACGCAAGAGCGTTCGGCCGTTGAGGAACTCAGCGACCGGGAGTTCGAAATTTTTGGTCTCTTGGGCGACGGTCTCTCGACACAGCAGATCGCTGAAAAACTTCATTTGAGCATGAAGACCGTCGATGCGCACCGCGCAAAGATCAAAGAGAAGCTCAAGGTGAGAACGAGCAACGAGCTGATCTCCTTCGCCGCACGTTGGACCGCTTCGACTGGCCGCCCACTCGTCCGCCGAGGTTGCTTCGAAGACTAGGGAAATCCCCTAGTGCCCTAGTCGCGGCGCCTATCGCCGTCGGTGCTTTCCGCCGATTGGCGGCACCTCGCCAGACGAGTAATGTGACTTTGTGGAGAACGCTACATTTGTACGCAACACAGCCCGCAGCCCCCGGGTGAAGGGAAGGCCATCGTTCGATGCCGTACTCGTCTACGAAAACCTTACCTGCGGAGGGCGCGCCTGGAATTTCTACGAGAAACTGACTCGCAGATTTCACGGAGACTTCATATTCAGCCACCTCATGTGGAGCTTTTCCATGCTCCGCAACAGGCGAACCCTCCAGCTGGCTGCGCGCTCGGCCGCCCACGCGAACCTTGTGATTCTTTCCTTCACGGGCAACACCGAACTCCCTGCGAAAATCAAGGATTGGATTGAACGATGGGCGAGCCTTACCGATAGCCAAGATTTGGCGTTTGTTACACTGACGGATCATAAACCGCAGGAGAATACGTCCGTTGCAACGGATACCTATCTGCGCCGGATCGTGGAACCCCGGAAGATCGATTTTTTCCCGCACCGCTCTTCAGCTCCGAGTAAGATTTATCCCGAGTAGAATCCGCGAACAGCACTTTCCAAGGCCATTCCGGTTGGGATGCTCGCTTCGGCACTGCTTTACTGGTCGCGTTCCGAGAGCAGTCGTAGCGTTTCCCGGATCGCCCTTGCATCAACAGCAAGCGCCAATGGAAATGGGTTTCGCCGTCCAATGCCGAGTCGCTCGATCACCATGCCGACCACGCCCGGCCTCCCGCTACGGGAAGCACGAAAAACAGGCGCACCGCTATCGCCGGGATAAACATCGCCATTTATCAAAAAGCTCCGCAGGCCGAGGAGGCTTTGGTCAAAGGAGGCGACCTTTCCGGCACGCAGTACCGGAAACATGCCCAGCGAGGTGCCCTGGCCCTCCGGGAATCCAACAAAAGTCACCTCTTCCCCGGCACGCGGCTCATTCTCGCTCTCCAAGTTCCTCTCCTCCAAGAGCGTCAGCAGAAGCGGCGTCGGAAAATTTCTCGGAAATCGCACCCTGAATGCTGCAACGTCCAACCGGGGATGCCTCACGTAAAAAGGCATGCCATTTTTTGCGGGAACAACCTCTAAAATGGTTACGGAGAGATTTCCTTCGGCATCGAACCCTCGCAATGGCATGTAAATCGCTCCAGGGCCTGCCGATTTCACCAAGTGCGTCGAAGTGACCATCACCGGCACAACACCGCCCTTGGCGCCGCGGTTTTTCATCGCCATGAGAAATCCCGTGCCAAATGCCTCGTCGGAAGCCAAAGGATAAGTCGACAACATCATCGTCTCTGCCGGGTTCAATCCATTGTTTCGCAGACTCGCACACCCATTGGAGCCCAAACCCGTCAGCAACAGCACGGCGAATCCAACCAACCGCTTGATCATCCGCCGTCCCGATTCCCTCCCTTTTCGGAATCTCTCATCCCCATGGATAAGCCAGTCCTTCGCGTCCTCGAGTCAGTTTCGCATTTTAGATGCATCATGATCTGATCTTGAAAGCCGAAACAGGTTCTTAGCCCCTGCCTGCAGTTCAAAGTTTGGCAAAGGATGCCCGGAGGTTGTCACAAAGTCAATCAGGGCCGTCAGGTCTGCGGGACATCGAAGGAAAGCGCCATTTTCAACGTATGTCCCAGCTGCTCAGGTCCCTCCGGCCGCCGACGTGCCCACTCACGAGGCCCCGCGAAGCCGCGAGGGGCGGAAAACAAAGATTCGCTGCATCCGTGAAGGATGCGTGCTTCGATATCGTTTGAGGAAAGACGAGCGATTCCGTCACGCTAATCATTCTATGAAAACATTCCCTCTCAAAGCGATCGTCGCAGCGTGCTGTTTCGGCGCGATCGCCGCGTGCAAACCCCCGGAACCACCTCCGGCGATGAAAACCTCCGAAACCGCGGCGGTGGAGGAGAAAATGTCAAAATTCAAGTCCGACCCATCCAAGGCTAATATGGACGGGGTGGAGAAGGCGCTGGCGGACTTGAACTCCGAAATCAAGGAGCTAGAGGTGCGGGAGGCAAAGGTGGGAGGCGCGGAGAAAGACGAAGTAACCAAAAAGCTCACCGATCTGCGCGCGAAATACAATGCCTACAGCGCCGACTTCACCGCCGCGAAAGTGAAGGCGAGCGTTACCAAGGCGGGTGAAGCTACCGGGCAGGCCCTGGAAAAGGCGGGCGAAGCAGTGAAAGACGCCGCCCAATCTGTCGGCGACTCACTCAAATCCGACAAGACTGGCGACTGACTTTGTTGCGCGGGCGTCCTTTGAGACCCCGCCAGGGAAGGATTGCCCACAATTTTCTCTTGGTCGCGATCGAAAGGTCGCTCGAGATCGACAGCTGGTGACTCATCGCGTCGTGTGCTACTATGAATCCGTCGCACGCACTCGCATTCGATTCCCAATGTCGCAATGAGCTCGCCGCTTCCCACCAACCCAGTCGCCCGCTGGCTATTGTTCCTCGTTCTGGCGGCTGGAGTCTACTTTTTTCACGGCTTCCTCGTTCCGGTGCTGGCGGCGCTCATTATCGGCTTCGCAAGCTGGCCGCTCTACAAGCGCCTTGTGCGCACCTGCAAAGGGCACACGCCTTTAGCGGCGAGCATTGCGATGGCCATCGTCCTTATGGTTCTCGTGGTCCCCTTTGCAATGCTCCTTTCCTATGGAGTCGACGAGATCAGCTCATGGGTCGCGTGGCTCGTTGAAGCGAACCGCCAGGGAGTTCCCGTTCCACAATCCATCACCGCCACGCCATTCCTGGGACAATGGCTCGCGGAAATCTGGCAGCGATATCTGGGCGAGCCTCGCGCTCTTGGCGAAGTCGTCCAGTTCTTGAGCGGAGAGCACATCGGAAACATTTCGCGCTGGGTTCTCGCGACAGGACGGGGAGCGTTTGATTTGCTGCTTTCAGTGCTGTTCATCATGATCACCTTGTTCTTTGTCTATAAGGACGGGACCAAGCTCGTCGAGCAGCTCGATCGCATCGGCGAACGTATCCTGCCTCTTCGCTGGCATCGATTCTCGCGCGTTGTGCCGGCAACCGTGAGTTCCACCGTGACCGGCATGACATTGATCGCCGTTGGCGAGGGAATCGTGCTTGGCGCAGCCTACAAGATCGCCGGCGTGCCCTCGGCATTCCTGCTCGGAGTCATTACCGGTTTCATGGCACTGATCCCCGGTGGAGCACCCCTGTCGGTCACACTCGTTTCGCTCTATCTCGTTGGCAGCGGCAGTCCGATTGCGGCCCTGGGACTCTTTGCGTGGGGTGCGATCGAGCTTTTCATCGTGGACAAGACTCTTCGTCCCAAACTCGTTGGCGGCCCAATCCGCCTGCCCTTTCTTCCAACATTGTTCGGGCTGATCGGCGGGGTAAAGACGATGGGGCTGGTCGGCCTGTTTGTCGGTCCGGTTCTGATGGCGCTGCTGGTGGCGATCTGGCGCGAATGGCTGCTCACAACCGAAAGTGTTGTCACCCCGGAGGTGGAGCTCGAGTCTGCCGTTGCGTTTGACCATCCTGCTCCGGCCGAAGGCGTCGTCGCCACAGCGGTGATCGCTCCGCAGAAAACTACAGCGTGGTCCACATCGACTGCGCAAAATGTTCCCGGGCCTTAAGACACCGACCGAACCAAAGGTTGGAGAATTGAAGTTCCATTGGGGGCCTATGCCGCAACGTGCGGAATCAGCGGAAACCCTTCGATGGCAGAGTCTGCTCTAATTCATGCTGGGTGGGGATACGCGGCCGTCTGGCCCATGACGAATGGCGGTGACAGATAACGAAGAATCGAACCCCTTGAGACTGCGAAGCAAATGCGATCCTTCGTCTGGCAAATTGCTAGCCAAAGTCCGCGAACCACCGTTGTATTCCAAGCGTCTCGAATTTTCACAATGAGTCTCCGCCGCCATCCCATGAAAATCTGCAGGGAATTGATTTTCTGCCTGATTTTGCTCGGCTCTTTTTTTGCCAACTCAAGCACAGCGACGGCAGCTGCAGAGCCGGCAAATCTGCCACTCTTTCCGCGGCCCACTGATAGCTATAACGATCAGGCGATTTCGGATCTGTGGCAAAGGCTTGCCGGGCGCGTGGCCGCCGAGCCGTTCAATCTTGTGGCGACCGTGATCTTCTTGCTCGCAATCTGCCACACCTTCCTGGCGTCGAAGTTCCTATCAGTTGCGCACGATTACGAGCACCGGTATGACTCGCTCGAAAAGGACGAGGCGCGGGCGGGCGAATCCTCGGGTGTGGCGCGGCAACGCGACCGGCTGCGCTTCAAGGCGACCCTCTTTCATTTTCTGGGCGAAGTCGAAGCCGTGTTCGGGATTTGGGCGATTCCGCTGGGGATTGCCATCGTCGGATTTTATGGCTGGACAACCATGGTCCATTACTTCGACGGAGTGGAATACACTGAGGCAATCTTCGTTTTCGTCGTCATGGCCATCGCGAGTTCCAAACCCATTCTCCGCTTTGCCGAGAGCTGTCTTTCGCTCTTCGCGGCCATCGGTGGAAAAACACCCGCAGCCTGGTGGCTTTCCATTCTCACCGTGGGGCCGCTCCTTGGCTCCTTCATCACGGAGCCAGCCGCGATGACCATTTGCGCACTCCTCCTGGTGGAGCGATTCTACAAGCTCCAGCCGAGTATGAGACTGCGCTATGCCACTCTTGGGCTCCTCTTCGTGAACATCTCGGTGGGCGGAACGCTCAGCCATTTTGCCGCTCCTCCGGTGGTGATGGTGGCTGGCAAGTGGGATTGGGGGTTTGGTTACATGTTCGCCAATTTTGGATGGAAAGCCATCGTGGGCATCGTTGTGACGAACGCCCTGTTTTTCACGGCCTTTCGCAAGGAACTGGTCTCGATGAGGTCCGGTCATGACACTAAAGACGAAGGAGGGCAGCCCGTTCCGCCATTCATTACCGCGGTGCATCTTCTGGCCATCGCCTGGACGGTGCTCAACGCGCATTATCCCGCCCTGGTGATTTTTGGACTCCTTTTCTTCCTCGCCTTCGTCGTTGCGACCGAGCGGCATCAAAGCGCGATCAACTTGCGCAGTCCGATGCTTGTCGGATTTTTTCTCGCGGCGCTGGTGATCCATGGGGGATGCCAGCGATGGTGGATCGCTCCAGTGCTCGGCGATCTCGGGAAATGGCCTTTGATGATCGGCTCCGTGTTGCTCACGGCCTTCAATGACAATGCGGCCATCACCTATCTCGCTACGCTCGTTCCGGGCTTAACCGAGGAACTGAAGTTCGCCGTCGTTGCGGGCGCTATCGCCGGCGGCGGCCTTACTGTTATCGCCAATGCGCCCAACCCGGCGGGCCAGTCCATTTTGCAACCGGAGTTCGGCGATGGTGGCATCAACCCTTTGGGCCTTTTGCTGGCCGCTCTCATCCCCACGGTAATAATGGGCGCGGCTTTTATGCTCCTGCCCTAACCAACTTATCTCACGCTCAGGTGGTTCAGATTACATAATGCTTTGGTCGCCAGCGGGTGAGGACGACCAAGGCAAATCCAGGATCGTATGGTGTGGGAAAGGGCTAACGTGGCGCCTCGAAGAGGACGCTCATGCCGGGTCTCAGGCCTTCTACGGGCTCTTTGGGAACAGCCCGAACCTTGAATGTCCTTAAATCAAGATCGCCGCTGGCTTTGACAGTTTGCGACGTCGCAGAGTCTTCGAGCGGGGAGATGGAGATTATATTGAACTCCACTTCCTTGTTGCGGAGCGCAGGCACCTTTCCTTTAAAGGACTCTCCCATCCGAAAGCGAACAAGCAAATCCTCGCGGAGATTTGCAGTCATCCAAATATCGGTCAAATCGACGATGGCGACGAGCACGGCGCCTGGGCTCGCGAGCTCGCCCCGATCGATGTTGATTTGGACAACCTCTCCGTCAATGGGGGCAATGACATTGAGTTCCTTCACATTTTCCTGGAGTTCTAGAACGACAGCTCTGGCCCGTGCTGCGCGTGCGATGGCCGCATCTTTCTCCTCCTGTCGATTGCCTGCCACTGCCTTGCCCGCGACTGAGGCTCGCTCGGAGCTGTAAGCTCTCTGAAGACTTTCAAGAGTCTGCCCTGGTTGAACAGATCCTCGCCGCTGTTTTTCACGCTCGAAATTGCGACGGGCCTGCTCTGATGTTGCCTTGGCGCGATTCCAAACGTTCAGTTGCTGCGCAGTATCCTCCGCGCGAGTTCCGATCAGCAGTTTCTGCATTTCCACTTCGGCAATATTGCTCGCCGCCATCGCCTGGACGAGCTTTGCCTCCAAATCCGGATTAACCAGAGCCAGGAGTTGATCGCCTCTCCTGATTCGGTCGCCAATCCTCACCTTCTTGTCCTGGAGGCGACCTATCACCTTGATGGCAAGATCTACCTGAGCCGCTTCGATTTCTCCCCGCACGAGGACCGTTCGCGGAATCACCAAGAACCATGCCGCCGCTGGCAGCAGAGCCAAGAGAAAACACACGAAGAAAATGACACGAGGACGACGTTTCCCAGCTGAAGCGGAAGACGAGGTGTCGCTCATGATATTCAACCGAAGGGGTCCGCTCGGCAATTTTGCGCGTGCGTTGATTCTTCGAACGTAAGAAAGCTACCTGCCAAAGCAATTCACACCAGAAGACCGTGAATTCAGCACCTATCAATTTCGCCGGACTCCTCGATCAACTGAGGGCCTCGGCCCAAGAAACGCTTCACTAAATTTCCGAGGTGGAGTTGCGCGCATTGAAGCGCTTGCCCGGCGGAACTCCTCCGTGGAGCGGAATCGTTTGCGAGATCGAAATCGCACGTCTGCGGATTCTTCGAAAAGATCTCACGCCTCAAGAACGAGAGTGAAGCTGGAAACCGCCTCCGGTGTTGCGGCACCTCCCTCTGCGCCCTTGCCCTCTCCTGTCTCCGCCATGGCGTGTATCTGAAGCGCTTGCCCGGCGGAACTCCTCCGTGGAGCGGAATCGTTTGCGAGATCGAAATCGCACATCTGCGGATTCTTCGAAAAGATCTCACGCCTCAAGAACGAGAGTGAAGCTGGAAACCGCCTCCGGTGTTGCGGCACCTCCCTCTGCGCCCTTGCCCTCTCCTGTCTCCGCCATGGCGTGTATCACGATGAACAATGCCGGCGGCGGGACTCGAACCCGCACACCCCTTTCAGGATAAGGGATTTTAAGTCCCTTGCGTCTGCCATTTCGCCACGCCGGCGTTTTGTTAAATACAAGCAACCTATAAGGCGCCGCCGCGAGCAAGCTTGCGTCTGTGCACGTAAGTGTGCAAGCGGGGATCTATCGCGTGAATGCCTCCCCCTCTCCCGAATGATCAGCTCACGTTCGATGCAGTTCGAAATTGCGTCGAAAAGCCGCAATTGACTGCTTTTCGCGAATTCCTACTCGTCCAAGCCTAAAGCATGACCGATTTTCCCAACTTTTAACTCTCCGCAGAGCGATTGCCGCTTCGCAGAAGTCCCGGCGAGAGGTCGATCAACCCGTACGGAAGCCTCATCCCGATGAAGTCATGCCATGATCTCAAGAGCAAGACGTCAATTCTACCATCTCAAATGGCTTGAGATCTCGCGTTTCACGCGCGCTCCGCAATCGGGGGCTGGAGGTTGTTCCAGCATGGCGCCGCCTTCCTTACTCTGCAAGGGGCCTGCCTGGCCGAACAAAGCCAGATCACCAGCAGCGCGGTTGATCTACGGCTGGCAATTCTTGTTTCTGGGACCCGAGAGCGCCCTTTCCTACGCACTCTCGATCGGGATTCCCAAGGTGAACACGGCCAGCTTCAAGACTACTCCAGAGGGACTCCGGTTCATGCTTAAGCGACTGGGCAGGAGCATGGCCGCTTACGCGCTTGGAGATCGCCAGTTCATGCTCAAGCTCAAGTAGGGATTTTGAAACGAAAACGATTTCGATTTGCTCCTTGAGCTGCCGCTTGGACTGTCGAAAAAGACGCACGTGTAAAACCCATCAAGGACCTCTGGACTCTGCACCGTCGACACCAACAAGAAAATCCTGCTGCCGCCCTGGCCAAAAGCCTCTGCGTGGCTAACGGCTGCCTGGAGGACGCGTTTAAACACTACGCCGGCACCCCTCTTCTCCACGATGTCGATTCGCGCGGGCGATTTGCTCAACAACCAACAAGCCGAAACTCCCGCCTTAGAAAAGCGGCGAGTCCGCAACTAAGAGTTGCGCTGATGAGGCTTAACTCATAAGAACATTCAAAGAAAACAAGATGAGTAAAGTAAGAATCCCATACCAATGGGTTAAAGGTAAATGTGGAGTTGAAGGCTATTTCGACACAACTAGGCGATGCTTTGTAGCAGAAACTCTGCACGGAAATCTTATCGATCTCGATGGTGGTATTAAAGAAGCAATCATTGAATTCCTTCTAGAGAAACAGCTAATAACGGTAGAGGAGGCTAAGAATCCTAAAGTAAAATGGAAGACTAACGAACTTGTGAGGCAAAGCCTGCGATGCTTTGTCCAAGGTTAAACCGCCGTCCGTGCGCGTTTCCGAGCCGGAGAGGTCCGAGTTGCCGGAAGACGGCGGAGAACCGGTGTTCAGCACCGGCGAAGATTTCGTCTCCGCGACCTTGTGGCTCAAGGCTCAGAAAGCCCTGGAAAAGTCCTAGGCTGGAAGCGCGCTTCCAGCGACAAGCGTCTCCAGCGCGGACGCTTGCCTGAGGAGAGTCTCTGCCCTGCAGGCCACTAGCCCCTGGCGGAGGGCCACAGCAGCAGCCTTGAAGAGTCAAATATGGGCTTGCGCTCACGTTGCTCACAAGTGGATGCCGCCATGGCGCGCAGGTCATGGAAGGTATCCTTCATCAAGCCCGTTCCACGGAGTGCTCGCCCCGCAGGCGTGGCTTCTTGCCGTGCCGCCTCTTGCGCTCCCGCAGCGGGAGGTGACTACAAGCTTGTTACCCAGGTAACACAATCATCTTCGGTCCGGGCCGAGCGCCGCTTGAGTTGTACCGCCTCTTGAAGGGAGCGCTGCTATTCCGGGCTTGTTACAAACCTCAAAAAGCGGCAGGCTAGCCTGATGGGCATTAAGAGATCGAGGAACAAGCCACGGCCACCCCAGGCGATCAGCCCGGAAACATGGAAGGCGGTCGAAGCGGCAATCTGCATCGGCGGCCTTGGGTATAGCGAATGTGGCCGCAAGTTCAATGTCTCGCCTCACGCAATTATCATGAAGGCCAAACGCCGTGGATGGGCCGTGCCTTCCAAAATCGCAGAGCGCACGAGAGCGTTACAAGCCCGTTACAGGGCGTGTGAAAGTGACCGCAATGGTAACGAAGAGGTAATCCAAGCTGTCGCCCAAAGCTGGGCCGAACGCGGCGAGCAGCATCGGCTCCTTGCGTTCCAACTGGCCCACAATTCATTGAGAAGGGCCGCGAAGCGAGGACTCCTCATTGAGGACTGGCGAGATGCTGACCTGGCCGATAAGACTGCCCGCAGAAACGCCGGGCTCGATTCCGAGGAAGGCAGTCGCATCCAGATCGGGCTTGCCGTGATCGAGACGCGCCTGCAAGCCATCAACCTGCCCAAGGATGCGCCAAACGCCGATGGCCTCAATGAGCTGCAATATGGCCCTCGACAAATCAAGCCGATCCAAAACCCTCTCGCGCTGCAGGCTCTCCCTGATCCAGCCAAACCGGCCAAGGATGAACAAACAACAACTACTCAAGGCCGAACTAAAAAAACTCGCTGAGGCGGTCCCTTTTCGGCCGTTTTTGATTGAGACGGTCGGTGGTGGTGATGTGAGCGCCGGCTGGATCCGAATCAGAGTTATGGCCGATAACCGTCCGGCTCTTGTATACAAGATCAAGACGGGAGAACATATAAACTTTCCGGATTGCGACCCCCATTGCATTTGCATCTTAGACGAAGAGAATTATTGGCAGCTCATTGACTTAGACACGATCACGCAGATTGTTGGCTCTCTTTAAACTTCCCACTGCTGGGAACTTTAAATTTGCCGTTGGATCGAACGACGACAGCCAAATCAATGGGTTAGCGAATTTCGGGCAGTTGGCGCAGAATGTTGTGTAGCGTTTTTTTCGTCCTGCCGCGGCCTAGAAAGGCTCGGAGTGCCTCACAGCTGTCTTGCTTCAGAACCAAGAAAACGGCTGCTATGGCCAACCGATGGAGCAAGACTCACGTTTGCAGGTCCGCCTCAATAGGACCAAAGGCAATCGCGTAAATCCGAGGAAGCACATCTACGTTCAATTGCCGCCCAGCAGCTCCCTTTAGGAAAGGCGGCCCGCAGCGCGCAGTTAGGGGAGGGCTGCGAAGAATGCTGTTTTCAGAATGCATCCCTCTATCTTGCACGCCAGCACTGAAGTGGGTGAGTGAGTCTGCGAAGGAAATCGTCCGGAATTTTCGCTGTAACAGCACCTGGCCCGGCAGTGAAGGTCGTCTCTTGCTCCTCCTTCGCCGCAGGAGGCCGACGCATACCCAGAATCACTTTACCCGGCACGCTCGAAGTATCACTGCTCCGGGCTCGGAATGATCAGGCCGACGTTGTGCGCGACAAACGCCCTAAGCACTTGCACCAGATGCGAAACACTGTGCCCGAGTTCGTTCAAATGCAAGGTCAGCACAACCTCAACTTTGCCGGCTCGCACCAAAGGGTGAGTTTGTCCAGATCGGTGACAACACGGACATTCTCTTCCCCAGCCTCGCGCACGGCGTAATCCCACAGTGAGTTGTCAGCCGGATCCCGCGCAAAAAGCACAACCAGATCGAAACTTAACCCTTTTGATGCCGGCGCGACAAAGGTTCCTTCGGGGAAGTTGGAATCTTTTTAAGCAGCTTTCGCTAACGCATGAGCCCTGCTGACCGAGCAATCGAGAGCTTTGGCCAACTCTCTGTAAGTGCGAATGTTTCCCTCGCGGAAAGATTGGACAATCTCCCTGCACTTCTGCGTCACGGGCCTCACGGGTCGTCCAAACTTCACACCCCTGGCCTTCGCAACCCGTAATCCGGCATGCGTCCGCTCTTTGATCAGCGAGCGCTCGAATTCGGCCATCGCTATCAGGACGTGCATGATCAACCGTCCTGCGGGGTTCTCCTCGCTCGTGTCGATAGGCTGGGAAGTGCAGATGAGCGCGACGCCGTTGGAGTCGAATTCGAAGATCATCTGCGCCAGATGAGGAAAGCTGCGGCCAAGCCGATCAAGTTTCACGCAAAGGATAACGTCGATCTTCCGCTTGCGCACAGCCGCCATGAGCCGATCAAGGCCAGTCCGCGTAAACTTCGCGCCGGAAATCGTATCGCAATATTCGGCGGCTACGCTCCAACCCTTACGCTGGCAGTAGTCTTGCAGTTCCAGGCGTTGCGGGTCCGTGCTCTGATCGTCGGTCGAGACGCGATAGTAAAGGGCGATACGTTTGCTCATACCTTTCAATACGCAAATGTCGCTCGAATTTGTTCGAAAAACGGCCACTTTCAGAACATCGTTTTTCTCCTTTCATTTACTTTCTCACGTCTTTGTTAATCAACATGTTCAGCAGAATGACGTTCCTCGGGAAAATGAGCCCCTTTTTGGAACACCTTTCCGTCCGGAAGGCTGCAGCAAGCGAGGGCCTTCCGCCAGCGTGATGTATCCACGCAACAAGCCGAGCGCCGTCGAGCCCGGCATGCCTCAGCGCAGGCTTAGCTGCCGCCTCAGGAACGGAAGCCGGTTCGTTCAATGACGATGCGACTTCTTGAGTGGCCCAGGTCCTGAGCTGGCGCGGGGGACCCCACGGGTGGAGGGGTGGAGGGCCCGCCAGGTGCGGCGGTCTGACATTTATCACCGAGAGAACGAAAAAAACATTTTCTGAGAAAAAAGAGAGAGGCTTCCTTCCCTGAGTCGGGAAGTCTATAGGGCATGAGCTCGCAGGAGTTGACCACGGTCTCGCTCTCGGCTAATTCACACACAACCCAAACTTTGATGTGAGCGATTTGCCTAAAAAAGCGATGGATCATCCTAGGACGATATTCGAGACATCATTCTAAAATAGGCTAGTATGCTTATCCCGCTGAATCAGGTTCGGTCATTTTCTTCAGAGAAAGATGAGGACGCTGGGTAGTCAGGCCCAAGAGTGTTTGGAAAGCTGCCATGGGTGTTTTTCGGCGGTTGAAACGAAAGACAAATTCATCGAGATAATTTTGCAGGTATTTTGCATCGACACCGTGATGAGTGCCGTTCAGCCAAGTTTGCAGATTGCCGAAGACCCGATGAATGTGCAGGGCATGGGTTTCGGGATGGTGGAACTCGTGACGATACCCTCTCATTGCGTTTTTGGAATACCCTCTCCATTGATCGGTATCAATTTCGGTTCCCAGTTCCACATTTTCCGAAAGGAAGCGACGAATGGAAATTTCATCCGCCCGTTCGGCTTTGGCCAGCCTGAGCCGACCTGCTCTCTCCATGTAATAGCCATGCTTATCGGTATAGACGAGGACTTCCACGGCTCCAAAAACCAGCCTACGATGTTGAGAGCGCACCACTCCTCTGCCTTTTTTGCCGGGCACCGGACCGCCGATGAAAACTTCGTCAGCTTCCACTCGACCGCGAAGGCGACTGCGGTTCGCGTTAACCATTCCCCTGCGAAGGCGCTGAAGCAAAAACCATGCAGTCTTATAGCTACATCCCATCTGGCGCCGAAGTTGGGTAGCGCTCATGCCCGGGGTGTGGGTGGCCACCAAGTAGGCGGCCCAAAACCACTCCTTCAACGGAAATCGACTGCGATGCATCAACGTTCCGGCGGTTGGAGAAACCTGGTAGTTACACTGATCGCATTGCCGCAATGTGTACGGCCTTCAATCGGCCAGTACCCGCGGCCTCCACAACGCGGGCAGCGAAAGTCTTCCGGCCATCGGCTCTCCCAAAGATAGCGCACACACGCCTGCTCATCGGCGAACCTATCGCGAAACCCCCTCAAGGTCTTGGGAAAGGTTGGTCGCACCTCTGAATCTCAGGTCTCTACGAACCTGAGTCAAGGGGATAAGCATATAGGCTAGAACAGCTTCCACTGAGCTGTGAAAGAATTCAAATCGGCAATAAGTATGAATCAACTCAAATCTGTTCTTGTGTTATGCATCTTGATCTTATCGACTCACGTCTTACTTCCTCAAGCTTATAGCTCAGACGTTACAGCAGCCCAAGTTAATGGAACCTGGAGTAGTAAGACCGGCACTTTTAAGGTCTGGGCATTAGGCAAGCAGAGACTTCAAGTCGAGTTCTCCGGAGTATATGAATTCAAGAGCTCGGCCGGACCAACGGCGAATACCGGAGAGGGCAGCGGAATTGCCTTCATAGAAGGGGACACAGCCACATTTAAGCCGGAAGGAAGCTATGAAGACTGCAAGATCACAATGAAATTCATCGAAGGAAAACTAATAGCAGAGCAAGAAGGAGAATGTGGGTTCGGGCAGAATGTAACAGCGAAAGGGACATATAAGAAGGTAAGTAGTGAAAAGCCAAAACTCGCGGAAGAGTGGAGGAAAAGAAAAAAAGAGACAGGAGGCGAAAATGCCCAGCCGTCTAACAAAGGGGCTCCCCGCTGTTGAGAGTTGGTAGATGGGGATGATTTTATTTTCATAAGGCGCGCGAGGAGCGCGCGGCAGGCAAGGAACAAGGGCCTCATTGCCGGCCCTTGTAAATCCCTGTCTAGGGGGAACAGGATGGAGCGATGACACCAGAAGCGTTGTTTACGGCGGCTCTGCAACTCGAGGCGGGGTGGAAGGTTGTGGAATGTCGATTTGAAGGGGAGCCCAAGCGGCTGGTTTTGAAGTTGGATTTTGAGAGCGGCAAGAAATTTGGGTGCTCGCAGTGCGGTAAGCTGTGCCCGACGCATGACACGAGCACCAAGCAATGGAGGCATCTGAACTTTTTCCAATATGAGTGCCTGCTGGAAGCGCGCGTACCGCGCAGCAACTGCTCGGAGCACGGCGTCCAGAGCGTCGTGGTGCCTTGGGCACGGGAAGGCAGCGGCTTCACGCTGCTCTTTGAAGCCCTGGTAATGTTGTTGTGCCGCGAAATGCCGATGGCGGCGGTGGCCGATGGGCTGGGAGAACATGATACACGGCTGTGGCGCGTGGCGGCGCACTACGTGGAGAAGGCCCATGCCAATGCCTCGTGGGCGCAAGTGCGGCGCATCTCGGTCGACGAAACCAGCGCCCGGCGAGGACACCGTTACGTGACCAACGTGCTCGATGCTCACAACCACCAACTGCTCCTGATGGTCGAGGGTCGGAGCGCGGAAGCTCTGGAGAGCTTTTCCAAGGAGTTGGTGGCCCACGGCGGCAAAGTTGAGCAAATTGAACTTATCAGCATGGACATGAGTCCAGCCTACCAGAGTGGAGCCCGACGCTTCTTCCCAAAAGCTGAGATCGTTTTCGATCACTTTCATCTCATGCAAATGGCCGGAGAGGCTCTCGATAAGGTGCGCAAGCAACTCACCCACGAGGGAGCCGATCTCAAGGGCTCGCTCTGGGCGATCCGAGGCAATGAATGGACCCGCTCCGAAGAGCAGTGCCAGCAAAGAAGCTCTCTGTGTAACCGCTATCCCAAGCTCGGCCGCGCCATCGGCCTGCGCGACATGCTTCAGGACATCCTGAGGACCGAAGACGAAGCCTCCCTGCGATGGTGGTGCAAACGCGCTAAACTCAGCCGGCTTGAACCCTTTCGGGATTTAGCCATCAGTATCAAAAAGCATTGGAGCGGCGTTGTAGCTTTCCTCAAAACCCGCCTTACTAATGGAGCCATTGAAGCCGTCAACGGTTTGCTCCAACTAGCAAAACGCCTGGCTCGCGGCTTCCGTTCCCTGCGCTACTTCCGCATCATGGCCTATCTGAAAGCTTCTGGTCTTCACCTTAACTTGCCCGCCCTACGCACCCACTCTCCGTAGCGAATGGCCAACAAAGGCATGCACCGAAAGCTTTCAGACCGCCTACGCTCAGTGGTCATAGCGTTTTCACGGTTGTACCGCCATCGACGATCAGACAGGTGCCGGTGATATAGCTGCCGGCCTCGCTGGCCAACAGGAGGACCCGGACCGGCCAGCTCCTCGGGGTCGCCCCAGCGGCCCAAGGCCGTCCTATCGGCAAATTTCTGGCGCGTTTCTTCCGTGAAATTCCTCAATGTCAGCTCGGTTAAGAAGGGTCCGGGAGCGATGCAATTGACTGTGATACCAAACTGGCCCAGATCCAGAGCGCTGGCGCGGGTCAGGCCCAATAGGGCGCTTTTGGTTGCAGAGTAGACGCTGCGCTCTGGGGCCGAAGTGAAAGCAAAAATCGATGAAATGTGAATTACACGGCCCCACTTCCGGTCTTTCATCTGAGGGACCAATGCCCGCGT
>CAWJZG010000021.1:0-37860 GCA_963847295.1 uncultured Verrucomicrobiae bacterium
CGCCAAAGCGCTCGCCGGGACACAAGTTCTGCGAGGTTCGAAAGTTTTGCGTTTGCAGGGTCGATGTTTCATCCCCGTTATCCACAACATCGCTTGCGCTGAATAGGGACACGACACTCTCAATGTCGTTCAAGCTTGCCGGGTCGGTCACTTCGAAAACGTCCTGCCGGTCGTCCGTTCCGTAGATAACCTTCTGTTGCGCGTTCACCGCCTTTGCGATTGACCGCGAATCGAACTGGCGCAGCGCTTCTTTGGAGCGCGACGACTCGGAAGCTGCGGCGGCGCTCGGAGTTTGTGTCTCTTCCCTTGCTCGCAGTTCATTTACTAAATCTTCAAGAGAGAATTCTTCTAGGGTCTTCATGTTATTACTTTTAGGAATGTTCTTTCTTTAGGAACGCGGTGTTATTCGAGCCGAGCCTGACCTACCATTCGGGTGATTTGATTCATAGCAGAGCGCACCGTGATTTTTAGGACCGTTTCGGGGCGATCCTGCAATTCAAGATCCGCATGGATCGGTTGGAGGCTCTTCTCCTCCGCGCCGCCAGGGCCTTTAAAAACAAATGCAAGCTCGAGAGTTCCCTTTGTTGATGGCTCTTGCGCGGTCACCGGTCGTAATTCAGGAAGTGACCAGGCCCTCGTGGCGACCCATCCATCGGCGCTGATGACAAGAATGGGAGGAAACCGCTTCAAGAACGAGTATTGGACAGTTTCAACGGAGTGGATCAGGCATTTTCCGCCCCATTCCAAGCCACCCAATCCGAAGATTTCATCACAAGTGTGCATGGAGGCGCGTTCGCACAGCGGACTCAGTGCGACATGCTTTTCTTTCATACTCTCACTATTACGATCCGCCTGCTCCAAAGGGCGTCTCCGTAAACCATAAATCCGCGAGCGATGGCCGCTTGCATACGCAGCTCCGGCTCGGGGTCAAAACAGAAATGTTTGACGTCGCCTTATACAGCAGGACGATCACGAGGCACTTTTGTCAAATTCCTGCCGCCTGTCAATGGGCAAGTTTACTCTCAATGTTAAGGTCCTGTCATCGAGATTTTATCTAAACGCTAAACTGCGGCCGGACGCGGCTGTTGAGACAGGCTAACGAGAGAACTCTGGAATATAGTTTACTAAGTCATTCATCGCTCCGACTCGGGGTATGATAACTACGCCGCAGCGGCGAGCTCACATATCGATTGAGCCATCTCATTTCCATTTTTCGAAGGAGCCCAAGCCAAGAATGCTGTTTGTGATTCCTGGCGGGACCTGATAAAGCCCTCGTTAATCAAATGCGTTCATTTCGATGAATCGCGTCGCCCCGACCCTCCTGCGGATTGCGAAAGGCGGCAGCTTCTTCAAGCGCTGCACACGCGACCGGCAGTGGATGCGGGCCGCCTATTGGAGCGCTCGCCTTTGAATCTCAGTGCCAGCGTTGCATTGTTCCCGGTTCTGCTTCTTGCCGGGTGCGTGGATCACTTCCTTGTGCACCCTCGACAGCCGCCTGCGGGCGCACAGAACTGGAAGGAGGTCGCGGTCGATGGCGATTTGCAATTGCGCCTGGAGTGGGTGCGGCCGACGGGTGATGGGCCGCTGCCGGCGGTGATCGTCCATCCCGAGGCGGGGCACAAGGCCGCGCATATGCGGGGCGTGATGCACGACTTGGCTCAGGCAGGCTATCTGGCGGTCGCCGTCGACTACCAACGCCGCACGGGCACTCGCTGGCGCGAGAGCCTCTTTCCGTGGCGGGATCCGGCCGATCCGCGGCGGGTGATCGCTCGGGTGCGAGCGCATCCCGATGTGGACTCGCGGCGCATCGGGCTCCTCGGTTTTTCGCAGGGCGGTGTGTTCAGCCTGCTCATCGCCGCGTACGACGGCGGCGCCGCCGCCGTCGTAGCCTACTATCCCGTGACCGATTTCGAGAGCTGGTTGAAAGCGGCGGGTACCGGGCTCGGGAGGCGGCTCATTTTCCGCTTGATCCATGCTGGTTTCCGGCGCGCCAGCGGCGCGCGGAGCGAGGCGGAGTTGCAGGTGCTGCTACGACGGGCCTCGCCGCTGCATCAGGCGGAGTTCATTAAGATTCCCGTGCTCCTTGTGCATGGCGGACGCGACAGCTCGGCTTCCGTCGAGGAGTCTCGCCGCATGGCGCAACGGCTCGCTGAGCTTGGGCGGCCGGTCGAGCTCCTCGTGATCCCCGGCGCCGGCCACGTCTTCAACTTCCGCGACCGCCGCCAGGCGGGCGTAGCTTGGGGCGCCACTCTGGCCTTCCTCGATCGGCACCTGCGGTCGGAAGAAAGATCCTTTTTGCCTTCACGCCCCCAGCGGCCTATCACGCCACTCAAGTAAGTGAACCGCTGAGAGCACCGGGCAAGATCCAGCCGCAGCTCGCAACCGTCATCCCTTCCACAAGTCCCGGTTTCGACGACTACTGCGCTCGGCTTAAATAGCATGTTACGATTTACGACAAGCGAAGCGGTATCAGCGGCTAGTTTTAGAGATATTCTGCTGCGCTCGACTCTCGGTGAAAGACGCCCGGTTGGTGACACGCATTGTCTCCAAGGGATGATCGAGCATTCGAACCTGATCGTTTCCTTTGGGACGGCCAGTTGCTCGTCGGCATTGCCCGCTCTGTGACAGACTTTCACTATTGCTGTTATCTTTCCGACCTTGCGGTGGATGTTGCCTATCAGCGCCAAGGGATCGGCAGGCAGTTGATTCAGATTACTCAGGATGCGTTAGGGCCCCGTTGCAAGATCATTTTGTTGTCGGCACCGGCAGCGGTGAACTACTATGCACGTCTCGGTTTCGAGCGCCATGACCAAGCTTGGGTCTTAGCTCCTACGAAGGGCGTGAACTAGAAAGCCGAACCAGGCGCTCCAGCGAAGGTTGCTCGGCATGTTGCCAACGAGATACGAGATGATATCCGTGACTCGTCACAGCCGGCAGACCACTCTCGCGACATCTGGTGGGTCATGGTCTCTGCTGATCCAGAGCGCAACCGTTTCGAAGACGGCATGGGCGGTTCAGTCGCTTTTTGAGCCGCTCTCTCGGCGCATTCGTCAGCTTCGTCATCGCAATTTCCGGATGAATGAACACCCGCACCTCAATCGTCTCGAGCCGATTGCCTCGGAGCGATCGTGAAGAGCTGCGGGCTGAAGCGCGGTCGCTAGGCGCATGATCGGGGAGCTACGACCAAAGTAGGACGCTGCCCACCAAGGTTCATGAATCAAGATCAAACGTTCCGGCTCGTTCTCATCGTTGGCGCGCTGATCGTCCTGCCAGTTATGGTGTATCACCGGATTAGGTCTCAGGCGACGCGCGAAAAGCTCGATCGGTGGCAGGAGGGTCTCTTCATCTTGTTCACTTTGCGACCTCTCGGCTTTGCCACAGTTTTGGGACTTATCGCCTACATGATTGATCCGCACTGGATGGATTGGTCATCAATCAGCTTGCCTGCATGGTTACGCTGGGTGGGAGTCGGTCTGGGCGTGATTGCGGGGGGCCTGCTCATTTGGACGCTGCGCAACCTCGGAAAGAATCTCACGGACACTGTGGTTACCAGGCGAGCCCACACGCTTGTATTCAGCGGTCCGTATCGCTGGGTCCGTCACCCCTTCTACGACGCCGTGGCGCTGTCCATCCTGGCGAACGCCATTACTGCTGCGAATTGGTTCCTCTTGCTGACGGGTAGTTTGGTTGTGGTGCTTCTGATCCTTAGAACGCGAACGGAGGAAGAGAAGTTGCTCCTGCGCTTTGGGGATTCGTATCGAACGTACATGGAGCGCACGGGGCGCTTTCTGCCGAAGATGTGGACATGACACCCGTCATCAAGTCTGTTGAGCTTCCCAATCGGGTCAGGCTTCCCGATGTCGAGCAAGGAGACCCATCGGGCGTTCCCACACTCCTTCGGCACGGCGTGACCGACGCCAGACTTTCGGTTCCCAAGTTATTGACACCTGTGGCGAGCCAGTGGAAAGAGAACGGAAGTCTATGAGTGCATCGCACAAGCCTCCAGGTTATAACACTGTCTCACCTTACCTTGTCGTCGACGGGGCCAGCCAAACGATCGACTTCCTCATACATGTCTTTGGTGCGGTCGAACTGCGTCGGTTTCCCGATTCGACCGGTAAAATCCTGCATGCCGAGGTCCGTATCGACGATACGGTAGTGATGTTGGCGGATGGCGGCGAGGGTTGGCCGCCGGTTCCGTCCCACGTGCACATCTACGTTCCGGAGGTCGGCGCCGTGTACAGGCGCGCCCTTGAGGCAGGCGCAACGCCAGTGCAGGAACCGGTGAAGAAGGATGACGACGATAAGCGCGGCGGGGTGAGGGACGCCGGAGGCACAACTTGGTGGATCGCCACAAAGGTTGAATAGAGAGCGTGTGCATATCGAGAGTCTCTCTGGTGCTGAGAGCAAGTGAAAAGTGAACAGACCCACCTCCAGCTTGCCGAACGATTGGCCGATCTTTTCGCTTCGCTTCCACATGTCGAAGCCGTTGCGCTGGGCGGATCTTGCGGAAGCGGGTTCGGTAATTCAGATAGTGCTTCAGATATTGATTTGTATGTTTACACACGAGGCGACATTCCTCTCGAAGCCCGCGCCTCCATCGTCGCTCAGAGCGGTGGCGCCACGCGATCCAGTTTGAACCTCAACTATTGGGGAGCGGGCGACGAATGGCTAAACGCACCCACCGGTATCGAGATTGACATCGTGTACTTCGATGCCCGCTGGATGGAGGACCAAATCTCTCGCGTCGTTGAAAATCATCAAGCCAACCTTGGCTATACAACTTGCTTTTGGCACACCATCCGGCAGTCCGTGGTTTTCTTCGACCCAAACGCTTGGTTCGCCGGACTCCAGAAGCGCTGTCTTGTTGAGTATCCGGAAACCCTGCGTCAGAACATCATTGCCCTCAATTATCCCGTTCTTCGTGGCGTCATCCCTGCGTATGCCAACCAACTCGAGAAGGCGGTGAAGCGTCACGATCTCGTGAGCGTGAATCACCGTCTCGCTGCTTTGTTCGCAAGCTACTTTGATATCATCTTTGCTGTGAGTCGCCAGTTGCATCCCGGCGAAAAACGCCTTGTGGAGCTGGCGCTTAGGAACTGCAACTCGCTTCCGGCAAATATGGAGACGGATATCCACTCGATTTTGTCGACGATGGTCGCGGATATTTCGGGCGTTCCAGGACGTATCACCCGTTTGCTCGATCATCTGGATCGTTTGCTTGAAGATGAGGGGTTCGCGAGCAAGCTGCCAGGGGTGACGACATGATCCTCTGGCGAATCGTTACTAGGAAATTCTAATGTCACTTCCCAATGGGCCAAAAACGCCGGCGATGTGGCAGGTATTCCACTGGATAGCCAAGCCAATATCATTCATGCGCGGCTGAGCCAGTCGCTATGGCGATTGTTTCACGGCGATGGTAGGGGAGAGAATGTCTCCCGTCGTGGTCTTCAGCAACCCTCAAGCCCTGCAGATCATTTTGACGGGTGACGATTCCGAGGTCTTTGATGCTCCCGGGGAACTCAACACCCTCTTTGAACCGTTCTTGGGAAAGCAATCTGTAATCGGATTGAGCGGCAGCCGCCATCGCAGGGCACGGCAGCTAATGATGCCCCCGCTGCACGGAGAGCGCATGCGCTCCTACGGACGACTCATCGGCGACATCACTGAGGACGTGACCCGCGAGTGGATTGTTGGCAAGCCTTTCTCCGTCCGCAAATTCATGCAAGTGATTTCCATGCGGGTGATTTTAAGGGCAGTGTTTGGCTTACACGAAGGGCCCCGCTTTCAGGAACTGGAGAAGCTTCTGGCCGCTTTACTAGATGATATGAGCAACCCCTTGAGTGTCAGTCTCCTCTATTTTCCGGGCCTGCGCCAGGATCTAGGACCGCTAAGTCCTTGGGGTAACTTTTTGCGCAAGAGACAAACCATAGACAGGATCATCTATGATGAGATCGCAGACCGTCGAGCCGCTTCGGACGACTCGCGCAACGATATCCTGAGAGGGCGCCATTCGGTCTGGACTTGTGCAGTAGTGTCCGCTCCGATGGAATCCCTGATGAATCGAAACTAAGAGCCTTCTTTTCGGCTCTATGGTCAATGCATCGAGGCAAACAAAATCATGATCACAAAACCCGAACAGTCCAGGAAACATGCTGTTTTCTGTCTGTGCTTTATTTCGTTGCTGGGCTGGCGCACGGCACTAGGCTGTGAATCGCCAATGACGACTAGGGTGGCCTCCCCGGAAGAGATCCGCGCATTCTTCGAGAGCAAGAAGATGAGAGTTCTCACCTTCCTTGGTTACTCCGGCGCCGAATATGAGGACAAAACGGCGATGCTTGAGCACGCCGCTCAGATTCTGGACAAGTTTGATCCCGAAACGACCATCGTGAACATCGGTGCCACGGCCCAGGGCGTTGGCGCGGTGTATGAGGCAGCGAAGCGGAAGGGTTTCCTGACTGCCGGCATCGTTTCGACGCGGGCGAAAGAAGGCGGGGTCGCGCTATCCCCCTGCGTTGACGTCGTGTTCTTCGTGAAAGATGACGGTTGGGGCGGGTTCATTGCCGGGACCGAAAGATTGTCTCCCACCTCCCAGGCGATCGTGGAGAATAGCGATGTAATTATCGCTATCGGCGGTGGGGACGTGGCAAGAGACGAGCTAAGAGCTGCGAGGCAATCGGGCAAGCATGTTCAGTTCATTCCCGCTGATATGAATCACCAGATAGCGCGCGATAAAGCTCTCAAGAAGGGCCGGCCCGCTCCGACAGACTTCCGAGGCGCGGCCGCGAGCGCGTTTCTAGGAGACTAATCGCCTTGTGGCGCTCTGCAGGCACTATTCTTATGGTGATGAGCATTCAACTGCGCCGAGCGGATCTGCTTCACATCGGCATGACGCAACGCAAGCAAAATAAGCTAACACGCGGGCGGGAGTGGTGAGTCGAGTGAAAGATCGAAGTCTGGTCGGGCGTCTCGCCATTGCATGGTTGACGGTGGCGTTGTTTTCCCTCGTCGGCAGCCGGTGGCTTCAGGATCTCAGCTCGACCGTACGGGCGGCACTGCTCTTTCTCTGGCTTTTCGCCGTCATACTTTGGTGTGCTTTTGGGGTCGTTAGGGAAGCAGACCATCTGGCCGAAATCCTGGGCGAGCCGCTCGGAACGCTCGTTCTCACGCTCTCCATAGTGATCATTGAGGTCGTGCTGATCGGTGCGGTGGCGCTTGGTGACGAGGCCGCCCCGACACTCGGGCGCGACACGATGTTCGCCGTCTTGATGATTGTGTTAAACGGCGTCGTCGGCCTTGCTTTGCTCTTGGGTGGGCTGCGCCATCACGAGCAAGCATACAATCTCCAGGGGGCCGCCGCCTATCTCGGGGTTATCATCCCGCTTTCGGCGATCGCTCTCATTTTGCCGAACTTCACGCAGGCGGTGCCAGCCGGCAGTCTTACCCTCGCGCAAGCGGCTTGCTTCTCCTTCTTTACCGTTCTTCTCTACGGCATTTTCCTCGGGATCCAAACTGGACGCCACCGGCGTTTCTTCATCGAGCCGGACCCGAGCGGAGAAGGGGCGGTTAGAGCCCTGGGAACCCCTGAAAGGCGTGGCTCGCGGGCCGGCGCGATAGGGTGGCACACGCTCTTGCTCGTGATTACGATGCTGCCGATCGTGCTCTTGGCCAAACAACTCGCCAAGTTGATCGATCATGGCATAGCCGTGCTCGGAGCCCCTGCGGCGCTTGGCGGGGTGCTCATCGCGCTAATCGTCTTTGCACCAGAGGCGATCTCCGCGTTGCGCGCTGCGATAGACAATCAGCTGCAGCGATCCATCAATCTGTGCCTTGGAGCCTCTGCGTCCACCATTGGACTCACGGTGCCCGCGATACTCGGGATCGGAATTGCGACGGGCAAGCCGATGGTTCTGGGTCTCGATCCGACCGGCATGACCCTTCTGGTCCTCACGCTGCTGCTCAGCACACTCACTTTTTCCGGACCGCGCACCACCGTTCTCGAGGGAGCGGTGCATCTGGTCGTCTTTCTTGTTTACATCGTCTTGATCTTCAGTCCGTAATCGAGACTTGCGTTTGGTGGCTAAGCTCCCTGGGGAAGGCCGGGTATTTCATCACCCACCCGAACGTCGTCATCAGCAAAGAGGTTCCCGTGACGCAGTGGCCGCTTTCCGAGCTAGGACGGGCGCGAATGAACAAGTGTCTCGGGCAGCCTTGACTCAGCGAGATCACATCCATCTCCTGCAGCGCCGAGCAGAAACCCGTGGATGGCGCGCGGATTCTTGCGACGCATCTCTCGCTTCCTTTTCTCCAAGTGCCGGAACGGAGTGAGAACCGTTCGTTCTACAGCCTTCCTCGCGCAGAGTGAGTTCGAACGCGTGGCAAGCGAGCAAAGCCGGAGTCTTCTGTTCGTGGCTGGGAGCGCGCGATTGATGCGCAGCATCCCCGGTTCGCCGCGCGTGAGACGGATTGCAATTTGCTGTCCGTGCCTTTAGAATAACATACCGAAATCGGATATGTCGCTTCACAAGGTCGCAACGACAAGAGATTTTCCGCCTGGCAGCGCGCGTGAGGTTGAGGTCGCTGGCAGGTCCATAGCGATGTTTAATGTGGGCGGAACAATTCATGCGATCGACAACGGCTGCACGCACGATGGCGGTCCCCTGAGCGAAGGCGTTGTGAGCGATGCATGTGTGATCTGTCCATGGCACGGCGCAGAGTTCGATCTTCGCACCGGCAAGGCTCTCACGCCGCCCGCCGTCGAGGATGTCCGAAGTTACGGAGTCCTTGTATCCGGCGAAGACATCTCGATTGAGATAGCCTAGCCCTGGCAGGCTGTTGGGTTGGAGATTCGATTCGGGGCCTTATTTTAAGTCCGAGGGATTTCTAGCCAGGCAGAGCGGGGGTAAGCATCCCGCCGGCGCTGGATTACGGCTGGCTGGGCTTCAGCTCTATATCGAGTTGCCCGTCCTTGAGTTTGGCTCTTGTACCGAAGTGGCGACTCTCCCGGTTGAGCACTTCGTTGATCCAGGCGGCATCGGCAGCTGAAGCCCGCCGCAAGCTGAACCGGAAAATCTGAAGCGGAACGATCCGGAGCCGGGTCAGATGACCGGTCCTGTAGTCGAACGTCGGAAAGTACATGAGTGCAAGATCGTCACGGTAATCCTCGTTTCCCGCAATGCCCTCGTAGTCGTTGAGGAAGTCGCCCGCCCCGTATAAGATGAGTTTGCCCCGGTAAATTTCCAGAGGGCGCACGTTATGCGAGGAATGACCGTGTATAACATCAACTGCTCCGGAGTCGATCAATGCTCGAGCGAAGTGAACCTGTTCCTCTGGGACTCTGTATCCCCAATTGCTGCCCCAGTGAACTGAAAAAATCACGAGGTCTTCGGGACGGCTTTGAAGCTTTATAGACTCGATGACTTCTGCCGCAACTTGTGGTGAAAGGCTGGGAATGAAATTGACGCCCGGAGACTTCTCGCGGGCTGCCCAGGACCCCGGTACTCCGGCGGATGCCACCCCATAGCCGAAGACGGCCACCCTGATACCAGGGATGATCTCAAGAATAGCAGGCGAAGCGGCTTTGGACGCCGTTTCCCCGGCTCCGGCGATCTTAATGCCGGCCCGACGCAGTGTTTCGAGGGTTTCCAGAAGCCCGCCGACGCCAAAATCGATGACGTGGTTATTTGAAAGGACGCAACAGTTAATCCCGGCCACTTTCAGCAACTCGATGTTTCCCGGGTGCATCCGGTAGTGAACTCCCTTTCGTGGCCAGAAATCGTCGCTTGTGGTAATACTCGTTTCGAGGTTGACGATGCGCGCGGCCGGCTGAATTCCACCGAGGATGTCGATGGCGTCGCCCCAGATGTAACGGTAGTCAGCGGCATCGGGAATTGGACCGTTGCGCTTCTCTGCGAGAGCGACATACGTGCGGGCGTCGTGCACATGCGATTCGAGCAGGAGGGGAGCATTCGACACGGGCATGATCTGATCGATCCCTCGGCCCGTCATTAAGTCGCCGCAAAGAAACAGCGTGACCAAAGAGGGCATCATTTATTGCATCTCATGGGTTTTCACGCGGCGCGGCTTGCCACTCCAAGGCTACCATGAAAGTCGTGATCGCATGCAACGCAATATGCCCGCGCAGAATTCTCGACTTGATGCTCCTCCACCGCTTCACTCGGCCGATGCGCGATCCATTTCTCCAGGCTGCGATTGATGAGGCGATTCAGGGTCTCGGCGAAGGGGGGATCCCCATCGGCTCGGTGATCGTTCACAACGGCAGGATCATCGGTCGCGGACACAACATGCGTGCTCAAAAAGGCGATCCCCTCTTGCACGGAGAAATGAGCGCCTTCCAGCAGGCCGGACGGCAGCCGGCGTCGGTTTATCGCGAGTGCATCCTTTACACGACACTTTCGCCATGTCCGATGTGCAGCGGGACCTCTTTGCTTTACAAGATCCCGAAGATCGTCATTGGCGAGAACGTGACTTTCCTCGGGGCGGAGGACTGGCTACGCAGTCAGGGCGTCGAATTGAACGTTGTTCAGGACGAAGAGTGCATCGCGATGATGCGAAAGTTTATCTCCGACCGTCCTGAGCTTTGGAACGAAGATATCGCTGTGTAGGTTCTAGGCAGGCAGGAAGGTGTGGTCTGGCGGCTGCAGGACAACCGAACACTCGCGCGCTGCATGTAACGGTTGGTCGTTGCCCGCCCCGTTCAGTCGGGCCAGGTGAGCAGCTTGGCAAAGCGCAGGCCGGACGCCGTTAGGCGCGGAGAGCCACGGGTACCGCCGACCAGGTTTTTCGTGATTCGTGAGTAGGGCTGATCTGTTTCCTTGACCCACGCGACGACGGGCTCGTTGACGGATGCCTTCGCAGCCTCGGCTTTGATAGGAACGCCGTGGCTCGAAAACGTGATCGTCCATGCCGGCGGACTTGCGATTTCGCCTTTGGGCACGAGCCAGGGATAGGTGCGGATGAGATAAAAATTCGGCGAATTCTTTACCGTTATTTTGAATGCCGGCGCGGCGCCAGCGAAGTAATCCGAGATTTTAAAACCGGGATTTTTGTCGACGGCGAGCAAGAGGGCCGCGGGATCGGCGCCCGTGAGATTAAGACCGTTGTATATTCCATGGCGGTTTGGATCCTTTGGAAAATTGGCGTCGTGCCATCCCTCGAAGTTCCTGCTTAGCATCATGCAGACCTCGAAGTGCGTGTGAGCGCGTTCCCGATCGATTCCGGCTCCCGTAAAGCCCATGATCCCGAGAGCCTCACCCTGGCGCAGGGACTGGCCCGATTCGACGGGGATGGAAGCGAGATGCGCGTAAATTGTGTAGAATGGGCAGCCATCCCAACGGTGCTCGACCACAACGTACCTCCCGTAGTTCGAGGCTCCGGCTTCGCGGCTGACGTGGACAACGGTGCCTGCCGCGGCGGCTCGCACCTCGTCGGTGGGATTGCCTTGCGCATCACGATGCACCGGGCGGATGTCGATTCCTTCATGAAATTGGATGCAGCGAATCGTGTCGCCGCTTCGCACCGGTCCCCGAACCAACCCGAACTGACCGCCCTGCCAGGGTTTGGATTTTTCGCCCTCGAAGTCGCGATTCACGTACATGAAGAAATCCTGCGGCCGTCCATCGAGCAGGGCGCGATTGTCGGTGGGGAAGTCCACAAGCGGCTCGGCCCGCACGACCCCGAGGGCGAGAAGAAAGAATGCTGCGACCCGTGCAACCCTCATTGCTGCGCGCCTTTGGGCGTTGGCTTGGGCTTAGGCTCCCGCTTCCTCGCCTCCTTGAGGGCCGTCAGCGCCTTTTTTTTCTGCTCGGGAAACTCCGTTTCCTTCCCAATGATCGGATAGCGCGCTTGAAGCTCGACGATTTCCCGTGGAAGAAATCCCGATGGGAAGGGCATAATACCGTCGGTCATCTTCTGGCCAACCGTCATGGCGCATGCAATGCGTCCATTGATCATCGCCACGACCAGGGTGTCACGAAACTCTATCGTGTGCTGCATGAGCTTGTTTGTTCCATCGGCGTCGAGCTTGAAATAGCAACCGATGGTGCCATCCGCCGCAACGAAGGGATAGAAGGCGACGATGTCGCGTTCTGTGACAATCGGAACCTTGCGAATCACGGTTTGCTTCGGCGGATTGACGAGAGTGACCGGAACGACAAACGTTTCGCCCTCGCGCGGATTGCCTTCGGCGTAAAGGCGGATCGAAATGGCTGAAGGCTTTTTTTCCGCAGCTTCCAGAGTCAATAACGGAAGCAGAAAGAACAGGACCAACCGGCGCATGGGCGGATGATAATTATCAAGAAGGGATTTGCAACTGCAGTGCCCGTAGCTTAGCAAGGTACGATAATGAAGACTCTAGCAATGCTTTTGGCCTTGATCGCGCCTGGAATTCTTCTTGCGCAACAGGAGCCCGTGGCGAAACCAAGTCCCAAGCCGGATGCACCATATCCCCCGTCCGCGTTCGCCGTTCTCCCGCCGGACGAAGGCAGCCCGTTTTTCGCGGAGCGCCAGTCGGCAAGGTTCGCAATGAGCCAGGAGGGTCAAGCGTCGTTAGAAGCCGACACTGTGGCTACTTTTCCCAAATCGAAGGACAGTCCAGACAGCGTGACGGTGATCTTTACGAAGTTTTTCACGGATATGTTTGCTTCGGTGAGGCTCGGCCGGATGCGCCCTGAAAAGACGACGCAGAACATTGCTGTGGAGCCCTCGGAGTTTTCCCTGGCGGAACGCCGCGAGCTGGATGCAACTTACACGGTTCGAAACAACACCAAGAAAATCATTCGCCTGGATTTCAACACGACGCAGCGCATTGACATGCTAACCAGCGACGCCTCGGGAAAAGTGCTTGAAAAATGGTCGGAGGATCGCGGGTTCCAGTTTCAGGAGGGAATCGTGATCATCAATCCCAAGGAGCGGATCGAATATTCCGAGAAGGTTGCCACCAGAGAAATGAAGCCTTCGGAGACCTATACGATTAAGGCTGACGTCGTCGGCTATCCGGATTACGCCGCAACGACGGACGTCAAGCCATCGCCCTAGCAACTCGTCCGAACTAGTTCTAAGTCCAGCAAGCAGCCAGAGCCTTCGCCAAGCACTCTTCGAAACAGCTGCTGACAAACTGCTGGAAAAGCTGGGCCCCGTTTCATTTTTGCGCTTGACGTCCAGGAAAAAACCGCATTTTTCCGTCCCCGCTACGTTTGCAAATTATTTGTTGCCAAAGCTCCTGACGAACACTACGCCTAGCCACTAAATCATCACCCGCCATGTCCGAAAAATCTATTGAAGAAAAAGTCAAAGACATCATCGTCGAGCAATTGGGAGTGAATCCCGAGCAGGTTACTCCCACCGCCTCATTCATCGAAGATCTGGGAGCCGACTCGCTCGATACTGTCGAGCTGGTCATGGCCTTCGAGGAGGAGTTTGGGGTGGAGGTCCCAGACGAGGACGCCGAGAAACTCCAGACGGTCGGCGACGTCGTCAAATACATCGAGGAGCGCAGCCAGAAATAGCGCTGTCGATCGCTACTTCGCCGAACCTTTTTTTCGTCCCGAGCGCGCGAGTGTCTCGGGACGTTTCGTTTTGAGTGCAAACTCTGCGCGGTGAGAAACGACGTTTCCCTTCCGAGTCGGGCAGTCTCCTAGAGCATTCTATGGCTGGCCTTGTTGTTCGTCCGCGGGCCCGGATTCTCCACGGGCATGATTGGGTGTATGCCAGCGAGGTTCTGAAGGTGTTCGGCAACCCTGCTGACGGTGACGTAATCTCTATCAAGGATGGCCGCGACAAGCTGCTGGGCTCGGCGATCTACAATTCGAAGTCCCAAATCGTCGCGCGACGATTTTCGCGACGCAGACAGGGGCTAGACGCCGATTTTTTTTCGCGCCGGATAAGCCAGGCGCTGACTTGGAGAGCGCGAGCTGGCTGTGACCCGGCGCTGTGCCGCCTTGTTTGGAGCGAGGCCGATGGACTGCCCGGTGTTGTCGCAGATCGCTATGCGGACGTGATCGTGCTCCAGACGCTCACGCTTGCCATGGACAATCATAAAGAGTTGATTGCAAAAGTGTTATCCCAGATGGTTGAGGTGCGGCATGTCGTCGAGCGGAATGATGCTCCCGTCCGCACGGCCGAGGGGTTGCCGCTGGTTAGCGGAGTCCTTGTGGGAGGAGATCCCGGAGAGCGAGAGATTAGCGTCTTCGGGGTGCGCTTTTTGGTGGATTTTCTTCATGGTCAAAAAACCGGACTGTATCTCGACCAGTTGGAAAATTATACGATCGTGGCACAGTACGCCCGTGGCCGGCGTGTGCTCGATTGCTTTGCCAACCAAGGGGGATTTGCGCTGGCTTGCGCCCAGCATGGCGCGATCGAGGTGACCGCCATAGAAAGCGGGGCAGAGAGCGTGAAGAAGCTGCGGCAGAACGGCGATCGAAATGGCTTCCGCATCTCTGTTGAAGAGGACGACGTCTTCGCCTATCTCAAGACCTCCGAGAGGCGAGGCAATCTTTACGACATGATCATCCTTGACCCCCCCTCGTTCACCCGGGCTCGCGGCAAGATCAACGATGCCTTGCGCGGCTATCGGGAGTTGCATCTCCGGAGTGCCAAGCTCCTTGCGGCGGAAGGTGTGCTGGCGACGTTCTCGTGTTCGCATCACGTGTCGGCCGGCGAATTTGAGTCTGCCGTAGCGGGCGGATTTTCGGATGCCAAGCGTTCGGCGCGTATCATCCGCCGACTGGGGCAGGGAGCGGACCATCCCATTCTGCTCAACTTGCCGGAAACTTCTTACCTCAAGGGTCTCTTACTCGACGCAATGGCAGGCCGGTGATTGTTTGTGCTGGAATTTTTCGCCTGGCGTAGTCAAGTTTCACAGCGCTCGATTTTTTTATGCCACCGGATCCCAGCAAAGCCTCAGGCCCCTATCTCGATTTGGACGAAGAGAATGCAGAAGACCTCGGCGAGGAGGTTCAGAAAACCAATACCGAGCTGGAAAAACTGAAGCGCCAGCTTGAGGACATTGAGAAGCAAAAACTGCGGCTTGAAGAGCTCAAAAAGCGCCAGGATGAGCTCGAGGTTGGTCGCTCAGAGATGGCGGACAAACTCACTCGCTCGCTCGTCACTGTGCAACGCGAGGCCGAGGAGGCCCAGAAGCGGCTCGAACAGCTCAATTCCATTCACAATTCCTTTACCCAGCATCTGCGCTATATCGAAGCAATCAATCCTAAGACCTGGGGCGCCGTCGATTTGCCGAAGGAACTTAGCAAGGCCCTGAGCGCCGTTGAGGACGCGCGGGTGGAATACGTGAAGGCCCAGGCAAAGATAGCCGTTGAGGGCTCGCCGGACATTCCTGCGCCCGTGGGGTTGCCGGGCCCTTTTGAACAGGACTATGGCTACACTGAGGAACGCGGCTTCAAATATTGGGTCAAATCCGGCTTCGCGTTCACGTTGCCGCTCCAGATTATAGGCCTGCTGGGATTGACCATCTGGGCTTGGTCGCTTTTTGGCCCGAAATAGCATGGCAAAGCCCACAGGATCCAATCCGAGCCGCTTAGCCGCCGAGGAGCGCATGCTTGAGCAGCAACGCGAGGAGATCATGCGCAAAGCGCAGGAGCTCGAAAGGAAGCTGAAGCTGCTGCCCACTGTAATGGAGGCGCAAGAGGAGCAGAAACGTGAGCTTGCGAAACGCCGCGCCGCTTCCGCCGGACGCGCGATTTCTCCTTATGCCATGGGGGGTGGCGGGCGCCGGACTCGCAGCAAGAGCCTCCACACTCCTTCGCGGCAGCGCCTTGCCGCTCAACTCAAGACAGCGGCGTTGTTGATAGCCCTTGCCATTATTTTCCTGCTCCTTTGGCGGGTGGTCCCTTCCATTTGAACGCCAGTCTCCTAGCGCGATGTCATCTGTCAGCGGGCGCCCCAGCCCAAAACGCACTGAATATCTTAGAGCCTATCGCTTGATGCTCCTGGCGCGCGTTCTCGAGGAGAAACTCGCCAGTCTTTATCGCGGCGGCCTGATCAAGGGAGGCGTCTTTTTGGGGCGCGGGCAGGAGGCGCTGAGCGTCTCCGTCGGTATGAATCTTCGCAAAGGCGATATTTTTGCGCCGTTGATTCGCGATCAGGCGGGTCGCATGGCATTCGGGGATTCGGTGCTCGATACGCTTCGGACGTATCTTGGCTCGCAGCTCGGCTCGATGCGCGGTCGCGATGGTAATATTCACCGTGGGCGTCCGCGCGAGGGTTACTACGCAATGATCAGCCATCTTGGTGCGATGATTCCGGTCGTTGCGGGAGGTTTGATGGCGCGCCGCTTTCGCGGCGAGACCGGCGTTGTCGGAGCCACGTGTCTTGGCGATGGGGGAACGTCCACGGGCGCGTTTCACGAGGGACTCAATGTCGCCGCCGTGGAAAAGCTTCCGCTCGTGCTGGTCGTCGCAAACAACCAGTATGCTTACTCAACACCCAACACCCGCCAGTTCGCCTGCAAGGATCTGCTCGACAAGGCGATTGGCTATGGAGTCGCAGGACATCGCGTGGATGGCACGGATCTTGCGGATTGCCTGAGGGTCGTCGGCTCTGCCATCAAGGCGGCGCGCAGTGGAGGCGGCCCGCAGTTCGTCGTAGGCGAATTGCTGCGCCTCGTCGGCCACGGCGAGCACGACGACGCAGGCTACGTCGATCCCAAATTGAAGTCGGCCCATGTGGGGCGCGACTGCTTGAAAATTTGCGAGGAATTCCTGATCAGAAAAGGTTGGGCTTCAGCTCAGCAAATTGCAGGCTGGCGCGCCGAGGCCAAAAAAGACGTGGATGCCACAGCCGCAAAAGTGCAACGCGAACCTTCACCCGATCCGGCGGAAGAAGACTGGCGCGCCGTTTCGCACGCTTCGGAGAATTAGGCGCAGGCATGATTACGTACTTGGATGCGATCCGTTCCGCATTGGCCAGGGCGTTGGCCGATGATCCGCGCGTGTTCCTTTACGGCCAGGACATCGGTGCGTTTGGCGGAGCATTCAAGGCCACCAAAAATCTGGCCAAGGAATTTCCGGGACGAATTCTCGATGCGCCGCTGAGCGAGGACGCCATCGTCGGCATTGCGATCGGCGCGGCGATCGAGGGAATGCGTCCGATTGTGGAAATGCAATTCGCAGATTTTTCGACTTGCGGCTTCAATCAGATCGTCAACCACGCAGCGACTCTGTTTTATCGGACGGAAGTTCCCTGCCCGATTGTCGTGCGGCTTCCCTCCGGCGGAACTCCTGGGAGCGGACCGTTTCACAGCCAGAGCATGGAGGCGCTGTATGCTTATTATCCTGGTCTTGTCGTCATGACGCCCGGAACGGTTGAGGACGCATATTCCATGTTGATTGAAGCCGTCGCCATCGATGACCCCGTGCTTTTCTGTGAACACAAGTTTCTTTACAATCACCTTAAGGCGGAACGCTTGCCGGAGCTTGCCACGCCCGCGTTCAAGGCGCGGCTTGCGCGGCAGGGACGCGACGCTACCGTCGTCACATACGGCGCGATGCTCCATGAGTCTCTTGCCGCGGCTGAGGATCTTGTCGAGGATGGTTACGAAATCGAAGTCGTTGATCTAAGAACCGTGAAACCGCTGGACACCGATACGGTGCTGGCGTCCGTGGCGCGTACGGGACGCATGCTCTGCGTTAGCGAAGCCTGGCCTTGGGGTGGAGTGGATGCAGAGGTGGTTGCCCGCGTTACCGCGGAGGGATTTGGCCTGCTCGATGCCCCGCCGCAGCGGCTCAATGCGCGGGATACGCCGGTGCCCTATCATCCTGATTTGTGGACAGCTCATCGTCCTACTGCGAGCGTAATTGCCTCCGCGATGCAGCGTCTTTTGGAAATGTAATCGCTATGGTCCAGGTTCCAATATTGATGCCACAGCTCGGCGAATCCATCGCCGAAGCAACGATAATTAAGGTCTTGTACAAGGAGGGCAGCTCCGTTGAAGCGGATAGCGACCTCATTGAGGTTGAGACAAACAAAGCTGTAATGGGAGTCACTTCGCCATGCACGGGAAGCCTTTCCCAACTCCTTGTTCAGGAGGGTCAAAGCTACCCTGTCGGGTCGATTCTCGGATATGTTGAGGTCTCCGCGGAAGAGGCCCGCCGGCTGGGACTCGAGGAAGAGCCTCAGGAGGCACCTCGGCGGAAGGACCGGCGAAACCGTGACTCTCAACCTGCACCGCGCCAGGTTGAGCCGACCGTCAAGGGACTACCCGTGCCAGTACACGCAGGAGGAGCCACTTATTTATCGCCGCGCATGAAGGCAAGGATGGCGGAATTGGGACTGCACGCGGCAGACCTTGCCGGGATTGCCGGACGCGGAGCCGGAGGGCGAGTGACGATTGAGGATCTGGAGAAGTTTTTAGAGGATCTCGAACGCAACCGTATCACGCCCGCTTCCTCAATGCGCGTGGCAGTGGCGGACGCGATGCGTAGGAGCGCCACTCGCCCGCTGGCGACGGTCGTTCTTCCCGTTCGGCTTGATGAAATGCTTGCCCATCGGAAGGCCAGCGGACCGCGCAAGGCGGGGCCGGCTCTTTACGCGCTTCGCGCTTTGGCGATCGCTCTTTCCGAGAATAGCGCGCCTGCCGGGCGGTTGATTGGCGATCGCATCATTCACCCGCGCTCGATCGACATCGGCTTCGCTGTGGAGGCAGAGGATGGCGTGCTTGTTCCAGTGATTCGAAACGCGGATCAGTTCGCTCTTTCCGATTTGCTGGAGCGCTATGACCGTCTCGTCGATCTCGCGCGGCAGCGCCGCCTTCCCGCCGGGGAAACAGGCGGCTCCATAGCAACAGTCACCAACTACGGCGTGTTCGGACTAACTATCGCCACACCGATTCCGCTACCGGAGCAAACCCTGCTGCTGGGAATGGGCTGCGGGCAAGTGGTCCCGCATTGGGATGCCGCGGAGAAAGAATTCTTTCCCGTCACTGAAGCCGCCTTCACCTTGAGCTTTGATCATCGTGTGCTGGATGGCGGAGCCGCCGGCCGTTTGCTCAAACGGGTGTCAGAATTGCTCAACGCGCCCGCCAACCTGTAAATTCTCCAAGAGTCCGGTCGGTCCGTCCTTGAGAGACTCGCCACGGGCGGTGGAACCGGAGGTTCAGCCACGGATTTCCACAGATCAAACACGGATTTGAGATCGTCTGCATCCGTGAAAATCAGTGGCCGTTTCGACCACATCTCATTCGGCGGGCTGGGGCAGCGCGCCGGTGTGCTCCAGAGCTTCCCTAGCCGGTTCCACTACGACCAGTTTGGCGCACCCGGCAAAGATGACCGCGATGACGAGGTAACTTAGCGCCACGGTCGGGTCGTGGGCGATGCCAATCTGATGCCCATGCATGAAGCCGAAGAAAGTCATGATGGCCCCGGCGAGCGCGAATCCCGCCGCTTTCATAAAGTTTCTGTCAATGATGCACACGGCTATCGCTCCAAGAATCAAGCCGCCCAAGATCGAGCCTCCTCCGAGGATTTCGAGACCTCGGTAAAGGACGCCTTGATCCCTCATTTTGCCGGCAAGTTCCTCGGTAACTGCGAAGGTGCCGGCTGCGGCAAGCGCGCCATTCATGAGTGTGACCGCCCAGTGCGCGAGATGCGGAGTGAGAGCGAGAATGATCGCCGGAGCGTGCCTCTTCGGTGTCTCCTGGAACGCTTGAGAACCGATCAGCATTCCGATGTAGAGCAAGATCGGCAGGATGGCGATGGTCGGTATTAGCGCCAGCATGAGCGAGATGGTTCCGAACCAGCACAGAAGAATCACGGCAATCCCTGTGGCCGCGGAGTAGCCGATCCGCCCTCCCATCGCTTTCCACCCTGGGTGACCGATATAGACTGCGTTAATGAACGGGTTGCCCATCAGGCAGCCAATGAGGCTTACCACGCCATCCGCAGTCAGGACCCGGGTGGTTGGAAATTCGTCGCCGGCCACCGCGGCGCTTTCGACGTTGTCGAGCGCCTCGACAAGATCATAGATCCCGAAGGGAATCGCTGTGACGAGAATTACTCCGAGAAATTCGAAACCGGAGAATACATGGCCAAAAGCTGGCATTGGCACGCGGAAGCCGAAGTTGACCACGGCGTCGGCAAGGCCTTTGAAACTCATCCCTCCGTAATTCAGGCCCACCGCCGTCGAGCCCCAGGCAATGGCGGTTCCCACGGCGATCGCAACCAATCCCGCTGGCACTCCACGGTAATTGACGCCGCCGAACCAACTGAGAAGGATGATCGCGAAACAAACGATTCCGATCAACGGTGTCGTAAACATTTGAACGGCCGGCGCCATGGAAATGAAGGTCACTGAAACCCCCGCAAGCGTTCCGAGCAGGGCGGCGCGGGGAGTGATTCTTCGAATCACGGGTCCAATGAATCCGCCGATCATCAATACGAAGCTCTGGATGAAAACCCACGTGAGCCCTGCCTCCCAGCCCTTGATCGGATCCCCGGTCGTAAGCGCGATTGGCAGCATGATCACGAACGTGACAACAAACATGTGCGGAACGCTGATGCCCGATGGCAAAGCGCAGACGTCGGTGCGTCCAGTTTGCTTTGCCAGCCGGTACGCCAGCCACGCGTAATAGAGCGTGGAGAGACAGAGCATAAGGCCCGTGGCCGGCAAAATGCGACCGAAGACGATATCGTCCGGCATCTTGAGCACAAAGCGCAAGAGGGCCGTCAACGTCAGCAAGTTGACAAGAATGTTGGTTCCGAAGCCGAAGAAAGCGTTCCAGTCTCCGGGCACCCAAAGTTTTGGCTTTGTCATTGTTGTTGTAACGGTTGTTATTTGATCGTTGTCGTTAAGGCCGCTGTTTATGCGAAGGCGGCGAGAATTTTGTCGGAGTGGGAGACCCAACCAAAAATGCCGCCTTGAGCCTTGATCATCTTGAGGCCCATTTCTTGAAATTCGGGAAAGTAAGAGCCTACGCAGTCCTCCGGGACGAGGCAGTCGTAGCCGCGATCGTTAGCTTCGCGCACGGTGGTGTTGACGCAGACCTCCGTGGTCACGCCGGTGACGACGAGTTGCTGGATGCCGCGATTTTGAAGTATGGCGTGAAGGTCGGTGGCGAAAAAGGCGCCCTTTCCTGGTTTGTCGATCACGGGTTCGCTTTGGAGCGGGTAAAGTTCGGGAATAATGTC
The DNA here is from genome assembly GCA_963847295.1 of uncultured Verrucomicrobiae bacterium. Classification (GTDB taxonomy): domain Bacteria; phylum Verrucomicrobiota; class Verrucomicrobiia; order Chthoniobacterales; family Terrimicrobiaceae; genus DASTFP01. The sequence goes on from CAWJZG010000021.1 coordinate 21,162, forward strand.
GTGGCCGGCCTCACCGCGGACCAGAATGCGTCCCATGGGACCGAGGTCCCCGATTGACGTCTTTCCGCGTCCACGGATTTTCTTGGCGGGCGGCAGGTCGGTGAGGTCGGGGCGGTGTCCTTCGCGGGTGTGGATGACTGCCAGACCTGCCTTGCGCCATGCTTCGAGCAGACGGCGATTCGGATCGATCGCACGGCGGAGTTGGGAGACGTCGTTCCCGAGCATCTCTCCGAACCCGCCAGGTTCGAGGAAGTCGCGTTGCATGTCGATGATGAGGAGCGCGCAATGAGCGGGTCGGATTTCGTAGGGATACGGCTCGGCCTCGATGCTCAAAGTGGATCCGTTGGTCATGGCAAATATGGTGGTCTGGGTTGCGACGCCTCGTCGGTGCCTGAGTTGTTCTGTAAGCGACTTCTGTGCCAAGAATTGCGTCAACCGCATAAACCTTGCTCTCTTCTTCGCTGTCCGAATGGCTCGCTTAAGAGAGGTTATTTCAACAGCGAGAGCACAAGTTGTTCAAGCAAGCGGCAGACTGTTACCACTTTGCTGGTCACCATCTGCGTTCCGTTGACAACCTTAACAATGCTGCTCTCGCGTACTTCGATGGAGGCCAGGCTGCCGAGCAGGGAGCAGCGACGGACCCGATTACAAGAGTCAAGCAGCCAGTCGGGCACCTCCCGGATATTTTCATGAACCAAATCGGGATTGCTCACTGCGACAGGTCCATCAATCATCCCGATGGCTACGTCAGGTCTGCCGCTGGTGACTTTGCCAAAACTATTCGTCTTCGCGTTCGTGGTAATGCGGCCCCGGCCCGCCGCCCGGCGGACTGATATTGAGAAAAGCCGTGAACTTCCCGCCAGTTTGTTTGCCGTCGAGCAAAGCGGACAACCTGCAAGCCCCTGGTATTGCGAATGAACATCCGACGGGTTCAAGCTCCGCGGCATTTGACGGCTGTGGTAGTCTCTTGCGCACATGAACGAGCGTTATGTTGGATCAGATCCTTATCCGTGGCCCTGGAACGGCGAACTGCGGCCCGAAAACACTGTGTTCCTCATTATCGATATGCAGACCGACTTTTGTGGAATGGGAGGGTATGTCGATAAGATGGGATATGACCTCTCCCTGACCCGCGCGCCGATCAAGCCGATTCGAGATGTCCTTGATGTGGCGCGCGCCAAGGGCTTTCACGTGATGCATACGCGCGAAGGCCACCGTACGGATCTTGCGGACCTTCCTGCCAACAAGCGATGGCGCAGCCGTCGCATCGGGGCCGGAATCGGTGATCCGGGACCTTGCGGGAGAATTCTTACCCGCGGCGAACCGGGCTGGGATATCATCGAGGAACTTTCCCCGCTGCCGGGAGAGGCGGTCATTGACAAGCCGGGGAAAGGTTCCTTTTACGCGACGGATCTTGATATGCTCTTGCGGCAAAAGGGAATTCAAAATCTCGTTCTGGCCGGCATCACCACGGATGTGTGTGTTCATACCACGATGCGTGAGGCCAATGATCGTGGATACGAGTGCTTGATCCTCTCGGATTGTACCGGCGCCACAGATTACAACAACCATCTGGCGGCGCTGAATATGGTCAAAATGCAGGGTGGTGTCTTCGGCGCCGTGGCGGATTCTCAAGCGTTTATCAAGGCGATTGCCGAATAAAGTGCACAACCCGCTTTCCAAACGGAATCTCGTCATTGCGCGAACTCGCAGCGTAAACTTCAGGCGCCGTGGAACCGGATCTCGCTCCGCGCTTTGAACGTCTGGAATTGAAGAATCTGTTTCAGATTGCTGAGAATGCCGATGCTGATTCCGTGGCAGCCTTTTCGGGACGGCGTGGACATTTATCGGCTGTACGGAGATGGAGTTTCCGGTCCGACGGCCGCCTTGATCCGATTTCGCAAGGAGGGTACGGTTCCCATGCATGAGCATCAAGGTTACGAACATATCTTCGTTCTGTCCGGATCGCAGCGGGATCAAAATAGCACGGCAACCGCGGGCACTTTGATGATCAATTCGCCAGGAACACGGCATAGCATTGTCAGCGAGGCTGGCTGCATCGTCCTCGCGATTTACGAGAAGCCGGTGAGCTTTGAGGCCGCCGGCGCTCGATGACGAAGCCATCGCTTCCTTGAGGCGGCGAATTTCAGCCGCCGCGTGATTTCCGGCCTGCCTCTCGCAGCCGCTTGCTCTGGCCGGTTCTCCGTAATTTCCTCTTCGAAAGCAAAACTGGCATACAATCGTGAAAATAAGCCTTTGCCGCAGCAACGCCGCTTGTGTAGCTTTCGCACCCCAACCTCCAACTCAAAATCATGGGCAGGATTTACAACAATATTGTCGAAACGGTCGGAAGGACACCGCTGGTGAGACTCAACAAGGTCACCGAAGGCCTCAACGCAACGATCGCGCTCAAGTGCGAATTCTTTAATCCGCTGGGCAGCGTCAAGGATCGCATCGGCATGTCGATGATCGAAGATGCTGAGGAGAAAGGAATTCTCACGCGGGACACGGTGATCGTCGAACCGACAAGCGGCAACACGGGTATCGCTCTTGCGTTCGTTGCCGCAGCGAAGGGTTACAAGCTGGTTCTGACCATGCCCGAGACGATGAGCCTGGAGCGACGTACGCTGCTGGCGATGCTTGGCGCCAAACTCGTTCTTACGCCCGGCGTCGAGGGGATGAAGGGCGCCATTGCCAGGGCTGAGCAAATTGTTAAGGAGACGCCGAATGCCTGGATCCCCCAGCAATTCAACAATCCGGCGAATCCGGAGATTCACCGCAAGACCACGGCGGAGGAAATCTGGGACGACACCGACGGGAAGGTGGATATTCTCATCTCCGCGGTCGGCACGGGCGGAACCATCAGTGGATGTGTCGAGGTCATCAGGCCGCGCAGGCCTTCATTCATTGCAATTGCGGTCGAGCCTAAAGATTCCCCCGTCATTTCTCAGACCCTTGCCGGCCAGCCTCTCAAGCCGGGACCGCACAAGATCCAGGGAACGGGTGCTGGCTTCGTTCCCAACAATCTTCATTTGAAGAGTGAAAATGGCGATCCTCAAATCACCGAATGCATCCAGGTCAGCAATGAGGATTCCTTTGTCATGGCGCGCCGTCTTGCCAAAGAGGAAGGCATCCTCGCGGGGATCAGTTCAGGCGCAAATGTCTGGGCTGCAATCGAGGTTGCAAAGCGCCCGGAAAACGCCGGAAAACTCATTGTGACGGTTGCCTGTTCCACCGGAGAGCGCTACCTGAGCACGGCGCTGGCGGAGGCGGCCCGGGCCGAAGTCGGAGGCTAGGTAGAAAAGCATGGCTTCGAAGAGCGACCAGCCTCCGGCTGACGAGCGGGTTTACGACGTCGGAAGCTTTGAAGCTGAGCTTTTCTGGCAAAAGAATCGCTCTGCCATTCTTATCGGCGGGGCGATCCTGCTGGCCATAGCCGCGGCTCTTGTCATCTGGCTCTTCAGTCAGCACAGCGCACGTCGCGCGGCCGAAACGCTGTTTGCCGAGGCCCAAGATTCCGACGCGTGGCGTGCACTGATCGCGAAATACCCGAACTCGATCCCCGCCGCAAACGCCTATTTCCTTCTGGCGGACTCGCTGCGCGCACAAGGAGAGCTGGACGAATCCTCAGCGCTTTATGAGAAATTTCTGACAACGTTTCCGGCCCACCCTCTGGCTGGAGGAGCGCGGCTTGGACTCGCGGAAAACCTCGCGGCAGCAGGGAAGACGGATGAAGCCCTGGCGGCCTTGCGCGAGGTGCAGACGAAGGGCTCCGCCGGCTATGCCGCGCCGTTTGCCGCGCTTCTCGAAGGCCGCATCCTCGTTCGAATGGGCAAACTCGACGAGGCACGCAAAGTTCTCTCAAATCTCGTAGCGGCGTATCCCCAGTCGCCCGCCGGCCGTGCGGCCGGCGCCCAGTTGGACGCGCTTGCGCCGTTTCTGCCTCCCGACCCCCAAAAAGCCGCTCAGTAGGCTGGCAGCGGATGCTCGGCGGGATTAAAGAAGGAGTCGAATTCGTCCTCGTGCTGGACCGGCCTCCGACTGCGCGCAGGGCGGATGGAAGTCTCGGCCAGCAGGGTTCCGCCGCGTTCGACGATAACGGAACTCGCGGAAATGCACCCTTCGATCAATCCACCCCTGGCAATCCACATGCTGCCGGCGCATTCGAAATATCCCGCAGCCTGCCCATGAACCGTAAGGTCACCGGTTTTTATCGGGCAGGTGAGCTCCAGGCGAGCGTGTTGTTCAATGATTACGAATGCCGCATTCATTTGGCAGCACAATCGCTCTGAGCAAGTGAGATAAAGAGTGTCTTCGCAAACGAGAGTACCGCTGATCCGCCCGGCAACGAATGCCTCGCGGCAAACAGTAAGAGCGCTGCAGACGTAGCCCGACGACGTGATCATCAAATTTCCGCGCGTGTCAATCGGTCTCGAAGTACTGGAGGAGATTGTGACATCGCAGAGATTGATCGCTGCATTACAGTGAGGGCATAAAGTGTTCCTTGCATGGCCGGAGACCTCGTGGATCTGGCTGCAGCAATGGCAGCGGATTTTTCGAGCGGGCAGCGAAGTGACGCGCCCTCCCATTCGATCACGGATCCACTGGAATCGATTCGAAAGCGCGCGCGTCGCTGAATTTACGCGCACCTCGTAATGGTTTCCGCAACCGTGGCAATAGGTGGAAATGAGATGCTCCGGTTCGTCCTGAACGAATCCGCAATGTGGGCAGCGGGAAGGCGCCTTGCGCGGAACGAACGGCATCAGGAATTATGCGGTGACAGGAATGGGACTAATTTTGCGACTTAGGTCCTGGGCCGCTAGGGTTCCGGCACGGTCTGCCTTGGACTTTGGAGTAACCTCCGCCTTTCCGATGAAAATTGCGCCTTCCTCGATGACGATGCGCATGGCTTTCAGGTCCCCAGTGAGCTGGGATGTGGATTTGAGCTCGCAGCGTTCTGCCACGCTTATATTGCCGGTGACGGCGCCATGGACGACGACCGACTTGATTTTCAAGTCGCCACGGACGTCCGCATTCTTGCCTACGGTGAGAATTCCGCCGTCTGAAACAATCTCGCCTTCCAGTTTTCCATCAAAACTCAGCTCCGTTTCGAATTTGATCGTTCCCTTGAGTTCGATGTCGCCGGCAAGAACATTCTTCGAAGCTGAGGAACCGCCATCGGGCGTAAAGGCACCGGTCAGGTTATTGAGATTCATAAGAGAAACCCCTTTGCTGTATTCTAACTGGGGTTTCTTGCGCGGTCAATCCCGCACGTCAGAAGCTAGATCGGTTTGTGCTTGCCGGGCAAAATGGTCGCCGATTCCGGTGAAATTCCGGCCAATTCTTCTGCGGGATAAAGCCAGATTTCACTGAGGGTGGGATGGTAGTGCGGTATCGTCGCGAGTTGCCCGGCTGTGGCGCGAAAACGCATAGCGACGACAATTTCGTGGATCAATTCCGAGGCGTCGGGACCGACGACGGAGCCGCCAAGGATCTCACGAGTGGACCTGTCGGCCAGCAGTTTCACGAAACCCTCGGTTTCATCCATGATAAGCGATTTTCCATGGTCATTAAAAGGATAGGTGGCGGCGAGGTGATCGATGTCCCCGGTTTTCGCCTCGTTTTCTGAAAGTCCAACGGCGGCGACTTGGGGCTCGGTGAAAATGACGTATAGCTTTAGCCGGTAGTCCATTGCTTCGAATCCGGACTCGCCGCTAAGAAAGCGGGCGGCATTGCGGGCGGCGCGTTCTCCCTGTTCGACGGCGATGTGAACGATTTCGAATGGTCCGCAGCAATCGCCTGCGGCAAAGATATGCGGCGCAGACGTCTGCTGATGGGCGCTAACCGCGATCGCGTTCTTTTCGAGTTCGACGCCCGCGGTTTCGAGTCCCAGGCCGGTCACATTGGGTTCGCGCCCGAGCGCATTCAAAATTGCGGCCGCCTCAACGGTTCTTTCAGATCCTTCGTATTCGAACAAGACACGGCGAACTTTTTCATTTCGCTCGGCGCGAAGGAGTTTCGTCTTCGTAAAGATCTGAATGCCCCGCTTGCGAAAGGCGTTTTCCACGACTTTGGCGACGTCCTCGTCCATTCCCTTGAGCAGTTGCGCGCTGCGTTGCACGATGGTGAGACGCGACCCAAGCGCATCAAGGTAATGGGCCATCTCAAGGGCGACAGGCCCTGCCCCAAGAACGATGATGGACTCGGGAATGCTCGTGAGTTCCAGCACGTCGTCGCTGGTCAGGCATCGTGCGCTGGCCAAGCCTGGGATGTCTGGGGTGCTGATCACGGAGCCGGTTGCAATGAGAAAGGACCTCGCGGTCACGGTCTCAGCCGATCCCGTAAGGCCCTCGACGTGGAGGGTGGCCTTATCGACGAACGCGGCAGTCCCTCGAAGGAAATCGAAATCTCCCTCTTCCAACTGTTCGCGCCGGTAGTCTGCGAATTCCGCAATCAACCGGTGTTTTCGGGCAATGATCTCGACGGCATCGACTCCGATTTGTCCGACGCTTAGCCCGAATTCCCGCGCGTGACGAACGGCGCGCAGGCGGTTGGCGGATTCGATGAGCGTCTTGCTTGGCATGCAGCCGCGCAGAATGCAAAGTCCGCCTACATGGGTCGCGCCCTCAATGACACACGTTTTCATGCCGAGGGCCGCGGCTGTCCGGGCGCCGGCATACCCAGCGCTCCCGCCGCCGATGACGACAAAATCGTAGGTCACGCGAGATCTTAGGGCAAACGAGGCGTCTGGATCAGTAGGCGGCTTGTGCGCCTCGAATGTTTTTCCTTTTAATCCAAGGCATCAGGCCGCGAAGACGGGCGCCTGTTTTTTCGATCGGGTGGTTCTCGCCGGCCTTGAGGAGCGCATCGTAGCGCTTGTAGCCGCTCTCGTATTCCTTAATCCAGTCCTTGGCAAATTTGCCGTTCTGGATGTTCTTGAGGGCAGCCTTCATCCGTTTCTTGACCGACGCATCGATGATCTTCGGACCGATGCTAACGTCTCCCCACTTCGCTGTTTCACTAATTGAAAAACGCATGCCTGCGATGCCTGATTCATTCATTAGATCCACGATGAGTTTCAATTCGTGGAGGCATTCGAAGTAAGCCATCTCAGGGGAATAGCCGGCCTCGACGAGCGTCTCGAATCCCGCCTGAACGAGTGCCGAGGCTCCCCCGCAGAGAACTGTCTGCTCGCCGAACAGGTCCGTTTCGGTTTCCTCCTTGAAAGTCGTCTGAATGACGCCGCCACGCGTTCCTCCAACGCCTTTCGCCCAAGCGAGGGCAATTTTTTTAGCATCCTTGCCGGGGTCTTGATAGACAGCGATAAGAGCTGGCACGCCCTTCCCCTCCGTAAACTGTCTGCGCACGATATGCCCGGGGCCTTTGGGAGCGACCATGATGACGCTGACGTCCTTCGGCGGAACGACGGTCTTGAAGTGGATGCTGAAGCCGTGGGTAAAAAGGAGCGTCTTCCCTTTGGCGAGATTTGGGCCAATGTCCTTACTGTAGGCGGCGGCCTGTTTGGTGTCGGGGATGCCGACCATAATCACGTCAGCGAGTTTCACGGCCTCGGCGGTATCGTAAACTGGGAAGCCATAGTCTTCGGCGACTTTGCGGCTCTTGCTGCCGGGATAGAGGCCTACGATGACTTTGCAGCCGCTGTCCTTTAAGTTGAGGGCATGAGCGTGCCCCTGAGAGCCGAAGCCGAGCACGGCGAGAGTCTTGCCTTTGAGAGCCGCCAGATCAGCGTCTTTGTCAGTGTAAATTTTAGCGGGCATAGTTGAGATTTCTGGCGAAGGTCAATCTTTTGTGCGCGGCAGCGCGACCTTTCCGGTGCGGGTCAGTTCCTTGATACCGAAGCGGTCCATGAGCATGAGAAATTTTTCCATTTTACTGTCGGTGCCGGTCACTTCAATGGCGAGCGTTTCAGGCTGCACGTCAATGATCTTGGCGCGGAAAATATCGCAGATCTGCATCACCTCAGAGCGCGTTTTCGAAGTTGCCGTCACGCGAAGGAGAACGAGTTCGCGGTCCACGTACTCTTCGTCACGGAAATCCTGCACGTCGATCACGTCGACGAGTTTTTCGAGCAGCTTGGTGACCTGCTCGAGCACCTTGTCGTCGCCGCGAACGACGATTGTCATGCGGGAGGCGGTGGCGTCGAGCGTTGGGCCGACGTTAAGAGTATCGATATTAAAGCCGCGGCCGCTGAACATTCCGGCTATGCGGGCAAGAACCCCGAACTTGTTTTCGACGAGGATGGAAATTGTGTGGCGCATGAATCAGCAGGGGCGAAAATACTGGACGGTATGCGGCAGCGCGTCAATCCAAAGGGTTATTGTGCGCGATGGCCCGCAGCTTTTTTCGAGTGGGGCGTGATTTATCCGGGTTCGACCATCGGAATTCCGCTTTGCGAAAGCTTTTCGACGAAGCCCGTGTGGTACTTGCCGCGGCGAAAATCGGAATTTTGCATGATTGCCTGCTGGAAGGGAATGGTCGTCTTAACGCCGGTGATCATGTATTCGCCGAGGGCGCGAGACATTCGGTGAATGCACGCCTTTCGGCTGGAGGCGGTGGTGATGACTTTGGCGATCATCGAATCGTAATGCGGCGGGACTGGATATCCGGCATAGGCATGGGAGTCGATTCGCACACCACGCCCGCCGGGAGCGTAATACAACTTAATCTCTCCGGGACATGGCATGAAGTTGTTTGCCGGGTCTTCCGCGTTGATACGGCATTCGATGGAATGGTGCCTTGCGACAGCATCGACGAGATGCTTGGAAAGGTGCTCTCCGGCGGCAACCTGGATCTGTTGCTTGACCAGGTCGCAACCGTAGACTTCCTCGGTGATCGGGTGCTCGACCTGGATGCGCGTGTTCATCTCCATGAAATAGAAGTGACCGTGATCATCCAAGAGAAACTCAATAGTGCCCGCATTGGCGTATCCGACGTTCTCTGCCAGCTTGATCGAGGCTGCGCCCATTCGAGCCCGCAGTTCGGGCGTCATAAGCGGGGAGGGACACTCTTCGACGATCTTTTGATTGCGTCGCTGGATGGAACAATCGCGTTCCCCAAGATGAACGACGCGGCCGTGTTCATCCGCGAAAATTTGAAATTCTATGTGATGAGGATTGACGATAAACTTTTCGATGTAGACCTCGGGATTGCTGAAGGCTTTGTCTGCCTCGAGGCGCGCGGCATGATAGCCTTGCACGAGGCTCCCTTCGTTACTGGCGGCGCGCATCCCGCGCCCTCCGCCGCCGGCGACCGCCTTAATCATGACGGGAAAGCCGACTTTTCGCGCGATCTTGATGGCTTCTTCTTCGCTGTCTACCGTTCCATCGCTGCCTGGCGACACAGGCACTCCGGCCTTGCGGGCGCATTCACGGGCGGAATTCTTGTCGCCCATGAGGCGAATTGCACTGGCGGGGGGACCAATGAACTTGATGTTGCAGCTCGCGCACACCTCCGCGAAATGGCCGTTTTCCGCGAGGAAGCCATAGCCAGGGTGAATTGCATCCACGTCGGCGATCTCCGCGGCGCTGATGATGCGATCGATTTTGAGGTAGCTTTGCGGACTGGGAGCAGGCCCAATGCAAATCGCCTCATCCGCGAGCTGGACGTGGAGGCTTTCCACGTCGGGCTCGGAATACACGGCGACGGTCTGGATGCCGAGTTCTTTGCAGGCCCTGATGATCCGCAGGGCAATTTCGCCGCGGTTGGCGATGAGGATTTTCTTGAACATTGATTGACGATCGACCGGATCCCCAAACGTCTGCGCGCCGGGTTTTCTCTGATCTATTTGACGCGAAAGAGAGCCTGTCCGAACTGGACGGGTTTTCCGTTTTCGGCGCACACCTCGGCGATGACCCCGGAGATCTCCGCCTTGATCTCGTTCATCACCTTCATGGCTTCGATGATGCAGACCACCGTATCCGGAGTAATCTCCTGACCGACCGTGACATAGGGCGCCGCCTCGGGCGATTGCGCCGCGTAAAAGGTGCCAACCATTGGCGACTTAATTTCCCTCTGGTGTGAAGCTTCTGCGGCTGGCTCGCTCGTGATACTGCCCTGTTGTGCCGGGGCATGCGTTGGTGACAAAGCGATGATCTGTGCGGCGCCGTCCGCGCTGCCGGTTTTTAGCGTGATCTTGAATCCTTCGCGTTCCATTTTGAAGACGGACAGTCCGTTCTTCTTCATCAGGTCGATCAGTGTTCGAATCTCTTTAAGGTCCACAGGCAGCAAAATTTAAAGGGTAGGGAGATTCTCATGATGCGCGCGGCGGGTCAAGAGATTCAGCGGGAAGGACATTTACGAAGGGCCTTTACAAATGAAACGCGATGGAGCAGTTTTCGGCTCTTTGCGATATGTGGTTGATTGTCCCCATTCTGCTGGCTCTTCATGTGATCGTCTGTCTGCTGCTAGTGCTGGTCGTCTTGATGCAGCTTCCTCGCAGCGAGGGGCTTGGAGCGGCGTTCGGCGGCACCGTTACGGATAATATCTTTGGTGCTCAAACGACCCATGTGCTGGCAAAGTTCACCGTTTGGCTGGGCGTGGCATTCTTTGCGATCACCCTCATGCTTGCCATTGCGTATTCACGCAGAGAGAGTGGACGAACCCGCATTCAACAAGAGTTGCTGAATGCCGCGGTTCCGTCGGCGTCTGCGACCGCACCTGCGCCTGCGGTAGCGGCCACGCCAGCGGCAAGCCCTGAAGCAGCTTTGCCAGCGGCAAGCCCCGAAGCAGCTTTGCCAGCGGCGAGCCCCGAAGCAGCTTTGCCTGCGGCGAGCCCCGAGGCGACGGCGCCCTAGGAGACTGTCGGCATTGATCGAACCCTCATTTTATGGATAGATCTCGAAGGGATTTGGGCTGCGAGGCGGGATTTCCGAGGAAGATTCGGCGCGGACGTCGAAGTCCGACAGCCTGACAGGGCAGTTTCCCGGCGGGAACCGTGAAAATCGCTAATTCTCCGGAATCCGCGCGTAAATATTGCGCGAGAGCGGAGCGCCCCTTGGTTTTGGTTCCAACGATGGGAGCGCTGCACGAGGGCCATGTTGCCCTGGTTCGCCGTGCCCGAAAGCTCGCCGGAAAGCGTGGGAAAGTCATCGTTTCGATCTTTGTCAATCCCATCCAATTTGGACCGAATGAAGATTTGTCAAAGTATCCGCGATCCCCAAGCCAGGATCTGGAGATTTGCAGGAGGTCTGGAGTGGATCTCGTTTACAGGCCTTCCGCGGAACAAATGTATCATGAGGACCGCTCCGTGTTTGTCGATGAGAGCTCACTCTCGCGACGCCTGTGCGGAGCTTCGCGGCCCGGTCATTTTCGCGGAGTGTGCACCGTGGTTGCGAAGTTATTCTTGATTCTTCGACCGCAGGCCGCCGTTTTTGGAGAGAAGGATTGGCAGCAGCTTGCCATCATTCGCAGGATGGTGCGCGATTTGGATTTTTCGATTCGAATCATCGGACATCCGACGATTCGAGAGCCCGACGGGCTGGCGATGAGCTCGCGCAACAAATACCTCACTGCTGAAGAGCGCTCCGTTGCGCCGGAAATTTACGCAGCCCTCCGCGCCGCGGCCGCTCAGCGACGAGTCGAAGACATCCTGAAGGCCGGACGCCGAAGAATTGAACAGATTCACGGCGCGAGGATTGATTATCTTGAGCTTGTTGACGCCGAGACGATTCAACCACCGGCCAAGGACTTTCGCCGTCCAATGCGTCTTGCGGTGGCGGTTTTTCTCGGCAAAGCGCGTTTGATTGATAACGTCGCGGTGCCCCCGGGGCTTTGAATCTGTGACATCGCCCGCGAGTTCCGCTGAGCCATCCGCATTCCTCGCAGACGTGTCCTGCCACAATGAGAGAGTTTGACTTCATAGTGATCGGCAGCGGGATTGCCGGGCTTACGTTCGCGCTGAAGGCAGCCGAAAAGGGCTCCGTGGCGCTCGTGACGAAGCGCAAGCTTGCGGATTCAAATACCGCCTGGGCGCAAGGCGGAGTGGCGTGTGTGGTGAGCGAGGAGGATTCCTTTGATCTCCACGTTCAAGACACACTTGTGGCCGGCGCCGGCCTTTGCAATGAAGAGGCCGTGCGCGCCGTTGTCACCGAAGGGCCCGCCCGCATTGCCGAGCTGATGAAGCTGGGGATGCATTTCGACGAAAGGGAGCTGGAAAACGGCGTGCGCGAACTTGATCTGGCCAGGGAGGGCGGGCATTCCAAGCGGCGCGTGCTGCATTTTCAGGACTTCACGGGATTCGAAATTGAGCGAACCCTCGTTGCGCAGATTTCGAGTCATTCGAGCATTACGGTTCTGGAAAATCACATGGCTGTAGATTTCCTAACGACGGGAAAGCTTGGCTACGCCATGCAGGATTGCTGTGTGGGCGTGTATGTGCTCGACGAAGAGAGTGGCGAGGTGGAAACGCTGCGAAGCGACATCAACGTACTCGCAACAGGAGGATGCGGGAAGGTTTACCTCTACACGACGAATCCAGACATCGCCACAGGCGACGGAGTAGCGATGGCGTGGCGCGCAGGTGCGCTAATCGCGAACATGGAGTTCGTCCAGTTTCATCCAACATGCCTTTACCATACTGAGGCCAAGTCGTTCCTCATCTCGGAAGCCGTGCGCGGTGAAGGGGGCATTCTTCTCGATGCGAAGCGGCGCCGCTTCATGGAGCAGTATCATCCAAAAAAGGAACTCGCTCCGCGCGACATTGTAGCCCGGGCAATCGATGCGGAAATGAAACGGACGGGGAGCAAGTGCGTCTTTCTTGATATCACTCACAGGCCGGCCCAGTATGTGAAGTCGCGATTTCCGTCAATTCACGAGACCTGTCTTGGCTACGGTATCGACATCACCTCGCAGCCGATTCCTGTTGTTCCGGCCGCTCACTATCAGTGCGGCGGTGTGAAGACGGATTTAAATGGTGAGAGCAGTCTGCGCGGATTGTATGCCATCGGCGAGGTGGCTTGCACCGGTCTGCATGGCGCCAACCGCCTCGCTAGCAATTCGCTCCTCGAAGGGCTCGTGCTTGCTCATCGGTCCTTCGAAAAATCAACTCGCCATCGCAAGCCGCGCGTCGACTTCGATCTTCCCGAATGGCGCCCGGGCCACGTGCAGGATCTGGACGAATTCGTCGTCATTTATCACAATTGGGACGAAATTCGGCGCCTGATGTGGGATTATGTCGGCATTGTCCGAACCGATAAGCGCCTTCAGCGTGCGGCTACCCGGTTGCGCAATCTTCATGCGGAAATTCAGGAGTTCTACTGGAACTTCAAGGTTTCAACCGAACTGCTGGAGCTTCGCAATCTCGTGGCGGTCGCCTCACTAATCGTGGACTGTGCCATCAGCCGCCGGGAGAGTCGCGGTCTCCACTACACCCTTGATTATCCGGAGGGCGACGCCCGCTTTATTCGTGAGACGACAATGCGCCGGACGTGAAGGGGGTTCTGTTTTGTGTTGCGGGGTCGCCTTTGAGTAGCGATAGTGAGCACCCCTACGAGTTCGGCATGAAATTCGCTCCAACCATATTGGCTGTGCTTTTTGTAACTGCCACACTGAGGGCATCCGAGGCGCAGTCGGCGATTTCCACGAGCACGGATTTTCAGAAGGCGGCCATGCGGCTGCGGGAAAATGCCTTGCTAAGACTTGAACCTCAGGTCGTCGCGCCAACGAATTTCCGCTCTGGATTTAATCGCTATCCATGGAAGCGCGGTATTGTGACGACCGTTTTCTGGGTCGGTGAACGGCCCACGGCAAATAACCCTGTTCCTAATTACAAGAGTTCGTGGGACGTTCGATGGGCCCAGAATTACGGAGGCCTTGACAGCCCCGATCCCTCCCAGAGAAAAAACTATATTCCCGCTCGCTTCACCCCCCGGCAGAATCCATTTTACGTTGCGCTTCCTTATAATGACGTGACTCGGGGCACGACCAAACCCGAAGCCCGGAAGGCGATTCCCTGGTTCAAGCAGGCCTTCGAACGACCTGGGAAAAGTGTGTTAAAAGGCCGCTGGGTTGCCATCAAGAGGGGAGGGCGCATCGCATACGCGCAGTGGGAGGATTGTGGTCCTTTCCGCACCGACCACTGGCAGTACGTGTTCGGCAACCAGAGGCCGCTTCCCAATCTGAACCAGGGCGCGGGATTGGATGTTTCACCGGCCGTGCGCGACTATCTGTTTATGGGCGGCAAGGATGTCTGCGATTGGAAATTCGTCGAGGCGCGCGATGTTCCTGCCGGGCCATGGACGAAGCATGGTGACAATAATACATTTGTGCTCCAACGCCGGGGGGCGAACCTCTTCATGGTGGATCGGAACAACGCCTACGGCGCGCGAAAACAGATCGATTAAAAGAAACGGGCTGGCTCGTTGGAATGCAAGTCACCCGGGCTCGATGAGCGCAAGAATGGATTTCGCGGCTTCTTCAGGGGCGACCGCGTGCATGCATCGAAAATCGAGTGGGCATTCGCGTAGAAAGCACGGGCTGCATTCGACCTGATGTCGCAGGACCGTGCTTGTCTTGGAGCGAGGACCGGTCAGCCTCGGTTCGGTCGAGCCAAAAACCGCCACGAGCGGAACTCCAAGACTGTCGGCGAGGTGCATCGTTCCTGTGTCATTGGTGAGGAGCACGCGCAAGTTTCGAAGGCACTCGATCAATTCATCGAGCGATGTCTTGCCCGTGAGGTCTTCGGCTTTTCCGTCGAACCCCTGCAGAATTTCAGCGGCGAGGTGGCGGTCGCTGTCCGTTCCAATAATCAGCCACGAACATGCGATCTCTTGCGAGACGAGCTCCATGGTTTTTCGGAAGCGTTCGGTAGGCCAGCGCTTGGCCGGTCCGAACTCGGCGCCCGGGCAGACACCAAGGACAATCCCGTCGGTTTTAGCTCGCGATGGTTGAACGGGGATCGGAGGAGGTTCCACAGCGCCGCAACGTGTCGCAATGTGAAAGTAGCGATCAGACTGATGTTTAGGCCGTGCCGCCTTCTTTTTCTTGGGCTCGTCGATGATTTGAGTCAGCAGCATCGAGCGCAGGTGTCCGCGAAAGCCCACCCTGCGGGGGATGCCGGCAAGCCATGCCTCGGCCGCGCTGCGAAACGAATTCGGGAAGAGTATCGCTGCCTCGAAACGTCCGCGTATCTTCTTCGCGGTGGCAAAGAGCGACTCCTCCGGTGCGAAACGAGATCACCTCATCGACCTCGGCAATCGATTTCCAGAAGGCTTCGAGTTTTGCCGGAGCGAGGACGGCAAGCCGGGCGTCTGGGCGGCCGTGCTTGAATGCGCGCGCGGCCCGCAGGCTCATGACGGCGTCGCCGAGCCAGTTTGGTGACCGGATAAGGAAACGAAAGGGGTGCAGCTTTAACGGATCGATGCCGGGTGGCAGATAGATCCCGCGCTTCTGTCTGGCGATGAGGAGGTAGGGCCACGGTGTCTTCCAACGGTTGTGGACCCAGAACCAATCCGCGGGCGAGTGGCGGATCTGGCGTTCGAGAACGGCATTGATATCCGCAGTGAGTTGCTCTGGGTTGTTTCGATCATAGGGGATCTCTTCATCATAGACGAGGCGCCAACGGGCGAAGCCGGAAGTAAAGATGGCAGCCGGCACGACAGCGGAATTCGTGCGGATCGCCAGGGCGGCTGCAAGGGGAGAGGTCGAACAGAGGCGGTTGAAGAACGGCATCCAGATTCCTCCGTTGCCTGCACTTTGATCCACCAGCACTGCCGTGGATCCCGGTTTGCGCAGTAAGGCGATGGCGGCCTTGAACCCTTCTTTCCGATCAAAGGTGTCCACGCCTTTGCGGCGGTCGCGATTGATGAGCTCGTCCAAATGCGGGTTGCGCAGGGCCTGATAGATCGTCCCAAAACGTGTCTCGGGTCGCTGGAAGGCGGCCTGCGCGTGAAGCTCCCAGCTGCCCATGTGGCTTATGACGAGAACCACACCCCGGCCGCGCAAAATATTCCTCGCGACAACTTCGCTGTTCTCATGCGGCGCGATGCGAAGGATGACATTCTGCGGAAGCGCGGGAAATTTGAATCCGCAGATGCCGTTGGCGCCGAGCCTCGTGAAATGACGGAACGTCAGCCGCCGGATCTCCGACGAGGACTTTTCGTCTGCGAAGGCTGCGGAAAGATTTTCCCTTGCGAGCTTGCGGTAGCGGGGCAGGATCGCCCACAAAAAGGCGCCAATGACCTGGCCGAGCACGAAGCATACCGCGAGGGGAAGCCGGCGGATCACAGTGATCGCGCCTAGCGCAAGCCAATAAATTAAGCGATCCGACATGCAGAAAAAAGCACGATATCTTAGCAGGGCAGGTACCGAACCGGAAGGACTTTCCATCGGACCGGGCTCAACAGTGGGAATTCTCGGCGGCGGGCAGCTTGGCCGCATGTTCGGCATCGCAGCGCGCAGGATGGGTTATCGGGTGCATGCTTTCGAGCCGCATCCCGATAGTCCTGCAGGGCAGATCAGTGACGTGGAAATCAACGCGCCCTATTCCGACTCCGAGGCTCTGAAGCGTTTTGCCCGGCAAGTGGATGTCATTTCCTTCGAGTTCGAAAACATTCCCCTCTCGGCGATCAACGAAGTTGCAAGGCTGCGTCCGTTGCGCCCGCGCGGTGAAGTGCTGCACATCTGCCAGAACCGGGAGCGAGAGAAAGAGTTCCTGGCCCAGCACGGCTTTCCGCACGCGCCT
>CAWJZG010000022.1:0-122963 GCA_963847295.1 uncultured Verrucomicrobiae bacterium
CGGATCGATGCAGATTTGACCGGGAGGGCCAACCACTGATACTAATCGGGGTTCATTCATGACCAGCTACAAGGACACTCTCAACCTTCCCAGGACCGATTTCCCGATGAAAGCGGGCCTGACGGCCCGCGAGCCGGAAATTCTGGCAAAATGGGAAAGCGGGAAACTCTACGAGCGTATTCAGGAGGCCAGAAAGAATGCGGCGAAGACCTACTTCCTGCACGACGGCCCGCCTTTTGCCAACGGTGACGTGCATATGGGCACCGCTCTCAACAAGATCTTGAAGGATTTCGTGGTCAAGTCGCGCACAATGGCGGGTTATCGCGCTCCGTTCGTTCCTGGCTGGGATTGCCATGGGCTGCCGATTGAGTTCAAGGTGGTCAGAGAATCAAAAGGGCTGTCTCCGGTGGAAGTTCGCAAGCGATCGGAGGCGTACGCGCGGAAGTTTATTGAAGTCCAGAAGAGACAGTTCCGGCGGCTTGGGGTGCTCGGAGATTGGGAAAATCCCTACCTGACGCTTTCACCGGCATATGAAGCGGAGATCATCCGCGCGTTTGCGAAGTTGCTGGAGAAGGGGCTCGTGTATCAGTCGAGGAAGCCGGTTTATTGGAGCACGGGGGCACAGACTGCACTTGCCGAGGCTGAAGTGGAGTATGCCGATCGGGAGGATCCGGCAATTCTCGTCAAATTCCCGATCGTGAGCGGGCCGCTCGCGCGAAAGGCGAGCATGGTCATTTGGACGACGACGCCCTGGACGCTGCCCGCGAATGTCGCGATCGCAGTCAAGCATGATTACACATACTGGCTCGGGCGCTTTCGCCATGAAGAGACCGGACGCGAAGAGCTTTTCGTGATCGCGAGGGAGCTGGTCCCCGCATTCGAACAGGCAACGAAGTGGAAGCTGACGAGCGAACCCGAACTTCGGTCGTTTGCCGGTGTGGAACTGAAAGACACGGAAACTCAGCATCCGTTTCTGGATCGAAAATCCCGGGTAATCCTTGCCGAATTCGTGACCCTCACCGCCGGTACCGGCCAAGTTCATATTGCGCCAGGACATGGCGCAGATGATTACGCTGCCGGTGTTGAGAACGGCCTGCCGATCCTGTCGCCTGTCGATGAACATGGGCGCTTTACCGAGGAAGCCGGCGTGCCCGTGTGGGCTGGCAAGTATGTTTTTGACGCGAATAGGGAAGTGATCGAACACCTGCGGGGACACGACGCCTTGCTTGGCGAACAAGTCTACAAGCATTCTTATCCTCACTGCTGGCGCTCAAAAACTCCCGTCGTCTTTCGTGCTGTCGAGCAGTTTTTCATCCGCGTCGATGCGCTGCGCGAGCGCGCATTGAAGGCCATCGACGATGTCGCGTGGTTGCCGCACTGGGGGCGAAACCGCATTTATGGGACAGTCGAATCGCGTCCGGATTGGTGCATCTCGCGTCAGCGTTCGTGGGGCGTCCCCCTGCCTGTCTTTTACGATGAGAACAGGAAGCCGATTCTTGAAAATCCGCTGGCGCCCGAAATCGCGCGCCGTGTGGCTGATCTTGTTGAGGCACGGGGCACAAATGTTTGGTTCGATCTCTCCGACGCGGAAATCCTCAAGCAATTGGGCTATGAGCAGTTTCGTTGGACGCGGCGCAATGACACGCTGGACGTTTGGATCGATTCCGGGGTGAGTCACGAGGCCGTTCTACGCAAGCGCAAGGAGCTGGACTTCCCCGCCGACTTGTATCTCGAGGCCACCGACCAGCATCGTGGATGGTTCCAAAGCTCGCTGATGACTTCCGTTGCGCTGAACGGCGTGGCGCCCTATCGCGCCGTCCTTACTCACGGATTCGTCGTCGACGTTGATACGAAGAAGAAGATCTCGAAATCCGCACAAGGCGCATATCAAAAGCCGTCCGAGGCTGATCATTATATGAACAAATACGGCGCGGACTTGCTGCGGCTGTGGGTGAGCAGCGTGAACTTCACGGATGATGTCCCTTTCTCCGAGGAGATCTTCACGCGCCTGGCGGACGCTTATCGGCGCATTCGGAACACGCTGCGAATTCTGCTTGCGAATTTGCATGATTATGATGGGGCCCGCAAACCTCCGCGTGAGAATTTCACACTGGTTGACCGGTGGATTCTGGCCCGATTGCAGGCGCTCATTGCCACGTGCCGTGATGCCTGCGAGAACCTTGAGTTTCATCGCGTCTACCATTCGGTGAACCAATTTTGCGCGGTGGACCTGAGCAGTCTCTACGTGGACATCACCAAGGACCGGCTTTACTGTGACATGCCCGATTCCCCGCGGCGCCGGGCGACGCAATTTGCGATGAGCACGGTTTTCGATGCGCTGTGCCGGCTCCTCGCTCCGATCATGGCGTTCACCACGGAAGAGGCATGGGGGTATTTCCGGCCAGACGAATCCGTGCACCTCCAATTCTTTCCGCAAGCCGATCCGGAATGGCTGAACCCTCTCGTCGTCGAGAACTTTGACCTGCTTTTGAACTTAAGGGGGAAAATCATGCAGACGGTGGAAAGCGCTCAGAAAGCCAAGACCATTGGGGGAACGCTCGAGGCAAAAGTCGTTGTGCGTGTCTGCAAGAGCGATGACATCCAGGTAACCAGAAAATACCGGGGAGAATTGGAAGAAATATTCGTGATAAGTGATCTGACTCTTGAAGAGCCGGCCAGGTTATCCGCTGCGGCCGAAGACATGCCGGACGTTCGAGTAGAGGTTTCAAAGACATCCAACGCCCGTTGCGAGCGATGCTGGAGGCATCGAGACGATGTCGGCAGCAACCAGGCGTATCCTACCCTATGCGGCCGCTGCGCGAATGTGCTCTCGGTTTCGGCTGTGGCGACCGCCTGAGAAAAATCTCTCGGCGGCTGCGCAAGCGCCTTGAGAAAAACTCGAAGCATGAAGCTCTGGCTGCTCGTCTCGCTGCCCCTCTACGTTCTGGATCAGCTCACGAAATCGCTCGTCCTCACGCACATTTCGACCGACGAGCTGATCCCGGTCATACCGGGTTTTTTCAATCTCGTGCAGGTTCACAACACCGGCGCGGCCTTCGGAATGCTGAGGGACAACAATCTTTTCTTCGTGATCCTTTCTTTCTCCGCCTTGATCATCCTTGCGATTCTCGCTTGGAAGGGTGTCTTCCAAGATTGGACGTCGCGGTGGGCGGGCGCATTGCTCGTCGCCGGAGTTGCCGGCAATCTGACCGACCGCATTTTGCACGGTCACGTGGTGGACTTCCTCGACTTCATCCTGCCGTGGTACGGGCGATGGCCTGCATTCAACGTGGCCGATTCCTGCATCTGCGTCGCGGCGGGATTGTTCATCCTTGGCTCATTCCTGGATGGAAAACGAAGGAAATCTCAGCCATCTTTGCCTTGATGAAATATCCCCGCAGCCCATACGACAAAATCGGCGGAATCGTTTATTTCGGGCGTATGCTCGACAAAATGCGCCTTAAAGCCGCCGGCGAACTTCATCCCGACCTCGAAGAAAACGTTGGTATCGGATTCGACAAGAGATGCGTCGATTTCCTTGGCGTATCCTACGAAGGAGCTTGCGCAAAGGGTTCTGGAGGGATTGGATGATAGCGCCGCCTTGGAATGGAGCCTCGCCAAAGGCCGCAAGCCGACAGAGGACGAGATCGTTATCTGGAACGAATTCATGCGCAAACGCGGGTGGAATGATGAGGCGACCGAGACACTCAATCGGCGAAAGAGGGAAAGCGGTCTTTGGGATCGCGACGATATACGGACAATGTTCGACTATATTGACGCGGACGAGGGAAGGCGGGCGAAGACGACGGAAGGCGCGCGTCTCGACAGCGGACGCCCCTGAGAGTAGCGGCTGGCTAAAAATTGATCGACACGCGCCCGCCGAGCGACAAAGGCGTTGTTCAAATCCTGAGTGCCGCCCGGGTTGATGATAAACTGCGCATCGGGCTTGGACGTCGAGCCACGGCGTGAGAATGGCCTTGATAGGTGAATTCGAGAAGCATCTCCGCGCCGACTCCACGCGAGCCCTCGAACTCCAATGTCTTCCGTGCGCCGTTGGTCAACTGCGCGTAGATAAAGCCGATGCCAACCTGGTCTTCATCGCGGGCAGGTATGAGCCCGGTATAGACGAGCCGCTTTCGCGTAGAATCCGACAAAATTGCGATTCTGCGGCCCGAAAGCGATGCGCCCGAACCAGCCGAGACCTTGCTGTGGATGGCTTGTCCTCGACTGGCTCGCTCGCCTTTGACGGAACCGACCGACTTTCCGTCCTTGCTCAGAGCCGCGACAGCGGTTCATCGGCCTTGCAGGCTCGCGGTAAAGCATTTGGTCCAGGATCCAGTAGAATCCGTAGTTCCACTGTGGGTGAGCGGGTTGCCACTGGAATCTTCATCAGCCAGCGGTATTCCGTCCTCGTCAAAAAACGGATCGGCAAAGTCTGCCGTATGGAACCAAGCGCCGAATTTGGCCTGCCCTGGAAGTCGCGTTCGCCGCTTGCCTTGATTCCAGCGCACCTGAAGTTCGTTGAGCCAGAAATAGCCCTGGTCGGAATTGAGATCCCACCGGAAGCCATGACGATTCACATCTTGCGCGAAAACGTTGCCCTCAAAAATGGCGCTTTGCAGCGTCAACCATTCCCACGGATTTAGGGCGACTCGGACGCCAAGGGCGCCCATTGGGATAGCCGGGACCACCCGCGGGAATGTTGGTGTAAAGAAAAGCGGGCCATCCAAAAGTGCCGTTGGTGAAAAGAGCGCCGTAGTCGGAAATGACGAATTCGCTGTCGGCCGTAAACTGTCCAACCCGAACGGAAAGACCCGGCGGGCCACGTCGTCTGCCGCTGAAAGAAATCCTGCTGGAACCAAAGCTCCAGCATCCGCAGGGTGTTGAACCCGGCGATGTTCGAGATGGTGAGAAAGTTGCCGACAAGGTCCTCCGAGGCGTCCCGCCCGCTGAGCCAAAGCCATGTCGTGCTCACACTGGCGCCCTTCCAGCCAACCAGCTTCTCCAGATCCACCGTCGCACCAAAATCAAGCAGACCTGTGTAAACCGCCCCTTGCTTGAGGCCCCCCGTCGTGTTCCCCCAAACCTCTGCCGTGTACCCGCCAGAAATTTCCACTCCCTTGTCTTCCAGCGTGGTTCGGACGCCCAACCAATCGCCGGTCGCGTAGTCTCCCTTCCACCAGGAGCCGGCATCGTTTTTCATCTCCTCAGATGGGTAAAAACCCGCGAAGAGCGAGGAAAAACTCACACAAAGGAAAAGAAGGGCTTTTTTCATGCTCGCAGCGTCGGCCCGTGAAAATCCCTTCCACCCCCGAAATGTCAAGCGCAAATAACTTGCAATCTCAATAAAGGTTCGTTTCATTGACTTTTCTAGTTTGCGCCACCGCCTCAAACATGGAAGATAAGCCCCATTATCAGATCACTATTTAGTTGGGAGAGGGGTCATAAGCGCCGGCGGCAGAAACCATTTTTCTTGCGCTGGTGGTTTTATTTGCCCGTGGGGTTGTTTGCCCTTGCCGTCTCGCTGGCATGGGCGGGGTGGGCGTATTTCAGCGTCCAGTATGAACGCCGGGCTGCGGAGTTTGACTTGAAGCAATTGGAGCGAATGGAGGCGGCTTCGATAATTTATGATCGTGACGGGAAGGAGCTCGGGAAGATTTTCATTCAGAACCGTAATCCCGTTTCGCTGGACAAGATTTCGCCCTTGATGGTGAACGCCGTTGTCGCCGCGGAGGACAACAAGTTTTTCGAGCATCATGGAGTGGACTACGCGGGCGTGGTGCGCGCGGCGATTACCAACTACCGGCGTGGAAGAATCTCCCAGGGGGCGAGTACGGTGACGCAACAACTTGCGCGCAATTCGTTCGAACTTCGCGAGCGCACCTACAAGCGCAAGCTTGTTGAGATGTTTCTCGCGCTCCGAATTGAGCGGAATTTTCCGAAGGCCAAGATCATGGAGCTTTATCTTAATCGCGTCTATTTTGGCAGCGGATTCTATGGTGTGGAAGCGGCTGCGAGGGGATTTTTCGGCCGGAGCGCGAAGGATCTCAACAGCGGCCAATGCGCGATGCTTGCTGGGCTGCTTAGGAGCCCGCAGCTCCTGTCGCCATGGAACAACAAGGAGGGCGCAACCTTGGCCCGAAACTTCGTGCTTAAGCGGATGAAGGAGCAGGGCTTGATTTCAGGCGCCGAGTATAAGGAGCAGATTGAGTTACCTCTTTATGTGATGAAGAGAACGAACCCATTCAAGGTTTCCTATGCTATCGACTACATCCGGCAGCAGGCAGTGGCCGCTCTGGGATTTCGACGCGCCATGAACGGCGGCTTCCGAATTTACACGACGCTTGACTCGAGACTCCAGCGGGTGGCCGAGCAATCTGTCCGCGAGACGCTTGCAAAAGTGGAAACGCGACCGGACTACCAACACGTCACATTCGAAGCTTACCGCAAGTTTGTTCAGCCTATCGAAGAAGAGATCATTCGTGGGAACATGCTCATTAAAATGCCCGAGCCGAAATATTTGCAGGGAGCTGCTATGGCCCTGGAGAACTCCACAGGAGGCGTTCTGGCGATGGTCGGGGGGAGGGATTTCAAGCACAGCGAATACAACCGCGCGACGATGGGTCGCCGTCCGGCGGGAACGGCGTTCGCGCCACTCGTGTTTGCTGCGGCGTATGAGAAAGGAATCTTTCCTGGCGAGATCGTTGAAGACGCTTGCCTCGACAATCGCTTCGTCATGG
This sequence comes from uncultured Verrucomicrobiae bacterium, assembly GCA_963847295.1. Classification (GTDB taxonomy): domain Bacteria; phylum Verrucomicrobiota; class Verrucomicrobiia; order Chthoniobacterales; family Terrimicrobiaceae; genus DASTFP01. Next base: position 6,741 of record CAWJZG010000022.1, read on the forward strand.
TGGGCGGCGATTCTGGCATCCTGGGGGAATGGGGAATCGAGCGCACTGAAAACGAATACGAAGGTCCCATTCCCGCGCGCGAAGCGCTGGCCAAAGGCAAGAATGCGGCCACAGTGCGCCTGGGTTTGCGAACCGGGCTTGATCAGATAAAGAAGACCGCTGCAAGCGCGGGGATTGCCTCTCCGCTGAGGAACTATGCCAACGCTTTTCTTGGCAGTAGCGAGGCCACGCTGGAGGAACTCACTCTCGCCTACACGATGTTTCCCAATGGCGGCCTGCGCGCCAAGCACCCCCACATCATCGCAAAGATCGAGGATGCTGAAGGAAAGCAGATTTTCAAGGCGGAGCCGCAACAAGTGAAGGCCATCGGTGCGGAGGCGGCCTGGCAGGTGAACGAAGCGTTGGAAGACGTCCTGCGCGTGGGCGTGGGTTCGGTTGCCTTTTCCGAACTTGGGTTGAAGGATATGCCCGTCGCGGGCAAGACAGGAACAGCATACAATTTCACCGACACATATTTTTTTGGCTACAACAGCTCGGTTACTTGTGGTGTCTGGGTTGGCTTTGACCGCCCGACGCGAATTTATCGCGGCGCCTTCGGCAAGGACCTTGCGCTGCCGATCTGGGCAAGAATCATGAACGTTGCCGCAGACGAATTGCCCGCCGTCAAGTTACCGAGACCGGATAGTCTGAAGGCGGTTGAGATCTGCCGGCGTTCCGGACTGCTTGCAACGCCGCGATGTGCGCGCGAAGACGGCACCGATGAGAAGGGGCATGGAACGTTCACAGAATACGGCACGGCGGCCCAGCTTCCAAAAATCCGTTGTGACATACACGGTGGCGGAGTTCGCAATTATGCGCGGGAATATGATCAGGAGCAATGGCCAAGGGCTGCCGCCGCAGTGGATCTCTCGACGATCCGGCCCGTGGCTGTCGTTGCGCCGACTCTCCTTGGCTTGAGTGATGTCTATGCCTCGGTGAGGCCGGCGGCAGATAGGTTTGACGATACGATTCCCGTCGCCCGCGCCATTGCCGTAAACGCTGCGGACGGCCAGGATGCCGGCGGTCCAGCCGCGGAGGCGTCCAGGAAGGATCAAGCCGCCGTTGCGGCGCCCGCCGTGGAACCTGAAGTGCGCAAGGCGGAAGCCGTGCGACCGTTGGACTCTCCGTTGGATATGCCATCGATCCAGGCGCCGACGCCCGAACCGATCACCTTCTGACCACTGAGCCCGTCAGCCGCACGTCCGGTCCAATGCGCCTGAAAAAGGGATCGCTAAGGCGTATCGCGTGCAGAACGTCCGCCGCGCCGCGGCCTCCAACGGCTGGAATTGGACCACCTGCAAGCTTTGGCGCCAAGTAGAAGTAAACGTCGTCCACCAGCGATCGGTCGAAGGCTTCTCCGAGAACGCGCGCTCCACCTTCTATGAGAACGCTTGCGACGCCGCGCCGTCCCAGTTCGCTCAATGCGGAATGCAAGCTCACATCGTTGAAAACAACTGTGCGATCCCGGTGCTCGTCAGTGAAGATCCGCGCGTTTTTCGGCAGGCGGCCGGACTTCGTCCAGACCGCTCTTAGAGGCTGAAGGCCGATTCGAATGCCGCGCACGGTCAGTTGCGGATTGTCCGCGCGTATTGTTTCCCCGCCGACGAGAATCGCCTGAACGCGAGACCGCAGTTTCATTACGTCCCGGCGTGCCGCCTCACTGCTGATCCAGCGGCTTTCAGGCGGCGAACTGATGCGTCCATCCAGCGTCATCGCCGCCTTGGCGGTCACAAGAGGCATGCCGGTCGCAATCCATTTGTTCCATGCGGTGTTTAGGGCGGCACAGGGGGCGGCGAGCACACCGGAGCGCACCTCGATGCCGGCGCGCGACAGAATCGTCTTTGCGCGTCCGGCATGCTTGGGATTCGGGTCAGTCGCGCCATAGACGACTCGCACAAACCCTGCTCGAACAATGGCTTCTGTGCACGGTGGCGTTCGACCATGCGTCGAACAGGGCTCCAAGGTCACATACAGAGTTGCTCCGCTAGCCGCGTGCTTCGCTTTCCTCAAGGCTTCGATTTCCGCATGAAGATGTCCTGCTCCCCTGTGCCATCCTCGAGCGACAACGCGCCTGCCAGACACGATTACGGCCCCAACAGCTGGATTCGGATGCGTGCGGCCCAAGCCCTTGCGCGCTTCAAGAATCGCCTCGCTCATGAATCCTTCGTCAGCTGTCATCGCCATGCAAGCCTCAACATTCTGCACTCGGCATTCAACGGAAAACGTGAGCTGCGGGCGCTGAAAAGATAATTGAGCCCGCGGCCGCCCTGACGTTTTCGGCTTGAGATCCTGTCGCCGCAGTCCTTGAAGTTGAATCTTGCGTTATGAGTCATAATGACTCGCTTTTCGAACGCGTTTCCTTTTTGTAAAAGCGACATATTGACTCTTGTCAAAGTAGAAGCACTTGATGTCGTTATACGTAATACATTTATTATGTGTTAGATACGAATTAGGATCGCGCGACACTTTGCCACGGTACGGATTTCGCTCGTGTAGAATGAAAGGAAAAAAATATTATGAGCATTATTCGATACAGAACCCCTGAATTGGCGACCTGGTCACCGTTTGACCGGCTATCTTCGTTGCGGGACCTATTGGATTCCGCGTTCCAACTGGCGAGTTCCACACCCGATTCGACTTCGGGATGGGCTCCGGTATTGGACGTTTTTGAAGACGATAGCAAGATCACTGTGCAGGTTGAATTGGCGGGCATGAAGAAGGAAGACTTCGACATTTCGCTTCAGGACGGTGTGCTGACCATTTCTGGTGAGCGCAAATCCGAGAGCGAAAAAAGCGTGGGTGAGAGCTTCCGCAGCGAGCGGTCTTTTGGGGCCTTTAGCCGCAGCATCACTTTGCCTTCTCCTGTAAAAACCGAAGAGATCAAGGCAACATACGAGGATGGAGTCTTGACTGTTACGTTGCCAAAGGCAGAGGAAGCCAAACCGAAAAAGATCCAAGTCGACCTTAACTGAGCAGAATCACTTGCCCGCCGAACGCGGACGAGTCAAGCACAAGATTAAAGACAAATATGAGTACATTAGCGACATCTAAGACCGGCGGTGAGATGGGGCAACGCGTGGAGTATTTAACGCCTCGTGTGAACCTTCACCAGGATGCTGACGGATACACTCTCGAAGTGGAAATGCCTGGCGTAAATAAGCAGGGTGTAGAAATCACCGTTGAGGACGGCAAATTAATCCTCGGTGGCCACGGGCTGGCGGCGGGCGAATTCGGGCGATCCGTGCATCGTGAACGAAAGGCCGGCGAATACCGCCGCGTTTTCGATCTCGATCCCAGCATCGATGCGACGAAGATCAGCGCTCGGATTGAACAGGGGCTGCTGACTGTGCATTTGCCCAAAGCCGAAGCAGTCAAGCCGCGCAAAATCACTGTTGGTTGAATTAGCCCAAGTTGCCTCTGGGTAACTTGTCTCTAAACCCGCTCTCTTCCGAGGAGGGCGGGTTTTTTTTGCCCGCCATTCCTTGCACTTGGAAGGATTGGAAATCTCAATCCTCTTTGCGATGAAGCATGCGATATGTGGTGGGTCCGTTTAAACAAGGACGTACCCTCGATCATGCAGGCTCTGGCAAAACCCCTTCCCCGCCCGGCTTCGGCGACGATTCCGCTGGTCGTTATAGGGCTGCTTCTTGCGGTGCGATGTGTGGCAGTCTTCCAACTTCAGGCTGATTCTGATGAGGCGCAGCATCTGCATATGATCTACGGCTGGCTCAGCGGTGAGCTTCCGTATAGGGACCGATTTGACAACCACACGCCGCTTCTCTACCTGCTCTTTCTGCCGCTGGCCGCACTTGCGGGTGAAACGCCACAGATCGTCCTCCTGGCAAGAATCGCCCAGTTTCCCATCAGCCTTGGGATGCTGGGATTGATCTACCTTGCCGGCCGGCGGCTTGCGGACCGGGAGGTCGCTCTGTGGACAGTGGCAACATCGCTGGCGTGGGGGGACTGGTCCCTGAAATCGGTCGAGTTTCGCCCGGACGTTCTATGGTCAGGCTGCTGGTTTCTTGCAATCTGGATCCTTGCGAGGGAACCTGAGCAACTAAACGTCCGGAGCTTCTTTATCACCGGCGTTATTCTTGGCGCAGCGCTTTGCGTTTCAATCAAGACCACATTTCTCGCGCCTGCCCTCGCTTTGGGCTGGATTGGCGCGTGGCTTCTTTGCGCCGACCTGCGACGCGCCTTGCCTGTAAAGCGGGCAACATGCTGCGCGATAGCGGCAGGCGCCGGATTTCTGCTAGTGCCGGCAGCGCTTTTCGGTTGGTTGATCTCCAAGGGAATAGGCGTTGAGACGCTTAGATTTTGCCTTCTTGAGGCGAATCGCGCGGGCTTTGAATTCGGGAGAATCTTGAGGAGTTTGGCGCTTGGCGCGATCGTCTTGTGGCTGGCTTGGAGAATGAGGAGCCGGAGCGTTCCAGGAATTGCTGTGGCACTTTTTCTCAGTGCGGCCGTCTACACGGTGGCGCTCATTGGATTCAGTCCCGAATTGAGAAAGCAAACTCTGCTGCCGGTCTATCCAATCTTCATTCTATTTGCGTGGCGATATGGCGCTGACCTTCTTCGCCAGCATGCGCCACGAACGGTTAACGTGGCGGGTTTGGCAGTCTGCGTAGCCGCGTTCGCGCATTTGGTGATAGAAGGACGATTGTGGGAAGACGGGCTTCGCGATCAAAGGGAGCTTCTAGAGGACACGTTGAAGTTGACCCGTCCGGGGGATTTCCTGATGGACCGCAAGGGCGAGACAATTTTTCGCCGCCGACCCGTTTATCTTGTCTATCAGCATGCAACTGTGCGGGCCATTGAGGAAGGACGCCTATCCGATCCCGATCCCGAGTTGCTTACGAAGACAGGAACGGCAGTTGCTATTGGAGAATCCATGGGACTAACCGATCAGATGCGAAAGTTCATCGGAAAGAACTACATGCCCGCCGGCGACGGCAGGTTGCGTGTGGCAGGTCGAAGCCTTCTCTTCTACGAAGAAGGCGGACGTCTTGCTGCTCGGGCGCCCATGATGATCGCGGGCGAATATCTGGTGCTCAGGGGGGACACGGTCTTGCAGCAGACTCGAGTTCCGCAACCGGGCTGGCACGACGTTGATCTTGGAGGCAAACGGGATCCGGCCAGCCTTTTTTGGAAGCCGGCATGGGATGCCGGTTTCAGGCCGCTTGAAGAAAAGTGACCGCGAGGGAATCCATTTGAGGAACAGCGCGTGATGGCCAGCAATGGCATCTTGGAAACTCCCTTGGCCATCGAACGTCTGGCTTTTGGCGGAGCGGGAATAGGCCGGCTCGCGAATGGCAAGGTTTGCTTCGTGCCTCGCGTAATTCCCGGGGAGAAGGTCATTGCGCGGATCCGCGCGAAACACGCGAGCTATGTCGAGGCAGACCTTGAGAAAATCGTCGAGTCGTCGCCGGATCGCGTAGAGCCGAAGTGCCCGGTCTACGGTCGCTGCGGCGGCTGCCAGTACCAGCATCTCTCCTATGCGAGACAACTCGCGATCAAAGGTGAGCAAGTCGCTGAAGTTCTGCGCCGCTTGGGAGCAATCCCCAATCCTCCCGTCGAACCGATGGTGCCCTCTCCGGTCCAATTCCATTATCGGAACCGCATCACGGTGCATTCCAAATCCGGGCGCGTTGGTTTTTTCGGTCCGCGCAGCCGTCGGATCATCGAAGTGTCGCAATGCCCGATCGCCACCGAACGTGTCAACGAGCTGCTTGCAGCCTTGCGCGCGTCACGACCGAAGGATGGCGAGCATCCTTTGCGTGAGCCGTCGGAATTTCGAGGCTTCCGCCAAGTCAACGATGCAGTCGCGAATCGTCTCCTTGAGATTGTAGAGGAGATGGCGCGGCCTGGCGGCCGGCTATTAGTGGACGCCTATTGCGGTGCCGGATTCTTTGCGAGACGGCTGGCCGCTCTTTTTGAGCTAACCATCGGGATCGAATGGAGCGCGGATGCCATTCGAGCCGCCCGCCACCGGGCGGGGGCTCAAGAGATATACCTATTGGGCGATGTGAAGCGCCATCTGGGTCCTGCCTCGCGGCCGCGCCCTGCGGAAAGTACCACGCTCTTGCTTGACCCGCCCGAGGAAGGTCTTGAAAAGGAAATTCTCGAAACGCTTGCGTCGCGCAAGCCCTCGCGGTTGATCTACGTATCCTGCAATCCCGCAACTCTCGCTCGCGACATAAAGTATTTGAGCCGCCTTTACGCACTTCGCAGGGCGTGTCCGGTCGACATGTTTCCTCAAACCGCTGAAATCGAGGTCGCCGCATTTCTGGAGAAAGTGTGATGCGCTATCGCCATCGTGGGACGAACCGGACGTCCATCCCTACTGCATGTCCGATTCCGTAACGCTCGTTTGCGGACGCGAGGCAAGCACCTTGGCGTGAGCAATGATGTCATCTTCGTCCAAATTGAATCGGTAGCCGTGGCAATTCGGACATGTGGCAACGCGACGCGCAACGATCGATTCGCATCCCTCACAAACTTTGTAATTCTGAGGCGCTTTTATGATCTTTTGCGCGCGGGCGGCGCGTTCAGCAAGATGACCCTCCGACATTCCTGCCTTGTACGCGATTGTATCTCGTGGCTCAATGCCGATTCTTCGGCTGGCAACGACGGACTCGTTCAGCCTGAAGGCGGCGCGTCGGTCGCGGCCATGCCGCGACTACGCCTTGGAATGCTGCCTCAGATCGAGCGTAAACGGAAATTCCTTCGCCTTTAATGCGGGTGGCGGTTCGAGTGATCCCGGAGTGTGACCGTACGGCGAGAAGCGCGAAAGACGCCGGCTCTCGGCCTCATAGGCATTGACCGGGAATGTAGCTGGGTTTTGCCCACCGGGATTGGAGACGTGGTAAATACAGCCAGCTACAGTCTTGGCGTTCCAATTATCAAAAAGATCGAATACCAATGGTGTCTGCACTCCTATAGTGGGGTGAAGACAGGATGACGGTTGCCATGCACGATAGCGGATGCCCGCAACGCATTCACCGATCGTTCCCGTTGGATGCATGGGCACAGGAATGCCGTTGCAGAGGATTTGATAGCGCGGACCTACGAGCCCGGATACTTTGAGTTGGAGACGTTCGAGCGAGGAATCGACATAGCGGGCTGTTCCTACGGTAGACCCCTCTCTTGCAACAACGTGCCATGGCTCAATCGCTCTTCGAAGTTCAATCCGTGCTTCCCGATAATTCGTTTCACCGATGAGCGGAAAGCGAAATTCAAAATGCGGGGAAAACCACCCGATGCGGAACGCATGCCCTGCTTCGTTAAGGCCGGAGATCACATCGCCGAAGTCCTGCCAGACGAAATGTGGCAGGAGGAACCGGTCGTGCAGCTCCGTTCCCCATGGCACGAGCGGCTGCCGGTAGGGTTTGTCCCAGAATTCCGCGATGAGGGCGCGCAAGAGGAGCTGCTGGACGAGGCTCATTCGTTCGTGCGGGGGCATTTCAAAGGCGCGCAACTCAAGGAGTCCGAGGCGCCCGGACCCGCCGCTTGGGGAGTAGAGCCTGTCGATGCAAAATTCGGCGCGGTGCGAATTACCAGTCACGTCCACCAAGACGTCGCGGAAAATCCGATCGACCAGCCACGGAGGCACTGTGGCCTTCTCGGGAATCTGGTTGAAAGCGATCTGCAGCTCGTAGAGCGCCTCGTTGCGCGCCTCATCCACGCGCGGATTCTGGCAAGCAGGTCCGATAAAAAGACCCGAGAATAGGTAGGATAACGAGGGGTGATTTTGCCAATAGCCAACCAGGCTGCGCAATAAATCGGGCCTCCGCAGGAAAGGGCTGTCTGCAGGAGTCGAGCCTCCGACAACTAGATGGTTGCCACCACCAGTTCCGCTATGGCGCCCGTCCAACATAAACTTCTCAGTCCCTAGCCGTGTGTGACGCGCGTCCTCGTAAACACCCGTCGTGATTTCGATCATTTCCTGCCACGAGTTGGCGGGGTGAACGTTCACCTCGACGACTCCGCGATCCGGAGTCACCATGATGACGTTCAAACGCGGATCGCCCGGCGGTGGATACCCCTCGATGAGCACAGGAATTCCGAGATATTGAGCAGTCTCCTCAACCGCTGCGAGAAGATGCAAATAATCCTCCAACTCCGCTATTGGCGGCATAAAGATATTAAGCTTTCCATCACGCGGCTCGGCGGCTATCGCAGTCCGGACGATCCCTGGTACGGACTCCCCCTGTTGCGGCGCGCGTTCGGAAAGCACCGTGCCCTTGGCGGAACCCGGCCGGCCCCGCGGCATGAAACCTGGATGAATCGCCCGTTCGCTGAGCGATTTTCGGTAGTCTTCCGGGAGTGCGGCGCGCAAGTATGCCTGACGGTCGCGGGCCAGCCGCGCAGGAAGCGGCCCGCGCTCAGCCAACGGGTCGGGCTCGTAGTCCCGAGGGTGTTCGGAAGGGGTGACCCGAGGGAGCGAGTCGAGCGGAAGGCGAAATCCGATTGGTGAGTCTCCAGGGACAAGATAAAGTCTTTCAGGGCGCAGGAACCAAGCGCCGGAGACCCACATCGCGGCACGCTCTCGCTTGATAGGAAGCACGTGTCCCACGACCTTGCCAAGACCCTGTTCGAAAACGCTGGCAAGGCGCGCCCGCTCAAGCTGGTCCTCGAGACGGGACTCTAGCGGATCGACATTGGCGGGAAGCCGGCGCTCCTTCCAGAGATAGTACCAGGAATCCTCGTGCGCCGGCATGATATAGTTTGCATCAAGGTAAAGGCGGCTCGCCAATGCCTTGATGAAAAGCGCCGAATCGTCTGCGGACACCCGGTAATCCGTTTCCTCATTTGCGACGAGATCAATGTTTTCCCACACGGGTACACCGTCTTTGCGCCAGAAGCAGCCGAAGGCCCATCGCGGCACTTGCTCGCGCGGATGCCACTTGCCCTGGCCAAAATGCAATAGTGCCCCCGGAGCGAACCGCGCTCGCAGGCGACGAATGAGATTGCCGGCCAGCTTGCGCTTTGTCGGTCCCAGCGCATCTGCGTTCCACTCCGCTCCCTCCATGTCGTCAATGGATACAAAAGTGGGCTCGCCGCCCATCGCAAGGCGCACGTCGCCAGACTTGAGGCGCTCGTCGACACGATTGCCAAGGAGCAGGATTTCGTCCCATTCTTTCTGCGCATACGGTTTTGTGACGCGCGGCGATTCGTAAATGCGCCGTATCGACATCTCCACATCGAACTGTATTTCGCATTTCTCTGTCGTGCCGGTGATGGGCGCGGCGGAGGATGGCTCCGGCGTGCAGGCGAGCGGAATGTGTCCCTCGCCGGCAAGCAGGCCTGAAGTAGGGTCAAAACCGATCCATCCCGCACCAGGCAAATACGCTTCTGTCCAAGCGTGCAGGTCCGTGAAGTCCTCTTCCGGTCCCGACGGACCATCGAGTGATTTGACGTCCGGCTTGAGCTGGATCAAGTAGCCCGAAACAAACCGCGCCGCGATGCCACAGGAGCGCAAAACCTGGCACATCAGCCACGCCGAGTCGCGGCAGGAACCCGACGCTTTCATTAAGGTTTCCTCGGGAGACTGAACCCCCGGTTCCATCCGGACGAGGTAAGCGATTTCGTTCTGGAGTTGGACGTTGAGAGCGACCAGAAAATCAATAGTCCGCTGCTTGCCACAATCGACGCGGGCAAGAAGCTTTTCGAAGAGCGGCCCCTCCGCGTCGCGTTTCAAATAGGGGGCGAGATCGTGCGCGACTCCCGGTTCATAATTGAAAGGGTAAGATTCAGCCGTTGACTCGAGAAAAAAATTGAATGGATTATAGACGGCCATCTCAGCGACGACCTCAACATTCGCCTCAAGGTGGTCGGTCTTATCGACGAACACAAAGCGTCCCAGATAGTTGCTGAACGGATCCTGCTGCCAGTTGATGAAGTGCTTCTCAGGCTCAACCTTCAGCGAGTAACTCAAGATCGGCGTCCGGCAATGAGGGGCCGGCCGCAATCTGACGACATGAGGTCCGAGGCTGACGTTGCGGTCGTAGCGGTAGGCAGTGCGATGGGTTAGGGCAATGTGGACGGCCATGCGGGCGGTTTTTTAAAGCAAGTCTTGTTCCACCAGAAAGACGTGAAAGTTGGCCAATTTCTGGCAAATTCGAATAGTGGATCTGCTTTCGCTCACACGGGACGAACTGAAAGGCGAGCTCGAACAGCTCAGGGAACCGAAGTTTCGAGCGGCGCAGATTTGCAGCTGGATTTACGAGCGCCGGGCGAAAACATTCGAACAAATGACTGATCTGCCCGCGGCCTTGCGGACAGAATTCTCAGAGCGCTTTGCATTGCGGCCGCTGGCGAAAGTTAAGGAAACCGGATCGAAGGATACGACCCGGAAATTCCTGTTTCGGCTGTACGACGGGCAAATGATCGAGACCGTGCTCATTCCCTCATCGCCCGCGCTCTACGGAGAGCGGGCCGATCGCCGGACAGTCTGCATCTCGAGCCAGGTCGGCTGCGCCTATGGTTGCAAGTTTTGTGCAAGCGGACTCGACGGATTGAAGCGCAATCTGACAGCCGGCGAGATTGTGGCGCAGTTTCTCGCCGTGGAAGAGTTGTCGGAAGAGAAAATAAATAACATTGTTTTTATGGGGATGGGCGAGCCTCTTGCAAATTATGATAATTTGATGCGGGCCATCGGGATCTTGAACGCGCCGTGGGGCGTGGGTCTGGGAGCCAGAAATATGACCGTTTCGACGAGCGGGCTGGTTCCGCGAATCCGGGATTTCGCCGATCAACCGCTCCAGGTTCGGCTGGCGATTTCACTTCATGGCGCCACGGATGCGGTGCGCGCGAAAATCATGCCGATCAACCGCAAATATCCCTTGAGCGAGCTCTTGGAGGCCTGCGAATACTATTCCACGCGCAAGAATCAGCACCTCACCTTCGAACATATTCTGATACGTGGCGTAAATGATGCTGACGAACAAGCACTTGCTCTCGCGAAACATGCGGGCCGCCTGAGGGCCAAGGTGAATCTGATCCCTTACAACACTGTCGACGGCCTAGACTGGCAGCGCCCGTCTGAGGCCGTGCAGGATCGGTTCCTTAGCTTGCTCCGAGCACGGGGTATTTCGGCCACCCTGCGGCGGGAGAAGGGTCACGATATCGCCGCCGCCTGCGGTCAGCTGCGTTTGCAGGAAGTGAGCCGATCTTCATGACCAATCCTTCCTTCTCGGGTTTTTGGGGCGCAATTTATCCCTGAAAATCCCGTTGCGCCCGAAACTACGGTGCAGTAAGGGTTTTTGGGATGGCTGACGACGATTTCGAGACGCCGGAGATTTGGGATGAGTACCAATGGGAGCGGTTCCTCCAGCAACAAGACCGCAATACAGAAAAGTATTTCGGGCTGCTGGAGAAGTATCTCGATCATCCGGACCGCGATAACATCATCGCCAAGGAGATGGGATGGGAGTCATTCGACGAGGATCGGGATGCCGAGTGGGACGAGGTGGCCGAAAGCCTCTGCGAGGAGGAAATGAGCCTTTCGCAGGAAGAGGCTGAATGCTCCGAAGGCGATTTTGAGGAGTTTGCCAGGTCCCCGATTTACCAAGACACCCTGAAACTGCATACGTGGATAAATTCCTGGCTTGACCGCGAGCAATCGCTAAAGGATCACCCCGAGGCGATTCGACTGGCCACGCGCTCCGCGGTTTGTGGCGCGAAGCTTGCCGCCGCGCTGTGTGGTGATGATTGCACAGAATTGGGCATGACCATCGCCTATCTCAAGCGTGGACTGAAGGCTGCCAATGATGCGTTGGACGCCGCGGCTCGCCTTGCGCAGGAGAAGAAGATGGCGGTTCGCCAGCGGATCACGTTAAACAAACTGCTGTTCAAGGTACGCGACCGCATTGTTGACCTGATGAGTGAATATCGCGCCGAGTGGCGCAAGCGCTACGGTAGCTCCTGATTGTCGAATATTTTCCCGTTTCGTGCGTCATAGACGAATGGGTGACGATCCCGAGGAAGCCAGACTGCTCGCTCGCGCCCGAGAAGGTGACACGGTGGCTTTCGACAATTTGATCACCCGCCACAGGGAGAGGATCTACATGCACACCTTTCAAATCGTCCGGAATCAAGAAGACGCGCTCGATCTCACACAGGAGACCTTCATTCGCGCATGGAGATCTCTGGCGGGCTTCGATGGAACGGCGACTCTTTCGAACTGGCTGCACCGCATCGCGACCAATGCGTCCATCGATCTGTGCCGTCGCCGGCGAATCCGTCCGCAGATCGAAATTGAGTGCGGATTGATGAATATAGATCCGGCATCCCGGACGACTCCCTCGAGACCGGAGGCGCCGGGGACAAGTCTAGATCGGGCTGAGATCAAACGTCGTGTTGAGGAAGCCTTTTCGGCATTGAGCGCCGAGCACCGTGCTGTCATCGTGCTTAAGGAAATCGAGGATCTTTCCTACGAGGAAATTGCCCGGCATCTCGGCTGTTCGCTGGGCACCGTGATGTCCCGGCTCTTTTATGCGCGCAAGAAACTCCAAACTCTCCTTCGCGATCTCCATGAAGAACTTTGACGAAACAGAATGGGCAAGGACAAAGTCGCTGCTTCGGGAGCATCTCACTGCTCCTCAGCTCGAACATCCCGACTTCGTCAATCATCGTGTCCTCGAAGAGATTGAGCGCCTGCGAGTACGTTCGCGCCCGGCGATTTTTTCGCTTCGCTGGCTTGCTTGGTCGGGAGCCGCAGCGTTACTCTGTGCAGGAGTATTGACTATGGTTTTTCTGCCGCGGGAGGCTGGCAGGCGAAGCGATTCCGAGTTTATTTCGCAAGTCGTCTCTGCACGAGCCGAAATGCCGCAGCTTTCGGTTTCCGAGTTTCGTGTTCCGGATGAGCGCGGAGTTGTGATTTGGATCGAAGGCGCGGACTACATTCCTGCTGAGAACTCCGTGAGATGAGGCGGGTGCTCGCGGCTGGCGTGTTGTTCTTGGCATGTTGCGCGTCAGGGGCACACGCGGGAGGCGATCGCATTTGGAGCGCGCTGGTGCTTGCTACAAAGGAGAACACTCCCTCTGCGATTCCAAGCGCGCTGGAAAGGTTCGCGCCGACGATCAAGAAGATTTTCGGCTACAACAGCCTGTATCTTCTTGGCGAAAAAAAACGCGATCTCGTTTCAGGCGGCGAGCAGTGGCTCGTTCCGAGCGAGGAGTTCTTTTTTAAAGTGCAATGCCTTTCGCGGGGAGCAGCATCCTACACGCTGCGCATCGAGTTGTATCGTGACAAGGGCCTCCTGGTTACAACCGAGGCAAAGCTGGCGAAGGATGCGCCGCTTTATATCCGAGGTCCCGCATGGGGAAGGGGACAGTTGATCTTCGTGCTTGAGGTTCGATGACGGAGAGGACATTTACCAGCTCACGAATACCAGTTAGCGTTGGCTACAGCGCGCCCAATCGCTGCTTCCGGTCTGTACGGTGGTCCTGCGACACTCACGCTGGGAGGGTCGGGCTGATCACCGCGCTTTGCTCCGCGGTCGGGAGGAAACGCTGAGCTGGGCCGAGGCCGCCGGCGAAGCTCCACGGTGGACCTTGCTACGCAACGTCGACTGCCAGAAATATTTTGCAAAAAAACTCCCGGAGAATGGGGGCATTGCCCAGCCAAGGGCAATGTAATTCCCCAACATCCGCAACTGGCTTGTTTGGAGCCAGTTTTGCGCTATCTTGCCAACCCAATGATCGATACCCAGGAAATCGAAGCCACAGCTGTCGGTTTCATCCCGCGCGACCCCGCCAAGGATCTCATCGATGCCGACTTGGGCCTCGACCAATGACCCAAGGTGTGATTGACCGCGAGTCGGCCATTGGGGAATTGTCCGATGAACGATGGAACCGGCCGAATCTCGTCAGCCGGAAGCCGGTTGACATCCCGGACTCCAACACGCCTCGCTTCTGTGTGGCCGAGGTCCAAGCTTGCGACTTGGTGGAGAAAGTTTGTTGAAAATGGGCGCCGGCTGGAGGCTGTTGGGTTTTGTTGCTATCACCCTCCTCGTTCCTGCCTTTATCGGACAATGTAACCTGACAAAGCGGAAATTTGACACCTCGCCGCGGGAAAAACTCGCCCAAAAAAAACCCGGCGTGGTCCTTCTCGGTGATTCCATGCTGGAAACCCGCATCGACGAGGGAGTTTTGCGGCAAATTGCAGGGATCAAGTTCGAAAAAATGCCTTATCCCGGGTCAGGGTCGGCCTCCTGGTGGCTGATCCTGAAAAACTACATCGTCCCGCAGTCTGATCCGCCCCGGACCATCGTCATTTTTTTTCGCAACATGCAGCTGACCCTCGCGGACTATCACACCCAGGGGCGTTTCCGGCCCAGGCTAGAGGCGCTGATGAGCGACAGTGGCGAGCCTTTCCTGGAGGGAATTCTCCGCTCCACGCGGAAGGAAGAAACCGGCGGGCTCCTGTTGTTGGGGCAGAGACTTTACCCGTTGCAAAAACATCAATTGGAGTGGCAGGAAAAGATTTACGCCAGGGCCCTTATCCTTTCCACGGTCGCCGGGGACCGCTCAGCGGTTCGGAAACAATCGGACCGTCTCTTCAGCACCCGGGGTCTTCGCGCGGACGCTGGCGCCTACGCGGAGGGCGACGACAGCATGACCGGCCTAGCCCCGGCGGGTCACGATTTGCGGACCATGCTGCCTGGTTCCTTGCTGCCAGCCCTGCTCGATCTGGCCCGGCAAAAGAGAATTCAGCTGGTTTTTTTCCGGGTCAAACGCAAGCCGCGGGATGACGGCACCCCTTACTTGGATTCGAGCAATTTGCAAGCCTACATGGCCGCGTTAAAGGATCATCTTGAGACCGCCGGGGCAACTTTCATCGACGAAACCACGGATCCGGAAATCGGGCGCGATTTCTATGGCGGGGACGATCACCTGCGCGAGGAGCGAATGGCAGATTACACTCGGCTTTTCTGGCTAAAACACGGGTCTGCGATTACGACTGAAGAATCCGGCGTGCGGGATGCAGCACAATGATTTTCCACTGCCTGGAATATCTCGTTTTCCTGGTGGCAGTGTTGCTGATCTATTGGCCGCTCCCGCGGGGCTGGCAAAATGGGCTGCTGGTGGTGGCGAGCTATGTTTTCTACGGCTGGGTTCATCCGTGGTTTCTCCTGCCGTTTCTGGCGACAACCCTCATCGACTACAGCGTCGCCCGGGGCATCGAGTCGCGGCCGCACGCCGGGAAAGAACTCTTGGCCGTCAGCATCCTCAGCAATCTGTCG
Source organism: uncultured Verrucomicrobiae bacterium (assembly GCA_963847295.1). Lineage (GTDB taxonomy): Bacteria > Verrucomicrobiota > Verrucomicrobiia > Chthoniobacterales > Terrimicrobiaceae > DASTFP01. Next base: position 22,028 of record CAWJZG010000022.1, read on the forward strand.
CTGCTCGGTTTCTTTAAATACTATAATTTCTTTGGGGAAAACGCCGCCGCCGTGCTGGCATCTGTCGGCTGGGACATCCCGCTGCCCGTGTTGAATGTCGTCCTCCCCGTGGGGATCTCTTTCTACACCTTTCAAAGCATCGGCTACGTCGTGGACGTTTACAGGCGCGAGACTCCGGCCTGCCACAACCTGCTCGAATACATGGTTTTCGTCTCCTTGTTCCCGCAGCTGGTTGCCGGCCCCATCATGCGCGCTGGGAAGATGCTCGGCCAGGTCCGCTCCACGCGCGTTTTCGACCCTGAAAGAGTCCAGAGCGGTCTGCTCCTGCTGCTCTGGGGGTTTTTCCAGAAAGTCGTCATCGCGGACAACGTCGCCGTCATCGCAAACAAAGTCTTCGCCATGCAGACACCGGATTTTCCGATTCTCTGGACGGGTGTGCTTGCCTTCTGCGTGCAAATTTACGCCGATTTCTCCGCGTATACCGATATCGCCCGCGGCACAGCGCGACTGCTGGGATTTGAGTTGATCCAAAACTTCAATCACCCGTACCTCGCCGAATCCCCGGCGGATTTCTGGCGACGCTGGCACATCTCGTTGTCCACCTGGATTCGCGATTACATTTACATCCCGCTCGGCGGCTCCCACGTCGGCCCGGCGCGGGCGGCGGCCAATATTCTGATCGTCTTTTTTCTTACCGGCCTCTGGCACGGCGCGTCCTGGAACTTCGTCCTCTGGGGCCTGTACAATGGAATCCTCATCTTGATCTATCGCCTGGCCGCCAGGGTGATTCCGCCGCCGCTCCAGGCATTTCCCGGCGCGAAAATCCTGCGGATCGCCGTCATGTTCGTGCTGACCAACATCGGCTGGCTGATGTTTCGCGAGCAAAGCATCGACTCCCTCTGGCGCAGCCTGACTTTGTCGCCGGTAGCCGCTCCGATGCTGGATTGGAAGGTCGCCGCCTACCTTTGCACGGTCATCGGCCTTTACTCAATCCCGCTGTTTATCCACGCAGGTCTTGGCAACATTCGCCTGCGTCTCCCGACAAGGTCCTTTGCCGCTCAATGCCTGGCTGGCCTGCTCCTGTTCACGGGCGTGCTGCTATTGCGCAGCAGCGTCTCGGCCGATTTCATTTATTTCCAGTTTTGAGCGGGAAAATGTCGAACACGACGTACACGTTGGCAAGCATTCCGCGTGACCCGTCTTCAATAAAAATGCGTCTGCCACATTGCGCAGGTCCGCGCGGGCAGGAGGCGCGGATTACATTCCTGCTGAGAACTCCGTGAGATGAGGCGAGTGCTCGCGGCTGCCGTATTGTTCCTGGCCTGTGGCAAAGGATGCGACACTTTACTACGAGGTCCCGCATGGGGAAGGGGGACGGTTAATTTTCCTACCGCTCTGCGGTCGCTCCGAGAGTATCCTAGGGCACGTTCCCGGCTCGCAGCATCTCCAGCGGGTAGAATGTATCCCGCCATCGAATGCCTCGCTGGCGCAGCGTTACGATGGTCGAGTTCAGCACGGCGTAAAAGAGGGCCACAAATGCAAATGGCGTGAACGCGGCGCCTCGCAACGGCCATCGAAGTCGTTTGCAGACAACTGCCGCCGGTATTGCGCTGAGAACCAGAGACCCTGCTGCACAAAACCCGTAGATGCTCCCAGTGAAAGGACCAATGATACAAACTGCCCAGAAGATGCTCAGAACTCCTCCAAGAAAAATGCCCTGAATGGTCCGGTAATCGAGCGCCGCAAAGAAGTTCTTTTCCATGATTTTTATCACGCTGGGAACGGTCACGCCCCAATGGCATTCAACATCGTCGCCTCCGATGAAAGCGCGTGTCCGCCCGCCGGCGCGTCGCACAAGCCGGCCCAGCTTGATATCATCGACCACACTGAGTCGCAGCGCCTCATACCCGCCAAATTCTTTGTAAAGGGAGGTTCGGATCAGGTTAAATGCGCCGATACCCAGATGTCCGTTCGGTTTGTCTTGATTCACGCGGGCGAACCAGTCCGCCAACGAAATCAAGAACGCGATATGCCATGCTTCCGCGGCAAGAGTTTGCGGCTCGACACCTGGGGTGAGTGTCACATGATCGACGTTCTCCCTCTCGGCAATGGCTATTGCACGCGCGATCACGTCCGGCTTTAGCCAGCAATCGGCGTCAGTGAATAGAATCCAATCGCCCGTCGCGCTCGAAGCGCCCACGTGACACGCATAACACTTACCTAGCCAACGCTCAGGGAGGGCATTGACCCGCTTGGGATGCACTCGGGAATCCTCAAGGGCAAGTTGCTTTAGTATGCGATCGGTTCCGTCTCTCGCACGATCGCTCACCGGAATCACCTCCAAATCGATCTGTTCCTGCGTCAAAATATGTCGAAGCGTCTGCTCAACGCGCGCCTCCTCGTCTCTAGCGGCGAGCACGACGCTGACACGCGGCCTATTCGCCAGCGGTTGTCGAAGCGGCGCCAGCCGCTGCGCCCATCGCAAGCAGAACAATGCCCCCAGCCACCTGAACGAAAAGATCAACGCGGCAGAGCAGAAAAGGAATTCCAGCATAGCGTATCCGCTCACCTAGCAGCCCCGTGCCTTGTTTCAATGAATCTTGCGGCCACTTCCGCGCCTTTCATCGCATTACTGCTGTTTGCCCTGCCGGTTGCAGGCTGTACGTCCCTTTTCAACATGGCCTCCTCGAACGAAACGATTGATTCTTGCTTATGAATACGGAGGCAGCAGACATTCAGATACAAGATTTTTTTGCTAATCCTCGCTGCCATATGACCCAATAATGGAGCAACTGAAGATGAAATACCGCCGCGGCGATGGCTCAGAGGGCCGCAAAGAGGGAGTTAGACCCCTCGACCTTGGTCGAGCCTTTGGCCGTCGCGCGCTGCGAGTTGGGCTTCCAGCTCGGCGATCCGGGCCTTGAGCGGCGCCGCATACTTTTCCACCTCGGCGGCGGTGAAGCGTGGGGTGATGTATTGCGGGCAGTTCCAGTCATAGGAAACGACCTGGATGAGGAACAATCGCTCCACCTTGCTGCGCTGCGGCTCAGGGGCAAGTTGATCGACCAGTGCGGGATGCTCGCGCGCGTCGAGCACGCGAGCGTGACCTAGAAGCTTGAGCCTGGTGCGGTGCGGGTAGTCCATCATAAAGAGGGCCACCCGATCGGTGACGCCGAGGTTGCCCGTACTGACAAGCTGGCGGTTGCCCTTGAAATCGGCGAAGCCGATGAGATTCGGTCCGAGCACCTTTGCGAACCCAAGTGGACCTCCGCGGTGTTGCACGTAGGGCCACCCTGTCTCGCTTACCGTTGCCATATAGAAGCTGTCGCGCGCGGCGATGAAGTCAGCTTCGTCAGGCGTGAGCGAGTCGGTCTCGGGTGCGTTCTCCACGACTTGATGCTTCCCGAAGTATTTGTCCTGGGCCTGCTGGACGGCAGGCGTGAGAACGAGTTGCATATATTTGCCGGCCATGGCGTATTTCTCTAGAAACCAAATGCAGGTTCCCGAGCCGAAATGCAAGACGAGGCAGGAAACGAAGAACTCTTGAACCGGGCCAACCCTCTGGAGGCTAGGGTTTCAGCGGCTATAACTCCGGTACCCTTGATGAATAATCCTGCGCTGACCTTGAGGCGCATTCGTGATATTGGTCGCGAATTAGGCATCGCGCAAGCGAAGAGTCTGGATGCGCTATCGCCAATGAAAGTGTCAGGGCTGCTAACAGAACTGATTTTGCTCACTCCCGGATTTGGCTGTCGTAGAGCCGGTCGCGAACTCGGGCAAAACCGTGGTTACCACAATTTACTCTATTATTGTAACCTGAGCCGGCTCTGATAAGTGGCGGGATATCTTTAGGCACATGCCCATGCTCTGATTGATGACTCTCGATCCGATCCAACAAGCAGCGCGCGATCAATTCCAAAGGCAAAGCGCCAACTACGGCAAGTCGCACATTCTTGCCAATACGGACGACGTGGCTGCAGCGCTTTCCGGAATCGAAGCGCCGCCAGGCTCCGCGGCGCTCGACGTCGCCACAGGCGGCGGCCACACGGCGCTTTACCTGGCCAGCCGCGGATTCTCCGTGACTGCCGCAGATATTTCACAGGCTATGCTCGAAAACGCGAGCAAGCTCGCGGCGGAACGCGGATTTTCCATCGAAACCCGTTTGCATGAGGCCGAAAAATTTCCCTATTTGGACGGATCATTCGACCTCGTCAGCTGCCGGGTGGCGGCGCATCATTTTAGCGACAGGGACGCTTTTGTGCGTGAGGTGGCTCGGGTCCTTAAATCCGGCGGCCATTTTCTGCTCATCGACGGAAGCGTGCCTGATGGCGAGCCAGATGCAGAGGAGTGGATCCACAAGGTTGAAAAGCTGCGCGATCCGAGCCACGGACGCTTCCTGTCCCCTGACGCCTGGACCGCCCTGTGCGAGCGGCGCAAGTTGCGTGTCTTGCATTGCAAAACCGCTCCCCTGAAACAGCCCGATCTCGATTGGTATTTCCAGACCGCGGGAACATCGCCAGAAAATCGGCAAAAAGTTCAAGACCTTGTCCGTAACGCCCCAGATTCAGCGCGGAAGGTGTTTCGCATCGCGAAGGAGGATGGAAAGACGATCTGGTGGTGGCCACGTCTCACTCTGGTCGCCCAGAAGTGATCTTTGCAAAGTCTCTGAATCTGCCGGGCCAGATCTGACCCCGCAAGCTTCACCTCCCGTACGACACTCCGACGGAATCGGCGTCCGATCGCACCACGCGGCGATTCCCAGTTCTTGCGCCAATAGTTTACCGTGGCTTAAGCTTGCGGATTCAAGTTGGCGCACCGCTCATGAACTCCGGCAATCACTCCTTCATACGCATAAAGGGAGCGCGTCAGCATAATTTGAACAACCTGGACGTGGTAATTCCGCGAAACAAGCTTGTGGTTATTACTGGCTTGAGCGGATCGGGAAAATCCTCGCTGGCCTTCGACACGCTCTACGCAGAGGGGCAGAGGAAATATGTGGAAAGCCTCTCGGCGTACGCGCGCCAGTTTCTCGACCAGATGCAGAAGCCCGAGGTCGACTACATCGAGGGCCTCTCACCGGCTATTGCGATCGAGCAGCGCACGTCGGCAGCAAATCCGCGTTCAACCATAGCAACGACGACGGAAATCTATGATTATTTGCGGCTCCTGTACGCAGCCGTCGGGCGTCCCCATGATCCAGTCACCGGGGAACCGGTGGTCCGTCAGACGCCTCAACAAATCGCGGATGCGATCCTCCGCTCACCCGAAGGCACAAAGCTCATGCTTCTCGCACCGCTTGTGACCAACCAGGCCGGAGAATTTCGCGATGTGATCGAAAAGGCCCGGCGAGAAGGGTTTGTGCGCCTGCGAATTGACGGAGAGATCATCGAGTTGGGCACGGCGAATTCTCCGAAGCTTGCGAAAACCAATTCGCACACGATCGAAGCCGTCGTAGACCGTCTGTCGATTCGGGACGAGATCCGGCAGAGACTTGCTGATTCGATCGAGACCTCCCTGCGATGGGGAGGGGGAATGCTCTCGGTCAGTCGAATGGAACCAGGAACCGAAAAGTGGACGGAGCAAAAGTTCTCCACAGATTACTGCAACCCTTCCACAGGCTTCACGATGCCGAAACTCACGCCGAAGCATTTTTCCTTTAACAGCCACCTCGGCGCTTGTCCGGCTTGCCATGGAATCGGAACGGAGCTGTTCTTCGATTCTGAGCTGATGGTGGATACCACGAAGACGCTCGATCAAGGAGCTATCAAGCCCTGGCGCGTGGGCCACAAGCGAATGCGACAATACTACGGGGCGATCCTAAATGGCCTTATCGAGGATACACCCGTGCCGGTCGATGTGCCGTTCAACGATCTTCCGGTGTACTTCAAGTCGCTATTGTTTTTCGGAAGTGGCGATCGGGCGATTACCGTTCAGATTTCCGCGGAGCGGAAGATCTCCAAACCTTTCGAGGGTTTGGTCGCGCAAATGCAACGGCTATTTGAGACCAGCGAAAGCGAGTTCACAAAGAAGCGCCTGCGCGCCTTTCAGGGGCGCCGCGTTTGCGGCGTCTGCGAGGGAGCGCGCCTGCGCCCCGAAATTCTCGCCGTGACAATCTCTGATGTTGATGGACGCCAGCACAGCATCAACCAGCTCTGCACATTTCCGATTTCCGAGGCGGGGAAGCTTCTGAGACGCATCGCGCTCAGCGGCGCGGAAGAGGAGATTGTGCGCGATGTGTTGCGGGAGATCCGGCAGAGGTTGGGATTCTTGAATGAAGTCGGCCTCGGCTATCTGCAACTCAATAGGGAAAGCGGCACACTAAGCGGAGGGGAGGCGCAGCGGATCCGGCTGGCCACGCAGATTGGATCGGGCCTTGCGGGTGTGTTGTACGTGCTTGATGAACCGAGCATCGGCCTTCATCAGCGGGACAATGATCGCCTCATTGAGACGCTGCGCGCTCTGCGCGATCTTGGCAATTCGGTAATCGTCGTTGAGCACGACGAGGACACGATCCGCGCGGCGGATCACATTCTCGATCTCGGCCCCGGTGCGGGTCCGCGTGGCGGAAGGATCGTCGCGCAGGGGCCCTTGCAAGAGATTTTGCAAAGCGAAGGTTCGCTGACAGCTCAATATCTGAAGAAAACTCTGAAAATCTCCGTGCCTCGACATCGAGTGCCTCCACGCAAGGATCGCAGGCTTGCGGGTGAGATTGGAGACGGCTGGCTGAGCGTGTTTGGAGCCCGCGAGAACAACCTAAAGAACATCACCGCCGCAATACCGGTGGGGTGTTTGACCTGCGTGACGGGTGTTTCCGGCAGCGGAAAGTCCACGCTGATAAACGACATCCTGCGCGCCGCGCTCGCTCAGAATCTCAACGGCGCAAAGGAGCGTCCGGGTGCCTTCGACCGTATTGTCGGCATCGAGCAGTTCGACAAAGTCGTTGTGATCGATCAAACACCCGTTGGCCGCACGCCGCGCTCGAACCCCGCGACTTATTCCGGAGCGCTCGGACCGATCCGCGATCTGTTTAGCGATCTTCCTGCCGCGCGGGTGCGCGGATACGATGCCAGCCGCTTCTCGTTCAACGCAAAAGGGGGACGATGCGAGCATTGCCAGGGTGATGGGTTCATAAAAATAGAGATGCATTTTCTAGCGGATGTTTACGTCGAATGTGAGATCTGCCGGGGACGCCGATATAATCGTGAAACGCTGGAGATCACCTACAAGGGAAAGAACATCGCAGACGTCCTCGACATGACGGTGGATGAATCCGCCCGGTTTTTTCGCAACATTCCCGCGCTCTCATCGAAACTCGAGACCTTGCAAGATGTCGGGCTCGGATACCTGCGGCTCGGCCAGTCCGCCACAACGCTTTCCGGCGGAGAGGCGCAACGGCTCAAACTCGCTTCGGAACTCGCCCGGCGCGCCACGGGGCGCACAATCTATCTGCTCGATGAACCGACGACCGGACTGCATTTTGCCGACATCCACAAACTCCTGGAGGTGTTGATCAAATTGCGTGACGCACACAATACTCTCATTGTCATCGAGCATAATCTCGAAGTCATAAAATGCGCCGATTGGATTATCGATCTGGGTCCCGAGGGCGGAGAAGAAGGGGGGCGCGTGGTTTGTGATGGACCGCCCGAGCGAATTGCCCAGGAGCCGTCAAGCTACACCGGCCGCTATCTTTCCCGAGCTCTGCAACCGTGAAAGCGTTTCTGCCATGTCTCGTGCTCGCCTTTTCTGCTTTTGGGGCTGATTCGCGCCTCGATGATGCGCGCCAGGCGCTGGATGACGGTTTGCCGCAGGTCGCCATCTATAAGCTGCGCCAAGCCCCGGGCCGAAGATTTGCCAAAGAAGACCAACCGGCCGCGGAGCGGTTGCTCGCGCGGGCGCTCTTTGCGGCTGGGCGCTTCGACGAAAGCGCCTCGTTGCTGGAAAACTCGGGTGATTCGGTTGGGGAATCCAAATTCTGGCTCGCTGAGACCTACGCGGCGCTCAGCAAGCCCGCTAAGGCATTGCCACTCTATCAAAGTTTGGGCCAGGACGAACGCTTCGCCGCCCAGGCCGCTGTCGGAGCGGCAAAAATGCTCGACGCCTTGGGCCGAACTTCCGAGGCCTCCGAGGCGCTCTCGAGCTTTTTGAAGAAAAATCCCTCTTCGGGCGAAGCCGCCTTGAAACTCGCGGAGATCCGGCTGGAACTTGGAGATCCCGGCGCGGCGATAGACGTCCTGTCGATAGGGGAATTCTCTCCGCAACAGCAGCAAGATGCGGCCTACCTCGTCGCGCGCGCCTTGCTGGCTTCCGGAGAATCCGCAAAGGCCGAAGAAAAGCTCAGAACGATCAAGGATCCGCCTGCCCGGCTTGCCGGTGGCGTAGCGGTCGCGCTGGCCGAATGCCGGTTGCAGCAGAAAGATGCCGGCGAGGCGGAGAAAATCATGGAAACGTATATTGAGGAGAACTCGCGTCTTCCCGGCCTGCCTGCGGCTTTTGCCGCGCTCGACCGAGTCTATGTCTATGAAGGGGCAGCTTCGAGCACGGAGCTGCGCCGGTGGACGGCGGACTCCAAAAATGGACAACGCTCGGCTCTCGCCCTATTCTACCTGGCGCGCAACGAAGCGCGTTCGAGCAAGGGCGAGAAGAGCCGGCAGCTTTTCAGCGATTTCCTCGCCAAATATCCAAGCCACTTCCTCGCGGAGGAGGCGCGCGCTGAGCTTTCCGCGTCACAGATTGCCGCGGGCCGTGCGCAGGAGGCGTTGCAGACCGCGCAAGCGGGCCGGGGCTTTCGTAACAGCTTCGTGCGCGGACAGGCGCAAGCCGCCGGCGGACGATACAAGGAGGCCGCGGCTTCCTTTCTGCAAGCCTCTGGCGCGCCTGAGTTGGAGGCCGCGGCACTTGAGAATTCCGCCATTTGCGCTCTGCTCGCGGGCATCCCGGAAGCCGAAAACGAAGCGATGCGTCGATTGATCAAGCGTTCCAGTTTCGCGTCAACCGTGGAAAGGATTCGCTTCTTCGAAGCCATGCGCCAGGCGGCCAAAAGATCGCCCAGCGCGCGGGATTTGCTTCGCAAGATAGCAGATAGCGAGTCCGCATATGGTCAACGCGCGAGGCTGGCTCTTGCAGAATGGGCCTTTTTGGAGATCTCGGCCGAGGACGCAGGTGTTGAACTGCGCCGCATTTCCACAGACGACCCGTCGACGAAGGAAAGGACGGATTACCTCGCGATTTTCCAGGGAGACACGGCAGATCGCGAATCCGAGGCTCAGGTCGCCAAGCTTGCAGAAACCTTTATAGCGCAGTATCCGGACTCTCGGTACGAAGCCCATGTGCGAATGAAATTGGGGGAGACATTTTACCGGCGGGGCGATTATCTCGGTGCCAGGGGCCAATTTGGCATCGTCGCTGAGAGGTTTCCGGACTCGCCATTAGCTGAGAAGGCCGTCTTTCTAACCGCCCAAGCCATGGCGCGTTCGCTCGACCCGTCAGAAATGGAGGAAGCCATCGAAATCTTCGAACAGGTGGTGAAGTCGGGCGGCCCGCTGTCTTTGCGCGCCCGGCTTGCTCAAGCCGGCCTTTTGAACGCTCTCAAGCGTCCCGAGGAAGCTCTCGGCGTCCTTGATCGCATCCTCGAATCGAAGCCCGATCCGGAGCTTCGTTACACGGTTCTCATTGAAAAGGGGGACACGCTTTTCTCCCAGGGCGCTCAAGATACGGAGAATTACCGGTCGGCCATCGCATCGTGGAAACAAGTATCCGAGGATCCCGCTGCGCCGAAGATGTGGAGCCACCAAGCCCTTGCCAAAATGGGAGCCGCTTGCGAAAAGCTTGGCAACTATGACGCCGCGCTCGACTGCTACTACGGAGCTTTCTCCCAGGGTCAGAAAGGCGGGCCTGAATACTTCTGGTTCTACAAAGCGGGGTTCGACGCAGGACGGCTCCTGGAGTCCCAAAAACTCTGGAAGGAAGCGATCGCAGTCTACGAAAAGATCGGCAGCGTTGATGGCCCCCGCGCCGAGGAAGCCCGTGATCGCGTCAATCGATTGCGCCTGGAAAACTTTATTTGGGACAACTAGCAGGCTATCGGACTTGGAATTTCCATTTTTATGGATAGGTCGCGGTTGACAAGCGAAGTTTCCATGCAAGAGCCGCACATCAAACTCTTCATTCCCGGACCCGTCGAAGTTTCCGGGAAGACTCTTCTCGCCATGTGCGAACCGATGATCGGTCATCGCGGCGCTGACTTCAAGGCACTCTACGAAGGCATTCAACCCAAACTCAAAGCCCTCTTCGGGACACAGCGGCCCGTATTTCTCTCCACGTCATCGGCATGGGGTGTAATGGAGGGATCGATCCGCAATCTCGTTCAGCGCAGGGTCCTCAACTGCATGTGCGGGGCCTTCTCAGACAAGTGGTTCGATGTCAGCAAGCGGTGCGGCAAAGACGCCGATGCGCTGCAGGTTGACTGGGGAATGGCCATCTTGCCCGAAATGATCGAAGAGAGGCTTTCGACCGGAGCATTCGATGCACTCACACTCATCCACAACGAAACCTCCTGTGGCGTGCGCAATCCCCTCCCGCCCATCGCTGATGTCATGCGAAAGTTCCCGGACGTCATGTTCATCGTCGATATCGTCTCCTCCTTCTCGACGGAGCCCATCCCAATGGACGCTCTCGGCATCGACGTGCTTCTCTCCGGCAGCCAGAAGGCGCTCGCTCTCCCTCCGGGCCTGGCGCTGTTTTCGGTTTCTGAGCGCGCCATCAAACGGGCTCAAACCACGCCAGGTCGTGGCTACTATTTTGATTTTGTGGAGTTTGCCAAAAACCAGGAGCAGCATATGACGCCGAGCACGCCGGCAATTCCGCTCATCTATGCCCTGCGCTCGAAGCTCAACGAGATTGCTGCCGAAGGGATCGAGGCTCGATATGAGCGGCACCGTAAGCTTAACGCCATCGTCCATGGTTGGGTGGAGGAACGCGGCTTCGATTTTTTTGCCACGAAGGGCTATCGGTCCCTTTCCCTTACCTGCGTGAAGAACACCAGGGGAGTCGATGTTGTCGAATGGATCACGCGGTTGCGCGATAGACACCGCATGGTGATCGATGGCGGTTACGGAAGGCTGAAAGGCAAGACCTTCCGCATTTCCAATATGGGTGACGAAACCGAGGATACCATACGCGGCCTCCTGGAGGCGTTGGATGATACGCTGGAGGGCTGAATCAGCGAAACGCGCCGCAATCTTGAATCGTGGTCATTACCTGTCATCTTAACCATTTCAGGGCACAGCTTTGAAATGATCTTGAATCAATGAAAGACGCGTTCCGTATCCATGAACCATAGCGATCCCATCCGCCACGCAGCCTCGATCATGAATCCGATCGAAGGACGCCTGGGCTACAAGTTTCGCAATGGTCTTCTCCTTGCGGAGGCGATGACGCATCCCAGCATTTCGCTCGAACGAAAGAACTACCCGTTCGACAACCAGCGTCTCGAATTTCTGGGTGATGCTGTCATCCAGCTTGTCGTCACCGAACATTTGTACCGGCTTTATCCGGATTTTAGTGAAGGCACGATGACGAAGCTGCGCACCCGGATCGTTTCGCGGGCGGCGCTCAAAACACGGGCGCTGGAACTGGACCTTGGCCGGTATCTCATGATGGGACGTGGAGAAGAAGCCAGCGGCGGACGCGAACGAGCCTCTACGCTTGCGGATGCCTTCGAGAGCGTAGTGGGAGCTGTGTATCTTGATGGCGGCTTCGACGCGGCGCGGAATTTTGTGCTGCGCGCGACGGAGGATGACTTCGAGCGCATCGCGCGAGATCCCGAGGAGGTAAACCCTAAAGGCGCCTTGCAGGAGATCCTTCAAGCCATCGAACCGTGTGCGCCGATCTATGAAGTGCTTGAACAAAGCGGTCCGGACCATTCAAAGCGATTTGTGGCGCGCGTCATTTGGAATCGTGCCGAACTGGGACGCGGCGAAGGACTCAGCAAAAAGCAGGCGCAGGTCGCGGCGGCAAGCGATGCACTCACGCGAAAGACATGGGAAGGCACAAGGCGGAGGCAGCCCGCGCTGCCAGTGCCGTAACATGATTTATCCCCTCACTCTTCAAGGGGCTGGCCTTGCTTCAGGCGTTGCTCTCCTGGTGGTGCATTTCATGGCGTTGCGGCATGCCGAGGAGTCGCGGAGATGGCTGAAGCAATTCCCAAGATCGCGCGCGATGGGAACCGTCTTGATCGCGCTCGCAGCGATCTGGAGCTTCCTGCTCATTTGGGGGATGGATCTCGGCGAGTTTGCCCGCCTGCGTAATCTGATGCTTGCCGCCATCGTGACAGGAGCTTTCCTCACCTGGAAATATGTGGAAGAGTTTCTGGCGGTGCGAGCTGCAGGAATGCTGGCGTTGCTCGCAGCGGAGCCGCTCCTCGAGGCCGCCTTTATGCGCCATGAAACAACACGCCTGCTTCTCGTCCTGCTCTCCTACGTGTGGATCATCAACGGCCTCTTCTGGGTCGGCATGCCGTGGCTCATGCGTGATCAAATCGCATGGCTCACCGGCAGGACTTCGCGGTATCGGACTGCGACTTGGATGGGGCTGTTATATTCGGGCGCGTTGATCGTCTGCGCCCTGTTTCTATGGAGCTAAAACGAGCGCCGGATTCAGCCGCTCCCAGGCGAGTTTTACGCGGCAACCGGCTGTTTGGCACGGTGCTTTTCAACAAAGTACTTCATCGTGTGATACAGCACAGAATCGAGATCATGCTTGGATCTCCAGTCAACGAGCTTGCGCGCTTTCGTGACATCGGGGATGCGGCGGTCACAGTCTTCATAGCCCTTGCCGTAAAACTCCTCGCTTGGTACCGAGATAATCTCCGGATAGGGATCGCCCGGCTGTCGAAAATGCTTGTCGAAGGTTGAACACATCTTGCTGGCCAGTTCCTTAATGGTCACTTCGTTCTCGGGCGTGCCGATATTGAAGATCTGGCGGTCGCAAACACCACCGCGGTTATCGATGATGCGCGAAATGCAGTCCACCGCATCGTCGATATACGTGTAGGCCCGGTAGTTCACTCCGCCATCGACCAGCTTTATCGGCGTTCCATAGAGAAGCGCATTCATAAAATGGCTGAAGACACGAGGATTGCCTGTCTGCTCGCTGGGCAGATAATCAATGCGCGGACCGATGAAATTAAAAGGCCGGATAATCGAGTAGTTCAGGCCCTCTTCGAGCCCATAGGCGTGAAGGACGCGTTCGAGAAGCTGCTTGGCGCAGGCATAAATCCAGCGATGATTCTTGACTGGGCCCATGATAAGAGGCGTCTCGTCCTCGGTGAAAGGCGTCGGATACTTCGATGAATCCTTGCCAAACGCTCGCGCGGAAGTGATCCCATACACCTCGCACGTCGAAAATTGGACGATGCGCTTCTTGTGCTTCACGCAGAACTCAGCAATTTTAAGATTTTCCGAGAAGTTCAGCTTGAAGACATCAACGGGGTTGCTGACATACAGGCTCGGATTTGCCATGGCGACGAGGTCAACGACCAGATCATGCTCCACCGTCAATCGTTCAAGTTCCTTTTCGTTGTCGCGAATGTCGAAATGGATGTAGTTGATCTGTCCGCTCTTCACGGTTTCATCAAGCTTCTCGCGTTCGATATCAAGAGCCGTGATTTCGTGCTTCCCGTCATTGACGAGGCGCTCTGCCAGATTTGCGCCAATGAATCCACCGGCCCCTAGGAGAAGGATCTTCATGAAAAACTTCCCATTTACGATTGAGTGACCTTCGGCGTCAACCGTTTTTCTCTAAAGGGATAGAGAGGACTTCTCTTTCTCTATCACGAGTTTTCGATAGTGACCACCCAGGTGTCGAGCCATCATCTTAAGAACATTCATCCCATATGGAATGGGGTCGAGGCTTGAAACCTCGTCGTCATAGCGGGTCGGAATGGGGATTTGGGCGCATTCCATGTCAAGAAGGTGCGCGACAACGATCATTTCAGCGTCGAAGTTATAATTGTCCTGAAGTTGCTCAAAGGGCGCGCGTTCGAGCAGCATGCGAGAGTAAAGCATGTAGCCGCTGTGAAACTCGGCCATTTGCGTTCCGAAAACAATATTCTCCATGAACGTGAGAACACGGTTGGGGATGTATCTGCGATACGGCATGCCGCCGCTAAGCGCTCCACCACCGGCCATGCGCGAACCTTGGACGATTTGCGCCTTGCCCTCGAGGATCGGCTTCATGAGATCGAGGACGACTTCCGGCGCGTATTGACCGTCGGCATGCACGATCGCGAACACGCTCGCGCCCAGATCGAGCCCTCGCTTGAGTCCGGTCTTTTGCGCTCCGCCGTAGCCTCGGTTGATCTCATGGTGAACGACATAAAGCCCGGGCCATCGGTTCCTGAGACTTTCCGCCACCTCGCCAGTCTTGTCGGGACTCTTGTCATTGACGATGATGGCGATTCCATTGTCCCAGAACGCCTCTGGAATGCGCGGAAGCACGGACGGTAAAGTCTTTTCTGCACGATAGGAGGGGATCACAATGGCCTTCTTCATGGGGGTATTTCTCCATCAAACCGATGTTGCGCCTTCGGGGTCAAGGTCCGTTCTCACCCCGCCGGAAATTGGCGGGCAAGAAACGCCCGCCTTGCCATCGCCTCAAAACTTTTCATTGCCAGAATTCGCCGATGGGTTAATTTCTTGCCCCTTTTCCCATGCCAAAGCCCATCGCACGCAGCAAGACGCGCAAATCGGTTGCCAAGCGCTTCAAGGTCACCGCCACAGGCAAGATCTTGCGTACACGCGGAGGCCGCAGGCATTTGCTCCAATGCAAATCGTCGAAGCGCAAGCGCAAGCTCGCCAAGTCCGTCCTCGTGCACGAGTCGGACGCCGCCCGCATCAAGGCCAATCTGCCCTTTGCTTAGGGAAAGCTGATCCGCCGGACTGCTTCGAGATTTCGAGGCTTATGGAACTGGTGAGTTCGCGGATCACAACAAACCAACAGCCAGCTCCAGGGAGCCCCGCTCAACAACAGCGGGGGACATGACATGCCACGTGCAACCAATTCGCCCGCGAGCCGCGCTCGCCGAAAAAGGGTGATCAAAGCTTCAAAAGGATATCGCGGCCGCCGTTCCAAGCTCTTCCGCTACGCAAAGGACGCTCAGATGAAGGCCAAATACTGGGCCTACCGCGATCGAAAAACTCGCAAGCGCACTTTCCGCTCGCTTTGGATTACGCGACTCAACGCAGCGGTCCGCGCAGAAGGCATCACCTACAGCCGCTTCGTTGAAGGTCTCAAGGCGGCCGGAATCACGCTCGACCGGAAGGTTCTCGCGGACCTCGCCATCGAGGATGAAGCCGCTTTTAAACAAATCGTCGGAAAAGCGAAAGCGGCTTTCGGGGCAAAGGCCGCCTGAAGCTATCTGGCAGGGGCGACGTTCCCTCCGCGGCTCAGCGCGGGAATTGCCGCCCATCGCCACGTTCTTCGATGGAGTCCAGGATCGAATCGCTGCGGGCCGAAGCGGTCGCAGCCATTGAGGCCGCCAGCGATCCCAAATCGCTGGATGCAGCGCGCGTCCGATATCTCGGCAAGAGCGGGGAAATTACGCGCCTCAGTGAAGGAATGCGAGAGGTCGCCAAGGCGGATCGCCCGCGGCTTGGAAAACTGTTGAATCAGCTGCGACAGGATGTCTCGGAGTCGCTGGAAGAAAAGGAAAGGAGCCTGGAAGCTGCGGCGGATGCCCGCGCGTTCTCAACGATTGATGTCACGCTGCCCGGGACGCACCGCGAAGTTGGCTCCATCCATCCGCTCACGCAGCTGCTCGACAAGGCGGTAAGGATTTTTCGCAGGCTCGGGTTCGCGCTGGCTGACGGACCGGACATTGAAACCGAATGGCATTGCTTTGACGCGCTCAACACGCCTCCGGATCACCCGGCGCGCAACGAGCTCGACACCTTCTACCTACCCGACGGTCGCCTGCTCAGAACGCACACGTCCACCGTCCAGGTTCGCGTCATGGAATCGCAGAATCCACCCGTGCGCGTGATTGCTCCCGGCGCTGCCTATCGGCGCGACGAGGTCGATGCCACCCATCTTGCCCAATTCACGCAAATGGAAGGGCTCTTTGTCGATCGCGATGTTTCGGTGGCAGACCTCAAAGGGACGCTCGAATTTTTCTTTCGTGAGCTATTCGGGCCGGAAACCAAAGTTCGGTTTCGTCCGCATTTTTTCCCGTTCACCGAACCGAGTTACGAGATCGACATTCGCACGGAGGCTCTCGGGGGGAACTGGATGGAGCTCGCCGGGTGCGGGATGGTCGATCCGGCCGTTTTTGAGCAGATCTGCAACAAGCGTGGCGACCGTGCCTTCGATCCGGAGCGAGTCACCGGATTTGCCTTCGGTTTCGGGCTCGACCGGCTTGCAATGAATCTCGCTCGTGTTCCCGATATTCGGATGTTGGTGGAAAACGACCTCAGATTTCTGAGGCAGTTTTGACCAGCCATGAGGATGAAGGATCACAGCCCTGAGGCATCGAACCGATGAACATCTCCCTCAATTGGCTTCGCGATTTCATCGATTGGACCGGCTCTGCGGCGGAGCTGGACGCGCTGCTTACGCGCGCCGGAATCAAGGTGGAAAGCGTCACGAAAAGGGGAGCAGAATTTCCAAAGATCGTGATCGCAGAGATCCTCGAATCCAATCAGCATCCGAATGCGGACCGCTTGAGCGTTTGCCGGGTCGACAGCGGAACGGGCCAGCCGCACCAGATCGTTTGCGGCGCGAGGAACTACAAGCCTGGGGACAAGGTGCCGCTGGCACTACCGGGGGCAGTGCTCCCAGGGGGGTTTAAGATCAACATCGGCAAACTGCGTGGAGTCGAAAGCGAGGGAATGCTGTGCAGCGCAAAAGAACTCGGTATCGCAGAAGATGCGGAGGGTCTCCTGATTCTGCCGAAGGAGGCGCCGGTTGGAAGACCACTCTCAGAGCTGTTTCCACCGGATTCAATTCTTGAATTGGAGATCACTCCAAATCGCTCCGACTGGCTGAGCCATGCCGGCGTGGCCCGTGAAGTTGCCGCATTTTCCGGAAAAACCCTTCGACTCGCTTCCGTCGATATGCCGGAGATTGAGAATGCGCACGAGCGCTTGGTCTCTGTTCAAGCCCCGGAGTTGTGTCCCTTCTATTCCGTCCGCCGAATCCAAAACGTGAAAGTAGGGCCAAGTCCTCAGTGGCTTTGCGAGCGGTTGGCGTCGGTCGGCCTTCGATCCATCAACAATGTTGTGGACATCACGAACTACGTGATGCTGGAGCTCGGCCAGCCTCTCCATGCGTTCGACGCGAGCAAGCTGCACGGTGGGATCATAGTGCGGCGGGCTAACGAGGGGGAGAAGTTCCGCGCGCTCGATGGGAGTGAATGCCTTCTGTCCACGGGGGATCTTGCAATCGCCGATACCGATGGCCCTGTTGCCCTTGCTGGTGTGATGGGCGGAGAAAAATCCGGCGTGACTGACGCCACCACTGAGATTCTATTGGAGAGCGCCTTTTTCGATCCATCTTCGGTGCGGCGCTCTGCTCGCTTTCACAATCTGCAAAGCGAATCGAGCTATCGATTTGAGCGGGGAGTGGACCCGCTAGGCGTGCTGGTTGCTTCGGCTCGCGCCACGCGGCTAATCGAAGAACTTGCCGGCGGCCGGGGCGACGAAATGGTGTTCGTGGCCGGGGCTCCGCCCTCCGCGCCCGATGTGGTCGCCCTCCGTCTGTCGAGATGTCGTTCGCTTCTCGGTGCGGATGTCTCGGCAAATGAAGTCCGTGACGCTCTTTTCCGGTTGGGCCTCGCACCAGCTGCCGAAAACGAAGACGCCGTGGGATGGAAGATTCCGAGCTATCGGCGCGATCTGTCTCGCGAAGTGGATCTGATCGAGGAAGTGGCTCGCGTCGTCGGAATTGAAAGGATTCCCAGCCGAATTGCGGCGACGCCCGCCAGACCCGGCGAAGCGGATGACGTCTACGACTTTCAAGCGACAGTGCGGCAGCACCTTCGCGCCTTGGGTTTGAGCGAGGCCCGCACCAGCACGCTTGTCTCAGAGAGGATGCAGTGGCAGCAAGGAATACCCCTCCGCTTGCGCAATCCCTTGGGAGAAGACCAGGCGTTTCTACGCACAAGCCTCCTTTCTGGCTTGATCGCGGCTTTGGAACGCAACATTCGGCATGGCGCGCGCTCCGTCGCGATCTACGAAATCGGCCGGGTGTTTCACGCCGGCGCATCCGAAGAGCACGAAACCCTGGCATTTTCGCTTTATGGAGAAATTGCCCCGAGAAGCTGGCGTGGGGATAAGGTGAGAGAATTCGACTGGCATGACGCGAAGGGAATCGTTCAGGCATTGGCGCCGGTTCCCTTGGAGTGTATCCGCAAAGAAGGGGGCCCTCGGCTGGCCTTGTCCGCTGAACTCCTTGCGCAAGGTGAACGCATCGGAATGCTGGGTCAATTGGCACCTGCCTTCGCTCGCGCGCTTGATGCCATCAAGCCGGTGCTCGTCGGAGAAATCGCTCTCGAAAAGCTTCGGGCAATCCGGCTTCCCATGTTCCACGACATTCCTAAGTTCCCCGCCGTGGTACGCGACATCGCCGTCGTATGCCCAATCGCCTTGCCCTACGGAGACCTCGAAACCGAGCTTTGGAATGCGAAGGAAAAGTTCCTCGTGAGGATCGAACCGTTTGACATTTATACGGATCCCTCCGGAGAAAAACTGCCCGCCAATCGCAAATCGATCGCGATTTCCTTGACATTCCGCGCGCAGGAGAGGACGCTGAACAGCGAGGAAGTCAACGCTGCCTGCGACCGCTTGAAGCAGCAGTTGAAGGCAAAGCTGGCAGTGGATTTCCGGGAATAGTTCTCTCGAAAATTTTAGTTCGCCGAAAGGCAAAAACACCGATTTGCCCTGTGGTGTTCGCGATTGAACGACGCAAGCTCCCGAACTGTAAATCAAATCATCCCGGAGGCTTGGCCGGGAGGCGCAATGACATGCCTTCACTGGAAGTCAGCGCGCCTTGCGGCGGTCATCCACCCTTACTGAGGGAACGGGATATGCGTCGGAACGGCACTTGCGGGGCAAAATTTCCAACGGCCTGCTTCATTGAAGCAGGCCGTTTTTTCTTCCACGAACCGCGCGGCAAATTCCCGAGGGGGGTCGGTTTACAAAGGGTCCGCGTCACAAGTTCGTAAACAAACTCTCCAAAACCCTTTGAGCGGACGATTTGCCGTTGAGCGCGGTGCGGGAATCTCTACTGTACGCGTGATGGATGCAATACTTGCCCTCGAAGACGGAACCATCTTTCGAGGGGCCTCATTTGGCGCAGCTCAGACGCAAGCCGGCGAGATTTGTTTCAACACTTCGATGACCGGCTATCAAGAGGTGCTTACCGATCCCTCCTACCGGGGCCAGATCGTTGCCATGACCTACCCGCTGGTTGGCAACTATGGCGTCAACTTCCTCGACGTGGAAAGCGCGGCGCCCCAAGTCCGCGGGTTCGTTATTGAAGAGCTCAGTCCCCTTGCAAGCAACTGGCGTTCTCAGGGAACCCTGCATGAATTCCTTTTGAGACACGATATCCCGGGAATTCAAGGCATTGATACCCGCGCGCTGACACGACGGCTGCGCAAATCAGGCGCAATGCGTGCCTGCATCGCCATGGAGGATGTGAGCGATGAGAAAGCCGTTGGCCGTGCGAAGGGCGTTCCTTATGAAGGAGTAGATTTCGTGCAAGAGGTGACGACCCGCTCCCCGTACGATTGGGACATTGAGAACCGCGCGAGCCGAAAATGGACTCTCTCGCGGAACGATCCCAATACGGCCGGCGACGAGGAGGGGAATCTCTTTGAAGAGCTGCCTCCTGCCTCGCGTCAAATCGTTGCCTACGATTTCGGACTCAAAAGGAACATTCTCCGCTCGCTCCGCCGAAACGGATTTTCCGTCAGGGTTGTCCCGGCATCCATGCCCGCCGCCGAGGTTCTCGAGATGAACCCGGAGGGAATCTTTCTTTCCAACGGGCCCGGCGATCCCGCCGCGCTGAATTACGCGCACGACGCAGTGAGAGAATTGATCGGAAAGCGGCCCCTTTTTGGCATATGCCTCGGACACCAGATTCTCGCGCTTGCCCTTGGCGGCAAGACGTTCAAATTGAGATTCGGACACCGCGGCGCCAATCAGCCCGTCAAAGACCTTCGCACCGGAAAGGTGGCCATCACTTCCCAGAACCACGGCTATGCCGTGGACCCCGATTCATTGCCGAAGGATGTCGAGGTGACACATATTAACCTGAACGATGGAACGGTCGCCGGGTTGCGACACAGTGAGCATCCGGCATTCAGCGTCCAATATCACCCTGAAGCCTCCCCAGGACCCCACGATGCATCGTACTTTTTCGCTGAATTCGCCAGAGAGGTTGAGGCGTTCGCAAAAAAGTCCTAAAAAACCGTCGCGATGCCCCAGCTTCAAATTTTCCTCTCTCAGGATAACCGGATCGACTTTGACTTTGGCGAAGAAAGGGTAACCATCGGGCGGCTCGCACACAATGCCCTGCAAATCGACGAACTGTCCGTCTCGGGCCACCATGCCGACATCTTCCTCAAGGCAGGCAGATATCATCTCCACGATCCAGGCTCCACCAATGGAACCTTTGTCAACGGCGAGCAAGTCACCCACGCCATTCTTCGGGGCGGAGACGAAGTGCGCTTTGGAAACGTCGAAGGTCTATTCGTGAGCGATGAAGATGCGGCTCTCTCTCAACCGCGTCCCGATTTTATTACGACCTCCCCTGAGGTCGCGACGTCAAGCTCGCGACCGGAGAACTTTGTCAGCTCTTCACCGTCGCCAAAGGACGTCGCAACAAGGGACCCCTTTGCTACGGCGTTTTACGGCCTGGCCGCTCTCGCTTTTTTGTCATTTGGAGCGGCGGTGTTCTTCGTGTTAACGATGTGAGCCTCCGCGTTTCGGGGCAGCCTACTGGCCCAACTCGACGTTCCAGTACGCGAGATCCAGGAAATGCCTCCAGCTATCGTGCTGATGACGTGAGAAGCTGATGTTTACAAATGGCCGCCATTTCGGACGCTTCGGCTTGCGGATCAGCTGAAGTCCGGCCTCGTTCGGAAGCCTGTTGCCCTTCCTCGTATTGCAGGGGATGCATGAGCAGACGATGTTTTCCCAAGTCGTTTGGCCCCCGCGATCTCTTGGAAGGACGTGATCAAGGTTCAGGTCATTTCGCTCAAATACCGTGCCACAGTACTGGCAGGTATTCCTGTCGCGCTCGAACACATTGTGCCTCGTAAACTTGACCTCTTTCTTTGGCAAGCGCTCGAAAAGCAGAAGCACGATGATTCGCGGGATGCGGATGCTCACTGAGATCGTGCGAACCATTTCCGGCTCGGGATTCGCTTGCGAGAAATCCTGCCAGCTAAAGAAATCGTGCGTCAGAAAGTTATTCCTTCCATCCGTGGAGACCACCTGCGCGTGCCCCTGATACAGGAGTGTGAAAGCTCGACGCACGGAGCATGTGTTGACCGCCTGCCATAAGCGGTTGAGCACGAGAACGGGCTGATCTAAGAGGGCCTCCATGTGGAATCTTTTCGCGGCCGCCTAACGCAGCCGAAGAAATTTGCGCGCAAACTAGCATCCGATTCTTGTGCTTGTCAACACTTGTGAACAATTTGTCAAAACGTGCAACGCGCTTATGACATGGCACTTATGATAAACAGTTTTAAGCCTTTCGGCTCTTGCAATTGGCTGCAAAGTTCATGATAGTAACCCTCCCTTAATTCAATGCACCGGTTGGGATTCCATTTAATCGTCCTAGGGGCATCGCTGATGATGCTATGCTCGGCGTTCTCCGAGGACTCCTCCGACCTCTTTCTCAAAGGCTACAAAGAATTCCAAGCCGGCGAGAAACTTGAGCGGGAGGCGAAACCTCGGGAAGCTTTAGCGAAGTATCGCTCCGCCCAGCAAATCCTCCAGCAAATCAGCAAATTGGCTCCGGACTGGCAACCTCTGGTCGTCGAGTATCGCCTGCGGAAAACGCAGGAAAGCGTCACCCGATTGGAGGGCGACTTGGCCAGCATGCCGCAATCGACTGAGCCGCTCGAGGGAAACCTGCCGGAGCCGGAAAAAGAAAAACCGTTGCCTCCCGCCATTTCCGCCGGGCCGGTCGTGACGGTCAAGCCGCCGCCGGCTCCGAAACGCGGTGTAAACGAACCGGTCCGCTCCACCTCTCTCGATCGTTCCGTAGCCCGTGGTGGTCTCAGCGTTGCGGAGCGCGAGTTGCGTGATCTGCGCAGCCAGCTCGCCCAGACGCGGGCAGAGAATGAAAGTTTGAATGAACGGCTCTTGAAGAAGTCGGCTGATCTCCAAAGCGCGCTCCTCGAAGTCGACAAAACAAAAGTGAGTGTCGTTGAATTGAAGGCCCAGCTTGCACAGACGACCTCTTCTCTTGAGGACATGAAGAAGGACGGCGTTTCCCTTCCCATTATCCGCGAAGGGATCGAGAGAAAATATGCCGGCATTTTCAAGCGGTTTTCCGATCTGCAGGCCGACAATGAAGTTCTTCAGGAGGAGAACGAACGCCTGCTTGCAAAGCTGGAAAAAGCTTCAAAATATATCGCGGGCAGCGATCGGATACGAACCGGTCTGCTCGCTGAACGCAAGGAACTTGATGACGCCCGCGACAAGGCTTTGGCCAAAGTAAAGAGGATCAAGGACAATGCAGCGGAGATCGAACGCGTCGCCGCGGAGAACAGGCAGCTGAAAGCCAAGCTTGCAACAGTTTCGCAGAATACTGTGAGCAAGGCCGAGTTCGAGAAGCTTGCCGCCGAGAAAAAGGTGCTCACTGCGAAGCTTGCAGAGAGTGCATCTCCCGATGAAATTGCGGAGAAGGATAAGGCTATAGCCTCGTTGCAAAGCAGCTTGCAAACGGCAAACGACAAGCTGCTCGAATCCGAGGCGCTCAACAGCAAAGGGGATGCTCAAGTCGATCTGCTGCGCAAGCAACTGGATGAAACGTCTGGGCAACTTGCTCAACTCGAACTGAACCCGAGCGATGAGAAGAAGCTGGCCATGGAGAACGAGCTTCTGCGGGGAATCATCTTGCGCCAAATCAAGGAGCAAACGAAGCGCGACGATGCAAAGAAACTCATCGAAAAAGAAATTGGGACGTTGGATGTCAATTCCGAGGTCATTACACAGCAACTCGCCGTTCTTGGAGCACCCGTGCTTCACTTGACGCCCGAAGAACGCTCGCTTTTCAAAGATCCTGTGGCTCTCCTTACTGAAGCGAACCCACAAAGCCTCGAGGTGACCGTTGCGATTAGCAAGCCGGGGGCCGAGGAGGTGAAAGCGAAAAGGATTCTCCAAGAGCCTGCAGAGTCCGAGTCGCTGCCCGACGAAGTTCGCGAGCTCGTTGGGCAGGCCAAGAAGCTTTTCGAGGTCAAGAACTATGTCGAGGCCGAGAAGATTTATCAGATGATCGTCGAGAAAATTCCCAA
Organism: uncultured Verrucomicrobiae bacterium; assembly: GCA_963847295.1. Classification (GTDB taxonomy): domain Bacteria; phylum Verrucomicrobiota; class Verrucomicrobiia; order Chthoniobacterales; family Terrimicrobiaceae; genus DASTFP01. The sequence continues at coordinate 45,555 of CAWJZG010000022.1, forward strand.
TAGCTACTTCGTGCTGTCCAATCTAGGTGCCGTGCAAATCGAAGGTGGCAAGCTTTCGGCTGCTGAAGTAGCGCTTAAGAAAGCGGTCGAAATTAATGGCGGTGATTCCTATGCCTACACCAATTTAGGAATTGCTTACAGCCGGCAGGGCAAGTTCGGCGAAGCGATTGGCGCTCTGCAAAAGGCAATCGCATCCAATGAAGAGGACGCAGTAGCCCATAACTATCTTGGCGCCTGCCTAGGTCAAAAGGAACAGTGGAACGAAGCGGAAACTCAACTCAAGAGGGCGATTGAACTCAAACCGGAATATCCCGATGCACATTTCAATCTGGCAGTCCTTTATGCAACAACGCAACCGCCTTCCCTCCAACTCGCCAAGGAGCACTATGCCAAAGCCACAGCGCTTGGAGCCGCCCCCGATGCGTTGCTCGAACGTTTGATCCAGTAAGGCCGGCGTTTTGGAGAATGGGACGAACGCGCGCGACGCCCTGCAAACGTTGAGCGGCGCATCCGGGATTTGCTCTTGGCCCGGACGGAATCGTTGAAACCGGTTGCCTATCCTCCGGCGGCCACTCGCAGAACTTCGAGCCGGTCGTCGCCGGCGAGTGGCGTATGCTCCCATTCGGAGCGCAGAAGGGCAGTGCCATTGTGTTCGATTAGGACCGTTTCGGGGACAAGACCGAGTTCGTTTATCAGATCGGTAACGGTTTCCGCCTGAACTTGCTCTCTTTGACCGTTCAAAAAAAGATTCACAATCCTAAGCGGCGTTAAGAATGGCGGCGTCCCAATCTTTCCAGACCGGCTCCAGTCCAAGTTCTCGCAAGCGGGCAGCGACAGCGTGGGGCGGTCGCTCGTCGGAGATGGCAAATTGGCCTTCGGCGTTTTCTCCGACGGCGGCGATCTGGCGGCCACGGATTGTCTGGTGCAGGTTTTGTTTTCCCTGGCCGGTGTAGCCGCCCGGTTCCGTATGGCTGCCGGCGCTCATCATGGTAATACCGAGCGGAGCGATTGCATCACGCAGGGCGGCCGGCTCACGCGTACTGAGCACGATTCCGATCTGAGGAAAGGTGATGCGCAAAGCGCAAACGAGCTGGACGAAGTCGCGATCCGGCAGGGGATGCGTCGGATGGAATCCGCCAGCGGCGGGCCGGAGACGTGGGAGGCTGACGGTGATCTGGGCCTTCCAGCACGAACGCAGAAGATGTTCGAGATGAGCGGCGAGAGCCATGGCTTCCTCCCGCCAATGCCAGAGGCCGTAGAGGGCGCCGATGCCGATGCGGCGGAAGCCCGCCTCGTAGGCGCGTTCTGGGCAATCCAGCCGCCAGTCGTAATCTTTCTTCGGTCCCGAAAGATGAACCTTGGAATAGGTTTGGCGATGATAGGTCTCCTGGTAAACGACCAAGCCTTCAGCGCCAGCATGGACGAGCGGCAAATAGTCCGCGACCTCCATAGGAGCGACTTCAATGCTGATGCTCGGAACAGCCGCCGACAGCCGTCGAATGCAGTGCTTTAGGTAGTCGCTGGAAACAAATTTGGGATGCTCGCCGGCCACGAGAAGGATGTTGCGAAAACCCTGCCCGATGATGTGTGCGGCTTCGAGCGCGACCTCTTCGATTTCCAGCGTCACGCGCAAGATCGCATTTTCACGCGAGAAGCCGCAATAGGCGCACGAGTTGATGCACTCGTTTGAGAGATAGAGCGGGGCGAAGAGTCGCATGGTGCGCCCAAAATAGCGCCGGGTGATCGCGGCGGACTCGCGCGCCAGCAACTCGAGATTCAAATCCGAGCGCGGAGCAAGCAACGCCTCAAATTGTCGCAGAAGCGGAGATTTATCGCGGAGCAGATTGGTGATTTCAGAAGAGAACGGCATGAATCTTGATCGAGCCGAGAATCAATTAACCACAGAGCGCTCGAGACACAAAGAAAAGGAGTCCAGGATTCCCAGAATTGACTCTGTGCTCTCTGTGTCCCCTGTGGTTAGATTTCTTGAGTGTTTGAAAAATCCCTTTTCGGCGAGCGGCTAGCCAGCGGCAGCGGGATCGAGGAATTGATGGACGATCTCGGGCGCGCAATGGCCGGTGCACATGGGCCGGTGCGGATGCTTGGTGGTGGCAACCCGGCGCACATTCCGGAGATGCAGGCGATTTGGCGCAATCGCATGGCGTCGATTCTGGCCGATCCGCCCGCGTTTGATCGGATGATGACAAACTATGATCCGCCCGTCGGAAATGCGCGCTTCATCGCCGCGCTCGCAAATTTGCTTCGGAAGGAGTTCGGATGGAACCTCGCTCCGGAGAACATTGCCATCACCGCGGGCGGACAAACGGCGTTCTTTCTTCTTTTCAACCTACTGGCCGGGGAATTCCGCAACGGGAGACGAAAGACAATCCTGCTTCCGCTCGTGCCTGAATATATCGGTTATATGAACCAGGGGCTTGCTCCCGGGCTCTTGCGCGCAGTGGAGCCGCGCATCGAGTTTTTGCCCGGACACCGTTTCAAGTATCATGTTGATTTCGGCCGGCTCGCCGTATCCGAGGACGTGGCAGCGCTGTGCGTCTCGCGCCCCACCAATCCCTCGGGCAATGTGCTCACCAATAGCGAGGTTCATCGGCTGGCTGCCATTGCCCGGGCGTCGGGCGTGCCGTTGATTATCGACAATGCATACGGGCTGCCGTTTCCCGGCATCTTGTTCCGCGACGCCGATCCGATCTGGGAAGAGAACATCATCCTTACGCTGAGCCTGTCCAAGCTCGGGCTCCCGAATACGCGCACCGGCATCGTCGTGGCGCGCCCGGAGATCATCCGCGCTGTAGCCTCCATGACGGCAATCGTCGGTCTCGCTAATTGCTCAATTGGGCAGGCTATCGTCCTGCCGCTTGTGAAATCCGGCGAGATCCTCCGCTTGGCGCGCGAAGTCGTGCGTCCCTTCTACGAGCGAAAATCTCGCCTGGCGCGGGAGTGGATCGCGCAGTTTTTCGACGACGGGCTCGACTACCATGTGCATGTGAGCGAGGGAGCGCTGTTCTTGTGGCTATGGTTTCGCGGGATGAAAATTTCGGCGGAAACACTTTACTCCCGCCTCAAGGAGCGCGGCGTCCTCATTGTTCCCGGCCACTATTTCGGCGTGGGCGCGGAAGACTGGCGGCATGGCCACGAATGCATCCGGCTGAGTTTCGCCATGGACGAGGCCTCTGTGCGAGAAGGAATCGCCATCCTCGCACAGGAGGTGGCGAAGGGGTATTCGTGATTGTTCGAATTGAGGGACGGCTTTCAAGGCCGTTCCTATACGCTACAACGCTGAGGCCTTACGGAATTCGAGCACGTTGATCGGAGGAAAGTTCAATGGGCAATATTCCTTGCTGGCAAGCTCGAAGAGATGATCCTGATCGCAGAGTTGTGTGGTGACCTGGTAGGTGATAAAACGGCTATCGTTGTCCATTGCCTTTGCGATGCTCCGCAGCAGCTTGTCCTTGGTCTTAGGCTCAATGACGAAAAACGGCAGACCGGAAACGATGTAATCACAGTGTGGATGGCCCATCTCCCGCAGTGTCTCCGGCAGATGCAAAGCATCGGTGTTGAGTACCGTAATGCGAGGGTCGCGAAAGAACTGCTTGCGCAAATGCGAAACGAATTCCTCATCGAGCTCAAAGAGGATGAGTCTTGAGTCGGGATTCATGCGTTTGACGATCTGGCGGGTATGGCAACCTTCACCAGGACCGAGCTCGACGACAACACGGGGCTGTGAAAAATCAATGCGCCGGGCGGTCTGCCGGGTTAGGAACGGCGAGCTGGGCACCACGTAACCGACTCGCAGCGGATTAGCGAGAACGCGTTTAAAGAACAAAAGACTCATTCGGAAGTTTGAAGGTAAGGAAAACCGTCAAGATGTCCAGCCCATCGGATTTGCCCGTCGGGCTGAATTTTTAGCAGAAAAACCAGCCTCTCTCGATTTGCGCAGAGTGCAAACATTGCCATTTGGACTTCTACTCCGATGAAAGCTCACAAGGGTGCGTTTTCTTTGCTCCAGCCGGAAGCGCGTTCGTAGGCGTCGGCGATACCGAGCAGGCGGGTTTCGGCGAGGGATTTTCCAAGGAACTGCAAACCGATGGGAAGCTTATTTTCGCCTTCGCGAACGAAGCCGCACGGCACGCTGATTCCGCAGATTCCTGCAAGGTTTGCGGCGATGGTGAAGATGTCAGCGAGGTACATTTTCAGCGGGTCGCTTGTGCGTTCGCCGATCGGGAAAGCGACATCGGGTGAGGTGGGACAAACGATGACGTCTGCCTTCTCAAAGGCCGTCGCAAAGTCCCGGCGGATGAGGGTGCGGACCTTTTGCGCGCGAAGATAGTAGGCGTCGTAATATCCACTGGACAAAACGTAAGTGCCGAGAATGATGCGGCGCTTCACTTCGCTGCCAAATCCCTGCTCACGACTGCGAACATAAAGGTCCATGAGATCCTTGGGCTGGTCGACCCGCCTGCCATAACGGACACCGTCGAAACGGGCGAGGTTGGCCGAGGCTTCGGCGGTTGCAATGATATAGTAGACCGAAACCGCATACTCGGTATGAGGCAAGGAGAGCTCCACGAGCTCGGCACCATGTTCCGCGCATTGTTGAATGGCGGCTTCGATAGTGGATTTCACGCGGGCGTCCATGCCATCGACAAAATATTCCTTTGGGATGCCCAGACGGACGCCTTTGAGATCGCGACCGAGTTTTGCAGTAAAATCCTCCGCCGGCTGATCCAGTGAGGTGGAGTCCATCGGATCGGGTCCCGCGATGGCATTGAGCAACAGCGCGCAGTCGCGCGTCGAACGCGCAACCGGACCGATCTGATCCAGCGAAGACGCAAAGGCCACAAGACCATAGCGCGAAACGCGCCCATAGCTTGGCTTCAGCCCCACACATCCGCATAACGCCGCCGGCTGACGGATCGAGCCGCCGGTATCCGAACCCAGCGCGGCGGGAACTTCGCAGGCGGCAACGGCGGCCGCCGAACCGCCGCTCGATCCGCCGGGTATGCGCGTGGTATCCCATGGGTTGCGTGTTGTCTGGAAGGCAGAGTTTTCGGTCGAGGAACCCATGGCGAATTCGTCCATGTTCAATCTGCCGAATGGGATGGCGCCGGCGGCCCTGAGGCGCGCGATGACCGTTGCGTCGTAGGGCGCGGTGTAGCCCTGCAGGATTCTCGAAGCGCACGTGCAAGGATCACCCTTCACATTGATGACATCTTTGATGCCGATGGGGATTCCTCCGAGCGGCAGCGAAACGTCAGCCGTTTCGGCTTTGCGCAGGGCGGCCTCAAAATCACGGGATAGAAATGCCTGCACGGTGGGGTCCACCGCCTGGATTCGCGATTCGATCGCACGCAGGAGGTCCACAGGGTGAAAGGCTTTGGCACGGAAACCTTCCTGAATTTCGAAAGCGGTTAGGCGGGCGAGATCCATCATTCGACGACTTTCGGAACGATGACCAGGGCGTTGGCGGTGCGCGGCGCGAGGCTTAGAGCCGCTTCGCGGGGCATGCTTGCGCGCGGACTATCCTGGCGCGTCACGTTGAAGATCGGATAGGTGTGTGCGGTCGGCTCGACGCCCGAGACATCGAGTTTGCTTAGGTGCTCGATGTGTTCCAGCACACGGCCGAGCTGTTCTTGAAAGGTGGTGACTTCCTCCTCGGCCAAGGCGATGCGTGCCAGTCTGGCGACATGGCGAACGTTGAGATCAGGACTGCTCATATCATCGTTACGGGGATTCTTTCCTGCAAGACTGCCGTCTGCGGCCGAAAGTTACACGATTCGGTGTGTCGTCACCGGGTCGAAGAGATGCGCGACTGTTGCGTTGATCTGGAATTTGAACCGGTGGCCCGCGTCGGCTTGTCGTGCGCCGAATGGGCTGCGGCTGATCATGAGATGCGCACCGGTTTGAAGGTGGAAATATGTTTCTGCACCCATGGGCTCGACGATATCCACCACGGCCTGGAAGCAGTTGTTCGAGGAGCATTCTCCTGACGGAACAAGGTTGCAATTCTCAGGGCGGACGCCAAGCACGACTTCCTTGCCGACGTAACCGGCGGCAGCTTTGCGGTCTCCGAGTTCAACTTCGATCACTCCGCCCTGCACTTCCTTGAAAACGAGCGCACCGTTCTGCCCGTGCAAGGCGCCTTTGACGAGGTTCATCGGGGGACTGCCCAAAAAACCGGCGACGAAAAGGTTCTTTGGCTCGTCATAGATCTTGAGCGGGGTATCCACTTGCTGGATCACACCATCTTTCATCACGACGATACGCGTGCCCATAGTCATGGCCTCAATTTGATCGTGCGTCACGTAGATCATTGTGGCCTGGAGGCGCTGATGGAGTTTTGTGATCTCCGTGCGCATTTGAACGCGCATCTTGGCATCGAGATTCGAAAGCGGCTCGTCGAAGAGAAAAACTTCCGGCTGGCGCACAATAGCGCGCCCGACCGCAACGCGCTGGCGCTGGCCACCGGAAAGGGCCTTTGGCCTGCGATCGAGCAACTGCTCGATGCCCAGGATGCCCGCAGCTTCCGCGACGCGCTTCTTGATCTCCGCTTTCGGATACTTCCGCAGTTCCAGGCCAAATGCCATATTGTCATAGACGCTCATGTGCGGGTAGAGCGCGTAGTTCTGAAAAACCATCGCGATGTCACGGTCCTTCGGAGGGAAATCATTGACGCGCTTGCCGCCGATCAAGACATCTCCCTTCGAAATGTCCTCGAGACCGGCGATCATTCGCAAGGTTGTGGATTTTCCGCAGCCGGACGGGCCGACGAAAACCACGAACTCCCGGTCAAAAATATCGAGGCTGAAATCCTCCACAGCCGTGACATCCTTTCCTCTGTCTCCAGGGTAAATCTTATAGACGTTCTTAAGGGTTACTTTGGCCATTCGTGTTTCTCGGTGCGCCTGCTCGGGTTTTAAGTCGGCCAAACTAAGTTGAGAGGGCAGTCAGGTCAATCGACAAAGGCTGCAGGAGAAAACGGTATGAAAGTTGCTTCAAAGCTTAGGCATGACTTTGGAACGGGCGGAGGCAGTGAACCGGGCCGGCCAGCTGGCGAAAGTCTTTTCCTCGCTGAAGACTCTAGGTCTTACCGACCGCGGCTTGTTCAATGAGATCATGCGTGGGGTCCTGGTGGCAAACCCTCGTTTGCTTGGTGTGTGGACGGTATGGGAGCCGGACGCTCTCGATGGCCGTGATGCGATGTTTGCCCGCGCGCCGGGCCACGACCAGAGCGGGCGTTTCGTGCCGTTCTGGCATCGCAGCGGGGGCCAAATTCAGCTTCAGGCCAACATCGACTACGACAAACCTGATGCCGACTGGTACTTCGCGCCAACCCGCCGAAAAGCGGAAGTCTTGATTGATCCCTACGAATATCCAGTTGCTGGAAAGAATCTTTTCATCACCAGCACGGCGGCGCCGATTCTTCACGCCGGAAGATGTGTGGGCGTCGTCGGTTTTGACGTGCATATGGACTGGCTGCTCGAAGCCATGGACGAGCCCGGACCCTTCGAGTCCATCGAAGCGGCTATCGGTCGCGGACACGTACTCCTCGGGGAAGACGGCCAAGTGCGCTACTGTGGCCGGGCTACGCGTCGTTTGATTTGCCGGTATATCGGGGGGAAAGCCGGTTCCCAACGCCGCCTTCCGGAGCCTCTTCACGATTTGGTCGTCCAGAAGCTGCGGCGGCGCTTCTTTTCGGAGAGCCTCAAGCCCAAGCGTGCATGGACGTTCGGTGACGGATCTCGCAAGCTCATTGTTCGATTCACGCGCCATCCGCACGCGGGCTGCTTTCTTTTGCTCGTTGACGAACAAGTCGGGGACGGTTGTCCGACCGGGCCTTCGGTCGACCTAAGTCCCCGCGAGCAGGAAGTGGCGGAATGGTTGGGTCAGGGAAAGTCCAACGAGGAGATCGCAATCATTTTAGGGATCAGCGCTCATACGGTAAAAAACCATATCGACAAGATTTTCCGCAAACTCGGAGTCGAAAACCGTTGCGCCGCGGCGGCGGCGCTGCAGCGCGATCATCATCCGGGAAAAGACGGATAGATAGGAAGACCTTCCTATTGCGGGAATTACTCCGAGCCCGCACACTACGTGACCATGAAGCCCATCGAAATTCACCGATCGAGAAGGGCCGGAATTAATCTCTCATTCTCTTCGATGCATCTTGCTGGCTGGAGTTTATTGGCAAAGCGATGGTCCGAACCGGGACGAGATCGGTGTGGCAGGTTTTTATGAGGAAGAGGAGGGTCTTGTTCATCCAGCACAGCGACGTCGATAGGCCAGGTCTCTTTGGCGAAACTCTCGGCGGAATGGGCCTCCCGCTGGAAGTAATTCGACCCGATCTCGGTCAGATGGTTCCCGACTCGCTTGATGGTTTCGCCGGTCTGGCGTTGGGTGGCGGTCCCCAGGGGGCCTACGAGCAGGGAAAATACCCCTACCTTTCCAATGAGTGCGCGCTAGTGCGCTCCGCGGCATCTCAAGGCAAGCCGGTTATCGGATTGTGCTTGGGCGCTCAGCTGATGGCGTCAGCTCTTGGCGCGAGAGTTCAGCCGGGACATCGCGAAGTCGGCTTCTTCGAGGTGACCCTGGATCCCATTTCTCAGTATGACCCTCTTTGGCGTGGAGTTCCCGCAAAATTCGTTGCCACCCATTGGCACGGAGACGTTTTCGACATCCCGCCCGGGGGTATGCGACTCGCGTCATCGGCCCTTACCCGGAACCAGCTCTTTCGCTACGGCCACGCACTTTATGGCCTGCAATTTCACCTGGAAATGACTCCCGGACTGCTCGAGGAGGCTGTCGCGAGAGCGCATCGCCTGCTCATCGAGTCCGGCGTCGATGCGGACATGATTTGGCAGCAAGGTCAGCAGTGCCTTCCGGTCCTGCGCGAAACGGCGTCCACAGTCTTTAGTCGATGGGCGGAGTTGCTGTGCTAGAGCAAATCCCGAAATAAATTTCCGAAAGCGCACTGCGGCCGAGAGCGAGCAGGATCTTTCGATCGGCCCGCGTGGCACGGCACTTGCTTGTGCCTGGTATTACCAAGCCAAGTGGTCGTAATACTCCCAATCTCCTTATGAAATTAATAAAAAAAACCTTCCTGAGCGCACAGGCGGGATTGATCGCCGCATGCCTGGCTGTCTCCGTCCATGCCGAACCGCTGAAGATCGGCTACAGTGACTGGCCAGGATTCACAATTTTCGAGGTCGCCAAGCAAAAGGGGTGGTTTAAGGACGCCGGTGTCGATGTGGATCTCATTTGGTTCGATTATCTTCCTTCGCTGGACGCCTTCGCCGCAGGCAAGGTGGACGCCGTAACGGCCGTCGCAACCGATGCGCTTGTCAACGGAGCCAACGGCGCAAAGAGCAAGATTGTTGCCCTTCTCGATTACAGCGACGGGAGTGACATGATTATCGGCAAGCCGGGAATCGATTCCATCAAGGATCTCAAGGATCAGAAGGTCGGCATCGAGGCGACATTAGTCGAGCACCTCTTGTTGCTCGAAGCGCTCAAACAGAATGGAATGATGCAGTCCGACGTCGAGATTGTTAATACGGCAACCAATGAAACTCCGCAGACGCTCGCGTCAGGGAAGGTTGCGGCCGTTGGCGCTTGGTATCCGGTTTCCAGTCAGGCGCTCAAGCAGGTTCCAGGGTCCAAGAAGTTGTTCACAAGCTCTGACGCGAAGGGTCTGATTTATGACGTGCTTGCGGTAAACCCCGTGAGCTTCGCGCAGCACAAGGACGACTGGGCAAAAATCGTCCGGATTTTTTACAAGTGCGTTGATTACATCAAAGATCCGGCGACGCGCGAGGATGCCATCAAGATCATGGCGGCAAGAGCCGGGGCGGATTTGGACGAATACGCGGAAAATGTTCCCGGCACTCACTTTCTGTCGCTTGCCGAGGCGAAGGCTGCGTTCAAAAAGGGCGAAGGTCTCGATTCAATCTATGGCTCGATGACAATTGGCAACCAATTCAACCTGGATAACAGAGTGTATAAGGAATCGCAGAAGCCGGCAAGCTACCTGGCGCCAAGTATCGTCGAGGGTTTGTGAGCGGACACAAAAGGGACGGGGGATGGCTCATCGCGATTGGCTCGGACTTAAAGAGGAATTGCCGGAGAGGCTTCGGCTCATTCTCACGGTTTTCTCGTTCATTTTCCCTCTTGCTGTTTGGTGTGCAGTCAGTTATCTTCCTTTCCTGTGGCATCCCCTGACGCGCATTACAGATCCTGGAAGCGTGGAATACTTCGTGGAGGGGATGGAGGTCCCGAACGCGGAATTTGCCAAACAGCTCAAGCAAGCGACTGCTGAGGGAGGGGACGCTCCGCGGGGACATCGAGTAAATCCCGTCTATTTGCCTCCCCCGCATGAGGTGATTGGGGCGTTCTATACCGCGTTCACTACCCCGCCACGCCTTCCCAATGAACCGTGGCTCCATGAAAGTCTGGGTCACAGCATTCGAACGATTTTCTTTGGATTTCTTATCTCATCAATCATTGGTGTTCCCTTGGGAATTCTCTGTGGAACCTATCGCTTCTTTTCCCGCCTTCAGGAGCCGTTCATCGAGTTCTTCCGCTACTTGCCCGCCCCTGCGTTCGGCGCATTGTGCGTAGCCATTCTCGGTATCGACGACGGACCGAAGATCGCGATCATCGTGATCGGAACGTTCTTCCAGCAGGTGCTCGTCATATCGAATACCGTCCGCAAGGTTGATCCAGCACTCGTTGAAGCGGCGCAGACGCTTGGCGCGCGCGGATTGCGCCTGATGGGTCGCGTTGTCATTCCTGCCTCGATCACGGACATTTATACCGACATGCGCATCCTTCTTGGCTGGGCGTGGACCTACCTCATCGTCGCGGAGGTCGTGGGCACGATGTCGGGAATCACCTTCTTCATCAACCAGCAGGCGCGTTACCGCAATTTCGATAATGTCTATGCGGCCATCATGATGATAGGCATCATTGGCTTGACAACCGACATGGCGCTCGCATGGCTTGGAAAGGGACTCTTCCCGTGGAAGCGCAAGGCTCGTGCAAGAAAATCCGCGACGATTCCTGTCTCGATGGTGGCAAAGCAGAATCGCGGGGAACAACCGGTCGAGGAGGAACCGGACGCGTCGCCGGTTCTGGAGAACTTCGGCAAGCTCGAACCGCCGATCGCACGTGACGCCAGCGCAAGCCCTCTGCAATCCTGATTCCATGCTGACGTCCCTTGAACTCCCCGATTACCACAGGCAGGATCCGCAGGTTGCAGAACGCTTCAAGCGCATCCGGGAACGCCCAGTGGTGCTTTCGGTGCGCAATCTTCAGAAGGCCTTCGGTCCCCCAGACCATCAGCACATCGTCTTTGACAACGTCTCGCTCGACATCCACCGCCGGGAGTTCGTCTCAATCATCGGGCCTTCCGGTTGTGGCAAATCAACTTTTATCCGCATTGCGGCCGGACTCGATGAGGCGACCGGCGGCGAAATGCTCCTGGATGGCAAGCCTGTTACTGGCCCCGGTCCGGACCGCGGGATGGTATTTCAAGGTTACACGCTTTTTCCGTGGAGAACGGTGAAGCAAAATGTCATGTTCGGCCTCGAAATGCAGGGCAGAGGCACAGCCGATGCCGAGGGCACTGCTCGAGAGTGGCTCGAGATGGTCGGCTTGAGTCGCTTCGAGGAGTCGTATCCGCACGAACTCTCCGGGGGCATGAAGCAGCGGGTCGCCATCGCTCGCGCCCTCGCAAACGCACCGCGCATCCTCATCATGGATGAGCCCTTTGGCGCGCTCGACGCGCTGACGCGCGCGAAGATGCAGGCTTATCTTCTGCAGATCTGGAAAAAGGTGGACATCACGATCCTCTTCATTACACACGATCTGGATGAAGCGGTGTATCTTTCGGACCGCATACTCGTTCTGGGGGTGAACCCCGGAGGAATTCGCGAATGTATCGAGAACCCTGTCCCGCGCCCGCGAACACCGCAGCAGCTTTTGACGCCGGAATTCCTGGCTCTCAAACATCGGCTCGACGAATTGATCCACGCCCCGGCGCAAGACTCCGAGGAGGACCGCCTGCCCGTTGTTAAAATGACCGCTGCCGGAGACGAAGTGGAATGAACAGAGTGATTCGCGGCTTAGCTGTGGTATTACTGATCGTGTTTTTGGTATTACTTAGTGATACCGATGAAAACCGGAAATAAGTTCGGAAACAGGCGTGGCACCGGAAGCGTGCAGCGAATCAGCGTTTCGCTTCCCGAGGGGATCTTCCGGGAGCTCGATCAGATGGTCGCCGAGAGAGGATTGGAGAATCGCTCCAAGGCGATTGCTGAAATGATATCGCGATTTGTCCTCGAGCGCCGCGAGGCTTCCGGCGATCCGGTCATGGCCGGGATGATTGCCCTTGTTTATGATGAGTGCCGGGGCAGTCTGGCCCGGAGACTATTTGAATTGGAGAGGACGTATCGAAAGGAAGTGATCAGCTCCTTGCACGTCCAACTCGAAGAAAATCATCGCATGGAAGTAGTTGTCGTGCAGGGTCCCGTCCACATTCTCAAGGAGATCACCGACAAGATCCTTTCGTGCAAGGGCGTGCTCTCGTGCAAGCTAACCCTTACCGATATCGTTATTCCCCAAGTGCATTCGGCGCCTGCCTTGAGACGGGATCCCTTTGTCCGTCTCAACCGGAACTCATAGCGACCATGAGCCAGTTCCTTTCCGCCCCTTTATATTCGGAGATCCTTCCAAGCGGCGCCATGTGGTCGATGCGCATTCAGCGCCGCCGCCTGGTCCACCTTACCGCTCTGGATTCCGGCGCCAACCTCTCGACGCTGTTCTACAACGCGAACCAGCCGCTGGATCGGCTCAACATTCCGGACACACTCAAGGCACTGCACACGGCAAAGCTGACGCGCGGCCATATCCTGATGACTGATATGGGGAACGCTTTGGTATCCATTGTCGGGGACAGCCTTGGGTGGCATGATCCGCTCGGCGGCCATATCACCGCATCGATGGTCGCTGCCAAGTTTGGCGAGCACAGCTATCAGCAATTCCGGAACGACTTTTATCGAAACGCCCGCGATAACTTTCTCGTCGAACTCACCAAGCATGGGTTGGGCCTTGCTGACATCGTTGCCAACGTCAATTTTTTCAGCAAGGTCGTGGTGGATAACGAGGGTCGCATGCAATTTGTTCCCGATCACTGTTCAGCCGGCGCGCGCATCGACCTCCGAACCGAGATGGACGTCCTCTTTGTCTTCGCGAATTGCCCTCACCCCCTTGCGCCCGCCGGCGAATACCCCCGCGCCCGTGTGCAGATCGAGATCTTTCCATGCGACCCGCCGGACAAAGATGATTTTTGCCGCAACTTTCGCCCCGAATGCGGCCGCACGCTGGCGTTGACGGAGCGACTCTTCCTATGAGCACACTCGTCTATACTGAAAGCACTCTTCAGCAGGAGACTGCGGTTCTTAGTCTAACGATTCTGGCCGGAGACGGTTGGTTTCACCAGATCAACAGAGGCCAGACTCTGCGAATCGTCGACCTGGAGGGAAATCAAGCCGCGGATACGTTTTTTTTTAACGCCGGCGACGTCACGGAGCGTTATAGCGCGCAGGACACCATTCGCGAACAGGGCTCCATTTATCTCACGACCGGAACGAAACTGAAGTCGAATCTCTGCCGCGAGATGCTCACGATAACCGCGGATACCTGCGGCCGGCATGATACGCTGGGCGGCGCCTGCGCCGCGGAGAGCAACATGGTCAGGTATTCGTTTGACAAGCGCTTCATGCATGCGTGCCGCGACACGTTTCTGCTCCAAATGGCGCTGTCCGGCTATCGGCTCACCAAGCGTGACTTGGCTCACAACATCAATTTCTTCATGAATGTGCCAGTCACCCCGGATGGTGGCCTTAAATTTGCGGACGGCGTCTCCGAGCCCGGCAAATACGTCGAGATGCGCGCCGAAATGGACGTGCTTTGTCTCATCTCGAACTGCCCGCAGCTTAACAACCCCTGCAACGCCTACAATCCCACTCCGATCAGAGTGCTAATATGGAATTAGCACGGAGCACACGATCGAGCGCAGAATGCGACATAGTATTTCACTCGGCCTCCGTTTTCCCTGTGTCCTCTGTGGTTGAGATGCTTTCCAAAGTACTCATAGCCAACCGGGGCGAGATAGCCTGCCGGATCATCCGCACCCTTGACCGAATGGGGATTGCTTCGGTTGCGGTCTATTCCGAAGCCGATGCCCACGCGGCGCATGTCCGCCTGGCGGGCGAGGCAGTCTGCGTGGGACCACCGCAGGCGGCACAAAGCTATCTGCAGGTCGAGAGGATCCTCTCGGCTGCCACGCGGACGGGCGCTGAGGGGATTCATCCAGGATACGGATTTCTCAGTGAAAACGCCGATTTTGCCGGCGCGTGCGAGGCGGCGGGAATCGCATTCATCGGGCCGGCACCGCAGAACATGCGGGACTTCGGTCTGAAGCACACGGCCCGTGAACTCGCGATTGCGAGTGGCGTGCCGGTCTCACCCGGTTCGGGCCTGCTCGATTCCCTGGTTGACGCGCGAGCGGAAGCCGGGCGCATCGGCTTTCCCGTGATGATCAAGAGTACTTCAGGGGGAGGAGGGATCGGGATGCAATTGGCGCGAACTGCAGATGAACTCGAAGAAAAATTCGAGAGCGTCCGGCGGCTGGCCAAGAGCAACTTCAAGGCGTCCGGTTTGTTCCTGGAGAAGTACATCGCTTCCGCACGCCATGTGGAGGTGCAGATTTTTGGAGACGGACGGGGGGCTGTGGCTGTGCTGGGCGAACGCGACTGCTCGGTGCAGCGCCGAAATCAGAAGGTTCTCGAGGAAACTCCGGCGCCCTGCCTGGCTGAGCCGGTTCGTCAGCGGCTCCACGAAGCCGCGCGAAGATTGGGTCAGGCTGCAAGATATCGCTCCGCGGGCACCTGCGAGTTCATGTATGATGCGGAATCAGAGGAATTCTATTTTCTTGAGGTCAATACCCGTCTGCAGGTCGAGCATTGCGTAACCGAGGAAGTATCCGGTTTGGATCTCGTGGAATGGATGATCCGTCTCGCGTCCGGCGAAGCGCTTCCGCTCGCCGGATACCGTCATATTCCCAACGGTCATGCCATCGAGGCCCGTGTGTACGCGGAAGATCCGGGCAAGAATTTCCAGCCGAGCTGCGGTTTGCTCACCGAAGTGCGGTTTCCCGGCGGTGTGCGCGTGGACGGGTGGGTCGAACGCGGCAGCGAAGTGACGTCCCATTACGATCCGATGATTGCAAAGGTGATCGCCCATGCGCCGGCTCGCGACGAAGCGATCGGAAAACTTTACTCCGCCCTCGCTTGCACGCGTCTTGACGGGATCGAGACCAACCTCGACTACCTAAAGGCTATCCTCGCCGGAGAAAGTTTCAAGAAGGGCGGTGTCACCACGAGATACCTGTCCACCTTTGTCTTTCATCCTCGCACGATCGACGTGGTTGAGGCGGGAACCCACACGACAATCCAGGATTATCCCGGCAGGATCGGCTATTGGGAGATCGGTGTTCCGCCATCCGGACCGATGGATCATTTGGCATTGCGGCTGGCTAACCGGCTCGTTGGCAACAAGGAAGGCGCTTCCACCCTCGAATGCACGGTCTCCGGCCCGAAACTAGAGTTCCATCATCGAGCCATTGTCTGCATATCGGGAGCGGACATGCAACCTGAGATTGGCGGGCGTCTGCAGCCGATGTGGGAAGCGTTCGAGGTTGCGCCCGGTGAGACGCTCAAGCTTCAAACGATCAAAGGCGCGGGTTGCCGCGCCTATGTTGCGGTGGCTGGCGGCTTTGACATTCCCCACTATCTTGGCAGCCAGGCGACGTTTACGCTTGGGAAGTTCGGCGGCCATGGAGGAAGAATTCTTCGTGCCGGCGACGTCTTGAAGCTGGCAGAGCCGGGGTTTGGGGGCACTCTGGCAAAGCTCGATGACCCGCCTCGCTACGAAGATCGCTGGGAAATCGGCGTCCTTTACGGCCCGCATGGCTCTCCGGACTTTTTTACGGATGAGGATATCGAGGTCTTCTTCACGAGCGATTGGAAAGTTCATTACAATTCCTCGCGCACGGGCATTCGCTTGATCGGACCGAAGCCAAAATGGGCCCGCAAGGACGGCGGCGAGGCCGGATTGCATCCCTCGAACATTCACGACAACGCATATGCCATCGGTGCAGTGGACTTTACGGGAGACATGCCGGTGATCCTCGCTGTGGATGGACCGAGTCTTGGTGGATTCGTTTGCCCTGTGACGATCGTCCAGTCGGAGCTTTGGAAGATCGGACAACTTCGTCCTGGTGATCTGCTGCGCTTCGTCTGCTGGACTTCAGAGCAGTCGGTCACTGCCGAGCGCAAGCAGGATGAGTTTCTGGCGAGCGCGTCGCGAGACCGCGCTGACGCGACAAATGAGCCGCGCAGGCCGGGGCAGCGTGGCCGCACCTGGGAACGCGACTCACCCCTGCGCTTCCAGAGTGCGCGGCCGGGCATGCTGCGCGGTGACGGGAACGTGCCCGGCGAGCCGCCGGGCACTGCGCCACCCTGGAAGGGTGCGCTCCCCGTCGTTCACAGCGTTGCGGCCGCCGGCGAAAATCCCCAGGTCGTTTATCGGCAGGCCGGTGACAAATACCTCCTGATCGAATACGGACCGCCAGTCCTCGATCTAAGCCTAAGATTTTGCGCGCATGCGTTGATGGATTGGCTGCTAAAGAATCCGCAACAGGGAATCCTTGATCTGACTCCGGGCATTCGCTCGCTCCAGATCCACTACGACAGCCGTGTGCTATCTCGTGAACGCTTGCTGGAGACTCTCGTCGCGGCGGAATCCACACTCCCCGCGTTGGATGACCTCGAAGTCCCAACGCGTATCGTCCGGCTGCCGCTTTCGTGGGACGATCCCTCCACCCGATTTGCCATCGAGAAATACATGCAGTCCGTGCGAAAGGATGCTCCGTGGTGTCCGAGCAACATCGAATTCATTCGGAGAATCAATGGCCTCGACTCCATCGAGCAGGTCAAGGAGATAGTCTTTTCGGCACGCTATATCGTAATGGGGCTGGGCGACGTGTATCTCGGCGCGCCCGTCGCCACACCGCTCGATCCGCGCCACCGCCTGGTCACTACCAAATACAATCCTGCGCGCACATGGACGCCAGAAAATGCCGTCGGTATTGGCGGCGCTTATCTTTGCGTCTACGGCATGGAAGGTCCGGGTGGCTATCAATTCATCGGCCGCACGATCCAAATGTGGAATCGATGGCGAAGGACCGGCGATTTTTCACAGCCTTGGCTGCTGAGGCATTTCGACCAGATTCAATTTTATCCTGTGGACGCAGACGAGCTCCTCCGGCTGCGTGAGGAATTTCCGGCCGGCAAATTCAAATTGGACATCAGGGAGGAGACTTTCAGTCTTCGGGAATATCGAAAATTCCTAGCTGACATTTCCGAAGAGGCCGCCTCCTTCAAGATCCAGCAGCAAAGAGCCTTCGACGAGGAACGGGAACGCTGGGAGTTGACGGGATCGGCTGACGGAGAAGCCGCGGATTCTCCAGAGGAGGATGCCCCGGAACCCCAGTTGGATACGCCCGAAGGCGGCCACGCGGTGAATGCGCATGTCGTTGCGAATGTTTGGAAGGTTTCCGCAACTTCCGGCCAGGAAGTCGTCGAGGGCGAGACGCTCGTGATTCTCGAAGCAATGAAGATGGAGATGGCGATCGCAGCGCCGGTCACCGGCACGGTTTACTCCATTTGCTGCTCAGAAGGACAGATGGTCATGCCGGGGCAGACAATCGCAATCATCGTCGCGAAATGAGCAGACTTGCTGCCAAGATTGTTGAAACGTTTCGCAGGATTCGCGAACGCGGCGACGACGGCGTTTGGATTTCTTTGGAGCCGGAGGATCAGGCCTTCAAGCGTGCCAAAGAACTCGAGTCCGACCCCGCAGAGCTTCCCTTGAAGGGTCGAACATTTGCCATTAAAGACAACATCGACCTGGCGGGACTGCCGACGACCGCCGCGTGCCCGGACTTCGCCTACACCCCGGCGAAAAGTGCATTCGTCGTTCAACGCCTGATCGATGCAGGCGCGATCCCGATTGGAAAGACGAATCTCGATCAGTTCGCAACCGGGTTGAACGGTACACGTTCGCCCTACGGCTTTCCGCGCAATTTCTACAATTCAGCCTATATAAGCGGCGGATCGAGTTCGGGCTCGGCGATTGCCGTGGCGGCAGGGCTGGTGGATTTTGCTTTGGGAACGGACACTGCCGGTTCCGGCCGCGTGCCCGCGGCTTTCAATAATCTGGTCGGCTTTAAGCCCACCCGGGGCAGTTGGTCTACGGGCGGTCTCGTGCCCGCGTGCAGAACCCTCGACTGCATAACTGTAATCACTAAGAGTCTCGGCGAAGCAGAGGAGATCGATGCAGTGGTCAGGGGTTTCGATCCGAACGATCCCTATTCGCGCAGAGCGGTTGAGTCCGCCCCGCGGGCGCTTCGCCGAATTGGCGTACTACCAGGCACAGAGCGAGAGTTTTTCGGCGACGGCGAATATGCCCGTCTCTATACCGAGGCTGTGTCCAGGGCTGCGGGACTAGGCTGGAGCGTAAGCGAGTTCGACTATCGCCCCTTTCGTGATACAGCGAATCTTCTCTATGGTGGACCGTGGGTTGCTGAACGCTTTTCGGCCACCAAGTCTATCGTCGAAACGAACCCGAATGCCGTGCATCCTGCGGTTCGCGCCGTCATCCTGAGCGCCAGGAACTTTTCCGCTGTCGACGCTTTCGAGTCGCAGTATCGCCTCGCCGCTCTCGCGCGAGAAACCGAAAGAACTTGGGAATCTTTCGACGCGCTTCTTCTGCCTTCAGCCGGGACGATCTATACGGTTGAGGAAATGTTAGCCGACCCGATTCAGCTCAACACAAATCTTGGGCGATACACCAACTTCATGAACCTCTTGGACCTTTGCGGGCTTGCGGTTCCGGCCGGGTTCCGTTCGGACAACGTTCCATTTGGGGTGACTTTCGTTGCGCCCGCATGGGGAGAGCGTTCTCTTTTCGAACTTGCGCGGGAGTTCGAAGGCTAAAGCTGCCCTTGCCAGGGATCCCTCGACAATGCCACCATTTGGGAACTTTTTCGGCATTTGCTCTAAACTAATGGAGAGATGAACTTCGGACTGGCCAGTACCTCGAAGAAAAACGCATTTGCTCGGGACAAGAAGAATTCGTTATGAAGCGAGGAGTCTTCGTTTAGTCTGTTCTCATGGCCGCGTTTCAGACAAGCATTGATGGCAGCGTGAGGATTCTCGCCATCTCAGGCCGGCTCGATCCGCAGAGCGGAAAAGATTTGAAAGATACGATCCAATCGCTGACCGAGGGCGAGAATTCTAGCGACCTACTCGTTGATCTGGAAAACCTCGCTTACATGGCGAGCGCGGGCTTCCGCGAGTTGTTTCTCGCTGGACGACAGATCAGCCGCCAGGGCGGCCGGCTTGCCGTTTGTTCGCTGCGAGGCGAGGTGAAGCGCGTTTTCGAACTGGCGTGCTTCGACACGGCCTATCCGATCTTTGAGACACGGGATGAGGCTCTTGGTTTCTTCAAATCGCCAAATCCGGCGAGTCTGAGGGGCCGTTTGAGCTGGCGCTGACCAAGGGATCAATGCGGGACAAATGAAAATCCAACTTGCTGTGGCAGGGGCGCATCTGCGCGGCCAGCCTTTGAATCATCAACTCATCGAGCGCAATGCCCAGTTTGTCAGGCAGACGCTCACGGCTCCAATTTATCGATTGTTCACTCTGTCGAACACCTCACCTCCGAAGCCGGGAATGATTCGCTCTGAAAACGGGAAATCCATCGAGGTCGAGATTTGGGAACTGGCGGCGGCGGAATTCGGAATGTTCGTCGCAGCCATCCCGTCACCGCTCCTGATTGGCAATGTCAAACTGGCCTCAGGCGCTTGGGTGAAGGGATTTCTGTGTGAGGAAATTGCGCTCGGCGGCGCACGCGAAATTACGAACTTTGGCGGCTGGCGCGCTTACCTCGCGTCGCTTTAGTCACGAAGGCGAGGATTTTTTGATCGTCACCCTTTGCTGACCAAACTGCCCTGAGGAAGTCAGCCGGGTGGAGCCTATGTTCCTTCAGAAAGTGCCGGTCTCCGCCGCAGCAGTACATGATGTCGTGGCAGAGTGCCCCTTCCAAAAAGGAGCGGCTTTTTTGGATGATTCGCGGCAACCAGGGAATGCCATCGAGCGTGGCGCGCTTCGGCGGCAGTTGGCCGGCGCGAATTTCCGCCGGATTGGCGAGGCCTTTCTGTTCGAAGAGAAAGTAATCGCGGCGGGCTGCGGCGATGAGCAGGAAGGTCTCCCAATCGGGTTCACCGAAAGTGACGAAGTCCTCCGCATAGTCATAAACGTTGATGGGCCTGAGCCCGATGGAAGCGAGGAAGCTTTTCTCATCGTCGGTAAAGTAGGTGGCGTCATTTCGCTTTCCGTCGCGATATAGGATGACGGCCTTGTCGTAGATGGCTCCAAGGCTCCTTGTCCAATCATTCAGTTCCATAAGTCTAGTCTTATACGAGTCTACGTGAAGAACGCGCCGAAGTCTTTGTCCAAACAGGCTGGCAAGTCTAACCAACCGCGTGGCCGTCGTCTTGAAGCGCATTTTTGCCACGAATGCATCGTTCGGTCGACGATGAGGCTCGCCGACCGGCGGTTGGCGCAACCGCATCTACAATTCGCTTAGGTGAACGGCGATGAGCTTACGCACTACCACGAGTAGTGCACAAGATAGGTGATTTTCTTCTCCTCGTCTGGCTCGAGTTTGACGCGGAATTCGACTTTCTGCGCGTCGAGCTTTGCGAAAGCGTCTGAGTGTTCGCGGATCTCCCAGTTGACCCAGCGAAACAAATGCTCGACGACGCGCACTTCAACGGCCTCCTTCTTTCGATTGCGGAGGATGATTTCGAACGACTCGTCGGCCCGGGAGTTTGCGTTGTCCACCTTGAAGACGGTCCGCTTGCGTTCCCCGACGATGTCGAAGGCGTTGCCCACGTAGATGCGAACTGTCTCGTCTTTGGGTGTATGGTCGATGCTGTTCTCGCCCACGAATTCGAGTTGTCCATCCTCGTCGCGCTGGTAGAACCTCACCCGCCCCTTGGGCAGTGCGATGCCAAGACCGTTATCTTTTGAGTTCTTGAATTCGCGCATGACCCACACCTTTGGATTGGATTCGGCGCCGAGGCTCTCGTTCTGCCTGAGGACGGCCGGATCGTGCCCGCGCCATCGGCTCCAATCGATCGATGCGCCATTATAAACATACAGCCGTTCGGAATTGACCCCGGATGCGCGCACAAATTCGACCTGCTTGGTTTCACGATCCCGAAGCGTCATAGCACGCTGGAGCGTGTAGAGGTGATACTCGTCGAAGGCCTTCTCGGTCACGGGCGGGCCGGCGCCCTCCGCCACGGAGGAAAGTGCTGTGGCTCGAGTTCTCATTTGCTCGTCCCTTTGGATCTTGCTGACATCGCCAGCCATGAGCTTGACGCGAGCGTTTTCGAAGTGCTTTCCGCTCTGATTGTCGATTGTCACCCAGCCAATGAGATCAAGCTCTCGGCCATCTTGAGGGGATACGACGTTGTAGTCAGCCTGCCAGCTCATGCCTCCGGAAACGTAACACAGCTCGGCGTCGAGTTTGCCGGCGTTGCTGGACTGCAGCTGCCAGCTCAATTCGGGCTTAAGGATGGTTTGATCCGTGAGCGCCGGGAAGACCGGCATTCCTGGCAGTTGGAACTGGAGTTGCCCATCCACCTCGATGATAGGCTCCGCGGTATCTGCCGCCATGGCCGCCTGCGATTGATAGTAGGCTTCCCCATACCGCCTCATCGCCGGGAGATTGTGAGGGGTATATCCGCTGCGGATGACCCGGCCCTTGACCACGCGGTCCGGCTTCTGCGGCTCCTTCACGAGAAAATCGATCTCCTTGCCCTCGAAAAGTGACAGCATCAGCCTTTGATTGACCGGATCGTTGCGAAAACTCTGCTCCAGAATCTGAAGCTCCGTCTTTCCTGAGGGATCTCGAAGAATGACGGACTCAGGCTCGAGATGCACAGTGATTTCGGCGAACTTCACGTCATTGACTCCCGCTTTCAATTCCAGCGGAATTCGTTCGCGCACTACGGCGAAGTTTTGGTTGTAGATCGTGAGAGCCGGGTCGGCGGCGAATGCGGCGAGTGGCAGGAACAGGAGCAGAGGCGCTTTCATGAGATGTCGTTTCAAGGATAACGCAGCAGCAGACCGAAATGTTAGACTCGCTTGCAAAATCGCAAGGGTGCAGCTCGCGTTTGAACTCTTCAGGAGTTTGCAAGCACTTCGGCGGCGGTCTTGAAGTGCATTTTGGCTACGGCGGCCAGGGCGTCGCGTCCGCCGCTTTCTGCGATCTTTCTAGCGGCCTCCTTGACAGGGGCCGAGACGCCGCGGGGAAGGGGAACTCCAACGCGCTTTCCAGCGGCATCGAGCCAGTCAATGAATTTTTCGCGAGCGAGAATGGAAGCAGCGGCGACGGCGTAATCCGATTCGGCCTTGGTTCGCTGATCGAGTACGATGCTGCGGCCCTTCTCCATCAGGGCTCGCTGAAGCACGCGAACGTCAGCAAATTTGTCGGAAAGGGCGCGCGGACATTCCGGGCGGAGCGCGCAAAGATTCTCGATGACGCGCGCGTGTCCCCAGGCGAGCAGGCGGTTGAGATTGCCGATCTTTAGAAAAAGCGCGTTGTAACGGTCGGGTCCAATGGTGACCACGCTCTGCGCCGCGCCGGACTTGCGGATGGCCGCCGCGAGGTCGCGGATGCGCCTATCGGATGCAATGCGTTTGCTGTCAGTGATCCCGATCTCTTGGAATTCCCGCGCAAAATCGCGGTCCACGTAAACCCCTGCGATGACGAGCGGGCCGAAAAAGTCGCCCTTGCCGCTTTCGTCGATGCCGAAGTGCGGTTCGAACATTTCAGGATTGAGCACCTCCTCATAGCCTAGCTTGGCCTCGCCCAGAATGTCCGGCTCCAGGCGGAAGCGCACAAAGTCTTCTGTGCCCCGGCCCTGAATCACCGCTTTCGGACCTTTTTCATAAACAGCGATCGTTAGCTTGTCCTTCTGCGCAAAGTAGAGGGTGTAGGGACGCGTTTCGAATTTGTATCCTTCATCCCGTAGCAAGAGCTTCAATTTCGCGGCTTGCTCAGGCGTCAGCGGAGTATTGTAAAGGGTAATGGCTTTGTCGGGCACGGGACGAATCAGTAAAGCGCAGCCGCGCCGGGACGCAGAGAAAAAAATCCGGCGCAAGCTTCAATCTTGGTTCAAGCGGCATGGACGCGACTTGCCCTGGCGCCAGACGGGCGACCCCTACGCGGTAATGGTGTCGGAATTCATGCTGCAGCAAACGACGGTGAGGGCGGTGATTCCCTATTTTCAGCGTTGGATGGCAAGATTCCCGACGCTTGACACTCTCGCCCAAGCTGCGGAACAGGACATCCTCGCGCTCTGGCAGGGCCTGGGATACTACAGCCGCGCACGGAATCTTCACCGGGCCGCAATAGCCATTATCGAGGAGGGGGAGGGGAAAGTCCCGCGTGCTGTGGAGACCTTGCGCCGCCTGCCAGGGGTGGGTGAGTACACAGCTGCGGCCATCGCGTCTTTTGCATTCGATGCAGCAGAACCGGTGATCGACGCGAATATCGCGCGGGTCCTCGCCCGGTTGTGGAATTGGCCAAACCCGGTGGATAACGCGGCCGGCCGTACGTTTCTGAGAGACGCCGCGCGCAGGCTGCTGCCAGAAAAGGGTGGCCGCCTGCACAATTCAGCGTTGATGGACCTTGGGGCTTTGATCTGCGTTGCACAAAATCCGCGATGCCGCGAATGCCCAATCCGCGTCGATTGCTCGGCACAGCAGCCGGGGTGGCTGCCCGTCAAGCGCCCGCGCAAAAGCATTGAAGAGATTTCCGAGGCACGGGCCTTCGTTTTCGAACAAGGGAAACTGTGGCTTGAGCCATCGCGGGGCCCTCGCTGGCACGGCCTTTGGGTGCTTCCGAAGGCGGAATCGGCAAACTCCCGGGCCGATCACGTGGAAGTGTATTCGATCACGCGTTTTCGCGTGACGATGCGAGTGTTCATCGAATCTCGGAAGTTTCGTTCGTTAACCGGTTACGTTCCCGGCGGGCTTCCGCCCATGCCCTCTCCCCATCGGCGCGCAGTTGCAGCAATGCTGGCTAGCGTTCATAATGGAAAGTGATGGCTTCCGAAATTTCCGCTGTCGTTCCCGATGCGCATGGCCACTTTGGACCATATGGGGGAAGGTTTGTTCCCGAAACACTCGTGAGCGCGCTCGAGGAATTGGAGCAGGAATACCAGAAGGCCCGCATCGACCCGGAGTTCCGCAGAGAATTTTCATCTCTTCTGGCTAACTATTGCGGGCGCCCCACACCGCTCTATTTCGCGGAGCGACTGACTCAACAACTTGGTGGAGCGAGAATTTATTTGAAGCGCGAGGACCTTTTGCATACCGGCGCGCACAAAATCAATAACGCTGTTGGACAGGCCATTTTGTGCAAACGGATGGGAAAAAAGCGTGTGATTGCGGAGACTGGCGCAGGACAGCATGGCGTGGCGACGGCGACCGTGGCAGCGCGCTTCGGCTTCGAATGCGTTGTTTATATGGGCGCAGTGGACATGAAGCGCCAGGCACTCAACGTCTCGCGGATGGAATTTCTGGGAGCGAAGGTCATTGCCGTGACGGCCGGCCAGGCGACGCTCAAGGAAGCGATAAACGAAGCCATGCGAGACTGGGTGACCAACGTGCGCTCCACCCACTATGTGCTGGGCACGGCCTATGGCTCGCATCCCTATCCGATGATGGTGCGCGACTTTCAACGCATCATTGGCGATGAGGCCCGGCGCCAGATCCTGCAGCGCGATGAACGGCTGCCGGATCTGCTCATCGCGTGCGTCGGCGGCGGAAGCAATGCCATTGGACTTTTTTATCCTTTCCTCGGTGATGAAGGCGTGAAGATGACTGGCGTTGAAGCCGGGGGCGAAGGAATCGTCCGGGGGCGGCACGCAGCGCGCTTTCAGGCGGGAAAGCTTGGCGTGTTGCAAGGTGCAAAAACATGGCTGCTGGCGGATGATGACGGGCAGATCGAATTGACGCATTCGGTTTCGGCAGGACTGGATTACGCGGCAGTCGGGCCGGAACATTGCTATCTGCGCGACATCGGCCGTGCGGAATACGATTACGCGACCGACAACGAAGCGCTGGCGGCATTCCGCACTCTTGCCGAAACAGAAGGGATTATCCCCGCGCTGGAGTCCGCGCATGCCGTAGCTCATGCAATCAAGGTTGCGCCAAAAATGAAGCCGGATCAGATCATTCTCGTGAACCTTTCCGGACGAGGCGACAAGGACGTTGCGCAGGCGGCGGAGTTTCTTCTAAAGGGAAACACAGCTCACAGTCCAGGGTAGTGTGCCATGGCTCGGGCCCTGGACCGGCTCGACACTCAGAATGTTCGTCGCCTTTGGGCCGGCCAGGTTGCCAGGCACTCTGGTCTCGCGCGCAAGCGGCCGTTCGCTGACACGCTCTCAGCGTTTTCAAGGGCTCTTTCCACGTTTCGCCGAAGGATTCACTCGCCTCACGCTTGACGTTGCAGTCCGCCTTCAGGCAGATTGCCTTCCGGGATGATGCCAGAAGTCACTTCGCCCGCCAATAAAACGTTCGGATGAACTCCGAAAATCAGAGAATCACTTGTTAGGCGCCTTGACATTCCATTGCGGCAAAGGTGTTCGCCCTCTGCCGGCGTTGGTAATATCCTTGGTCGGTACGACCGACCCCATGAAGGAGATTGAACTATGACTGATCAGATCGTTTCCACCTTGCAGCAAAGCCTTCGCGGACGACTCATCGGTCCAAGTGATGCTGACTACGATGCCGCCCGTGCTCTTTACAACGGCATGATCGACAAGCGGCCGCGCCTGATTGCGCGCTGCGTGGACGTCGCCGACGTCATCGCCGCGGTGAACTTCGGCCGCGACCAGGGCCTGCTTGTCGCCATTCGTGGAGGCGGCCACAGTGGCCCAGGCCTTGGCAGTTGCAACGACGGACTGGTGGTCGACCTCTCGATGATGAAGAGCGTGCGCGTAGATCAGGCGAGCCGAACCGTTCGGGTTGATGCTGGCTGCACGTCGGGCGACGTCGATCATGCCACCCACGCGTTCGGATTGGCCGTGCCATTTGGCATCGTCTCGACCACCGGCGTCGCGGGCCTCACCCTCGGCGGGGGCACCGGGTACCTCACACGCAAGTACGGCCTCACGATTGATAACCTGCTCGAAGCGGACGTTGTTCTGGCCAACGGCAGTTTTGTCACGGCCAGCAAAAGCCAGCACCCCGATCTCTTCTGGGCGCTGCGCGGGGGAGGTGGCAATTTTGGCGTGGTGACGAGCTTCCTGTTCCAGGCGCATCCGGTCGCTACGGTCTACGCGGGCCCGATCTTCTGGGAGGCTACTCACGCCAAGGCCGTGATGCGCGCCTATCGCGATTTCCTGCCGACCGCCCCCGAGGAACTGGGTGCCTTCGTCGGCCTCAAGGCGGTGCCATCGATGGACCCGTTTCCGAAGGACTACTGGGGCAGGCGCGCCTGTGCTGTGATTTCCAGTTACAACGGCTCCCCGGCGGAGGGTGAAAAGATCATGGCGCGACTGCTCAACTCCGTGCCGCCGCCCATCTTCAACTGGATGGGTGCGATGCCGTTCCCCGCGATGCAAGCGTTGTTTGACCCGTTCTTTCCGAAGGGCCTGCAGTGGTATTGGAAGGGCGACTTTGTCAAGTCCCTGCCGGACGAGGCGATCGACACGCACATCGCGCAGGCCGCGAAGGCGCCGAGCGAGTTGTCGCTCATGCACCTCTACCCGATCGACGGAGCCGTCCGCCGCGTGCCGAAAGACGCGACTGCGTGGAACACACGCGACGCCACGTGGTCCATGGTCATCGCTGGAATCGCCGCCGACCCGAAGCAGGCCGACGCCTTGAAGACGTGGGGGCGCGCCTACTGGACGGCGATTCACCCGTTCAACCTCGAAGGGGCTTACGTCAATTTCATGATGGACGACGAGGTCCAGGGGCGCGTCCAGGCGACCTACGGCGAGAACTACGAACGTCTCGCGTCTGTGAAAGCGAAGTACGATCCGGAAAACCTCTTTCGGGTCAACCAGAACATCCTGCCCGCCTCTTGACAGCCGGTATCCAGAGACCGCACCTTCCCTCAGCCCTCAGCGTCCTTGAACACCAAAATAGTTCCTCTGCCGGGAACCTGGCGCGAAAATCGGTAATCGTACAATGGCTCTCGCAGACTTGCTCGTATTCGGTCTTCCTGTTGCGTTTGCCGGGTCGTAGCCTTCCGCCCCCTAACGAGCATGAGTCGAGGAAGAAACATCGCGCCGCCGATGGTCGCCGTCGAGGAGCAGCCGCGCAAGCCGCTCTGCCTGGACTCGGATCTCGGGAACGGCCAGCACCTCCCACAGTACGCCCCTCATGCTCGACCCGAGCGTATACAGGACATCCGACGCGGCACCGTTCTGCCCGATGATCGCGCCGTTCAGAAGCGCGTCGACGCCAAGATGCGCGGGCCCCGGACGGATGAGCCCCCGCCTCATCAGGTTCCTCACCAGGGGGTGGTCGATCCTGCGGTAGTCTGACTCCGGTCCGATACAGTTGATGACGAGGGCCGCAGTCGCGACCTCGTGCCTAGCGCGCCCACGGGGGACGTAGTGCACCTCCATGGCCGCCTCGGACTCCGCGAGGTCACAGATCCTCCCCGCCAAGACGTCGAGCTGCCCGGATGCACGCATCGCGTCGATGATGGCCTCGCTCTCCGGCGGAATTCTGCTACGAATGATCTCCCAATAACGAAAGAGATGACGAAGGAAGCGGCGCTTCTCGTCCTCGACAAGCCCCAACCAGATCGTCTGCGTATCGGGACGTAGCGAGTCGATGACCGCCCGTTTGTCAATCCCCATCGATTCGGCCCGGTCGAGGTGCTTGCACACGATCCTGAAGGTGTCGAGGATTGTCTTCGACTCTTTGATTTCCTCGAAGAAGGACTCGTAGGCGTCGAAGCCGCGGTGTGCCAGCGGCAGGAGGCCGCGCCTCGAGAGCGCGATGATCCGTCCTTCGTGCGCTCGCCGATGGAGCGCCACTGCGAGATCGACCGTGGTCTGGCCCGTGCCGATAAGGAACACCGTGTCGCGGCGCGAGAGACAGTCGAGGACGCCCGGGTCCCAGGGGTTCCGAATATACCGTTCACTCTCAAGGGCCGACCGGTTCTTGAGGGGCGGATGCCGGGGTGGGAAGTTTCCCAGCGCCAGCACTGCCTTGTCCACGACGATGGGTCCCTTGTCCTCTACGTGGATCGTGGCGCAACCGCCCTCAGTGTCTATGTCCGTTACCTCTCCACGGACGTGCTCGAAGGTCATGCCGCCTGCTCGCGCCTGCAACGCCTCGCGCACCAGGGCGAGGATGTAGTCCCGATACAGCCTACGGGGAAGGAAGTCCCAGGGGCCCGCGTGGGCCCCCCTGTCCCGGTTCCACGTCAAGAAGTGCTCCGGATCCTCCGAGAAGGCTCCCATGCGTGCAGCCGGGACGTTCAACAGCAGGTAGTCTGCCTCGCAGGAATAGGCCGGTCCCATGTCGCGTTCATCGCCACGGTCGAGCATCCGAACGCTGACGGCGGCATCGGACGATGCGAACCGGAGCAGGTTCAGCGCGACCAGCCTCCCCGACAATCCTGCCCCGATGATGGCGATCCGGCTCATTGCTTCCTCGTTCTCGCCGCGCTTTTTCGTCTTCTTGGTTGTAGTGTTGAAGGCTCAGGCGGTGCCGCGGCGCGAGCGCCGGCCCGTATTGACCCACTGTCTTCCTGGCTGCGAAAACATACGCTAACGACGCGCTAAAACGCGCCATTACCGTCGATTTTTGCATTTTTTGGGGCCGAAAACTCTATTGTACGAATCTTACGCATTATGGACCCCCGGCGTTAAAGCCTCAAACTTGGCAATACACCGCCAGCCTTAAAGGCGTGCGGCTGCGGCGGGGTGGGGGAGTCAACTTCGCGGGATCAGCGCGTCTTTCCAGGTCGTGACGGCGCGCCCTTTGGCGACAAGGCCTTCAATGCACGCCTCAAGCTCGCCTGCTAGCGCGCGCGGGGGTGCCAGTCGTTTCCGCTCACCCCTGCGTAGAGCTGAAAGGTCACCGTTGGTCGGTTGATCTACGGAACGCGACCCTCTTCGGCACTCCATCCACGCTGATCTTTCTTTTCAAGCGAGGCCTCAGCGGGAGTCACCTGGTCTCCCTTGGTGGCGCATCCGATGATTAGCAAAGAGGCAAGGAGCGCGAATGCGGCAGACGATAACTTCATAACGTAAGCGCTACCACTTTCAACATCACCTAGCAACAGAAAAACGGCCAGGTCGTTGGGGTCACCGCACAATCCGTAGGTACGCGAAGCGACATCGAGAAATGAGGAGTCGGGTTTCGCTACGGCCGAAACCCCTGCTTGAGCGCGATCCCGATGGCGACTTACGCGAGAGCCGGACCATCGATTTGTATTTCGGCGTGTTCGAAGCCGACGGCAACGAGATGCTTATGCGCCGCGTCCGCGAGATCGCCGGCATTGAAGGCTCGGTTTCGTGGTTTGCCGAAATTTTGGCCTGAGTTACCCTTAAAGGGGTGAAAAAGCCATGACGTTTTCTCAGCAAACGGTCCGCAACCTAGGAACATCACAATGAAATACGACTTCCGCAAATTCTACATCGGCGGGGACTGGGCGCTCCCCTCATGCCCTAACGATTATCAGGTCATCAATCCCGCCACTGAGGAAGTGGTTGGCGTGATTTCGCTCGGTTCGATTGACGACGCCGCACGGGCAGTCGCGGCGGCGAAGGCAGCTTTCCCGGAGTACTCGCAGACGACGCCAACGGAGCGTTCGGCGCTGATGGCGCGCATTTTCAGAGGCCTACAAAGCGCGCTACGCGGAAGTCGCCGAGGCGATTTGCGTGGAGATTGGCGCGCCGATCACCATGTCGACCGAAAGGCAGGCCGCGATCGGCGCGGGTCATATCGCGACGATGCTCGATGTCTTGAAGTGCTTTCCCTTCGAGGAGAGCGCTCGGCACAACCCGGATCGAACTCGAACCTGTCGGTGTGTGCGCGCTGATCACCCCATGGAACTGGCCGATCAACCAAATCGCGTGCAAGGTGCTGCCGGCGCTGGCGGCCGGCTGCACGATGGTGCTCAAGCCCAGCGAATTCTCGCCGCTCAGCGCGATGATTTGGGCCAAAGTCATGGAAGACGCAGGCGTTCCCCCCGGCGTATTCAACCTGGTCAATGGCGACGGCGCCACCGTCGGCGCCGCACTGAGCTCGCATCGAGACGTCGACATGGTTTCGTTCACCGGCTCGGTGCGCGCCGGTGCGGAGGTGGCCCGCAACGCGGCAGCTGGCATCAAGCGCGTTCATCAGGAGCTGGGCGGCAAATCGCCGAACATCCTGCTGGACGACGCGGATTTCGGCCAAGCCGTCGCATCCGGCATTCAGAGGGTGATGCTCAACTCCGGGCAGTCCTGTAACGCGCCGAGCCGGATGCTCGTACCCGCCACGCGTCTAGGCGAAGTCGAAGACCTTGCCAGGCAGGCGGTCGAGTCGATCGTGGTTGGCGACCCGCGCGATGCGCGGACGACCATGGGTCCGGTCGCCTCGCGCATACAGTACGAACGCGTGCAGAGCTACATCGTTCGCGGGATCGAAGAGGGCGCAACCCTGCTTTGCGGCGGCCCTGGCCGTCCGGCTGGTCTGACGCGGGGCTATTTCGTGAGGCCCACTGTCTTCTCCCGTGTCAACAACGCCATGACGATCGCACGCGAGGAGATCTTCGGTCCGGTGCTCGCGATCATTCCATACCACAGTGATCAGGAAGCGGTCGACATCGCGAACGACACGGACTATGGCTTGTCGTCCTACGTGTGGTCTTCCGATCCCGCGCGCGCGCAACGCGTTGCTCAGCGCATCCGGGCCGGAATGGTTCACATCAACGGTGCCGGGGTCGATCTCAACGCCCCCTATGGCGGATACAAAAAGTCCGGCAACGGCCGGGAATGGGGTGCCTACGGACTACGGGACTTCCTGGAGATCAAGGCGATCATGTGCGCCGATGCCTGATGCCCGGCCATTTCGGCCGAAGCGCTTCCCAAATCACCTCCAGGTAAAAACCGCGCTCTCGCTCCTTTACAAGGTTCTCGGTTCCGCAAATCCGTTCGCCGAGTGCCTCGCGCCAAAGTTCGCCCCTCCGAAAACCGAAAAACAGTGACAATCCGACCGTTGATGTGACGCGTGCGAACTCGTGGGAAAGCGATACGCTTGGTTTAGCGTGCTTTGCCGAAATTTTGGCCTGCGCTACCTTTAAGGCTGAAAAACCATGACGTTTTCTTGCGAAGCAGCCAGTAGAGACCGGGCGAAGCCATCGATGTGGAGTGTGAGACTTCTGAGTCTCGGCGCCAGAATGTTCCTGCTCGTGGCATGGGCAAGCAGCAGCGTGATTGCCCAGACTTCAATGCCATTGCGACGCGTCCTTGTGCTCTACTCGGACGAGCGACTGCTGCCCGCCAATATCATCGCGGATGAGGCCATCCGGGCGACCTTCGCGGCCGAAAGCAGCAACCGCATCGAGTTTCACAGCGAATTCCTCGACGTGTCCCGATTTCCCGGCGAGGCGCAGCAGCAGCGTGAGCGGGATTTTTTGCGGGAGAAGTATCGGGAGCGTCCGCCCGACCTGGTGATTGCCGGAGGCGGACCGGCCCTGGAGTTTCTGCTGAAATACCGAGCCGCGCTGTTCGCCGATGTGCCGATTGTGCATTGTGCGGTGGAGGCTCTTCCGAAGGAGATGCCGGACGCAAAGATCGCGGGGATTCCGATGCTCCGAGCTGCCGCCTCCACCTTGGAGCTGGCTCTCAGCCTGCAGCCGGACACCCGCAATGTTGCGGTGGTAGCCGGCAGCACACCCCAGGATTTGGAATCAGCCGAGCAATTTCGGGGCGAGACTCCCACTTTCGGGGACCGCGTTGGCTTCACCTGGCTGACCAACCTGTCGCTGCCGGACTTGCGCGGCGAGCTGTCGCGTCTGCCGGACCACACGGTGGTGCTCTACCTGACGATGTTCCAGGATGCCACCGGCGCTTCGTTCACCCCGCGGCAGGCGCTGACCTTGTTCGCGCCTGCGAGCCGTGCTCCGATCTATGGCTGCTACGACACCTACCTGGGGTATGGGATTGTCGGCGGCTCGATGGTGACGTTTGAGGAGATCGGCCGTAAGGCGGCCCGGTTGGGGATGCGCATCCTCGCAGGCGAAGACGCGCAAACCGCCGCCCGGTCGGAGTCCCACCAGGCGGCGCCAATGTTCGATTGGCGCCAGCTCCGGCAATGGAACATCAGCGAGAAGCGGTTGCCGCCCGGCAGCGTCGTCCGGTTCAAAGAGGCCACGTATTGGGAGCAACATCACAGACTTATCCTTGGGGCGGTGTCCTTGTGCACTCTGGAGGCATTCTTGATTGGCGCGCTGCTCGTTCAACGCCGCCGGCGCCGGCTGGCCGAGAGGTCCCTGCGCGAGAGCGAACAGCGGATGAGCCTCGCCGCCGATGCCGCCAACCTTGGCATCTGGATTCGGGATTTCGTGGGGGACGAAATCTGGGCTACCGAAAAGTGGCGGGAGTTGTTCGGCTTCGAGAAGTCGGAGCGGCTGGACATGCACTGTTTTCTCGAGCGGCTGCACCCGGCCGATCGGGAACCGGTCCGTCAGCTTCTTGCCAGTGCGCTCCTCGACAAGGCGGGTTACGAGGCGGAATATCGCATCGTGCTTCCGGACGGCCGGATTCGCTGGATCTCTGCCCGCGGCCGGACCGAGTTCGACGCCGAGCGCAAACCGGTCCTCGTGCGCGGGATCTCATTGGACATCACCCAGCGCAAACTCGCCGAGGAGGCGCTGCAGGAAAGCGAGGTCCGCTTCCGCACCATGGCCAACACCGCGCCGGTCATGATCTGGATGTCGGACACGGACAGGCTTTGCACGTTTTTCAATGAGAGCTGGCTCGACTTTACCGGTCGCGCGCTTCAGCAGGAACTCGGCAATGGATGGACCGCTGGCGTCCATCCAGAAGACTTCGACCACTGTCTCAAGACCTACGTTGGCTCCTTCGATGCCCGACGGAAGTTTTCGATGGATTACCGATTACGGAGAAGCGATGGCGAATATCGTTGGGTTGTCGATAATGGAGTGCCGCGCTTTGCGTCGAATGGCACCTTTCTCGGCTATATCGGTTCTGCCATGGACATCACAGAGCGCCGGCTCGCCGAGGAGGAGGCGCGCGATTTGAGCGGACGGTTGATCCACGCGCAAGAAGAGGAGCAGACGCGGCTTGCCCGCGAATTGCACGATGACCTGAGCCAGAGCCTGGCGCTGCTTTCCGTCGAGCTGGAGATGTTTGGTCAAAGCCCGCCCGCGGAGCGCGGGCGAATCAGCGGGAGGATGCAGGAATTCTCGGCGCAGGTGAAGAGATTGTCTTCCGAAGTTCACCGACTTTCGCACGAAATGCATCCGGCGAAACTGGAGCAACTCGGCCTCGTGGCGGCGGTGCGCGGATTCTGCAAGGAATTCGCGGCGGCGCACGAGATGGCTATCGAGTTTACGGATAACTCAGTGCCGCGGGCGGTGCCAAAGGACACGGCGCTTTGTCTCTACCGCATCGCGCAGGAGGCGCTGCAGAACGTGGTCAAGCACAGCGGAGGGACCGCGGCAAGAGTCGAACTGGCAACGGATGACGGCGAGCTTCGCCTTGCCATCACGGATGACGGCGTCGGCTTCGATCGGGAGGCGATGCGTGCCAATGGCTCGCTGGGCCTGGTCAGCATGGGCGAGCGGGCACGGTTCGTGCTTGGGCGACTTTCCATCGAGTCGCATGCGGGCAAAGGCACAAGGGTCGAAGTGCGCGTGCCCATCGCTGCGGCCGACGATCTCTCCTAAACGCGATGCCGCTCGAAAAAACCACCGCCCAAATCAAGCGCCGCCCCAGGGTCCTCCTTGCCGACGACCACACGATGCTCCTGGAGGCCTTCCAGCGTTTGCTGGAGCCACAGTGCGAAATCGTCGGCACCGCTTGCGATGGCCGCACGCTCCTCGAGCTCGCCGCCAGCACCCGGCCCGATGTAATCGTTCTCGACATTTCGATGCCGCTGCTCAACGGCATCGACGCTTGCGCGCGGCTTCGCCGAAAAATGCCAGGTATGAGGTTTGTTTTCCTCACGGTAAACGAGGACCCCGACATCGCGGCGGAAGCGATCAGCCTGGGCGCGTCAGGCTATTTGCTGAAGAACTCCGCGTCGGGCGAGCTGTTCACGGCTATCGAGCAGGCGCTCGCGGGCAAGACCTACGTCACACCGCTGGTCACCAAGGGGGTGCCTCTCGGCGTCTTCCTCCGCCGTGCCACGAAGCCTGGGGCGGAGAAGCTTACCATGCGCCAACGCGAAGTGCTGCAACTCCTCGCGGAGGGCCGCGCGATGAAGGAAGTCGCGGACCTCCTCCAGGTAAGCACGCGCACCGTGGCCTTTCACAAATACACAATCATGGAGCACCTCCGCGTGAAGACGAGCGCGGAGTTGGTGCAATACGCTCTCGAGCACGGAATGTTGAAAAAGCGCAACTGAGGTCGCGCTGAACACCTGTTAGTTTTGACAGTATCGGAGGTTTCCAGCGTCGGCTATGACGGCGCACGGTGATCGCCCCTTCCTCCATCCCCGGCGCGGGCTCCGCGCAACGCCCGCACGTGCTGCTGGCTGATGATCATCCTGCGATGCTCGCGCTGACAGCCGGCGCGCTCTCCGGCGAATATTTGGTGGTCGGTAGAGTGGGCGATGGATGCGAACTCCTCGCTGAGGCGGAGCGGCTTCAACCTGATGTCATCGTGCTCGACATCTCGATGCCGCGGCTCGACGGCATCGAAGCGGCGCGCCAACTCCGACGCTCGCAGCGGCCTGCCCGCCTCGTCTTCCTCACGGTCCACGAAGACGCCGACTACGCCCGCGCCGCACTCGATGCGGGCGGACTCGGCTATGTCGTGAAGACGCGGCTCGCTTCGGACCTTCTCCCTGCCATACGGGCAGCGCTTGCCGATCGCTCCTTCATCTCGCCCACCGTGCGCCTCGAAGAAGCGAGATTGACTTCTGCCGATTTCCCAGAGAAACCAACACCAACACACGGAAAACCATGAAAGAAACCCTCATTTCATTCAGAATCCTCAGTGCCCTCGCGCTGCTCGCCCTGACCGTGGGCTGCGCCAGCACCCAGAGTAAGGAAAACTTGCTCGTTGCCGCTGGCTTTAACGTAATCACTCCCAAAACTGCGGCGCAGCAACAGAAACTCAAGGCCCTTCCGCCGGGCAAAGTGACCATGGTTCAGAAGAGCGGGAAGACGCACTACGTTTTCCCGGACGTGGCGAACAACCAGGCCTACGTCGGTGGTCCAAAACAGTACGAAGCATACCGGCAGCTCCGTTTGGAGAAGAAACTGGCCGACGAAAAGGTTGAAGCCGCTGAGATGAACTTGGAGGCATCAACAATGGACTGGGGCGGGTGGGGCGGCTGGGGAGCCTGGGGTCCGGGATGGTATTAGGCCTATAAGATCGCAAAGGATCCGGGCACGAGCACCCCAGACTTCCCGGAATGGCGAAATGAAACTCCCGCACATCACCGCCAGTTTTGCTCACGCATTCACTAGTTTCTTTGCAACTCAGGCAATCACTCTCCCTGAGTCCAACCAACCAGAAAAAAACAGAAAGACTCATAAATGAAACGCAAATCAATCCATAGCGGCTTTTCGCTGCTTGCGGCTACGGCTGCGCTGATAGGCGCAGGCTGGTCCATGCAAGCCGCAGACCCAGAGTCCTCTCCGGCCACGGCAGGGCAGCAGGCAAAGAAACCCAACATCGTCATCCTCATGACCGACGACATCGGCTGGGATGATTTCGGATACTATCAGCGGCGGCGGGGCATGGCTCGGGCACGCGACGCCGAACATCGATCGCATCGCGAAGGAAGGAACGCATCTTCACCAGCTGGTACGGCCAGGCCAGTTGCACCGCCGGCCGGTGCTCGTTCATCACCGGGCGCATTCCCATCCGCTCGGCGCATGTCGGTGGTTGTCGTTCCCAGGCGATAGGAATGGCTTGCGAAAGGAAACGCCGACGATCGCCGAGTTCTTCAAGAAGAACGACTACCGGACCTACTTCTCCGGCAAGTGGCACCTAGGCGATGTCCCGGAGTTCTATCCGATCGAACACGGCTTCGATGAGATGAAGCATTTTGGCGCGTATTACCCGGGCGTTTATACCTATGCCGACACCAGCAAGCGACTTTCACCCCTGGTTCCCGTCGTACAACAAGCAGTTCGCTGAGGAGTATTTCAAGATCGTCAACATGTACGAGTGGGAAGGCGTTGCGGGAGAGCCCGCCAAGAAAGGCCGCTTACATCACCTGGGACTATCTTTCCGAGTACGATGTCCGTCAGACTGAATTCTGCCGTCGAGTACATCAAGAAGCACGCCAAGGACGACAAGCCGTTCTTCATGGACATCAACTTTATGAAGATGCACAACCCGAACAACCCCGCCAAGGCGTTTGCATGGGAAGTCACGTCTCGGGAGATATTCGGATGCGATGCTGGAACTCGACGACAGACATCGGCCGGATCATGGATGTGATCCGGGCTGAAGCGCCGAACACGATCGTCGTCGTGACGGCAGACAACGGCGCGTGGCAGGATGCGTACCCCGACGCCGGCACGGTGCCGTTCCGTGGCGAGAAGGGCTCGGCGTTCGAAGGCGGATGGCGCGTGCCTGGCATCATGTGGTGGCCGGGCAAGATTCCCGCGGGCGTCGCGCTCGGCGAGATGATGTCGCACATCGATTGTTGGTCGACGCTTGCCGCTATGGCGGGCATCACTCCGCCGCCAGTTGGCGAAATGAAGGGCAACGACGGCAAGCGATCTACTTCGACTATCTGCGGCCCGGCACGCCGGCGCTCGCCAGGTTCTTGCTCGATCTCGGCTACAACACCGGCGAGTTCGGAAAGAACCACCTGGGCGATCACCCCGATGCCCTGCCGACGGCGCACGGGTTCCAGGAGTTCTGGGGCTACCTGTATCACCTGGACGCCATGCAGCAGGTGAGTTTCCCCGACATCAACAGCAGCCCCACCGTGCAGGCCATCGCGCCGCCCTTGAAGCAAGAACCTATTCCCGGCATTCCGGAAGTCCCCGGCGCGATTGACCCCAAGACTGGAATCGGACTGACACCTCCGCGCCCGATCCTTTGGATGAAGTCCTCCGACGGCACGGCGAAGAACCAGATGGGCAAGGACGAAGGTCCGCTCACGCTGGAGCGCTCGAAAACGGTGGACGAGGAAATCTCGGGCCACGTGATTGACTGGCTCGATCGCAATAATCCGAAGAAGACCGGCAAACCGTTCTTCTGCTGGTATAACCCGGCGCGCATGCACATCACGACCATGTTTTCGCCGCAGTACGAAGCCATGCTCGGCACCAGGGGCGGCAAGGACTGGGGCATCAATGAAGTTGGCATGAAGCAGATGGACGACAACATCGGATACGTCCTCAAGAAGCTCGAAGACATGGGCGAGATGAACAACACCATCATCG
The DNA here is from genome assembly GCA_963847295.1 of uncultured Verrucomicrobiae bacterium. Taxonomy (GTDB): domain Bacteria; phylum Verrucomicrobiota; class Verrucomicrobiia; order Chthoniobacterales; family Terrimicrobiaceae; genus DASTFP01. Next base: position 83,391 of record CAWJZG010000022.1, read on the forward strand.
TCTTCACCACCGACAACGGCGCCGAGGTGATCACCTTCCCGGATGGCGGCACAACCCCTTTCAAAGGCGGGAAACTGACCACCTGGGAAGGCGGCATGCGCGCTCCGTGCGTCATTCGCTGGCCGGGCGTCATCAAGCCGGGCACCGTCTTCAAGGAAATGTTCGCGTCCCTCGACTGGTTGCCGACGTTCGTTGAGATCGCCGGAGGCGCCAAGGGCAACGAGCTGAAGGCGCAGATCGAGAAGGGTGCGTATCCCGGGATCGTCAAAACAACGCTCGACGGGGTCAACCAAATCGACTACCTCACCGGCAAATCCGACAAGTCGGCGCGCGACACCTTCTTCTACTACGCCGGAGCGCAACCCTCCGCTGTCCGGTACAAGAACTGGAAGTTCTACTACACGATGGCGTCCGACACCGCTACCGGCGGGCTGTTTGGAGCCACCACCTATCACTGGACCCAGCTCCAGAACATCCTGCGCGATCCATTCGAGACGACGGTCGCCGGCGATAAGTCGTTGTTGGCCTACGGCGGTGCACTGGCCGCCCCGAGTACCGCGTATCTCTACAACTGGAATATTCTGCCTATCGGCCAGGTGCTGTGGCTGAAGGAGCTCGAGTCCTACGTGGAGTTTCCGCCGATGCAGGATCCGGCGAGCTACAACCTGACTCAGGTTCTGGAACAGGTTAAGAAGCAGGGTCGTAACGACCCGGGCCAATAAGCGGGAGCGTGCGTGTATCGCTGACTATGCGGGCGGCTTGCAAGAGCCGCCCGCCTTCTTGCTAAAGTCTCTTTTCTCAACTGCAACCAAGTCTGGCCAGCTCAGGTCGAGCCAGTCCCCCAAACAATCATGAAACGAATACCAGCCCAGAATCCTTGCCGCCATGCTCGCGGCCGCGATATTCATACCGGCGCTCGCGCAGGCAGCGGATCCAGCCTCCGCTCAAGCTACGGCGGGCCAAGGCAAGAAACCCAACATCCTCATCCTCTGGGGTGACGACATCGGATGGAACAACCCGAGTTGTTATCACCGCGGCATGATGGGCTACCAGACGCCAAACATTGACCGCATCGCCAAGGAAGGCGCGCTGTTCACCGACTGGTATGGCCAGCAATCCTGCACGGCCGGACGCGCGGCGTTCATCACCGGCCAAAGTCCATTGCGTACCGGCTTGCTCAAGGTCGGTTTGCCTGGGGCAAAGGAAGGCATATCCGTAAAGGACCCGACCATCGCCGGATTGTTGAAGAACCAGGGCTACATGACCGCGCAATACGGCAAGAATCATCTGGGCGACCTGGACGAGATGCTGCCGACCAACCACGGCTTTGACGAGTTCCTCGGCAATCTCTACCACCTCAACGCCGAGCAGGAACCCGAGCATCCGGACTATCCGACGGATCCTGAATTCAAGAAGCAATTCGGACCGCGCGGAGTGATCAAATCCACGAGCGATGGCAACATTGAAGATACCGGCCCGCTGACCATCAAGCGCATGGAGACGATCGACGATGAGGTCACCGCAGGGGCCCTCGATTTCCTGGAGCGGGCCAAGAAGGCGGACCAACCGTTTTTCCTATGGTGGAACTCTACCCGAATGCACATCTGGACGCATCTCAAGCCGGAGTCACAAGGCAAGACCGGTCTGGGAGTTTACCCGGACGGCATGGTGGAACACGATGCGCAGGTTGGCCAGATTCTCGACAAGCTCAAAGAACTGGGGCTCGAAGAAAACACCATCGTGATGTATTCCACCGATAACGGAGCCGAGTGCTTCTCGTGGCCGGACGGCGGCACGTACGCCGTTTCGCAACGAGAAAAACTCGAACTGGGAAGGTGGCTATCGCGTTCCCTGCCTGATCCGGTGGCCTGGGGTGATCAAGCCGGGGACGATTTACAATGATGTCTTCTCGCACGAAGACATGCTGCCGACGCTGCTGGCGGCCGCCGGCGAGCCGGACATCAAGGAGAAGCTCGTGGGGGGATTTAGTGCCCTCGGACGGAACTATAAGGTCCATCTCGATGGCTACAACCTGCTCCCCTATTTCAGGGGCGAGATTCAAGCGCCGCGCAAGGAGTTCTTCTACTGGACGGACGGTGGCGACCTCTGCGGCCTGCGCTACGGCCGTTGGAAGATTGTCTTTCAGGAGCAACGCGCTCATGGACTGGACGTGTGGCAAGACCCGCTGGTGACCCTGCGCTTTCCCAAACTGTTTTGCTTGCGCACCGACCCGTTTGAGCGCGCCGACCACGAAGCCGGCGATTACGACCATTGGCGCGTAGATCACGCCTTTGTGCTCGTGCCTGCACAGGGATACGTCGCTCGCCATCTGGCCACCTTTAAGGAATTCCCGCCGCGCCAGAAGCCAGGCAGCTTCAGCCTCGACGAAGTGCTCGAGGCACTTCAGAGCGCACCCAAGAACTAGCCAAGCCGAACGATTTGATTGTAAATGGCGCGGGACACTTTCCTTCAGTGGCGCGCCCCGCAAACCAAAACATCACTATGCAGACCCTACGTATCATGAAATCGATCTGCAAAACGTTTGCCCTCATAGCGATTGTCCTTGCCAGTTCCACCGCCTCGCAAGGCCAGGACCCGTTGCCTTCCTGGAACGATGGACCTGCCAAGCAAGCCATCCTGGATTTTGTCCGAGAGACCACAGAAACCGGCGGCGCGAAGTTTGTCCCGCCCGAGGAACGAATCGCCACCTTCGATCAGGACGGCACACTTTGGGTCGAGCATCCGATGTACACACAGGTCATGTATTGCCTCGAGCGCGTGCCCGTGCTGGCAGAAAAGAAGCCGGAACTCAAGAAGACCGAGCCGTTCAAGACGGTGCTCTCGGGCAATCGGGAAGCAATCGCGAAGCTCTCGATGAAGGATCTCGAGAAGATCCTCGCCGCCACGCTCACAGGCATGTCGGTGGAAGAGTTCAGAGCCGAAGCGAAGAAGTGGCTCGCCACCGCCAAGCATCCGCGGTACGACCGTCTCTATACCGAGTTGACGTATCAGCCGATGCAGGAGGTCCTGCAGTACCTGCGCGCCAACGCTTACAAGACCTACATTGTCACCGGCGGTGGCCAGGACTTCGTTCGGGTCTACTCCGAGCAGACCTACGGCATCCCGCCCGAACAAGTCGTCGGCACCGCGGGCGTAACCAAGTATGGCTACGATAAGGATGGCAAACCGTTCCTGATTAAAGAGCCCAAGCTTCTGCTCAACGACAACAACGCCGGCAAGCCCGAGGGCATCCACCTTATGATCGGCCGCCGGCCTCAAGCGGCGTTTGGCAACTCGACCGGCGACCGTCAAATGCTCGAATACACCGACGCGGGCGACGGCGCGCGGCTTGCGATGCTGGTACTGCACGACGACGCCCAGCGCGAGTATGCCTACGGCCCTGCGGAGGGCCTGCCGAACACCAAAGTCGGTACTTTCACCCAGGCACTCTACGACGAGGCGAAGAAGGATGGCTGGTTCGTCATTAGTATGAAGAACGATTGGAAAAAGATCTTCGCGTTCGAGCCATAAGCCAATACTCAACCCTCCAGAAACCAGCACTCATTCATGAAGCCAAAACCAAACATCATCCGTCGTGCGCTTACTAGCGCCCTGCTTTCCGTCGCCTCTCTGTTCGTGCTACCGGTGTTCGCCGAGCATTTCACCGAGGGCAAACAGGTGCCGCCAACGACTGAGAAGCTAAAGCCAGGCGACTTTGTCTGGGAACCGGAGCGCGCGCCGGCGGGGCCGGTGCTCATCGTCGTGAGCAAGCCGGAGCAGATCGCCTACGTGTATCGCAATGGCATCCGCATCGCGCGAAGCAGCGTGAGCACGGGACGTCCAGGGCATCCGACGCCGGTCGGTGTCTTCGATATCCTCGAGAAGGAAAAGGATCACGTTTCGACGATCTACAAAGGCGCGGAGATGCCGTGGATGGAGCGGTTGACGTGGACCGGGATCGCGCTGCACGCGGGCGATCTGCCGGGCTATCCGGATTCACACGGCTGCGTCCGCCTGCCGCTGGAGTTTTCCAAGCTGCTCTTCACCGTGACGACCAAGGGCGGTACGGTGATCATTGCGGATGAGCACTCCGCGCCGCGCGAAACGGTGCATCCGGGGATGATTTTTTCGCAGGCCACACCGCCCGCCGCCGAGGCATCGCTAGCGCAAGGGGAATTCTCGTGGACGCCGGAGAAATCGGACCATGGGCCGGTGACGATCCTTTTCACCGCGGCGGACAAGCAGGTCTATGTGTATCGCAATGGCATAGAGATCGGTCGCGCGCCCTTTGCGCGCGGCGTGAGCGGGATGCACGTTTACAGCGCCCTCGATGGTGCCGATGCGGAAGGCAAGCGCAAGTGGGTGCGTGTGGATGGCGCACCCGCGGCGAACGATCCGAGTTTCACCGAACTCGCCACGGGTGCGGGCATTCCTGCCGCCTTCATCGCCGGCGTGCGCAGCGTGGTGCAACCGGGAACGACAATGGTGCTAACCGACAAACCAGTCAACGGTGAGACCCAGAGCAAGCCAGGTTTCAAAATCCTTGGCCTGGGCGAAGTCGCCGCACGCTGAGCGGGGATAGCTTTATATCGCTAAGATGGTCGTGAAAAAATCAATTGCCGCAGCACCGTGCTCCCGTGAGCGCGCCACACAAGACCTAGGAGACTGTTGAAAAAACCCACGTATGCCACGTTGCTGTCAATTTTCGGAAGATCGCAAGGAGCCAAGCGCAGACTTGATGGGGTTGCGGGGTCCCCATCTCCCCGCAAGCCGCAGCGCTACGCGCAAGCTTGGCGACATAGCGAGGGCCGAAAATTGGCGCAACCCGGAGGGCATGAGCGTGACATGCGTGGATTTTTCAACAGTCTCCTAACGCAGGAAAAAACATGGAAAGCATCAACGCTACGTTGACTGACACTGTTGCTGCAGCCACGCTCGTTTTCGATCAACCCAATCCAACAGAACCTATGAAAAACAAGATCTCATCGCTACGCAACTTCAGCACTGCGGTCCTCATGATGGTGGCCATTCCGGCGGCCTTTGCAGAAACATCATCGAGCGATCTCACAAGCGAATCCGACAAGTCCATGGCTGCGGCTCACGAGTCCTTCCTCAAGGGCGACATGAAAAAGGCCTCCGCATCCATCGACAAGGCGGCGGCTAGCGTGAGCAAAGAGTCGGAGAAAGTCGCCTCAAGCGCCAAAGAGGGGGTGAATAAAGCCGGAGACGATTTGAAAAAACTCGGACAGAGCGTGAAGAGCGGCGCGGTGAAGTCGGACGATGAGTTGAAGAAAACCTTCGCTCATGTGGACAACGCACTGGCCAAGGCTTGGCACGCGACGGCGGAGGAGAGCATGAAGGCAGGCAAGGATGCCAGCCACGCGCTCGGGAAGGCCGGTGAGAGCCTGTCGGGAGCTGCCAAGTGGTCCGGCACAGAACTCAAGAAGGGCGCACAGTCATCCGTGAAGGCCGCCAAGGCGGTTGGCGAGGGGATGAAGTCTGGCGGCGAAGAGGCAAAGAAGTGGTTTCAAGACATCGGCGACGGCATCAAGGATGTCGAACGGAAGCTCTGAGCGTGCTATTCGACGATTCCAAAAACAGCCTTCTGAGCCAGTCATGAATACCGGATTTCTGCTTTCTAACTGGATCGCACTGATCCTGGCCGCGGCGTCCCCCATCTTAGCTCAAAGGGCCGACAGTCCGGCATTCGCGTCCACCGAACAAAATAAGACTGTCCCGCCTAGCTCTGTTCCCGACGGCATGGTTTGGATTCCAGGTGGAGAATTCTCGATGGGTAGCGACGGAAAGTGCGACGGAAAATTCTCTTGCTCACCGGCCACAGTCGCCGATGCGCTTCCGATCCATCGCGTGTCTGTCGATGGTTTCTGGATGGACGAGACGGATGTTACCAACGCGGAGTTCGAGAAATTCGTAAAGGCGACCGGCTACGTCACCATCGCGGAACGCACGCCGACCAAGGAAGAGTTTCCGACTGCGCCGCCAGAGAGCCTTGTGGCCGGCTCGATCGTCTTCACTCCGACATCCGGCGCGGTGCCGCTGACCAATCATTACCGATGGTGGCGTTACCAGCACGGCGCGAACTGGCGGCACCCGGAAGGTCCACAGAGCGACATAAAGGGCAAGGAAAACTATCCGGTTGTGCAAATCGCGTACCCCGACGCGGTAGCCTACGCAGAATGGGCCGGCAAGCGACTGCCAACGGAAGCCGAGTGGGAGTATGCAGCGCGGGGAGGCTTGAGCGGAAAGCTTTACCCTTGGGGCGATGAGTTCAAGCCGGGCGGAGAGTTCATGGCAAATACCTACCAGGGCCAATTCCCGGTTAAGGATAGAGGCGAAGATGAATTTACCGGTATCGCGCCCGTGAAATCGTTTCCCCCGAATGGCTACGGCCTCTACGACATGGCGGGCAACGTCTGGCAATGGTGCAGCGATTGGTATCGGCCAGACTATTATCAAAAACTTGCCAGTGAGGGCAGCGTCGCGCGAAACCCGCAGGGTCCGGAAAAACCCTTCGATCCCGCCGAGCCGTCAGAGAAAAAACGCGTCCACAAGGGCGGTTCCTTCCTCTGCAACGAGCAATACTGCACCCGCTACATAGTGGGCACGCGCGGCAAGGGAGAGGTCAATACGGGAAGCAACCATCTCGGATTCCGCTGTGTTCAAACGCCATAATCTCCGAGCGAACACCCGAATTCGAAGACCCGCAAGCCCTGCCAGAAGCGACTACTACTTCGATACATGAATCCAAGATTCGTTTTCATCCTCATGGCTGCTCTGATCACGGTCGCTCTTGCGCGCGCAGGATCAGCCGCCACCGCCTGCTGCCACTGCGCCGCCGGGAGTCTTCGAGGCCCCGCCGACGCTCAGCGCAGCCGCGATCTTGAAAGCCGAGTTTTACCAGGGGCCAAACTTTCAAGTACGCGATCCCGTGCCGACTTACGCGGGGGCCAACGCCTTCACGATCGATTCCGATTTCGGAGTATTTACCGCGGATGGCAATGACATGCTCATGCGTCGCGTCGCGGAGATCAAAGGCATCGCTGCGCTGCAAGCCATGTCGCAGACGACTGAGTTCACCCAGGCAGCGGCGCAAGCTGCAGCGAGACCGCTGAATGTGGCACAAGACTTGATCACCAATCCGCTCCCGACAATTGCCAGCGTGCCGCGCGGTATTTTGGGCTTTCTCAATCAAGCCGGACAGGCCTTGAAGAACGTCACCGAAGGGAATGACTCCGGGCTTGGCCAAGGACAGCTTGTCGAAAACTTGAGCGGCTTCGCCAAGACTAAACGCGACCTCGCGCTCAAGCTCGGGGTTGATCCCTACTGCAACAACCAGGTCTTTCAGAGTGAGCTAAACAAAGTGGCGTGGCCAGCCTTCCTCGGAAAGTTTGCGGTCGGCCTCGGGATGGGCGCGATCGGTGGCGCGGCTGGCGCTACTATCCACGGACTCAATTGGACCGCAACCTTGCAGGCTTCGCTGCGCGACAAGAGTCCCGGCGAACTGCGCCAGATGAATCTCGACCTGCTCACCAACAACATGGGCATCGCCCCTGACGCCGCGAACGCGTTTGTGAACAACGGTGCTATCTCGCCGACTACCCAGACGCTTATCGTCGCCGCCCTCGGCGCAACTCGGGAACATTCCCGGTCAGGGCGAGTTCATCCTCCAGGCCGCGAACAGCCAGGACGAACACGACGCCATCGCCTTTCAACAGAGCGCCGAGATTATGGCCACGCTGAACAATACTGCGCCGGTTGCCCGCATCACGCATCTCAACGGCCTCACCGTCTGCCAGACCAATGACGGCACCGTGGTCGTCCCGATCCAATGGGACTATGTGTCGTGGACACCAATGACGGAGCGATTCATCACCGCGCTCAAGGCCACGCATTTTGGCAAGCCCGCAACCGGCTACCTCGTGGCTCTCACGGGCGTCGTGTCGCCAATGGCTGGCGAAGCGTTGACCGCGCGCGGAATCAAGTTTTCAGAGAAGCAGCTACCCAACCCGCTCAAATAACCAGCAGCTCCAGCCCGATAAACTTTCCATGATCATTCACCGATTCGTCGCTCGTCTGCCCGACTAAGACGTGAGCAATAACAGGAGTTATGCCATGCCATCCATCCGGCCTGTTGCCTTCTCTAACCAGTCTCGCGCTGGTTGCCAACTTTGCGGGCCGCCACACCGACGGCCGGCGAAGAATCCTGGCGCCGCACCCGTCCCTGCGCGAAGTCCGCATTCACTGAAAGACACCGTCCCGGTCGAGACGCCGGGCAACTCCGTCGTTGCCCGACGCAATGGCTTCGAAGTTGTTCCCGGCAAGGATCCCAACGGCTGGTCCTTCATCCTCGAACCGTACCTGTGGGCGCTGGGCGTGGACGGCACTGTCGGCGTGAAGGGGTTCGACACTCACGTTGATTATAACCCCTTGACCGTGGTCAAGCATCTTGATTGGGGAATCATGGCCAAGGGCGAAGTGCGGAAAGGGAAGTGGGGCATCCTCGGCGATGGATTTTTCGCCCAGCTCTCGGCGAGCGGCGATACTCCCGGGCCGCTTTACAACAACGCGAATATCAAGCTTCAGCAGGGAATGGTGGAGCTTGCGCTCGCTTACCGGATCATTGACGACCGGCGCGGCTTCCTCGATATCTACGCGGGCGCGCGCTACAACTACTTCGGGATCAATATCGGCGCGAGCATTGACGATGCCGGCGTTCAGGATGTGGGCAATTCGCTGGCAGGGAACATCGCTTCGCGAGTTCGGCAACGCGCCGACGCCATCATCGGAAGACGCGCGCAGAATGCAGCGCTATCCTCCAAAGCGATCTCCAAAACCAAATCACCCAGGGAGTCACGAGCCGGGTCCTGGAGGACTGGGCCGAAGTACGCCGCGACAGCGTCGACGCGATTTCCTCAGCGACAAGGAGCTTTCGAACGTCTTCCGACGTGTGCGACTCGCAATTCCGGGATTTCGCCGCGGCTGTTGCCGCAGCCGACATCGCAGCCGCGAAGAATCAATTGACCGCCGACATCCAAAACCGCGTGGCCGACGCTCAGAAAAAGCTCGCCAAGGCTCTCGCGAAACAAATCGAACAAGCCCTCCCGACATCGAAATCCGGTGACCAGTGGTGGGTCGATCCGATCATTGGCCTTCGCGGTCAGATTAACTTCACTCGTTGGCTCTTCCTGGCACTCCAGGGGGATGTCGGCGGATTTGGAGCCGGCTCTCAAATCGCTGGTTCGCCAGCGGCTCGATTGGCGTCAATCTCACGCGAACATTCTTGAGACAGGCTATCGCTTTTCTACATGGATTACTACAAAGAACGGCTTGACTTACGATGCCGCGCAATCCGGACTCTTCACGGGAGTTGGCGTGAAATTCTGAAGAAGTCCATGCCAGAAGCAGCTAAGTGTCAGTCAGTGAAGATTCCTGAATTGAAAGCAATTAAACCCGTGTTTCTTCTAAACTCCTGCCAAAACATGAGCCTGCTCGAACGCGACAACGGCACATGAAGGCAAATTTCCCAATATAACTCGCCCAAAACAGTGATCCTATTATGAAAATATACCATCTCGTTACGACCGCCTTGACCGCATGTTCCGTGCTCGCGGTTCTGGCACCCGCCACCGTGCGGGCGCAGGAAGCATCTCCCTCGCCGGCACAGGCAACATCGCGCGTCGACCCCAAGCTCTCGAAGCCCTCAAACGCATGAGCACGACGCTGGGCGCGGCGAAGGCGCTTACCTATCGCTCAAGAACCATCGTCGAGGTGCCCGCGAAAACCGGCCAGTTCATTACGCTTTTCTCCACCGCGGAGGTCGCGCTTAAACGGCCAGACAAGCTGCGTGCCCGGCTCACTGGCGAGGCCCCCAATTTCGATTTCTATTTCGATGGAGCCACGGCCTCCGCCTTCGCTCCCGTCAACAACGTCTATTCCACTGTTGAAGCCCCGTCGACAATCGACACCATGGTCCCGGCGATGCAGCAGGAGACTGGTATCCGCTTCGTTTCCGCCCCCTTCCTTTTCAGCGATCCTTATGGCGTGTTGACGCGGAAACTGATCAGCGGCATTGTCGTCGGTCCGGCGGTGGTCAACGGACGCCCGTGCCAGCATCTGGCATTTCGGTCTCCTGGCGTGAATTGGGAAGTCTGGATCGAGTCGGGCCAGCGCGCACTGCCCTGGCGACTGGCGGTGACCTTTACCGACCGGACAAATTTGCCGCGCGTGTTGGTTGAATTCTTGAGTTGGAATCTCAATCCGTGGCTCAAGGCCGGAGATTTTTCCTTCCGAAAACCGGCCGGCGCCCGCGAAATCCCCTTCGTCTCTGTGATCAAGCCAAACGCCCGCTGATCCGGGCCATCAATGAAACTCTTATGAAACATCTCTTCTCTCTCATCGCAACGATGACTGTCGGCGCGGTTTTTCTGGTCTCCCAGACTGGCTGCACTGGAGTCTATGAGGACGATTCCGACTACGGCTCCTACGCGACCTATGGTGGAGCCTATTACGGCGGAGCGGGCTTCTATCATGGCGCCTACTATGGTGGTAGTTCGGCCTAGGTGGTTACGGGCGTGCTTATGGCGCGCGGGGAGGCTACGCTTCCTGGAACGATGGCTCCGGATACGCCCGAGGATGGCGCGGAAGCACCGCTTCATGGGATGATGGATCGGGGCATATCAGCGGTTACCGCGGTGGCTCGGCTTCGTGGGGCGGCGGCTCCGGCTCCTTCCACGGGGCTTACGGTCGCTCGGGCTCATGGAGACGGTGATGAGGTGACCGCGAAGCAACTTCAAGCATCAAGTCGACATCCCCATCTTCGCGACGAGGTATTTCCTCTGGAAGGCCGTTTTAAGACGCTTTGTCGGAACTAAGAAGGCGCTTCCACGCGGAAAGTCTGTCGACGAATTCCGCCGGCTGCTTCGGATCCCTGAGAATCACGCGGGTTATGTGCCACGCCGATAGAAGCCAAATGAGAAGCACCATGACTGGATCAAGCGCGCGTTGACCGGCGGCGCCTTAGCTGGTGTTTTGGTAAGAGCGCGATGGAATTACTCGAAGCACTTAGGTCGCAGATGGTGGCTCTGCCGCCCTTGGCGAAGTTTGCTATCGCCATCGCGGTAATCGCCGGCGTTCCGCCGCTGGCCCGTCGCGTCGGGCTCCCGGAGATGGTCGGGTTGCTGCTCTTCGGGGTCGTCTTGGGGCCGCATGTCCTGGGCTTCTTCGGTGAGGACAGACCCATTGCTAACTTCTTCGCGGAGTTAGGCAAGCTGCTGTTGATGTTCTCGGCCGGTCTTGAGGTCGACGTCGATCTCTTCCGCAAGGCTCAAACCCGGTCAATCATCTTCGGCTTGATCACCACTACTGTGCCATTGCTCCTCGGCACCTTGTTTGGGCTCGCCTTCGGATATGCCATCATTCCCGCGATTGTCGTCGGGTCGCTGCTCGCATCCCACACGCTGCTCGGCCTTTCGATCATCCGCCGTCTCGGTGCCATCCGGCTCGAACCCGTCATCGTTACGATCGGCGCAACGGTTTTGTCGGATACGCTATCGTTGATCGTATTCGCGATCTGCGTTCCGACCTACACGGCTGGCTTCTCGCTATCCGGGCTCGCCACCCAGCTCATAGAGATCGCCGTCTTCGTCCCTCTCATCCTCTTCGGGCTCAGTCGCGCGGGCGCCTATGTGTTGAGCAAGGTGCAGAACAACGAGGACGCCGAATTCGTCCTGATGCTCGGCATCATGGCGGTCAGCCGGCATGCTTGCAGATTTCATCAACCTGCCGGGCATCGTCGGGGCCTTCCTGGCGGGACTCGCCGTCAACGCCGCGGTCCGGGAACGCGCGGCGAAGACCAAGCTGGATTTTTTCGGCAAGGCCTTATTCATTCCCTGCTTCTTCGTTGCGACGGGATTTCTCATCGATCCGATCGCATTTGCGCAAAGCGTCCTCGACAGCCTCCCTTTGGTCGCGGGAATCATCGCCACGCTCGTCCTCGGAAAGTGGATCGCAGCGACAAATCGTAGGCCGCGCCTTCGGCTACACGCCTGCGGCACGAGTGACGATATGGGCGCTGACCCTGCCGCAGGTCGCTGCCACGCTCGCCGCAACCCTTGTCGCCTATCACACGGTCAACTCGGACGGCCAGCGGATGCTGGATGAAAGGATGCTCAACGCAGTGCTCGTCCTGATGGTAGCCACTTCCATTCTCGGGCCGGTTCTGACGGAACGATTCGCACCCCGCATGCTCGATGCCGAAGCGCGCCAAAGAGATGGCGCGGGCTGATCGTTTGCAGGGCCTATTTCGATGATGCCGTGCCGAAGTTTCTTCCACCGCAGGCGCTCAGGCGATGGATGGACACGTCGTGGTTCCTCGACGAAGCGAACTTTCCGAAGGACGAAAAGGCGCTCCCGAGAACTTGGCGTCTCGGCTCGCGGCCGAACCTTCGGCAGATGCACTTCTCCGCGTGCAAGGATCGCGTGAAGGACGAGGCGGTCGAATCACTTCTCACGACGAGCATTACCAAAGTGAAAGATCTAACGGCGGGCGCATCGGCCGCCGGCGCCATTCCCCATGTGCTCCCGGTTCGCCCGAACGACATCGAGGACGACGGCGATTTTCACTACGCCGTGCTCGGCCCTAAGTCCGCATCCACATCCGGCAATCCAAGCGTCGAGGCGAAACGCTACATCGAGGAGACGACCGGCCCCGACAAACCTCGCCAGAACAAGAATGCTATCGTGCTGGCCGTGCCGTCCCGAGACGGACTCGATGCCGCGCGCAGCATGGTGCGGAATTATCTCGGCTGGGAGGAAGTGCGAGAGATGGTGCGCGGTCAGGAGCTCGATCCCATCCGCGCAGAGCGTTTGGGGGCTGAGACAGACAGGGCGCGCGGCCAGATCACGGAGGCGATCCGTCAGGCGTATTGCATCGACGTGACGCAGAGCGCTGCCGGTGACATCCAGGCGTTCAAGCTTACGCCGGGGAGCGAGCCGCTATTCACGACGATCAAGGCTGATCCGCGTGCGCGCATCGAAGACAATCCGGTGAGCGCCAACGCGCTCTTGCCAGGCGGGCCTTACAACCTGTGGGCGCCGAACGAAACCTCGCGCCGCGTGAAAGACCTCGTCGGATCCTTTGCGCAGGTGCCGAAGCTGCCGAAGATGCTGCGAAGGCGCGAGATCATCGACACTCTCGCGGATGGCGCACGGCAAGGATTCTTCGTGCTGCGCCAGGTGCGTCCCGACAAGTCTGTGCGCGCGGTCTGGCGGCAGAACGTCGGCATCGATGAAGTCCAGAAGGATGCCTCGTGGGAAGTCGTCCTACCCGAGGTCGCGGAGCTAAGCGAAGTCTCCACATCAATCCTCACGCCCAACGTCCTGCCTGACCTTTGGCCACCGTCGGGGGAAGTCGCGGTGAACGGCGTCGTGAGTTATTTCGCCGGTGGCAAGGTAGTGAAGGTTCAGCGTCTCGTCACGGATGGCAGCACTTACGATGAGTCGGTTCAGATTCCGAAAGCGGCACCGGAACTCGTGCGGGCGGCCGTCATGCAAGCCATCGAAGCTGGAAACCTGTGGCTGATCTCCGGTCCGGCCAGCATTTGCGGCGAGCCAATTCCAGCAGGAGTGATGACCGACGCCGCGAAGCTCGCGGCCCCGCCAGCGCCGATTGATGTGAACACGTTGCTCCCGGAGGCGCTGCCGGGCGCATGGGCCGGCAATGAAACCACGGCAATCGGCCTCTCGACCGCGCTATCCGCCAGCCTCGGGAAACTTCTGCCGTGGCCAACGGTTCGCGACGCGATTGACCGTGCCTTGCGCGCACGCCTGCTTGAACGCACCGCGGATTCCGGCCCTTGGCCGTGTCCAGTGAGTGGTGCCGGTGCGGTGAAGGTGCGTTTGCCCGAAGCGTCACCCATTCCGCCACCTCCACCCCCACTACCCAGAAGGCCCGGTGTCCTCACCGCCGAAGCGGAATTGAGTTTGTCGCAGTTGCAGGATCTCGCCGACGCCGTTGGTGACATCCTCAAGTCTGCCGTTCCGCACCAACTCAAGTTCACCGTGAAGCTGGAACTCGGCGGCGACGCGACACCGGACAACAAGAAAGTCGAAGCCATCAATTCACAACTCGCCAAGATTTCCGACTCCCTCAAACTGCGAGAATGAGTCCAACCGCGCAGCCGTCATTGGCTTTGAAATCTCCGCTTGATGGGTAGAGCAAATTCTCTGCTTGCTTCCCGGCGGCACGCTCGACTTTCTCGATTGCTTTCGGCGCTGGGGACACTGGCGATAAAGGGGTGGCGTTACGGATTCGGTTGGAGGGAACGCCGACGTATGAACCCTGCAAAAGCTCTGGTATACTGGTGTGAGGTTCGCTGACGACCGTACTCCACGAGCGCGAAGACGGGCCGTGAGACTCGCTTGCTGGCGCGCAACTGCGCAACTGATGAGGGGAAGAAGGCCCTCGAGACCTGCCTGCAGGAGCTGGTCTCAAATCACCCTTGGCTGCTCTGGTCAAAAGCCATGGTGGTGAGCATCCCTCCCCGCCGCTGCACCCCCGCGTTTTAGTCCGGTGGTCGCTCCGGGGCGGGTCCAGTGCCGGAGCCATCGTAATCGGGCGCTCCGTATATGGAAGATCATCCACATACGGAATGAAAAGCCTGCAAGGCTGGGAAAATGCCCAGTCTGGACAAGGCATTTTCGGACTTCTTGAAAGCTCTGCGCGGTGAGCAGAGTTATGCCAGCCTTGCCAGCAAGCTCGGGATCGCTGAATCGACCCTGTACCGTCTTACAAACCGCCAACAGTCGGCGACACTGCGAAAAATCGAGAAGATCCTCCGCAGCCAGAACCTCTCTCTTGCCGATGTTTTCGGAGAGGAGATCTCCAAGAAGAGGGGCCGGCGAGGATAGCATGATGCAAGCCTCAGGCGAACCTCGCCACAACGTTGGAAACTTGCGTGCCATTTGGTCGCGTCTCCCATTGTTTTGGCGCTTCCAACTCGCAGGCTGGACGGCATTCGTCCCGCTGACATTCCCACTCAAGGTCGTGCTCGCGGGAACGATTCCAGGAGCACTCCTTCAATCCTTCATTCGCGACGGAAGCAGCTTTGCACTGACGCTTGGCATGCGGGTCAATCATCCATACCCACGCCGGAGACGACAGCGATTGCGCATGGCGGCTGGCACCGTCCTGTCGATCTCCTTTCGGATATTCTGCGGGTAGAGAAATTCCGAAACTAAGGATTGTCCTTTTCATGGCTAGATCCAGATGGAGGTCAGCAATGAACAAAACCGATATCGCGCAATAGTTCACGTTGTAACCGTTCGACTACGATGAGTGCGTTGCCTGCTGGAAGCGGATTTGCGTGGAAGGCTACGAGGCTTTGAAACAGTCTGCTGAAAATCGGAAAACGCCCGCTCAATTTCACCGTCATTAGGAAGGAGCTTTGCATAATGGCGTTGCACAACCCGAACATCATCGCCGAGCCATTTGGCAATCTTGTAGATCGAAACGCCTGCGCTCGCCAGGAGGCTGGCGAAAGTATGCCTCATGATATGCGGCGTCACCCACGGAACTTTCTGTGCCTCCATATAGAGGTCGAACGGCCTACCAAAATCCCAGCGATAGACGCTTTTTCGGCGCGCGGGAATCTCCGGGTGAACCATATATGGCTCGTAAAGACCATAAGTCTTCAAAAACGTCGAAAATCCTTTCGTCAATGGAATCGTTCGCTCTTCTCCGTCTTTAAACTGGATCCCTTCGTGTTTGCGCAGATGCAGGAGTCCCGCATTCAAATCAAACCAAGATGCTTTTGCCTCCACAATCTCGTTAAACCGCAAGCCGGCATGAAAACCACAGTAAAGCACGAACTTCAAATCATCCCTCGGACATTTGGAAATCAGTTTGTCTCTCAACGCCGGCGAGCAAAAGTCCTCTCTGGCCGCCAAGGAAGGTGTCTTCACTCGCACCTTCGCCGCAGGATTATCCCGGCAGGTTCGCTCTACCTCCGTGCACCAACGGAAAAGGCCGCGAAGCGTCATGAGATTTCCGTGAGCCGTCCGTGGGCTTTTAGTCTTGAGCCGTTCGGTGTAGTAACGATGGATTATTTCCGGCGAAACCTCGGCAGGAGTAATCCTACCTGCCCACTTCGCAAAGCTTTTCAAGACGTATCCTTTGCTGCGTTCAGTGGACAGAGTCCATTCTCCGCGTCCACGGCAATACCGAATGTAACGTTCCACAGTGTGACAGAGAATCGTTCCGCTCTCCAAGACGCCTTCAGTGCGGATTTTTTCGGCTCGGCCCAATGCTTCAACCGGATCACTCGTCTCCAAGCTGACGAAATGGCGTTTCTTGTCCACTTGACGAGCGAGCCAGTAGATACTGCCTCGTCGATAGATGCCGCGCATCGGATTTTGAGCGCCTTTCATGCTCAAAAATGTAACACTTTTACTGTCACACTTTCAAATCCGATAAGAGAGGAGATGGCTGGATATGAAGATAAATAGACCGGAGCCTACGGGGCTCGAACCCGCAACCTCTGCCGTGACAGGGCAGCGCTCTAACCGATTGAGCTAAGGCTCCTTGAAAGAGGGTTGGGAAATATGGCTCCCGGAACTCCAAAGACAATCTTTTTTTGGCCTTCGCACTGAGTGTTACGCGGGAATCTCTTTACTCACGGATGTCGATCACTTTCTACCTTTTCCGCTGGATGCCTGCGAGGACCCTTTGAACTTCGCGCTCCTGCACGCGCTTTTTCAGGTCGGCACGTTTGTCTGCGGAGTCCTTTCCTTTTCCGATACCCAGGGAAAGCTTTACCCGTCCTTTCTTCCAGTACATTTTCAGCGCGATAAGCGTGCGGCCTGCCTGCTCGGTTTCCGCGGCAAGCTTCTCGATTTCTGCCCGGTGCAGGAGCAGCTTGCGGCGGCGCCTCGGCTCATGCTGCTCGTGGCTCGCACGCACATACGGTTGGATGTCGCTGTCGTAGAGATAGATCTCTCTACCTTCGAGCCGAGCGAAAGAGCCTTGCAGATTCACGAGACCGGCACGAATGGATTTGACCTCCGTGCCTGTGAGCTCAATGCCCGCCTCGAGAGTTTCCAGGATGTGATAATCCCGGAGAGCCTTGCGGTTGGTGACAATCTCTGCGGACATCGCACGCCCGCTTGCGGAGGATTATTCCTCCGGCTTCTGGCCGTTCTGGGCTTGACCCAGGATTAGCTTACCCTGGGCGATCTCCGCCAGGGCAATGTCTGCAAGGCCCATGCGGCCTTCCACGGAAACCATCGCGCGACTGCCCGCACTCAGTTGGCGGACCCGCTTCGACACCATATTGATTAATACTTGAGGCTCGTGAATCACTTTAGAGGCTTCTTCAAGAAGTTGGCTGTTCATACCTGCATCCGGCGACTGAATCGCAGGGGAACGGTGACAAGAAGAGATAGGACCTGGTTTGTCAACAAAAAAAATCAACGCGCTTCCTTGTCGGTGTCGATCAGCGGCGGGAACAAGAATAGCATCCGTCATGCCGTGCAGGAGCTTCTTGTCGTCGGGACAAATTGTCGCAAGCGCCCCACCGCAGACGGTTGTCTTTTCGCCCACGAAGTAGTACGGGCATAGACGGACCCTTCCCCGCATCCGCCGAAGTTCACCGGCGGGGATGTCGAGATAATCGTGTTCAACCAACCGTCCTTGATGGAATTGCTGGAGAATGTGCGGATGCGTGTCGAACTCAGCCAGGGCCTTCCTAAGTTCGGCCTGCCACGCGGCCTGCGGCATATCCTGGGCGACGACAACGCCCCTCGAGCCCCAGGCATGTTCAGAAAAGCCGCTGATTTTGAGAATTAGAGCACGCTGTTTCTGACTGAAATGGCCAACCTCCTCCCATGTGTTGGTCTCGAGGCGGGGAAGCACTGCATGTCTGGGCAAGGGTTCCGGATCAACGAGCCACGTGTAGGGAATGACCTTGCGCAAAGCCAGCATGGCACGATCACCCAGCTCGCGACGCCAGAAGGACTCGAGCGGTTTCAGCCAGAAAAGAGCGAACCACATCTTTTCCTCCAACGCAGGTTTCATGGGCGGCGTCACCGTCAGTTCGCCCCGGAGCTCCTTGTCCCAAAGCTGCCGAGTGCACGGAACATTGGCGAGGTCATAGAGCTCAAAAAACCGGTAGACTCGCCGCTGCCAATCCTCGCGCGGAAGCGCATCGACGACGCGCCACGACCCAATTTCGGAGCACGATGCGTTGAGTTGCGCCGCAAGCCATTCCATCTCCGGTCGATAGGTAGCCGCCTCCTCTGAGACGACAATGTCGCCCCCAGGCAGGATCGAAGCGAAGCCATCCAGCATTCCCTCGGTGCCGCCAAGAATCCGTGCG
The DNA here is from genome assembly GCA_963847295.1 of uncultured Verrucomicrobiae bacterium. GTDB lineage: Bacteria > Verrucomicrobiota > Verrucomicrobiia > Chthoniobacterales > Terrimicrobiaceae > DASTFP01. The sequence continues at coordinate 101,783 of CAWJZG010000022.1, forward strand.
CCATTCTGCGAATACACCTGATCCAGCCAGGCTGTAAGGCCAATGCCACCGGGCACGTTGTCAAGCTCGGCGATTATGTATCCGCCGTCGGTAAGAATGAGGTCGGGACGAATGACTCGCAGGGATCGTCATCACCAGCGCCTTCTCGCGCTGCAGAGCGACCAACTCGGGAGGTTTCCCGCGGTCCAGAAGATCCGCAATCCACGCCGGTTGGCGGCCGCTTATACTGAAGCGATAGAGCTGATTGCAGGCTCGAACGAAGCGCGTGAGACGGTAACCGAGCTTATCAATCTCTTGCGCAAACTTTCGGTCGATCACGAAAGCGTCCGGAGAGACCCGCCAGGATTTCTCATGGAAGAGACCGCCTTCCGGCAAAGCGGAGCGAATCGCTTCCGCGCGCTGCAATTTTTCCTCGCTCATGCCAGAATCTTCAAAGCCATCCTCACCAGGTCGTCCGCAGGCGGCGTCGCTGATACGCTTGCCAAGGACTGTTTGATCGCTTTGTGGGCCTCGAGCTGCTTGTAACCCAGCGAAATCAAGGCGAGCACGGCATCATGCACAGCCTGATCGCGTTCGCTGGGCGCGTTCGCTGCGCTCGCTGCTTCCCACTCCGCCGCAACACCCACCTTGTCCTTCAATTCAAGAACGACTCTTTCAGCCGTCTTTTTGCCCACGCCGCTGACGCGAGAAATGGCCGCGATGTCTCCGGAAACGACGGCCGCTTTGAACAGTTCAACGCTCATCCCGCTGAGGATTGCGAGCGCCAGCTTAGGACCCACGCCCGAGACGTGGTGCATCAAGAGCCGGAAAAGATCGCGTTCCCCGGATGTGCTGAATCCGTAGAGCACGTGCGAATCCTCGCGAACCACCAAATGAGTGAGGATTTTGACGCGCGATCCCGGATGGGAAAGTCGCTCAAAACTTGAAAGCGGGATCATCACGTGGTAGCCGACGCCGTGGACATTGACGACGATCTGCGTGGGGAGCGCTTCCTCCAGCACGCCTTCCAAAAACGCAATCATGACCCCGCTCTCTGTAGCAGACGGTGGAGAAAACTCAAATGTGCTATCGGCTTTCTGACGGCTGTGATGGTCGCCCGATCCGCCTGCGGAGGAAACCTGGCATCTCCTCATAGAGCCGACGTTCATGCGTTACGAGTCGGGCTGGCCGATTGTCGGAGCGGAACGAACTGTTCTTGTGCCTGCGCGCTTCGTTAACGGCGAAATCCTTCCCCTTCGGCGCGACGAGGTGACGACGCTTGGAGCCACCCGGGACAAGATCCTCGCGTCCGCACCCAAGGCCGCCTCCGAAGTGCTCGCCGCGCTCAAGCCCCGTTTCATTCGTGACGAAAACAACGTCATTCAATGCGCGGTGCTCGAATCCGACAGTCCCCTAACGGCATCCGCCGTGCTCGCGCCTGAGTTCGCGACGCTCTTCAGCGATACGATTGGCCCCGATCTCCTCGTCGCGATTCCCAATCGTTTCCGAATCTTCGTGTTTCCAAAAGCCTCGCCCGCGTATCAGCGTTTCTCGGAGATCGTCATTGCGGAATACGATTCCTCTCCGTATCCGGTGAGCAAGGAGCTATTCTCGGTTCGAAAGGGAAAACTCATTGCCATGGGCTCGTATCGGTGAGAACGCTGACAGGCCGAGCTCAAATGCTTCAAGACATCCGAAAAGTTCTCTACCACGAGTCCACCATACTCAGCCGGCTCGATGAACTCGCCTGCGAAATCACCGAGGACTACCGCGGAAAGGACGTCACGGTTGTTGCCATTCTCAATGGTAGTTTCATTTTCATGGCGGACCTTCTGCGCAGAGTCCCGATACACCTGCAAGTCGATTGCTTGAGCGTCTCAAGCTATCGCGGCACCAAAAGCACCGGCCGGGTTAACTTTCGCCAGACTCAGATCGCCGACACCCGTGGCCGTCATATCTTGATTCTTGACGACATCCTCGACAGCGGCGCGACTTTGCACGCCATTCGCGAGCATCTTGCTGCGGAGAGCGGCGCAGTCAGCCTTAAAGTCTGTGTTCTGCTTCGCAAGAAGATCGACCGCCCGCGTCCGGTCGACGCGGATTACGTGGGCTTCGACATCCCAAACGAATTTGTTGTAGGCTACGGTCTGGACTTCAACGAGCGGTATCGCAATCTGCCTTTCATTGGCGTGCTCACTGAGGAGGCGATCCGCCGTCACGACCTCACGCCGGCGACGGAGGAGCAGCGCCGGGCTTCACGAATAGCAGGACGAAAGCAAGGCAAACGACAACCAATCCGGCGCTGAGCCAGAGGACGATCCGCAGGCCATGTTGATAGGCGCGGTCGACGATGCCGGCCAAGTCGTCAACCTCCGTGACGGTCCGAAGCGGAAGCGCGTGAACGCTTTTCGCGCCCGCCATTATCTCTTCCACAGCCTGACGCTGGTCGGGGGCAAGAACGATTCCGTCGCGAGCATAGGAACGCTCCAAGTCCCGCGCGCTTGCCGCGGAGAAAATCGCCGTGCTCACCGCGAGCATCAGGGCGGCTCCGGAAAGCTGGCACATGAAAACAATGCCGCTGACGAGGCTGGCCCGATCTATTCCGACAGCCTCGATCGCACGGGAGCTAACGGTTGGTATCACCGCGCCCACGCCGATTCCAAGCAGAACGAGCGACCCGTTGAAGGCCAGCCATGGCGCGCCGGGACCGACGATCCCCAGCAAGACGGAGGCCACCGCCGCGCAGATCAAGCCCGATGCAAAGAAGCCTCCGCGCGCCAACAAACCCGTAGAGCATTCCTCCAAAGTAGGACACCACGCCGTAACTGAGCATGAATTGAACCACGCGCGCGCCAGCCCACATCGGGTCGTCGCCCAAGAACTTCATGGCGTACTGGGTGAAGTAGAGCAACACGATAAAGAACAGCTGACAGATGATCACCGAACAAAAGCACAGCGTCAGGAACTCGGGATTGCGCATCAGTTCGGGCGGAACCAATGGTTCTCGCGCGTGCCGCTCGATCAACGGAAATGCCCCAAGGAGAGCGATCGCAAGCGCCGACAACCCGATCGTCTTGGAATTGGTCCAGCCCCAGGCTTCAACCTGGTAGACCACGATCATTAGTGCGACCAACCCTCCGGTCAAAAGAACCATTCCAGGGTAATCATTATGCGGGATCTCGCCTTTTGTGGCGTCCTTAGGAACCTTCCAGGCCGTGACAAGCATGGCAAAAAGGGCCATCGGCACATTGATCCAAAGCACCCAGCGCCAGGAAAACCATTCCGTCAGCGCGCCGCCAACGACGGGTCCCGCCGAGTTGCCGATCGAGCACGTCCCAAAGATCAGCCCAAGTGCAAATCCCCGATTGGACTCGCCGACAGCGGCACAGGCCATCCCGATCATCTGCCGGCCACAATAAAGCTGCACCCGCGCCTTGCAGCACGCGAAAGGCGATCACCGATCGCCCCGCTCCATGCCATCCCGCCCAAGAGCGACGAAATCGCAAACATCCCCATTCCGATTAGAAAAATCTTCCTTCTTCCGTAAGCATCCGCGCGAGCGCCCACCTGCGACCATCAAGACGGCGAACGCCAAAACATATCCATTGATGACCCATTGGACGCTTTCAATGTCCAGCCCGTATTGGGTCTCAAGCGCGGGCAACGCGAGGTCCACCGATGCAAAGTCCAGCGAAATGGCCAACGTGCCGATCACGATGGCTCCGTAAATGAAGGCGCGGTTACTCATCTCTTCCTGCACGGTTCCGGCGATCGAGAAATGAATCCGACGACTCATGAAGCGCGAGACTAGACCGATAGTCCGCAACTCGCAACAATCTTAAGAACCGTGCTGAACTCGATGATCGGCTTTCGACGCTGGAAGCGAAAATCGTTTCGTCCGACGGTCAGTTACGGCTCGGCCCGCATGCCGGTGATGGGACCTGCGTAACCAGTCATTTCGAGGTAACCGGAACCTTGTCACGTTTCTTCCGCCGACCGTGCCCTGAGCGCGAACGGAACCTTCCCAGTAAGCGATGGGTTTGAGGTAAAGCTCTTGATCGTTAAGCGCGGCGCCTACGTCGAAGCGCGCTTGCAAGCGCGGGATCGAGATACGCCATTTCACCGGGTAGCGGCCGCCCGACTGCGAACTCGACCAGGTCTCGACGGGTTCGAGCGTAAAGTCGGCCTCGGCGAGCGGTGTCGCAACACCGTTCGCGTCGACGAAAGTGCCCGCCGAGTTCGGATCGCGCCCGCCATCCTTCGTGCGCAGCTGAAAAAGCATCAGATCACTGCCGTCATCGAGTTGCAGACTGAACCAATCCCAACCGACCTGATTGGCCGCAAGTTGGTTCGTTGCCCACTCATGGTCGAACCAGCTCAAGCCGGATACGGTAAACTCCTGCTTCCCGATCCGCAGAACACCCTCGCTCGAAAGTCTCGTGAACGAATAGTAGTGCGATGCCCTCCCCTCGCCCTCCGCTTTTTGGCTTACGCCATTTTGTCCGTGAATGACCAACGGCTTCGCAGGCTTTAACGTGAGATCGAGGGATAGATCGTCAGCCTTTGCCTTGATCCGAAAAGCCCCGTCCTCGCTGAGCATGCACGACCAATCCTCGATCCAGGCCAGGCGCGGACGCCCGCCAAACCCGGCCTCGCCAAACGCGCCGCGAGAAAGCCTTTGGAAAAATTGAAAAGCGCTTCCGGAGATGTCGCTCACGGCAAAATGCGCGAACTTCACATTGCTTGTCACGAAGTGAGACAGAGGAATGATGTCCGCGTCCAACGGCATCACGCCGTGCCGAAAAAAGGTCAGTTGATAGCCAAACTCGCGAGCGTCCGCGGCTGTGAGGTTGCCGGTGAAGTACCACCATTCGGTTTTGAACTCGGGATGGTTTCCATGATCCGCAGGAAATTGATACTTCCAACCCGGCAGGGCCGTCCGCCAATCGGCTTGTGCGCCGGCCGCCAGAAGGCACACGAAGAGAAGCAACGCGCATCAAGTGCCCGCGATGACAGCATTCACGCTCTTGGTATTGTTTTGCAGGGCTTTGATGTTCCAGAAAATGACGCCGCCTCGAAGTCGCGAACCAACAGATCTCTCCACCTGCAACTGCCGGGCAATCTCCCCGGATGTCCATCCGTGCGAGCTCAAGCGATCCAGTGCGACACCCGGCCAAACAGGCACGCCGCGAGGGTTGGCCTGAGGACCGCGCCACCAGCGAAGGAGCGACGAGAAGCTTTGCGGCCCGCCGTCGCGCCAATAGAGTTGCGGCGCGAGGTAATCAATCCATCCCTCGCGCATCCATTTGACCGGGTCGCCGTAAAGCTGCTCATATTGATTGACGCCAGCCTGGATGCCCGCGGGAACGCCTGGCATGTAAATCCCGAACGGGCTCACGCCAAACTTTATGCCTGGCCTCTCCGAGTGCACGACTTGGCTCACCCGGCGGATCAGCGTATTGACGTTGTCTCTCCGCCAGTCGGCTCTTGAAAGCGTTCCGCCTCGCGCGCGATACGCCGCGTAGGTGGCGTCGTCGGGGAACGGATAAACACGACCGCTGTCGGTCGGATAGGGATAAAAATAATCGTCGAAATGAACTCCTGCCACATCGTATCGCTGCACAACGTCGCGAACGACGTTAACGATGTTTTCCTGGATCGCCGGAGCGCCGGGGTCCATCCAAAGCACGCTTCCGATGCGGTAAGCGTACTGCGGAAAACGCCTGCTGATATGATTGGCAGCTCGAGGCTGCGAGGCATTCGCAGCGCCACGATACGGGTTGAACCAAGCGTGGACCTCGATTCCGCGCTTCCCCGCTTCGCTAATGAAGAACGCGAGGGGATCGTAGCCTGGCGACGCGCCCTGGGTGCCGGTCAAATAGCGACTCCAGGGCTCAATCCGAGACGGATAAAGGGCGTCGCTCTCAGGACGCACTTGCACCATCAGAGCGTTCAGCCGGCAGCGCTTCGCCGCGTCGAGCAAACGAATAATTTGCGCCTTCTGGGCGTCTGCTGAAAGGCCTTCGCTCGAGGGAAAATTAATGTTGTGAACGGACGCTATCCACGCCCCGCGAAAGTCGTCGGCCGTTACGGTCAAGGGCAGCAACAGGACAATGAAAAGCAAGCTTGGTTTCATCAGTAAATGAATGTCTCTTCAGGGGGATCGCAGGGCGTCACGCTTTCTGCAAGAACGAGCGGAACTCTTCGCCCGCTTTCGACGGGAAAAGCGGCCTTGCCAATGACTTTCACCCAGCTCATCTCGGCTGTGGGCTGGACCTTGTCCATCTGGACGCTGATTGCCACCGGACGCGCGTCTGCCGCGCAGCAAATGACAAACATTCGCACCAGGTCGAACCGGTTGCCGCCGGGATTGTTCGCGCGCGTCGGCATGAACTGTCCAATTAATTCAACGTCCTTATTCTCGAAATCGGCACGCATTGTCGGTTCTTCCGCAGCGTAGAGAAGATCCACAGTTTGGGCTTTGATCTGGCCCGCTTCGTTCCTTGGCAAATAGCCCTCGCCGGCGCCCTCAGGCCCGACTGCTTGCGAGCCGTCCGCTGCCGGCAAGAGCGGCTCAACGAAAGGTTTGTAACTAGGCAGATCGTTGATTCTTTCGATGAAACCGCGATTGGTGACTGTCGCCGCCCCGAACTGATCCGGTGATACCGTCGCGGCCACCAGCAAGGGGACCACGAGAACGAGCGCTGTAAGAACGCTGCGTAGCGGCGACGGCGCTTCCGTGCGAATGGTCGCAGCCCTCGCAGCAAGGATCCTCCCCGTCAGAGAGGAAAAGCAAGCCGGCCGCAAGGAGCACCAGGATGACTCCACTGATCCCGGTCCAAACATGAAAGGAGGGATGAAGGTAAGACGCCACGCGGCCGGAAAAATAAAAATACGCGAGCATGACTCCCCAAATCGTGAGCACTCCTGCGGAGAGGTAACGCTGCACGGATTCTGTCATAACCCAAGGATTCTCAATCGCACGCATATCAGACCGATCAAGACAAAAAGTCCTCCTGCCAATCCGGCGACGAACCTCTTCCGAAATACGGCGCTATAGATAAAAAGAAGTTTTAGATCGAACATTGGGCCGAAAACCAGGAACGCTAGCTTCGCGACGGCTGGAAACGCTATGAAGGTCGCCGCGATAAAGGCGTCGGACGTGCTGCAAAGCGAAAGGATCGCCGCGAACACCATCAGGAAAACGTTGCGATCCAATCGTTGAGCGCAAGCGGCATGATCAGTTCCTGATTCACGGCCGTGCTGAACAGGGACGAGACGGTCACGCCAAGGATAAAGAAAACCATCACGTCGAGGAAATCGGTTACCGCGACGCGCAACGCCCTCCCCACGCGAGCCGAGAACCCTCTTGCGTGCCCCGCTGCGTCGCGCCGCGGACACCTCCGAGAGAACTCCCCCTTCGCAGGACCGATTGCGATGGCAGGTTGTGCACGGCGAGCGCCACGATCACCGAAACGAGGTATCCCACTCCCAGGCGCAGCGAGGTAAATTCTGCGGCGTTCTGTCCGCGAAACGCCGCATAAGTGCTCAGTATCACGATCGGATTCACGATCGGCGCCGCCAGCATGTAAGCTATCGCATTGGAAATTGGCAGACCTTTGCCGATCAATCGGCGAATTACGGGAACTACACCGCACTCGCACATCGGAAAAACCAGCCCCATCGCTCCGCTCAAGCAAATGCCAAGGAACGCATTTCGCGGAAGCAGTCGCACCATCACGCGGGAGGGAAGAAACTCATCGATAGTTCCCGAGAGAAGCGTGCCGATCAAAATGAACGGCACCCCCTCGAGCAGGACGCTTAGAAAAGCGTAGGAGAAATCAGTGAAACTGAAAGTGAACCAGGGATTTTCCAAGACGAACGCGCCGAGACCTTACATCGTTGAGAGCCAAAATCCAGCGGCGCATGCACGCTTCGAACCAGCGAAGCCCAATTACACGGCTATTTTTGAGCGCGCAAGCGGCGATTGAATTCCAGACCGGCGGTGAGTTCACCGCCGGCCAACACGGAAAAACATTTCGACAAGTGCCCTCGTCATTCCCGATCAGAGCATTCGCGAAGATTGCCTCTTAATCAAAGGGACTTTGCGGCCTCGACGACTTTCGCCGCGGTCATGCCGAGGGCCTCCATCACCTTGCCGCCAGGCGCGCTCATGCCAAAGCGGTCAATGGAGACCGCCTTTCCGTCCAAACCGACAAATCGAAACCACGGATCGGCAACACCTGCCTCGATAGAAACACGCTTTCGCACGGCATTGGGAAGAACGCTTTCCTTGTAAGCAGCCTCCTGGCGCTCAAAGCGCTCGAAGCAAGGCATTGAAACGACTCGGGTGCCAGGGCCGAGTTCCTCGGCGGCTTTGAGCGCGTGCTGCAGTTCGCTCCCGCTTGCGAGCAAGATGATTTCCAGCGCGGCCGTCTCCATTTTTGCAACGTAGCCGCCCTTGAAAACACCCTCGCGCCGTAGTTCGACGGATATGTCGTTCAAGGTCGGCAGATTCTGCCGCGAGAGAGCGAGCAGGGTTGGCCCATCAGTCTTCTGAAAAGCGGCGGCGAATGCGCCCGCCGTTTCCTCGGGATCAGCCGGGCGGATTACATCGAGACCAGGGATTGCGCGCAGTGCCGCGACCGTTTCCACAGGTTCGTGCGTGGGGCCATCTTCTCCAACGCCTACCGAGTCGTGCGTGAAAATGTAAACCACCGGAAGCTTCGAAAGTGCGGCCAACCGGATCGAAGGACGCCCATAATCGCTGAAGATGAGGAACGTCGCACCGCTTGGGCGGAAAATTCCATCGTATGCGAGGCCGTTGAGGATGCCGCACATGGCGTGCTCACGAATGCCAAAGTGAAGGTTTCGACCTTCGCGGTTTTTTGAATTGAAGTCCCCGCCATCCTTTATGTAGTTGAGCGTCGAACCGTGCAGGTCGGCGCTGCCCGATATGACCAGCGGCATAGCCTGCGCGAGCGGCTGCAGGACATCGCTTCCAGCCTTGCGCGTTGCAATGTTTGCCGCAGGATCGAACTTTGGAATAACCGAAAGCAAATCGGGCGTCTCGGCTGAAAGAACCGCATCGAGCTCCGAGGCAAGATCTCTGTTGGCATCCCTCCATGCTTCGTATGCGGACTGCCATTCCTTGTAAGCTGCCGTGAGCTTTTCCTTATGCTTCGCAAAATAGGAACGCGTCTCCGCAGACACGAAGAAGGTTTCGCCGGGCAGGCCGATGGCCTTGCGCGAGGCTTCGACGTATTTTACGCCGGCCTCCCCATGGGCTTTGTTCGTGCCGCTAACTTCAGGGATGCCTTTGCCAATGAGAGTCTTCGCCACGATGAATTGAGGCTTTCCCGTCGTCGACGCCTTGGCTTTCTCGAAAACGTCTAGAACCTCGTGGAAATCGTGTCCGTCAATCTTGTGAACGTCCCATCCGTAGGCCTCATAGCGAGCCGCAGTATCTTCACTTTGAGTCACCGGCGCCATCGCATCGAGGGTGACGTTGTTGGAATCATAGAACAGGATCAGATTATCGAGGCCGAGGTGCGCGGCAAGAGCGGATGCTTCCTGTGAAATGCCCTCCTGAAGACAGCCATCCCCCGCGAGGCATACAACATGATGGTCGAAAATCTTGTGCTCCGGGGTATTGAAGCGCGCTTCGCACATTTTTGACGAAATCGCGTAGCCGACAGCATTCGATACACCCTGCCCAAGGGGACCAGTGGTCGCTTCAACGCCGGGGGTTTCGTGAAATTCCGGATGGCCCGGAGTGATGCTATGAAGCTGGCGGAAATTCTTAACCTCTTCCAAGGGCACCGCGTAACCGGATAGGTGCAGCCAGCCGTAGAGAAACATGCTGCCGTGGCCCGCGGAGAGAACGAAGCGGTCGCGATTTAACCAACGAGGATCGTCCGGATAATGCTTCAGCGCGTGGCCATAGAGAACAGCTCCAATCTCGGTCGCGCCAAGGGGCAGTCCGAGGTGCCCGGATTTGGATTTCGCCACGGCATCCATTGCCAGTCCGCGCGCATCGCGAGCGGCCAATTCGAGAGCAGGAATATCAAGACTCATAGTAAAAAGGGTCGCGAGCGAAAAAAGCTTCTTGTGCGGAGCTTGGCAAGACTAAGGCGCGAAGACTTTAGCAAGCGCAGGCGCTGCGATAATCGAAAGCCGCTGACGGCAATCTCGACATTGCCCGGTGACCCCAACGGCTTCAAGTCCCCGGCGCAAGAATCGAAAAGACGTATTCATGCGTTCCACCCGCCTGCCGTTGCTCCCGGCGGATCGCAACCCCGAGCACGCGTTGGAACATGTCGCGTTCCATCGCCGCGGCTTCGGGAAAGGCCTCGAAAAGCGCTTGCATGGGGTGATGCCGCTCGATGATGCGCGGCGCCGGTTCGATCTCAAAGTCTGACATGTGCCCCTCCCGGTCACGAAGGCGAGCCAGACTTTTCGCGCGATCGAAAGGCGTCTCCCCTTGCACCTTCTGAGCATAAGCCTTCGCCTTTTCCTGAAAATGAAGAAAGAGGATTTTCTCCGCCGCGGTGGCGCCGTAAAGCTTGCGCGCTTGCTCGAGAAGCGAAATGGAAAGCATGTTGTCGGCCTGAGGAAACAAGTCCTGTGCTTTGGTAGTGAGGTGATAGAGAAGCTCGGGCCTTCCGACTCCGCGATGCCGGCGGAACGTGCCGAGATATCCGTCGCGTTCAAGGTTGAGGCAATGCTGTTTAACGCCCATATAACTCATGCTGAGCCGGTGCGCCATCTCTCTGACGGTCAATCCCTGGCTCCGCTTAAGGAGATTGACAACCGCAAGCCGCTGGCTGCGGCCAATTTGGGAGATAAGACGCTGCATGGTTGCCACTCCGTAGTATTGGCCATTCGATTCCAAATTGGCGAGGTTTTCCGCGAGAAAAAACCTTTCGAACATGCCAACAGGACTGCGTGGCCCTCGGCAGCCCGCAAAAGCTGCGCTGCGCAGGGATTCTTTTAGCCGAAATTCCGCCTCCGGCGGAAAAACAGGGGAAAACTCGCAAGCCCGCTAAGGTTTGAGAATAGCGAACGTTCTCTGGCCGTCTCGGTCAACCATCATCATGATTCCGCGCGTCAGATCCGCGCCGGTAATTGCCGCTTCGAAATCGGCTTTTCCCTTCAAAGGCTTGCCCGCCACTTCGGAAATCACATCTCCCGGCATGAGACCCGCCGCATCGGCGGCGCTTCCAGGAGCGATGTCTGTCACTTTGACGCCTCCGGCCGGGCCTCCGGGCGCCGCATCCTCAACAATGAGGCCGTGATTCGAGCCAGGCGGAACCGGCTTCGTCGTCGGCCTTTCGGCCGGCAGACGTCGGTTCGAGGCACGTGTCATCCTGTCGGGCTGCTCTCCAGTCCGCAGCGAAACCACCGCGGCCTTCCCATTGCGCCACAGCTCAAGCTGAACGTTTTGGCCGACTTTCTTGGCGAGAATCTCTCGCTGAACATCGCGGGAAAAAGAAACAGGAACGTTATCAACTTTCACAATCACGTCGCCCGCGCGCAGGTCGCTGCTGGACGCCGGGGTGCCGGGCGCAATACCGTTGACGACGACTCCTCTCTTCAGGTCCGGGAAATAGCGTTGCAGCGCCTCGCTTTCCTCGATGCCCACAATTTCGATACCGAGCCATGGCCGTGAAACCCGTCCACTTGAGATGAGTTGATCGCCCACCTGCCGCGCCAGATTGATGGGAATAGCGAAGCCAAGGCCACGGTTCATCCGGTAAATCAGCGTATTGACGCCAATTACGCGACCATCGATGTCACAAAGCGGCCCGCCGCTGTTGCCGGGATTAATCGAGGCGTCGGTCTGAATATACTCTTCGTAGTTGCGGCTGTCGGTGAGGTTGGTACGGCCCTTGGCGCTGATGACGCCGACTGTAAATGTGTAGGCCAATTCGAAGGGTGCACCGATAGCAAACGCAAATTGACCGACTTTCGCAGCGTCGCTGTCCCCAAGCTCAACAGTCGGAAGGTCCTTGGCGTCGATTTTGATGACGGCCAGATCCGACTTGTCATCCAATCCGATCAGGCTCGCCGGAAACTTCCGCCCATCCTTGAGGCGCACAGTGATTCCATCCTTGGCAGCATCACCAACCACATGATCATTCGTCAGGATGTAGCCGTCGGAGGAGATCAGGAAGCCAGAACCTTGGTTTGTCGGGGCAGGCGCACCGTCGGGTGCGCGCAAAAAGAACTCGAGTCCCTCCGGCAGTCCGCTCAAAGAAACGTCCGAGGAACGCTTCACCTCGATCACAACAACGGCGGGAGCGACCCGCTCGTAGACCGAGGAAAATGCATCGTTGAGTTGGCGCGCAAGCATCCCGGACGTCGTGGCATTTTGCGCAAATGCCGAGCCCACAATCTCTATCGCGAGAAACGTAACTAAACCCCATACTTTCATATGCGGAAGATTACGATGCTACAATGGATTTTCAACATCGACCCGATGGGAAAAAAGCGTTGCCAGCTTTGATACCGTGTGATTTATCTGCCTCTGAGGAGTAAATTGAGCCATCATGAGTCGAAAAAATGAGGGGGAAGCCAAGAAAAAATCGGGTTCTAGGTTACCTGAGGCACCGGTGATTCCCGTGGCGGAAGCCAAAACCGACTCGCCTCCACCCTCTCCTTCGGGAAAAGCGGTCGATCTAGACCAACTCGGGGATCTGCCCCAAAGCTACGGCTCGGACACGATCTTCCTCGTCGCCCAGGAGCCGCATTGGCTCTTCACTTACTGGGACATCGACATTTCCCGGCATCCGGGCGGAAAAACATTTTTGCGCGTCTACGAAGGCGAAAAGACTGTTGAAGCCGAAATCGAAGTCCCTTTCGAGACGCGAAATTGGTATATTCCCGTAAAGCAAGCGGGCACCAAATACACGGTCGAAATCGGCTACAACCGCGGCAGCGTCTGGAACGTGATTGCCCGATCCCACACGATCGAAACACCACCTGACCACCTTTCCGAATCTGATCAATTCGACTACGCTACCATCCCGCTTCACTTGAGCTTTCAAAAGCTCATGGAAAGCATCCAGCAGGCCATGCAGTCGGGCGAAACGCTCATCACGGCTTTGTCGCGACTTCAAAAAGAAGGTCAGCTTTTTGCCTTCGGATCAGAGTCCCTGCCGGGGGGAATCTCTTTGGAACAGCGAATCGTTTTAGAGGCTGTGTTGGGAAGTAACTTCCTCGAGGAACTTGCCAGCGGCGGACTGAGTTCGCAGGAGTTTGAAGCCAAGGTGCGGAAGCTTCTCGAGGAAAAGCTCAGCAGCCAAGGGCCGATCAGCTCCTTTTCCCAGGAGCAGTGGCGCGCGGCGGAAAGCAGTTTATTTAGTGCGCTCGGCGGTCTTTCCAGCGGGGAAGTTACCAGCTGGGGTCCAGGCGAACTCTCCAGTTGGGCTACGGCGGTCTTGTCAAGTTGGGCGGCGGCCGGTCAGAGCTCAGCAGGATTCAGCGGGGAATCGCTCGGCAGCTGGGCGCAGGCGGCGGAATCCAGCTGGGGTCCGTCGGCATTGTCAAGTTGGTTTAAGGGGGCCGAAAGCAGCTGGGCGCAGGCGGCCATTTCGAGCTGGCTCCAGGGAGCCCAAAGCAGCTGGGCGCAGGCAGCGCTTTCAAGCTGGCTTCAGGGGGCCGAAAGCAGTTGGGCGCAGGCAGCCATTTCAAGCTGGCTCCAGGGAGCCCAAAGCAGTTGGGCGCAGGCAGCACTTTCGAGCTGGCTCCAGGGAGCCCAAAGCAGTTGGGCGCAGGCAGCCATTTCAAGCTGGAGTCAAGCCTCCGTAACCAGTTGGTCTCAAGCCGCAGTCACAAGCTGGTCCGGCGCTTCGGAATGGGTCAGTTCGTTCGGCGTGGCGCGGAACTTCTTCATGCACGTCAACGCTGAGGTCATCTTCTATGGAGGCACCGATCCGCGCGCAAAAGTCACCATTGACGGAAAACCCATCACCCTGAATCCCGACGGCTCTTTCCGCTACCATTTCATCTTTCCGGATGGTGTTTACGAAATTCCCATCGTCGCGGTTTCCCCCGACGGCGTAGAATCCCGGTCCGCGACTTTGCGCTTCCAGCGAGGCACGCAAAAATCCGGGAAGGTCGACAACACAGCACAACCCCCGCTCGTCCCTCCAATGGGTTCCGTCTCCTGAAAGAGAGAACTCGCCCGGCCCGAAAAAAGCATCGCGTCAGTGCCAGGGATGACGTCCTGGCTGGAAAATTCCTGCTCTATCTTGAGGGCGAGAAAAATGCCTCGTCTCATACCCAGGCGAGCTACCGAATCGCATTGGAAGCCTTTCAAAGATTCCGACCTGGCCTTTCGTGGAAAAACGCAACCGCCGACGACTTCCGTGCCTTCCTCTTCCATCTCATGAAATCCGGACGCGCACGCTCAAGCATCCGCCTCCTTTTTTCCGCACTTCGAAGCTTTTATCAGTTTTTGGTAGTCCGCAACATACTTGATTCTAATGTAATAAAGACTATTGAAATCCCAAAAAAGGAAAAACAACTTCCAAGATTTTTGACGCATTCTCAAATCGAATCTTTTCTTGCAGGGCCTGAGAAAAGTGTGCGGCAAAAACAGGCGCCCGCCTGGATGGCAAGCCGGGACGAAGCGATCTTCGAGCTTTTTTATTCGAGCGGCCTGCGACTCGCCGAGTTAGTCAGGTTGGAGGTCAGGGATCTTGATCCCATCAGCGAGACGGTCCGCGTTTTCGGAAAGGGGGCCAAGGAACGGATTTGTCCCGTGGGATTGCCCGCACTGGAGGCAATCTCGCGCTATCGGCACAATGGCCAGGGTGCACGCGGGTCCCCTCTTTATCAACAAGTCGCATCGCAGGCTGTCGGCGCGTTCTGTCTGGCTTGCGATGAAAAAGTATCTTCGCGAATCCGGCCTGCCAGCGGACCTCAGTCCGCACAAGCTTCGTCACAGCTTCGCCACGCATCTGCTCGACAACGGCGCCGATTTGCGGAGCGTTCAATCCCTGCTCGGCCACGCCAGCCTCTCCACAACACAGATCTACACTCATGTCACGGCGGAAAGGCTCAAGCGCGCCTATTCGCGAGCGCATCCGAGAGCGTGAGCTTGCGACGCGCTCAAAGGCCGAACAAGTCAGGCCTTTTTCAAAAGAGGCAAACCAGTCTTCGCGTTTTCTGAAATTTGATAGCCACTAGGGAGCGCATCGATTGCTCCTGGGCCTGGCTGCCCCGCGAAGTAGTAGAGAGTGACTTCCTGTCCTCCCTTGAGCTTCTGGAGACGCGCATGGAGATAGTAGGTTTTGCCGGATTTTTGGCTAACGACGCTGAATGCCATAACGAGGGGGTGAGATGTGGCCTCTATCGGACGACGCCCGCATCGGAGAGTGTCTTATAGGCGCCATTCTTGGCGAGAGTCTTGAATGCGCGAGCGGTGGCTTTGACCGTGACAAACTTCTTGAGCTCGGGAACCCATACCCGCTTGGTTTTCAGATTCGGCGAGTGCCACCGGGGGGTAGCCTTGGTCACGTGCATGCCAATTCCTCCCTTCTTCTTCGCAAGACCGCGGCGGTGGATCTTGCCGCCCCGTTTCGGGCGAGCTCCGGTGATGTCACATTTTCTAGCCATGGGAATTGGGAAAACCAAAATCATCGAGCCGATCCAGCTGTGCGTCAAGCGCGTTTTTCCAGCCTGGCAACGTCGGCATCGACCATGAGGCGGACGAGATCTTGAAAGCGCACTTTTGGCTCCCAGCCGAGAAGGCGACTCGCCTTGGAGGAGTCGCCGACAAGGAGATCGACTTCCGCCGGGCGCTCGTATCGCTCGTCGTGCCTGATGTAGTCCTTCCAGTCCAATTGCACGTGAGCGAACGCGTGCTCGAGAAACTCCTGCACGGTATGCGTCTCCCCGGTTGCTATAACATAATCGCCTGGCCGGTCCTGCTGAAGCATCAGCCACATCGCTTCCACGTATTCGGGCGCAAAGCCCCAGTCGCGCTGGGCCTGAAGATTTCCCAGAAAGAGTTCCTTTTGCAGGCCGTGTTTGATCGCAGCAACTGCACGGGTGATCTTGCGGGTGACGAAAGTTTCGCCACGGCGCGGACTTTCATGGTTGAAAAGAATTCCATTATTAGCATGCATGCCGTAACTTTCTCGATAATTGACTGTGGCCCAATAAGAAAAAACTTTGGCGACTCCGTAGGGGCTGCGCGGCCAGAAAGGCGTAGTCTCGCGCTGGGGAACTTCTTGCACCTTGCCAAACATTTCGCTGCTTGAAGCCTGGTAAAAGCGCGAATTTACCCCCGCCTCACGCATCGCTTCCAGAATTCGGATCGTTCCGACACCCGTCACATCGGCTGTATACTCCGGAATATCGAAACTTACCCTAACGTGACTTTGGGCGCCAAGGTGGTAAATCTCGTCCGGCCTAAGCTGGTAGATTAGTTTGACGAGATTTACAGAATCTGCGAGGTCGCCGTAGTGAAGGAAAAGCTTCACGCCGTGCACGTGTGGGTCCTGATACAGGTGGTCAATGCGAT
Organism: uncultured Verrucomicrobiae bacterium; assembly: GCA_963847295.1. Lineage (GTDB taxonomy): Bacteria > Verrucomicrobiota > Verrucomicrobiia > Chthoniobacterales > Terrimicrobiaceae > DASTFP01. The sequence continues at coordinate 118,296 of CAWJZG010000022.1, forward strand.
CCGTGTTGAAGGTGCTCGCGCGGCGGATGATGCCATGGACCTCGTAACCTTTGCTGAGCAGAAGATCGGCGAGATAGGATCCGTCCTGCCCTGTGATGCCGGTGATCAGTGCTTTGTTCATGAGATGAGAATGGAATCTTGAATTTCGAGCAAGCGGCGAATTCCAGCTTTGCCGAGTTCCAACATTGTCGCCAGTTCTTCGGCGGAAAAGACCGCTTCCTCGCCGGATCCCTGAACCTCCACAAATTCCAGTTGATCCGTCATGATGAGATTCATGTCAACGGCGGCCGCCTTGTCTTCTTCGTAATTGAGATCAAGGAGCGCTTCGCCCGCAACTACCCCGACGCTGACGGCGGCCACCATTCGTCTGAGCGGAGAGTGCGACAACTTCCCCGCATCGATCAGGCTTTGGCAAGCCAGCTTCATTGCAACGCAGGCCCCCGTAATAGCCGCAGTACGAGTTCCCCCGTCCGCCTGCAACACGTCGCAGTCGACCCAAAGCGTCCGCTGCCCGAGCGCAATGAGATCGACAGCCGCTCGTAAGGAACGGCCGATCAGCCGCTGAATTTCAGTTCCGCGTCCGTCGGGGCGGCCCTTCGTGATGTCGCGGGGCTTTCTCGGCCACGTCGAGTACGGAAGCATTCGAGTACTCGGCCGTGATCCACCCGCTTTCCACTCCTTGTTCCCTCATCCACCGCGGAACGCTTTCCTCCAGAGATGCCGCGCAAATCACCTGCGTTCGGCCAAACCGAATCAAGACCGAGCCATGGGCATGTGGAGCCACACCAGGTTCAATCTTTACTTCACGGAGGTCTGAAGCCCTCCTGCCATCAAGGCGTTCCATGGAGCCCGGCAGATTGGGACCTCCCCGCCATGGCTGCAAGCATTTAAGAACTCACTGTCGGCATGTGCTAACAGATTGGCCAGATTCTGCAGTCGTGCTCCGCGAACTGCGTTCGAACCTCGCCGGACCGATACAACTCGGGAAAGGGAATGGTCGGGCCGGCGAGATTATATTACCCTCTCACCCATCGGGCTCTGCCATCAGGCTGGCGCCCGCACTCTTTCGCGCTCCGCGCGTCGCAGTCGAACTGCGTTCGAACCCCGCCGGACCGATACAACTCGGGAAAGGGAATGGTCGGGCCGGCGAGATTATCCCGATTACCCTCTTACCCATCGGGCTCTGCCATCAGGCTGGCGCCCGCACTCTTTCGCGCTCCGCGCGTCGCAGTCGAACTGCGTTCGAACCTCGCCGGACCGATACAACTCGGGAAAGGGAATGGTCGGGCCGGCGAGATTCGAACTCGCGGCCTCCTCGTCCCGAACGAGGCGCTCTACCAAGCTGAGCCACGGCCCGACTATTTCCCGCGAGCGTTTCTCTGCGAAGCTCGTCGAGTAGCATTCACTATGCCCTGATCGAGATGTCGAGCAAGCAGTTTAAGCGAAGTCTCAAAAAGCATCCTCGGGCTGCTCCCAGCAGGATGCCGGTCGTTTGGCTTCCATCCGGCAGCCTGCTAGAGTTTGACTTCGCCATAGCCGAGAAGCGCGACGAATCGCTCGGCGCTCTTTGCAAGCAGCAAGCTGCGAAGTTGGCGTTTATCCCGGCACATGCGCACAATAGCGCCCACGATCCGCAAATACTCCGAAGTAAAGGCCCTGGGAATACCAGCGACAAAAACGAGCATTACGGGTTCAGCCAGGTCGGGAAACCTCACACCTTTGTTCGAACGTCCGGCTGCCATAACCAAGGAAGAGACCGATTCCGTCCTTCCGTGAGCAATGCAAATGCCGCAGCCGTTTTCGGAGATTGCCGGCGCGGCCTCTTTCAGAATTGCTTCGCGCAGTATCGCGAAATTCGTTACGCGTTCGTCACCATCGAGCCTGGTGAGCACTTCCTCGACAGCGCCAGCCGGATCGCTCGCGGCAAGCGCCAGATTCACGTTGTCGGGCTGGAGGACATCGCCGATGGGAGTCATACATTGCTGCCGCTCCATTTAAGTTTCTGGCGCAGAACTTCCGGAAACGAACGCTCCGGCAGCATGACGAGTGGCAACTTGAGGTTGCTCTTGGCAACGCGAAGAACATCACCTACCCGCATGGCGCGGGACAAACGGCCGTCCACGGATACGAAAACCTCTTGTTCGCGGACAGATAGACGGGCTTCGATGGTCGAGCGATCGCTCACGACCGTCGACCGATTGGTGAGAACGTGCGGACAGATCGGGGTAATGACAAACGCCCCCGAGTCGGGCATAAGGATCGGGCCGCCTGCCGCGAGCGAATACGCGGTCGAACCCGTCGGTGTGGCAATGATGAGGCCGTCGGCATTGTAGTGCGTAAGGGCCGCACCATCAATTTGCACCTGAACCTTCACAAGTTGAGAGCGTTCGCCGCGGCTCACGACAACATCGTTCAAGCCATGAAGACGCTCTTCTCTCCCAGAAGGGCCAGTGATTTCTGCGATCAGAAGATTTCGTGGGCTCAAAATGAAATCCTTGCGGATGATCGTTTCCACCACGCGGGGGATCTCGCCCACCCCGGCGCAGGTAAGAAATCCAAGCGAACCGATATTGACTCCCAGAATCGGTCGGATGGTCGCACCCAGCTTGTGCAGGACGCGCAGAATGGTTCCGTCGCCACCCATCACGACGAGCAACTCCGCCTTTTGAGCGAGTGAAAGCTCGTCAAGAGGCGATTGGAGACCGGCCAGAGCGGCGGTGTTCGTTTCCAATTCAAACGGAATTTCTTTCTTCGTCAGAGCCGCGATCATCTCGCTCACTGCCGCACGCGCATCGACCTTTTCCGAATGGGCAATGAGACCGATCATTTCCTGAGATGGGCGAGAAACTCGATGTTTCCCTCGCGCCCAGGGAGCGGTGATTCGATAACGCCCAGCCAGCGTGCGCCCTGCTCTGCCACGAAACGCCGGATCTTCTCAACCGCCTCCATGCGCAAGGCCGGATCTCGAACAACGCCGCCTCGCCCGACCTTTGCGGGCGACAGCTCAAATTGCGGTTTGATCAGGACGATCATGTCGGCAGCTTCAGTCAGTAACGCAAACGCCGCCGGCAAAATCAACGCCAACGAAATAAAACTCACATCAGCGACGCAGATTTGAACCAATTCTCCAATATCTTCAACCGTCAGATATCGCGCATTGACACGTTCGCGCACGACCACCCGCGGATCATTCCGCAATCTCCAATGGAGTTGACCGCGCCCGACGTCAATAGCATGAACTCGCTCTGCCCCGCGCTGAAGCAGGCAGTCGGTAAAGCCCCCGGTGGATGCTCCGATATCTAGACAGATTTTTCCATTCACAGAAACCTCGAAGTGATCCAACGCGGCCTCCAACTTAATGCCTCCCCTGCCCACATATCTTTCGCCGCTTCGCAATTTCACATCGGCATCCTCGGGCACTTGAAGACCGGGCTTCTGCGCCATCCGCCCGCCTACCGTCACCCGGCCTGCCATAATCGCCCGCTGGGCCTGTCCGCGCGACGCGCAAAGACCTCTGGCCACCAGGAGTTGATCAACGCGGGTTTTCGCAGCCACTTCTTAACCATAAAAAATCCTGTTCATCTTGGAAATCCCGTTTAGTTCCTTCCGGTTACATGTCCGGAGATGATCTCAAATCCCGCATCAAAAGTATGATGGTCGAAAACCTCATGTTGAGGATCGCGCCGGAGGATATCGGTGATGACGCCGCGCTCTTCAGCCCAGAGGGTCTTGCCCTCGACTCGATCGACGCGCTCGAGCTAGCCGTCGGCATCGAGAAGAACTTCGGCGTCGCGACGCCAAGCGCCGAAGTGGCCAGAGAGGCGTTTGTCAGCGTGAATACTATCGCGTCCTACATCACTGCGAAAAAAGGGGCATAGCGCCGGCGCCGCGAGAGATTTCCTGGATTTGCTTGCTGATTGCCTCAGAGGAACAAACACTTCTGGCGCGATTTTTGCTACCGATCTCCCGCTCGATTCCTACAACGAGGACTGGGAAGACTTCCCGGAAAAGGTTGCAATCCAACTCGACAACACCCATCCCGCCATAGCGGTCGTCGAGTTGCAGCGCCTGCTCCATGACGAATACGCGATGCCTTGGGATAAGGCCTGGTCGATCGTCACGCGCACCTTCGCCTACACCAATCACACCCTGCTGCCCGAAGCTCTGGAGAAGTGGAGCGTGGGACTTTTCCAGAAGGTCGTGCCCCGTCATCTGCAGCTCATCTTTGAGATCAACAAGCGCTTCCTTGAGCAAGTCGATGCCAAGTGGCCGGGCGACACCAAGATGAAGCAGCACCTCTCCCTCATTGAAGAAGGCTCCATGCAGATGGTGCGCATGGCGCATCTTGCCGTCGTGGGGGGCCACTCGGTCAACGGCGTGGCCCTTCATACCAAAATTCTCCAGCGACCGCGCCATCAGCGAATATGCGCGCGATATCTGGAATTTGGATCCTATCCACATCTAGGGAGCAAATGCTGAAATAAAGGGTCTCTCTGGCAAGGCGTTCGATTTGGTGTAGGGGCCCTTGTACCGATGGCCTGTCGACCGGCGGTTGGCACAACCGCCTCTAAAACAACCTTTCTCCGGGCTTCGCTTGCTGGACTGGGGCTCGCTGCAAAGCGGAGGCAGACAGGTTCCAGGGCGTGATGCGCAAACCGCCACCGCCCA